>NZ_AZDP01000049.1:0-18114 GCF_001435525.1 Levilactobacillus koreensis JCM 16448
AATCTTTGGTATTAGTATTTGGTCCTAGTGACTAACTTGTTCTTGCAATTTGCGTAGAAATAACATTGAGCTTTGCCATCGTTTGATCATCAGTAAATCCCCCTCGGTTAAAATTGGATACAAAAAACCGTCCTCAACAGCCAATGCGTTAAGGACGGTTTTAACCGCGGTGCCACCTTAATTGGACGGGTACTCAAATAGAGCCCACGTCCCTTCTCCACAGGAAACTATCATTTCCTTGACAACTGACGTATGTCGCACGTCTTCCCGTACTGCTAATGGTTCGGGGAAGCCCTCGGTGGTCCATTTAATCATCTGCGTTCGGCCGTACTCTCAGCAACGACGGCTCTCTTTGCGTGCACGATGGTCTTGATCTCCACCTCAATGGTTTGTTTCGGACGATTCTTGAATTGAGGCTAGTGTACCCCGGAAAAAAGGTAGTGTCAACCCGGGGATTAGATTTTTTGCATGCCAGTTGTTAAATTTGACGCACTGCGGCTGCCAGGGATTACAACTGCTGTGGGGATGTCATAGTCTAATGGAAAACACTGAATTTTCTTGTTTCCACATAGTGTCATTTCGAAAAGTTGATCCAATAATTATCAAGCACTAGCTGCAAGAGTAATTATTAATAATTAGCTTTTAGTAACTAATTGGTAACTACCGTCTAATAATTGTAAGGCGCTTTTATCATCGACTTGGTCAAGCAAAATCGTCAACCAGTGATCCTTGTTCATGTGGTATCCCGCGAGATAGGCAGGTTGCTCGCGTAAAATACTGCCAAGTTCGGGATCAATTTTAACGTCGAGTATATCGACTTCGTCTGTGCCGGTCAGCCCGAGTTTTTCGCGGGGAACGTTCATGACTAGCCCGAACCACTTGCCTTGTAGGTTCTTGAGGGCAGCGTACTTAGGAAAACTTGAGAAGGTATATTCAGGTATGACGCCATAATTGTCTTCGATATAATCAAAAATTGTTTGTCGTGTGACCATGGAGAAAGACCTCCTTTAGGTGTGACTTTAGTTTACGATAGATATGGTGTTGTTTCAATGTGTCCCAACACCTCTAATCCGGTGAACTAGTTGTGCTAGCAATCGGCGGAGACTTCAGGCATGCTGGGTGAAAGGCAAGTGACAACGATGACAAAATTAATTGTGTTGCGGGGAAATTCGGGGTGCGGCAAAACCACGACGGCTCAGCGATTGCGGAAAAGATTAGCGCCAGATTGTCTCATGATTAATCAGGATGTTGTCCGGCGGCAGATTTGTCACGCGCCCGATCATAAGGGTAACGCATCAATCAAGGTCATGGCCGACCTGATTGCGTGGGGCGAGCAACAGGGATTTTCGACGATCGTACTGGAAGGTATTTTGAAACGCAGTGTTTACGGTAACTGGCTCTGTCAACTTCAAGGGCAGTGGGAGGAACGGCTGATTTCGGTATACTTTGACGTTTCGTTTGCGACGACATTAGCGCGTAATCAGCTGAAGCCATCACCATTTGCCGAGAAACAACTGCAGCAGTGGTGGCTGGACCATGATGTTCTGGGGAATGAGGCAGCTACTTTTGGTGAGGGCGAACAAGTGACTGACCAAGTTGAGACGTTGACGAGATTGGTGACTAGGGACTAGCTATTGCTGGGACGGATACCACGATGTTGGCTGCAAACGAATGTTACCCATTCCAGCGCAAGTTGCATTTGGGTTGGCTGGTTGCTGACATCGTTGAGAAGAACAATCAGAGCCGGAGGAGGTCGGGGATGTAGCCAGCCGTGGTAATCGTGGTAGCTGTCAGCTACCACGATGGGCGACTTTGGAGACACGTGTTCTTCGTGGCTTCAAAGCGAGCGAGAGGACCGCTTCTCAGTCCGAAGCGTCCCCACAGCAGGCGGAATCCCTGACAGCCGGAGTGCGGCCATTCGTAGCACGTTTCCAATTACATAACAAAAACCGGCAGGCCCCAAACAGGACCCACCGGTCAAGAACGTTAAAGAATCAGGTTAATTGTTTTTATTTGCCAGGAACGTAGCTGTCATCAATGACCAGAACTGGTTTGATGGTCTTCCCGGAAACGGAGTCAGCGTTGGCTTCATTGATTTGACTGAACTTGTAGAACTTTTCAGTCTTGTCGAAGTCAAATTGACCCATCTTGTAGAATTCGATTAAACGAGGGATGTCAACTTGAGGAATGGAGTCACCCATGTTAACTCCGATGACGCTCTTGTCGTTGACACAGAGGTCGTTCCAAGTGTCGAGGTCGATGTGATGGTTCGTAACGGCGATGGCAGCTGAAGTCCCACCTTGTGCTAAGGCTTGAATGGAGTTGGAGATAACGCTGGCAACACCGGTCGTGTCAACCGCGTAGTTAACACCGTAGCCACCGGTCAAGTCTTGAACGGCTTTAACTACGTCGTCAACCTTCTTACTGTTGATGACGTCGGTAGCACCGAGTTCCTTAGCCAAGTCCAAACGAGAGTCAACGATGTCAATGGCGATAACCTTGGTGCAACCTGAGATCCGGCCAGCCATCATGGCAGCCAAACCAACGGCACCAGTACCAAAGACGGCAATCGTGTCACCAGGCTTTGGCTTCAAGGTGTTCAGGACAGTCCCAGAACCAGTGACGTAGCCACAGCCCAGAGGTCCGAGTTTCCGTAAGTCAAGGTCCTTGTCGACCTTAACGGCGTTCCGTTCACGAACGACCGTGGTTGTCGTAAAGGAACTTTGGTCGAACATGTCGGCAACGTTGTGGCCGTTTTCAGTGAAGTGTGCCGTGCCGTCTGGACGAACACCAGACAGGTTGTTGGCAGCGTAGTTTTCACATTGGGTAGGAATCCCTTTCAAACAGCTCTTGCAGTTCCCACAGCCGTAGAAACTGAGAACAACGTGGTCGCCGGGCTTGAATTGGGTAACTTCTGGCCCAACCTTTTCAACGATCCCGGAACCTTCGTGGCCTAAAACGATAGGATAGTCGATGACCGCAACCCCAGTACGCAGAGCTTCGTCAGAGTGGCAGATCCCACTAGCAACCATGTGGACTTGAATGTCGTCCGGACCCATGTCAGCCAGTTCAACGTCATCACGAATTTCAAAATCAGCATTTTGCTTATCAACAACTGCAGCTTGAATCTTCATAATTGGCACCTCGTTTTTATTTATTGTTTACACTTGATCATTATCACACAGATAGGTAAAAATGCAAGCGCTTCCACAATGCAATTTTCACACTATCCGGGGGGATATCCTCAATATGACGGGGTTTGCCAGCAGTTAGCCAATCTCGCCAAAATGACGGGGATCTCGTTTTCAATTCACATTTACAGGGGAATTTCGCCGAAAAAAGATAATTCGCGACGGAATTATCTTTTTTCGAATCTATGGTTAGCCATTAGCCTTTTCAGGATGGCCTTGCAGGTAAACAACGTGGGTGTTCAAGAATTCTTCAATCCCATGCTTACCATCATCACCACCGATACCGGATTCCTTCCAGCCGGAGTGAGACCCGTTCATGGCTTCGAAGTTGAACCGGTTGATGTAAGTTTCCCCATCTTCCAATTCACGAGAAGCACGCATAGCGTTGTCGATGTTTTCAGTGAAGATTGATGAAGTCAACCCAAAGTCACTGTCGTTAGCCATGTTGATAGCGTCGTCCAAAGTCTTAAAGGTCAATACTGGCAGTACTGGACCAAAGATTTCGTCTTGAACGATTTCGGAGTCTTGCTTGACGTTAGAAATAACGGTTGGTTCGAAGTAGAAGCCCTTAGCGATCTTGACCACGTGGCCACCGGTTTCCAGCTTGCCACCGGCCTTAACAGCGCGGTCGACCATGCCAGATACCTTGTCCAAAGCAGCTTGGTTGATCAGTGGACCCATGCCGATGTCTTCGTTAGCCATTGGATCGCCGACGGTAACTTCGCCCATCTTGGTTGCCAATTTCTTCGTGAATTCATCCGCAATGTCTTCTTGAACGTAGACCCGTTCACAGTTGTTGCAAAGTTGACCGTTGTTGTCGACACGAGAGTCGATGATGGATTGAACGGCCAAGTCGATGTCAGCATCCTTGCAGACGATAGCAGGGGCTTTCCCACCAAGTTCCAGAGAAACCTTGGCCATGTGGGTAGCAGCCGCAGCCATGACCCGCTTCCCAGAGTTAACGGAACCGGTCAAACTGATAATACCAATCTTCTTGTTCTTGGAAAGTTCGTCACCAATGACGGCACCAGGACCAGTAATGATGTTGACAACACCCTTAGGAATCCCAACCTTTTCAACGATCTTGGCAAATTCTAGACCTAAGTTAGGCGTGTCGGTACTTGGCTTCATAACGATCGTGTTCCCAGTAACCAAAGCTGGCCCCATCTTCCGGGCAATCAGGAAGAATGGGAAGTTCCAAGGTAAAATCCCAGCGGCAACACCGATTGGTTGCTTGTCGATCATGATGCTTTCGTTAGCGTTGTCGGATTGAAGGATTTCGCCTTCGTAGGTCCGAGAAGCGCTAGCCATGTAGTCAAAGTAGTCGGCTGAGAATAAAATTTCAGTGGTTGCTAATGACTTGATCTTGCCTTGTTCTTCTTGAAGCATTGCAATCAAGTGGTCGGAATCTTTCCGGATTTCGGTAGCCACGTCGTGTAAGTATTGGCCTCGAGTTGCGGCGGGAACCAACTTCCATGACTTCTGTGCTTCGTAAGCAGCATCGATAGCTTCGCGAGCTTCGTCGACCGTCGCACTTGGGACCGTAGAAATTGGTTCACCGGTAGCCGGATTGATAACAGTGATCAGATTGCCTGAAGAAGAATCTCTAAATTCACCGTTGATGTACATTTGATAATGTTTTAATGCAACAGAACTTTGTGCCATGATGTAAAATACTTCCTTTCCCAGCTGCTCTTCTTGGGAGGGTAGCTATAAAACGAATTAGGCGACAAATGAAAACAGCTACAACACTGATTATCCTGACGTGCGCAACCCACGTTCGCAGGAAATTAATGTCTAAAAAACAATACTATGTTAAATTATGAGCAATCAATGACGTTCACGTAACACGCTCCCGTCCGACTTCTCACCTTTCGTTCTAGTCCTTTTTGTGACGAAATGCAAAATTATTCACAAGAAAAACAGTATAAACGACCGCGTTAGCCCTACTGTCTCTAATCGGCAGAAAATTTTAACGGATTTTTTAGTAACCTGTCTAACTTTTAAGAATGGCTGGCATTTGAAAAAATAGTTGTTCTAATCCCGGTCTAGCAGTAATATTGTGAATCAAAATCAGTTATTCATCGTTTATTAGTAAATAGGCACTGTTATTAATAATTAAACTAGTGGTGCCCCTATATGATCATAATTGGTGAAAAAGGGTCGTTTTAGAGCATGGAGTCCCGCTAAATAGGCATTTGTTTGGTGAGCAAAGTCTAAAAAAGAAGTCTGGACGAAAACTCCAGGCTCCTTTTGGTGTCTCCGAATTTATGTTGCTGAGACGTGCGACAAATGGCAGTTAGTCAATGACCAGGGCCATACAGATTGAGGATGACCACGCCGACCACGACTAGGGAAATGCCGAAGACACTGGCGAGGTTGATGGGTTCGTGCCAGAGGGTAATGGAAATGGCGGTGGTGATGACAATACCGATGCCCGCCCAGATGGCGTAGGCAACGTTCAGGTCGATATTTTTCATGGCGACCGATAAGAAGTAGAAGCACAGGCCGTACGCGACGAGTGCGCCCAGTGACGGCCACGGCCGCGTGAAGCCAGCCGCAGCTTTGAGTAAATTGGTGCCGACTAATTCTCCAACAATGGCGATGCCCAAGTAGATGTATGGCATTTGCGCCGCCCCCTAATGTTTCGTGTGAAACACGCTTGTCCTTCAGACTAGCAGGGCCAAAACGGCGGTGCAATTCGAACGAATCTCGGGGGAATTATTTGTAAATTGACTAAAAAAACCGGTCGCAGTTGGGACCGGTTTTTCGTCGACCTTATTTGATTTTTTCGTTGGTAATGGCTTCGATGTCCGCCTTGGCAATCTTTGCCATGTTCTTCTTGAGGTGGTGAACGTCGGTCTTGTTAGTGATGAAGCCGGATTCGACCAGACTGTAGTCGATGCCGCGTTTCCGCAAGACGTTGCAGTTCCGCAAGTTGGTCCGGTAGCTAAAGCCGTTGTAGGCGCGGTTCAGGCCAACGTACTTCTTGATGACCTTGGCGAGGCGCTTGTCGCGGGCCGTGGGGTGCTTTTTGTGGATGATGACGTGGCCACCGTGACCGGCAGGGGCGTCCAAGTGAAACATGATGACCGTGGTCTTCTTGTTGAGCTTGTACGACCCCTTGTGATGGAACAGGGTATCACTGACCAGGTTCTTCTTAGGGTTGTAGAACGTGATGGTGCTGTGCTTGACTTCCTTCGCGTACTTTTTCAGCTGTGGCAACATGTTCTTGCGGAGGAAGGTGGCTTCCGTCGTCCCGTTTCCCCGGGCACCGGGGTCGCCAGCACCGTGACCCATCACAATCAGATAGTGTTTCTTGGCCTTCGCCTTGACCTTAGGCTTAGTGGTGGTCTTCTTGGCCGGCTTAGCGGTCGATTCCGTGGTAGCCGTCGTCTCCGCCTTGGCGATCGTCGTGGTGCTCAAAGCCAGTGGCAACAACAGCATTAGCCCGGCAACGAGTCCGAATTTCCATTTCTTCATATGTAAAATGCACTCCTTAGTCATCGTGTTGATAGTTTCAAACTACCTTAATTGACTTCCTTAATCATACGCTTAAAACGGGAAATCGGGTAGTGAAACATGGAAGAATGCAGTGAAAAATGCACTAAGAAATGTGAACGCAAATGGGAAGGATAACGGCGTTGATGTCATAAAAAAATAGCAGGGCTAGTCAGTGAAACAATGACTAACGCTGCTGTTTTGTGGTGGTTAGTAACGGTCCGCCATCCGCTTGAGCTCCGCTTGAAAATCGTCGACGAAAGACTGAGGTGCCACGACCTGGACGTTGGCCCCCTGACTCAGCAGCCACATCTTGGCACCCCAGGAAAAGACAGTGGCCTCAATCAACACGGCCTTTTCAGCGGGATATTCCTTGATGACGGTGGCGGTGGGGAAACGGTCGAGGGCGGCTTCGACGATGCCCCAGAACTTAAACTGTAAGGTCATCTTTTTGCCCGGCTGCATGTAGTGCAGAAGCCGCCGCAGCTCGCCGTCCTCCACGCGTTGGGCCCGGGTGCGGGTGATAGCCTGACTGGTCGTTTGCAAGTGGCGAATCCGGTCGACGCGGTAAAAGAGATTGCTGTCATACTTGGCGTTGTAGGCGATCACGTAGAAGTAATATTCGGAAAAAATAATGGCTTCCGGCAGAATTGTCCGAACCACGATTTCTCGGTGCTGCTTTTGGTACGTGATGGTCACGGCCTGCTGTTGCGTGATAAATTGGCTGAGCTCCCAGATGTTGGCGAGCAGGTCTTGACCATGATGGACCGGTTGATAGTAGAAACGTTCGTTTTTAATGATGGGGCGAATTTCCTGTTGATCGGCAAGCGGTAGCAGTTGGAGCAGGCCGTCGATGGTCTGAGTCATTTCGGCCGTGGTCAGAGATCGGCTAGCCAGCGCAATCTTGATGAGGACTAGCACGGCTTGCTTGGACACGCTGGTCTGCGTGGTGATGAGCTGGTAGCCGTCAAATTGGCGGCGGTAGACCAGTTTATAAAATAAATTTTGTTCGGCAATGAACTGGCGAATCTGGCTGAGGTCGCGTTGAATTACGCGCAGGCTGACCTGAAATTGATCGGCGAGGGCGGCCTTATTGACGATGTGCTGGCTGATGAGCAGTTGAAAGATGGTCAGTTGGCGATAAGCGGCATTCATGGTGGCGGACTCCTTTTTAGTAGATGGACGTATACTGTCTATCTGTCATTGTAAACTGTGGTTAATCAGTTCGCAATGGGAGGAATAAATGATGGATGACATTCAGAATTGGCAGGCGTTGTACCAAGAGTTGGCGCGGTTGATCGGCCCAGCGGCTACGCGAAAATTGTGTGCCTATTACGGTGGCGCGCAGATCAGTTTTCCGCGGCGGCTTCTGGACCAGCAACGGGAGGCGGCCCTCATTTGTCAGGAGTACGCGCAGGGGGTGAGCGTGGTGGCGCTGGCCCGCCGGCACAATTACTCGAGCCGCACGATTCGCAGAATCCTAGCAAAACCGTTGACGTAATGCGCTGCAGACTGCTGGTTACGTCCCCGGCCAAAGGCATTTTAGTCGGCCGGAGACGTTTGCTAATCTATGGAGGGTAGAAAGCACGAACCAATTTAGGAGGAAACGCACATGACAATGCGGGTCGATTTATTACAGGATTCATACGCACAACTATACGATTTATTAGGTGAAGAGTTAACGGAAAAGTTATACCAGGTCTACCGTGGGCAACAGGTCTCGTTCCCCATGCGCCTCTATAACCGCGATAAGGTGGCTAAGCAGATTCTGACCGAGTACGACGGCCACAATATTGCCGAGCTCACGCGCAAGTATGATTATTCGCAGCGCTGGGTGCGGCAGATGATTCAGGAGGGACGGAAGGAAAAGTAGGGCCCGGTCGATTAATGGTTAAGTGATAGGAGGATGTGTGATCATGGATGACATTCTAAAAGCATTTGCGCAAGCAGTAGGCAATGCAAAATTGGATAAACAGGCGCCAGGGCTAAATCGGCTGGAAAGAGAGGGCCTCGCTATTTCTTGGGTCGAATTCTTTGATAAGGTCCCAGGGTATTGGCTCGAACTTAGCGATACGGACCTTGAATTTGCAATCGGTGCCGGGATTCTCGCGGAGCGGACGGCTGCTCAACATAGAAGTGAGGGAGACCAGTTGTCTTTGGAAACAGTGCTAGATAAAGAGCTCGACGTGAAGAACGGTTTGAAGCAGGCTGAGGTGAAATCCAAACCTTATAGCTTTTTCCTGAAAAATGTGGCAGGCAGCACGAGTATTCCTTCTCAAAATGGGAGTCATGTCGCAACGGTGTCAGATCTTATCTTGAACGATACAAGTGAGAAGTATTCGATGCTGCGGGTTGTGGACGCCTATTATTCCAAGGCAAGTTCCACTAGAATCGGCGATGCTTTTGTTGGTGTTGCGCCCTTCATGACATACGTCGGTAAGTATATTGTTACGCCTCAGGGGGTGCCGTCGTATGCGGGATTCTTCTCAAAGATTGAAGCGGATAGTCTTAAAACTAGTGACGTGAGTGTTGTGGCACCATTGATGCAGCAGGTTAGGGATGAATTTTCAGGACTTCGCGCTTCAGATGTGACGACACTGGCTGTGGTTAAGGCGCTGGACAAGGCTTATGTTGCCTATAAAAAGAACAACACAGCGTTTAGCGAACAGTCGAAGGCGGATAGAGAAATGATTGCGCTGGAGATTGGCGTGATAACAATGGTTTCAGCCTCTATTTGTCAATTGGTCGAATACATTAGCCGGCAGGGTGGCGGAGTTGCTTCTGAGAATGCTAGTGAAAACGATGGTGAGTCGTTTAGTCAGGTTATGGTTGAGATGATATTGGATGACTTTGTGCGGATTGCAGCGGTAAAGGAATCAGCATTCGAAGGTATGTACTGATTAAAATTCCCCCAAATAATAACTGACCTATGTTAATCCTACGAGCTATAAAATAAAAAATATTTCATTCGTGAAAGCGGTGACAACGCTGCTACCATAGGAATATAATTATAAATTGAATACACCTATTCAACATTAAACAGCAAAACTATTTATTGGAAGTGGTTTTGCTGTTTAATGGAAATTCAAATCTGATAAGGAAGTGCTGGTTGTGGAACTTATTATAATAATTGCTGTAATTGGGATTGCAGTTACGATTGGTAAAAAATATTGGGAATGGATTGTAGGTATTCCATTAATCATCATTTTGCTTCAGATGTTTGGTGCGCACCCGATTATCATGCTAGTTGTTGCTGCCATAGTGGGAATTTGGCTATATCAAAATAGCGATAGCAACCAGGAGAAGAAAAGAGAACAGCAATTCAATAAGTGGGTTAGTCAAGATGTAGAAAGTAATTATGACTACACTCAGATTAGTAATTACATGGACGATATGGGAAAAGCAATGCCTTTTTCTGGTGATGAGGTTCCTCTGGGACGAGCTGAATTTTTTGCTTCATCTTTTAAACATTTATTTTTTGACGGTGATACGGTGTATGGTTATTATCCAGTTAGAAGCGAGATTGATTCTGAATTACGCGAGTACGGTTTAGTTATTACAAATCGTGGAATTGGAATGGCTATTCAGAGCGTTGAAAATAAGAATTCTAAAGACCAAAAGTCTGATGTCAAGAGTACTGAGATTTTGTTCTCGGGATTGTGGTTTATATCATTCGATGAAGAAAATAATAAGGTGACAGTTCGCTCGCAGAGTAAGCAGATAGAAATTTCATTAGGTGGTTATAATTTATTAAATGCTGAGGCCTTGGTAAGTGATGTGCAGAACTTAATCGACTCAGGGTTCACTCGTGATTTGTATACCGGGAAGATTGATAGCCAAGCTGAGGATGAGTTTAAAAATGATTTAGTAAGGTTTGAAGAGGTTGAGCATCAACCGGAAGAGCTAAGCGATCAAAGAAAAAAGTTATTTGATGAGTACAGTGAAGAGACTAGTAAAAAGCTAGACATAGATGGTGATGCAGCTGCGATACGTACCGGATTGGGTGCACAAGCAGGGAATATATCAGCCCATAACCTGCATAACATTCAGATAAATCAAATGGTAAATGGTCGTCAAGGACATGGGGTAGCAGCCGAATATGCAAACTCAGTTATGGACGGCGGTTATTTAACTAACAGTAGATTGGTCGGCCAGGATAATGCCAAACATGGTGCAGACCGGTTGAGCTTTGGCAAGAAGGTTCAGGTGAAGACATCTATTCGACTGGATAGCAAAGGACAGTATATTGGAAAAAATACAGCAGATAGTATTAAGTTAGCTTTCGCCGGTGGTGAGTATCAGTATGGTAGTATGCCCACAGAGGTTCCGAAGGATCAATATAATAAATCGGTTCAATACATGAAAGATCAAATTATAAAAGGCAACGTAGAAGGTATTACGGATCCTAATCAAGCAAGTAGTATGGTTAAAAAAGGAAAGTTTAACGGCGAGTACTATGCTAATGTTGCTAAGGCAGGAACGGTTGAATCGCTTAAAGTTGATACGCTTAATGCGATTGAACAGTCAATTCCAGGTGCTGGAATTACCTTTCTTATGACATATTCTATTGCTATATGGCGGGGTGCTAATCAAAAAGAGGCCGCAAGAATGGCTGGTAAATCAGCATTTAAGGCTGGTTTAGATAGTACTAAATTTATATTATTCACTACCCAAGCAGCTAAAATAAAAATGGTGAAGAAGTTTGCCGCTTCAAAAGTTGGAAAAAGTATTGGAATGAAAGAATCAGCTGAAGATATCGGTAAGTACGTGGGCAGTGTGGCAGTTGTTGCAATTACTTTTGGCCCATCAATTGTAAATGCCTTAAGGGGCCGTATTTCAACAGCACAGCTGACTAAGGATTCTGTTATTGGTGGTGTTTCTATTGCAGCCAGTGTAGCGTTAGGACCAGCCGGTTTAGTTGTTGGTGGGATTGGAGCAGCAATTACAGGTTACTTTACTAAAAAGATTATGGATGAATTCATTGAAGACGATGCTAAAGAGATGTATCAGGTCTTCAAGGAGGAGTTTTTAGATATCGTGATGGCATCGGGACTTTCAGATGAAGAGTATCAAGAAGTTTTGGATAAGACATTCCAAAACAAAAAATTTAGTTCATGGCTGAAAGATATGTTTGCGGCCGATGACAGACGGGGATATGCGCGGACAGTTTTAGTTGGTGGTGCCGTATCAGATGTGATGTCAGAGCGCAAAAAAATATCCGATGAAGAAGTCATTGAAGCTTATGAAACTGCGCAAGACGAGTTTGCAATGGCCTAAGTAATAGATAGATTTCGTTTCGCAAGTCCCTTGGCTTACAATAAGATAAATAGATTGTAATTCAGGAGGTCTTTCCCAAATGACACCAGAGTCCCAAGTCCTATCCATCATCCGTAACACCCCAGAACTCATGCACATTCTCACCTTGATTCGGGATTGCCACCTCAAGCAAGGCGCGCTGGCCGCTGGGAGTATCCGCAATACGGTTTGGCAAGTTCTGAGCGGGCAACCCGTTTCGTTGGGCAGTGACATCGACGTCGTTTTCTTTGACCCCGACCGTCCCGCCAGCGATGACCTTGAAATTTATGCCCAGTTGACGCAACTCGCGCCGGAATATCAGTGGCAGGTCAAGAATGAAGTCTACATGGCTCACTATGATTTTTCTGATACGCCGGACTTTACCTCGGTGGCTGATGCCATTGGCCACTTTGTCGAAGTTTCGACCTGCGTGGGCGCCTACCTTGATGGGGATGCACTGAAGTTGATCGCGCCCTATGGTGTGGATGACTTGGTCAATTTCCGCTGTCGGCCGATTCCGTTTTACCAGCAAGACGACCGTCATCGCGCCATCTACCGGCAACGGATGGCGACTAAGCAGTGGCAGAAAAAGTGGCCGCAACTTCAGGTGGCTGAGGTGTAGTCAGTTTATTAAATATTTATTTGGATTACTTGTGTCTACCATGAAGTAAATTTAAGATCCGCAAGTCATTGGCTACTCCAATTGCCAATAACTTGCGGATTTTTTGAAAAAATTTAGGCGTTCGACTATGCAATGACATATTGTGTCGCCCCACTCGTGTATGATTAGAGATAATACATACAGAAAGGGAGTCCACTCATGAGAAAAACCACCACCCTTATTCTTGGCCTCTTAGCTGTCACGTTTAGCGGCGCATTAAGTGTCCAACCGGCTGCCGCGAAAACTAAGACTAAGGAACCAACTGAAAAGAAGGCCTTTACCACCCAGGAGCGAGCAACCATCAAAGGTTATCGGCAACAGGTAAAGGGTATCTCCAACAGTACCAAGGGGATGTACACTCAAAAGCCATCATTGAAGAAATCATTTAAGCCGGGCAAGCTGAGCCAAAAGTACATCAATGCTACGGTTAAATCCGTTAATTTTTATCGACAAATGTATGGCCTGAATACAATCAAAGCTAATCCCCAGTGGAATGAAGACGCGCAGTACGGCGCTGCCACGCTGGCCGCTGCGAATGATGGGCTGGCCCATGACTTAGCGGGTATCAAGCGGCCTAGATACGTTTCAAAAGCAGCTTGGAATCGTGGTGCAGACGCCACGGGTTATAGTAATATTAGTGAGGGTGTGGTTAAGCCCTATGACAATGTTTTAAATTACCTGGTAGATTCGGGACAATCTGACTACGTTCCCGGCCACCGTGAATGGTTGCTAGGCAACACCATTGAAATTGGTGTTGGTCAGGCCGGCATTTACAATGATCTCAAGGTATTTGAGGGCGGCGCCAAATGCCGAGCCTTTGATCCTAAAGATGGGTTAGCCAAAGAAGTCGCTTATCCTAAAGCCGGTGTTTTCCCAGTCAATGCCGTTCAAGGCGGCGTTTGGTCACTTTCGTACAGCATTGGTACGGGTGAAAAGGCCAGCAAGCCAGTCGTTAAAGTCACTGATAATACGACGCATAAGAAGATTAAGGTAACGCACGTGACTAACTACAATGATGAGACCGGCTATGGCTGGTTCAAGACCAGCATTTCCTACCAGCCGAAGTTGAGCAAGGTAAAGGTCAACCACGCTTATACTGTTAAAATTAGTGGGTTAGGTAATCACGCGGATGTTAATTATCAGACGAAATTGTTTAAGTTGAGTAAGTAGATTATTAAATTTTGTTAGTTGATATGAAAAAAGCCACTTCCCAGAGAATCTAAGGAAGTGGTTTTTTTTTCAAGAGAGTTTGGTTCTGAAGGTAGTTTGGTGATCACCGGTTGCAACTAGAACTAAGATTAAACTATCACCCGAGACTGTATAGATAAGGATCCAACCGTCAAATTGTTTGCGTGTTCTCGCATCAGCCTGTCGTGCCGGATGGAGTTCACGGTAACCATGCCAGTCACCGTGTAATGCGTGGTCGTTTAACTGTCTAAGCACAGCTTGATTTTGATTGAGTAGTGCCTGAATAGCTGTGTATAGCAAATCTAAAGGGTAGTGTTTTTTCTTTAGCTTTTTAAAATCACGTTTAAAACGAGTGGTTCGTTCAGGCTTCATCATTAAGATCCGCCCATAAATCGTCGAGCGAATCAAAACTTTTTAACTTACCACTCTCCACATCTTTCTTGGCTTTTAAGGCTTCTGGTGTGGATAAGAAGTCGGTTAGACCATCGTTAGCAACATTTACCAGAGATAAACGTAAGAACTCTGAAATAGTTAAGCCAGATTGTGCCAACTTTTGGGCAGCAACAATTTTTACGGCAGGTGAAATGCGGGTTGAAACGGATTCAGTTTTTAGTTTTGTTTTTGGCATTTTTATACTCCTTATTCTGTAGTGCAAGTGTATTACAGGTCATTGTAACAATAATTCATAAAAAAGACGAAGAATACGACTCAAAAAACGGCCACTCCCCATCAAAAAAGGGAGTGGCCGTCTTTGCGTTGGCGTGGGACCAGCGAAAAAAAGAAAAACGTCCCCACTACTTGTTGGTAGCGGCGACGTTTAGTTGGTTAATCTTTGACTGTTTCGGCTTCAGCATTTTCAGCTGGGGCGTAGTGTTTTTGGACCGTTCCCAGAATCTTTCTAGCGAAGGGGCCGACAATCAATAATTGCAGCGGCAGGGCCATGAAGAGGTTGAAGATCCAAGTGTGTAAATAAGTCAGCAGGGCGTTGTCGCCGAAGTTTTGCGTGACCACCATCCCGAATAGAGACATCAGGGTGACCATGCCGGCAACCATCATAACTGAGATGGTCAGGGCAATGCGGATCTGCTTCTTTTTCATGTAATCGTTGATAATGAAGTGAAAAAAGATGTATTTGACGCCGGGACCGATGATCCCCAAGTCGCAGATTGCGGCGACCAGCAAGGCCAGTGGGTATCCCGTCAGGACTTCGCGAATGAAGTGGTGACTGAACCCATCAGCTAGGGCGATATTGTAGCCAGCCATGACCAAGACCATCAGGCCCGCCATAACGGCAGTGAAAAGTAGTTCTTCTTTAAAATTTTTAGGCATTGTGTTGCTCCTCGTTTGAATTTCCCACGAGATGCTAGCGTACCACAGATTGTTTCATGGCGTAAGGATTATTTTGAAAGTAACCGTTTTTATTTTCAAAGAGTGTGCCCAAAGGCGTTTAGCTGGTGAGCATTAAGGCTGGAAAGCAAATAACCCCGGGCTTGGGTTGTTTGCTTTCCAGGTTTAAGCGGAGCCAGCTGCCTTCGGGCACACGTTTCCGTAATGTGGGGTGAAGGGAGCAACCCGCAACACTTTCGGCACTTTGCCACCCCAATTAGTGCCGATGACCAAGCGACAAGGACATTCCCCAGCAACTTGCCCAAATATTCCTATCTTGAACTAAAATTCACAAATAATATTGCATAATTATATAAAGTCGGCCTATAATACAGGTGATTTAGAGTGGAATCGATTACATATTTTCCTCGAGGAGGAAGCACAGTGAATACACCAATGGAATCATCTAAAACGAAGAATATTTATTTTTGGGATAAACTAAACGTTTTGCGAGCCGGCATTCTCGGCGCCAACGACGGTATCATTTCGGTTTCCGGCATTGTTCTGGGGGCGACCGGGGCCAATCTCAGCAACACCACACTACTAGTCAGCGGCATCTCGGGTATGCTGGCCGGCGCATGCTCCATGGCCGGTGGCGAATGGATCTCCGTCAGCGCCCAACATGATGTGCAGGAGTATACCATGGCTCACGAAAATCCGCAGGTTGACGTTGATCTGGCCCAAAAGGATCTGTTGGTTCCATTTCACGCGGCGGCCATGTCCTTCACGGCCTTCATCATTGGCTCCCTGATTCCTTTGCTGGCCATCATGTTGTCCGCCCCGAGCTGGCGCTTCGTCAACACGGCCATTGCCATGGTGATCGCGCTGAGCCTGAACGCCATCATCAGCACCTACGAGACGACCAATTCGACCAAACGGACCATCGTTCGCAACGTGGTCATTGGGATTCTCACAATTTTAATCACGTACGGGATTGGCGCGCTGCTACACGTGCTGATTGGGTAAAACATAACTTATGTCAAACAAAAAACGGTTCTGGGACAAAAGTCCCAGAACCGTTTTGTGCTTCGAACGTATATGGTCGAAACGTGGGACAAAAGGCAGTCAACTCCGCTTAACCCTGATAGACAAACAATCCAAGCCCAGGATTATTCGTCTATCGACGTTAATGCTCATTGACTAATCGCCTTTTGCCCCACTCTCGTTTTATTTTTACAATTTCTGAGTTTTGCCTTCAACGGTAATGCGATCGCGGCCGGCTTCCTTGGATAAGTACAGGTAGTGGTCGACGCGCTTGAACCAACTGTCGAAGTCGACATCGGTCGGTTGGAGTTCCGAGATCCCAATGGAGACAGTCACCGTCAGCTTATTGCCATTTATCGTGACGGGACTCTTCTGCAGGGTATTACGAATCGCCGTGACTTCATTTTGCGCGTCCAGCGGGGGAATATTTTCGAAGATGATCACGAATTCCTCGCCGCCGTACCGGAATAGCTCGCCGTGGCTAGTCTGGGTCGTCAGTTCCTGGTTAAAGAGCTGGGCCACGTGCTTCAACACCGCGTCGCCGGCCAAGTGGCCATAGTTATCGTTGAAATTTTTAAAGTGGTCGATGTCAAACATCGCCATGGTAATTGGCATCGTCGGGTGCTGGCGGTAGACGCCGAACACGCCGACCGTTGTCGTATCAAAGTTGGCCCGGTTCCGCACGCCAGTTAGCTCGTCATAATTTGCCGCCTGATCCAAGCTCGCAAAGTGGCTGATGACGTGGTTCACGCGGGTCACAAAGAAGCGGATGATCCACATGTAAGCGATGAAGACGACCAGCACGTTGATGGCATAAAATAGGTGATAGGGGTGCGTTGACCAGATGATGAGGCACCACGCACCACCATACAAGAATTGTATCAGGAGGAAACGCCATTCTGATTTCAACACCAAGGCTTGATGCTGGCTGATGTAGGCGATGACCCCGAACAAGACGGCCATCGTCAGCATGAACACCCACCAATACTGGGTACTGGCGCCTAGCCGCACCGTCTGCCCGTAGAAGACTAGCGGCATCGCTAAGTTGACCAAGGTCACCGCCAGCGTTTGCATGGCATACATGCTGTATAGCAGAATCATCAGCTGGGCAATCGCGTAGCCCCAACTCATGACGCTACCGCCGTTTAGAACCCAGAAGGTTTGTCGTAGCAGGAGGACCCCACCAACGACAACCAAAGCTTCAATTATTTCTAAGATAAATGTTCGCGTGCGCGACAACCGCGCCGTTCGTTGTGCCACCAAATAGGTCATGACCATCATAATGGCAATTAGCCCAACCGTAATCAGGGCCATAATTACAGATTTTATATTAAAGATATCGTTAAAGAAGTTTTCAAATAAGTACATTGACTCACCTACTTATCGTAAATTACATTCTTAAGCATACCATTAAATGGGGGTGAAGGTTTTGTTGATTAACAAATATTCAGTGCATTTTCCACTCATTTCAGCTAAATTGGGTGAATTTAGTCCCAGGTCAAACTACCGATGCCACTTGTCCTAAAGCCCCTAGTTCGACCACCTAAGCAACCGGAATAGATATGCTAGTTGCCAGCGACGAGTGTACCGGTACTGGTGTAATCTGGATTCACTGTGTTGACCATGAATTCTGCCTGTTGTGGGGACGCACTGAAGTATTAGGCGGATTGCTTAGTTGGGTGCCACCTTTAGTTACAGCTGTTTTTGCAAAGTATAAGCAGGATATGTGTGGCCTCAGAGCACCAACGTAAGCCGAGAGGTCGGCAGATATGGGCTCAGGCGCGTCGTTCTGCTTAGTCGGCGGTGATTTTTCGCCGGCTTAGCAGAAGACCAATCTTGTAGACTCGTGGTCTTCGAGGCTTCAAGTTGTGTCCGCACCGTTCCAGCCCATATCTGCCGGCCGGTAAG
>NZ_AZDP01000049.1:18124-28044 GCF_001435525.1 Levilactobacillus koreensis JCM 16448
GGGGGGAGTGCTTAACCGCCAATTATTCCTGCTAAATATAGTTGAGAGGGAAGATATGGGGGATTTGCCTAATTTAAATTGGAATATTCAGTGCTTATAATGAAATTATAAACGGATAATAACGGGTATAATTGAACTAAAGGGAATCCCGTGACCACAAGGGTGTAAGCGCTACATATGATTGGAATATTCCTGGTATTGTGGGAAGCCAATATAAGGTGGACGCGATCCCGGACAATCCGTAATGCTGTGTCGGTGGCGTAGGCTCGTTTCTCAGGCCGCAACCGGTCCCCACAGCATGGCGCCTGACAGCCGCAGGCGAACACCAACATCAACACTGAACTTACATAACTCAATTTTTGGAGGATGATTTCGATGGCAACACTTGAAGTGAAAGACTTACACGTTGAGGTTAAGGACGACGAACAGAACAAGACGCAGGAAATCCTCAAAGGGGTCAACCTGACCATGAAGACCGGCGAGATCCACGCCATCATGGGGCCTAACGGGACTGGGAAGTCCACGTTATCACAGACCATCATGGGCCAACCCAACTACCACGTGACGCAGGGGGACATCCTGTTAAACGGTGAAAGTATTCTCAAGATGCCCGTCGATGAACGCGCCCGCAAAGGCCTCTTCCTCGGCATGCAATACCCCGCTGAAATCCAAGGCGTCACCAACGCCGAATTTCTACGGGCGGCCATGAACGCTCGCCGCGCCGATGACGACCAGATCTCTGTCATGGCCTTCTTAAAGGAACTCGACAAGAACCTGGCGCTCCTCGACATGAGCGAATCCATGACGGAACGTTACCTGAACGAAGGTTTCTCTGGTGGGGAAAAGAAGCGCAACGAAATCCTGCAATTATTGATGATCAAGCCAACATTTGCCCTGCTTGACGAAATCGACTCCGGTCTCGATATCGATGCCTTGAAGGTCGTTTCCAAAGGGGTCAACTCCATGCGTGGCGACAACTTCGGGTCACTGATCATCACCCACTACCAACGTCTGCTGAACTACATCGTTCCCGACGTGGTCCACGTCATGATGGGTGGTCGCATCGTCAAGACTGGCAATGCCGACCTCGCTAAGACGCTGGAAAAAGAGGGTTACGCCGGCCTGCGTGACGACTTAGGGCTGGACGTTGAATTAGTCGACGAGAACTAAGGAGGGCCGAACACATGGAAGCAGTTCAAGATTACGATGCACTTAAAACGGAACTCGCGGCCGCTGCGAACGACCACGGCGAGCCACATTGGTTCGTCGACCGGCGTCTAGCCGCCGTTGATGACATGGCCACCGCAGCCTTGCCCGAAGTCAATCGCTTCGACATTCACCGCTGGCCATTGACGCCAACCGATGACCCGCTGAAATTTAGCCGGTCTAGTGCCGATTTGCTGGAAAATGTGCCGGTTGCTGACGACCACATTCAAATCGTGCAGGTCGGGCAGACCACGTATGCGGCCAACTTGCCCGACGAGCTCGACGACCAGGGTGTCATTTTGACCGACATCTTCTCGGCCTTCCGCGAGCATCCGCGCTTAACGCAAAAACACTTTATGGATAAAATCATTAAGACTAACGAGGACCGGTTGACCAGTTTTCACACGGCCTTCCTCAACTCCGGCGTCTTCCTCTACGTGCCTAAAGGTGTGGTCATTGACGACCCCATCGAAATTCACCTGGTTCAGGACAGCACGCAGGATAATCACCCGATGATTTCGCACGTCCTGATTGTCGCCGAAGAGGACAGCCACTTCTCCGTCATGCAACATTTGACGACCAAGGGAGACCATGCCAACCTTGCCAGTTGCGTGGTCGAAGTCCTCGCCCGGCCAAACAGTGAGGTCCACTTCTCCTCCTTTGACGAGTTGGGACCCAACACCACGACCTACCTCAACCGGCGGGCCAACATCAGCCGCGACGCCAACGTTGATTGGGCGATCGGCCTGATGAACGACGGCGACACGTTCGGTGATTTCGACTCCGAACTGATTGGTGAAAATTCCAAGTCCGACGCTAAGGTCATCACCCTGACCGGGGGTCGGCAACGCGTCGGCGTCAACACCCGCGTCACCAACCGCGGCAAGAAGTCGACCGGGAACATCCTCCAACGTGGGGTCATTATGGAAAAGTCTACGCTGATCTTTAACGGGATCGGCCACATCATCCACGGGGCGGCCGGTGCCAATGCCGAACAGGAAAACCGCGTGCTGATGATGTCCAGCAAGGCCCACGGGGACGCGAACCCGATTCTCTTAATCGATGAAAATGATGTGTTGGCCGGCCACGCCGCAAGCGTGGGTCAGGTCGACGCCAAGCAGATGTACTACCTAATGAGCCGCGGAATCACCGAACCCCAAGCCAAACGCTTGGTCATTCGGGGCTTCCTGAGCGCCGTGTTACAGGCCATTCCAGCCAAGGACGTGCGGCAGAATCTGACGGATACAATCGAAAGGAAGCTTGAAAATGGCGCAGAAGTTGAGTGAGTCACTGACCGATTTTCCCATTTTAAATCAAGAAGTTAACGACGAGCGGCTGGTCTACTTGGACAACGCCGCCACGGCCCAGAAGCCGAATCAAGTGGTCGACGCGCTGACCCATTTCTACCAGCACGACAACGCCAACGTTCACCGCGGGGTCCACACCTTAGCCGAACGAGCCACGGCGGCCTACGAGGATGCGCGGCATAAGGTTCAACACTTTATCCACGCCGAGAAGCCGACCGAGATCATCTTCACCAAGGGCGCCACGGACGGATTGAACCTGGTCGCCAGCACCTATGGCGAGGCCAACGTGACGGCTGGCGACGAGATCGTCATCTCCATCATGGAACACCACAGCAATCTGATCCCTTGGCAGCAGTTGGCTATCAAGAAACACGCCACGCTGAAATACATCGAACTGACCGCTGACGGCGAACTCGACATGGCCGATGCCGCCACAAAGATTACCGACAAGACCAAGATCGTTGCGGTCGCCCACGCCAGCAACGTGATGGGGACCGTGACGCCGGTCAAGCAACTGGCAAAATTAGCCCACGACCACGGGGCCATCTTCGTCGGTGACGGCGCGCAATCCGTGCCGCACATGCCGGTCGACGTAACTGATTTGGACGTCGACTTCTACGCCTTCTCCGGTCACAAGATGATGGGGCCCACGGGTATCGGCGTGTTGTATGGCAAGGAAGACCTCCTGCAGGCCATGCCACCTTACCAGTATGGTGGCGAGATGATCGGCTTTGTTCACCGCGATAACAGCACTTGGGCCGAACTGCCTTGGAAGTTTGAGGCCGGCACACAAAATATTGCCGGAGCTATTGGTTTGGGCGCCGCGGTCGACTACCTGACCAACATCGGCATGGACCGAATCCAAGCGCACGAACAACAACTGGTCGATTATCTCTTACCGAAGATGGAAGCTATGCCGGGCGTCACGGTCTACGGGCCGCAAGATCCGGCTAAGCACACTGGCGTCATCGCCTTTAACCTCGACAACCTGCACCCCCACGACGTCGCAACGGCGCTGGATATGGAGGGCGTTGCCGTTCGGGCGGGTCACCACTGCGCGCAACCGTTGATGGATTACTTAGGCCTCGTTGCCACGGCACGGGCCAGTCTGTACCTTTACAATACACAAGCAGATGCTGATAAATTACTGACGGCACTGCAGGAAACAAAGGAGTTCTTTAATCATGGGACTGTCAAAGCTGAATAGTCTTTACCGTGAAGTTATTTTGGATCACGCGGATCATCCGCACCACAAGCACGACCTGGCTGAGAGCACCAACACGATTACGCTGAAGAACCCGACCTGTGGTGACGTGATCAACCTTGAAATTAATCTGACGCCGGACGACAAGATCGCCGACATCGGCTTTACCGGCGACGGCTGCACCATTAGTCAGTCATCCGCCAGCATGATGACCGATGCCGTCATGGGCAAGTCCAAGGAAGAAGCCTTGAAGATGGCGAAGACCTTCTCCGACATGGCGATCGGTAAGGAACACCCCCAAGCCGACTTGGACGAGTTACAGGACGCGGCTATTTTATCAAATATCATGCAGTTTCCAGCGCGCATCAAGTGTGCCACCCTTTCCTGGTGGGCACTGCAGCGGGCCTTACTCGAAGAAACTGACGACACTAGCGAGGAGGAGTCATAATGGCAGAAGTACCTGATGTGGTCGCCAATGACCGCGACTATGAATTCGGATTTCACGATGATATCAAACCAGCCTACTCGACTGGGCGGGGCTTAACGGAAGAAACGGTGCGCGAGATCTCGGCTGCTAAGCATGAACCACAGTGGATGCTGGATTACCGGTTGAAGGCCTACGCCGCTTACAAGCGCATGCCGATGCCGGACTTTGGCCCAGATCTGTCCGACTTAGACCTGAGAGACATGCTGTACTATCAGAAGATGACCGACAAGAAGTATCGTGACTGGCAAGATGTGCCCGACGATTTGAAGAAGACCTTCGACCGCTTAGGCGTGCCCGAAGCCGAACGAAAATACTTAGCGGGATCCTCCGCACAGTACGAATCCGAAGTTGTCTACCACAACATGCGCGATGATTTTGCCAAGCTTGGCATCATCTTCACCGATACCGACACGGCGTTGCGTGAATACCCCGAACTCTTCAAGAAGTGGTTTGGCAAATTGGTCAAGCCAACCGACAACAAGTTCGCGGCACTAAACGCGGCCGTTTGGTCTGGTGGGTCCTTTATCTACGTCCCTAAGGGTGTCCAAACCAAGACGCCAATTCAATCCTACTTCCGCCTGAACGCCGAAAACTCCGGTCAATTTGAACGGACCCTGATCATCGTTGACGAGGGGGCGCGAGTCGATTACGTCGAAGGCTGTACCGCGCCTAACTATTCGTCGGACAGTCTGCACGCCGCCGTGGTCGAGGTCAACGTCGCCAAGGACGCTTACTGCCGTTACACCACCATCCAGAACTGGTCGAACAACGTTTACAGCCTGGAAACGAAGCGGGCCGCAGCCGAAGAGAACGCCACGATGGAATGGGTCGACGGAAACCTCGGGTCCAAAGTCACCATGAAATACCCCAGCGTTTACTTGAACGGTGAGGGCGCACGGGGGACCATGTTGTCGATCGCCGTGGCCAGCAACGGGATTCATCAGGATTCCGGGGCACGAATGATCCACAACGCCAAGAATACCTCGAGTTCCATCGTCTCCAAGTCCATCGCCAAGACCGGTGGGGCGACCGACTACCGTGGGACCGTGCGCTTTGGTCGTCACTCCGATGGGTCCAAGGCCCACGTGGAATGTGACACGATCATCATGGACGACCAGTCCTCATCCGACACGATTCCGTACAATGAAATCTCCAATTCCAACGTCTCCATGGAACACGAAGCGCGGGTCTCGAAGATTTCCGAAGAGCAACTCTATTACCTGATGAGCCGCGGTATCTCCGAAGAAAAGGCCACCGAAATGATCATCATGGGCTTCGTGGAACCCTTCACCAAGCAACTGCCGATGGAATATGCGGTCGAGTTGAACCGACTGATCAGCTTTGAAATGGAAGGGTCGATCGGATAATGAAGCGAACACATTTCTGGGCGATTGGGCTAGCACTGCTGACGGTGTTAGGCCTCGCTACAGGTTGTGGTCGTTCGAGTAACGCCACCACCAGCCGCCAAACGACCCACATCGTCACCGACATGACCGGGAAAAAGGTCACGGTGCCGACCCGGGTAACGCGGGTGGCCGATCTCTGGCACGCCAATAACCAAGTTGTCTTGTTGCTGGGAGGTCAGCGAAGACTGGTCGCGACCACGCAACTGATCAAGCAATCACCCTGGTTTCAAACGGTCAATCCGCGCATCAAGCACGTGACGGCACCATTTTCTGGGGATGATCTGCAGATTGAAGAACTCCTCAAGACCAAGCCGGACGTGGTCATCGCCGCGGATGAGGCCCAGGTCAAGAAGGCTCGGTCAGCTAAACTTCCCACGGTCAATGCCATGTACCAGGACTTTGCGGGTCTCCGCAAGTCGGTAACGTTGACGGCAAAGGTGCTGGGGGGCACCGCGCCCAAGGTGGCTGACGCGTATCAACGGACGTTGACGCGTAACCTGAACACCGTCAAACGGCGGCTCAGGGGCGTGACGGCCAAGCCGAAGGTCCTGCACATTGTCAACGCGACCAACCTGAATCAGGTCGATGGGCGCGGGACAATCGTCGATGAGTGGATCAAGGCGGCCGGTGGGCAAAATGCGCTCAAGCAGTCCGGCAACATGATTTCTGTCACGACCGAACAGTTGGCCAAGGCCAATCCCGACGTCATCATTGTCGGTAGCACGACCACGGCTAAGGCACAGCGGGCGCTTCGTCAGAATCCGGTGCTACGTAAGCTAACGGCCGTCAAGCACGGTCGAGTGTATGGCAATCCGCAGGGAACGTTCCCGTGGGACCGCTACAGTGCGGAAGAGGTCCTACAGGTCTTGTGGGCAGCCAAGAAGCTCCATCCAGCGCAATTTAGGGGCTTGAACATGGTCAGCGAAACGCAGGCCTTTTATCAGAAGTACTATCACTATCACTTGAGTCAGACGCAAGCGCAACAGATGTTGAACGGAAAGTAAAAAGAGAGAGTGGGACGAAAGGCGGTTAGTCAATGAGCATTAACGTCGATAGACGAATAATCCCGGTTTTGGATTGTTTGTCTATCGGGGTTAAGCGGAGTTGACTGCCTTTTGGCGCACGTTTTAGCTAGGTAGCTGGGGGAATGCCCACGACCTTACGCTGAAGATTAAAGTCACCGAAAACACCTCCACTGGTTGAGAACGGATAGTTCTTGGCGGGTGGGTGTGTTTTTTGCGAGCGGAAATTTTAGGTTTAGTTTGATTGTAAACGAAATTTAGAAAGCAAAATCAGGTTAAAAAGAGCTAGCATGGTTAGCCGTCCTACTATAATAATGATTATTATCAGTATCCGTTTAGTTATTTTTGGGGTAAATGGAAGTGGTCGTTGACAGTGGGGAGCTGGTTGAAATTCCGAGAATCTTTTACGTGTTATTAGCAGGCGAGGCGACCTCGCGCTTAGGGAATAATTTTTTTGACATTGCCATCATGATTTACCTGTACAAGGTGACGAGTAATTCGGTCGTAATAGGGTTAGTGTCGGGACTATTTAACGTATTGGTCTTATTGAATTTGGTCACGGGATTCTTAGCGGACAAGTACCTGAAGACGCGAATCATGCAGATTGTGGACGTTGCGCAGGCCGTGTTGATGTTCATTGCGGCGGCCATCTACTTTGGCAACGACGTCACGGTCTTTACCATTGTGGGAATCTCCTTTCTGTCTAAGATTCTGGGAACCTTTTTCGACCCAGCCGAAGATGCCCTGATTCCACAGATCATTGACGAGGACCATCTGAGCCAGGCAAACGGGTTGAACCAGGGCCTCCAGATGGTGACGCAGATTATTGGGATGTTACTAGGCGGAATTTTAGTGACGCTACTGCCGATTACATCGTTTGCACTGATTAACGGCGCTACTTTCCTAGTGTCGCTGGTTTGCCTGACGATTGTCAATCACGTGTTGCATGAACAGATCGTGGTGGAAAATGACGAGACGACCCTCGGTAATTGGTACGACGGTATCGTTTACGTTGCCCATCATCAGGTGCTGCGGAGCATTATTTTACTCGCAATGATTGTCAATCTGACGTTGGGGCCGATTATGGGATTAGACGTAGCGTGGGTCAAGGGAACGCTACACACGAGTTCCTTTATGTATAGCGTTTCGCAGGTTACGCTGATGGTGGGAATTATCCTGGGAAACGTGTTGGTCAATTTGGTGAAATGGTCGTTGAAACGCAAGCTGTTGTTCTCACTGACAACGATGGCAACGGCGGTCCTGTTGATGGCGTTATTCCAAAACCTGATTGTGACGTTGGTGATGATGGCCGTAATCGGCATGGCCGGTGGCTTCCTAAACGTATCGGTCTTTACGCTGATTCAGACACGTACACCGGGCCACGTGCTAGGCAGAGTGAACGGTGCCATGTTGGCGGGGTCAAATGTGTCCTTACCACTGGGAATGATGTTGGGTGGCTTGTTGTCAGGTGTCGTGAGCATCGCGGTGGTCTACATCGTTGGCGCGGCGATCACGTTGCTGGCAACGTTACTGATTGTGCGCGTGGATTTCGCGGAGGCTACGACGGAGTAAAGCGGTCTGCGTTAGCTATCGATGGATTTCGAAGCACGGAAGGGAGCCCAGCGATGTATGGTTAAAATCAAACGGGTCATCATCAGCGATTTTCTTGGTACGCTAACGGTCAGCGCCCTCATGACCTACACTTACTGGTACCTGTACCAGCAGACGCGGAGTCAAGCTGTTATTTCCATACTGGGGACCTTTTCGATGGTAATGTTATTATTCGCCTTTGTCGGGGGATATGTGGTCGACCAGCACAGTAAGATTCGCTTGCTGCAGGGGATTGCGACACTCCGGCTGGTAATGATGGGTTGCGGTGGCTTGATCGTCTTGACCTGGCATCAAGGAACGGCCGTTTTATTTGGAATTGTGATGGTGGATGCCTTGCTAGGCGTGGTCTACGGCCCGTTAACGGAATCGGTCGCACCAGCTTTAATTACGGATGATTCGACGTTGTTTACCGCAAATTCATGGGTTGCGGCGGCTAACCAAATCTCATCGATTGCCTCGTCCGCGTTAGCCGTTTTGCTAGTGTACCTAAAGGCACCGGCTCTGGCGTTAAGCGTGGCATTTCTAGCGTTGGCGCTCTCCGTAATGGCACTCAGTCGGATTGAAAGTGACCCCGCACCAGTGAAACGAGAACACTTAGCCATTCGCAAAACGCTGCGGGACTTTGCCCAAGGCCTCCGTCTGGTCGTCCGTAATCCCATGATTAGCTATATGATTCCGGTAGCCCTGCTCACGAACTTTGGCTATTGGTCGATTTGGCTGTTGATGCCGAAATTTAGTGTCGACATTTTTGCCCGGTATCCGTTCGTCTATAATCTGATCGATATAACGCTGACCGTGGGCGGAATTGCTGGAGCATCGCTGTTTTCTAAAGTCCATCGAGCGGGAGCGTCTGCGAAATGGTACCCATTTTTACTACTGGGACAGGCAACCATGATGATTCTGTTGGGGCTCAGTGGCCGGACTGATCCGACATGGGGAAATGTGGTGTTGGTGGGCGTGGCCTGGTTAGGCTATGGCTTCTTCAACAGCATTTCGGCCGTGATCTACTTCTCCATCGTTCAGCTGTCGGCGGATAAAGATAAGATTGGCTTGATTATTGGAGCTGTTCTGACACTATTCTCCATTGCCAATCCAATCGCGGCGATGGTAAGTGTGCCGTTAACTCATTTGGCGGCGTTACCGGTCTTGATTGTCGGCTTGGGTGGCGTGATGGTGTTGGCAACGATTCCGGTATTCAGTCCACGCTTCTTGCGAGAACTGAGGCAGTTCGACTCACAGGAGGTATGAGAGCGACACTTCTCGCTTAGTGAATGTGCTAAGATTAAACTGGTAGTCTCTTTGAGAAGAGGGAGTAGTGAGGAGTGTTTCACATGAAACTTTTAGGGGAAATCTGGCAGACTAAAATAACCAGTTTTTGGGCGTACTTTTCTCTGCTGTTAGTCAGTACCATGTTGAGCAGGTGGCTGGAAGGGCGTGTATCGCTATTCGGCGAGTTTTGGGTGGGATTAATTGCCTTTCTGGCCATTTATGAAGTGCTTTTTGTTTCGATGAAGACGGTGTGTTATTGGCATCGACAGCATAAAATGAAATAGAAGGGATTCTCTCTGATCCGCCTAGTAGACAATGACGAATGGGGGCTAATGAAAAAGTAGGTCGTCTGTGTTATGATCCCTCTGTGGTTGTCAGATGAAATAATATAATTCATCTGACAATGAC
>NZ_AZDP01000050.1 GCF_001435525.1 Levilactobacillus koreensis JCM 16448
AATTGTCGGTTTTCCTACATTTTTTGATATCATAAATCACATTGGAACCAAGGAGGTTATCGATGTGAGATACGATATTCGAGAAGGAGTGCAGACTTACGTGAAAAATAATTTAAAGCCTAACTACGCTGCCCTAGCCCGACAATACGGGGTTGATTACCGCACCGCCAAACGAGCATTTCAAGAGGCCCAAGCCCCAATAGCGTTGAAGAAAACGACTAAGCGTCCCAGTAAGCTTGACGCTTACCGAGACATTATTGAAGATAAGATTGAGCTTAACTGTTCAGCGATGGCTATCTTCAAATTCATTCAGAAGAAGGGATTTACTGGCCAATACACGATTGTCCGTAACTACTGCGCCGGTCTCAAAAAAGAAAAAGTTCATAAAGCTACAATACGTGTTGAACACACGCCTGGACTATCAGCTCAAGTGGATTGGAAGGAAGAAATGACGCTATATTCACGCGATGGGAAGCCACATCACTTCAATGTCTTCCTGTATGTTTTACCATTTTCAAAGTTGAAATTCATTACGTTAGTCTTCGATCGGAGTCAGGATACCCTGTTCAGTTGCTTAGATGATGCCTTCGAAGCAACTGGTGGCGTTCCTCATGAAATCTGGTTCGATAACATGAAGCAAGTCGTTGATCACTCAAAGTCTAATTTTGGAAGGGCCGTGTTCAACGAACGATTTAAACAATTCTGTCAAGATGCCGGTTATAAACCAATTGCTTGTCGGCCGTTAAGGCCACAAACAAAAGGAGTCGTGGAAGCCTTGGCACGAACCATCGAACGTCTCCGGCCATATAATTATGAGTTCGATGATGGCGTAGATTTGATTCATATCGTCGATGAACTCTGCGATGATTTAAATCACGAAGTGTCACAATCAACGAACCAAGTTCCTTTAGATAAATTTGAGTACGAAGAAAAAGAGTACCTCCACGAACTACCGGCTAACCTGCTAGATTCCTTCTTCGAAGAAGACATTACCCGTGTCGTATCGAAGGAATCGATGGTTAACTTCCGTAAGTGCAAGTACTCTGTAGATCCGCGTTACATAGGTCGGACAGTCAACATTGAACTATCTGATAATGCACGCCAACTTCAAATCTATTATAACGGAGAACCAATCCGTTCGCACGACATTACGACTCAAGCCTTAAATTATCATGAGGATGACCGCGTTCAAATCCTAAAATCCGACCTCCTTAAAGGTCGGAATGATCAAGAAATTAAGGCATTTATCGCAGAACATCTATCTCAATATGACGAAGTGTGAGGAGTAAATAAATGAATAGTAAATTCCAGGAATTAATGACCAACTTAGATACTTTGGGTTTAGCCAAGATGCATGCGTACTTACCAAACTTTCTTGATCAAATCAACGAGCAAGAACTCTCATTTACAGAGGCTATGCTTAAGCTCACTGACGTGGAGCTTGAATGGCAAGAACAACGTCAAGTTCAACGAATAGTTGAACGAGCAAGGTTCCCCCAGAATAAATCTTTGAGAACTTTTGACTTCTCATTTCAGCCCAGTATTAATCAGCAGAAAATAAAGAGTTTTAGCGACTTAGCGTTCTTGGAGAAACAAGAAAACTTAGTCTTTATCGGTAGTCCGGGCGTCGGTAAGACGCATCTAGCCATTGGAATAGGCATGGCGGCCTGTCAGCAAGGAAAACGAACCCTATTTATCAACTGTCATGACCTCTTACTAAGGCTGCATACGGCTTACGAGAAGGGCGCCCTAGACCGTTGTATTAACCGTTATGCACGATATGACTTATTGATTATCGACGAGATCGGCTATTTACCAGTAGAACATGACGAAGCCAACCTTCTTTTTCAGTTAATTAATGCGCGATATGAACGACACTCAACGATAATTACTAGCAATAGCGAGCTTTCAACATGGGTCGAGATTTTCAAGAATCCAACAGTCACCGCTGCCATTCTAGACCGCTTAGTTCATCATTCCCATATCATCAAGATAACTGGAAAATCATACCGCCTAAAAGCAACAAACTAACCGCCAAAAACCTACATTTTTAAACCGCCATTTTCCAACATTTCTACGCCGCTATTGACA
>NZ_AZDP01000051.1 GCF_001435525.1 Levilactobacillus koreensis JCM 16448
AAAACCTACATTTTTAAACCGCCATTTTCCAACATTTCTACGCCGCTATTGACACTTACTCAAGTACCTTCAAACAGCAGCAACGTCCTTTCTCAGTGGTTTAGCGTTTTTCGGAATAATCCTAGCAATCGAATGCCTATACGAAAGGCACAAACGTAAAAAGCACCAAAAGTAATGCTTACCAACATGGATCAGAGTGGGAAGATTGGTTTAAAGTCCGCACTTAAGAATGCTGGTTTTAGCAATTACTGGGCAGGTGTCACAGCAAAGGCCATCTCTCTCATATTCTTCTAAAAGGACATAGGGATAATGAAGAAATTGTACAATCGATATCAATTACAATTTACCAGTTATTTTGAAAGTATAGAGTTACTAACAATAGTCATCCTCATAGTAACTTTTGGCATAAAAGGCCCAATAGATCTATTTACCAAGGGCCATTATTACTTAACTAATTATATACGCATCTCAATAATATCAATTATTGGCGTTGCGCTATCATTCATAGATGTTCTTATTGTTGATTGTATAAATGCAAAACGTAAGGGTAAGAAAGACAAGAGAAAACGATAATGGAAAAGATTGTTCGGATTATATGTCTATGTATAGTGTTTGGATTATTTTCATTCCTAGTATTTAGTTTCGCAATGGATTTCAAAGTGATGTTATTGGTAACACTGGCCCTATGGGGTGCAAGTTACATTAAGAAGCGCTTCTTGGGTAAGTAGTTAACAGTGAAAAAAGTAGGTAAATGAAAAACGGTATTGTGGCGGTCTTCGCTACGATACCGTTTCTTTTCATCTCGTTATAAATTTCAAAATCCCACTAAGCGTGTTGTCGCTTCCGGTAGTTTTTCGCCATATTTTGGTAGCCAAGCTGTTCTAGCGTCTCCACTACGGTCGATTCGATCGTCCCAGTCGCAACGACGTCAAAGCCTGCAAGTTGGGCAACAATCAGGCTTTCAACACGGTGGACGACTGTGGGGTCGTTGGTGAGCCCCGTTAACGCCGCGTGAATCTTACGTGAGTTAAACGGAGCGTGCTCTCCAGCTAAGTTTTCCACGGTCAGTCCGCCGGGATGCATCGTGGTCTGTGATCTTCTTAAAACGTCCATCGTCTTTAGCCCTCCAAGCCTTTTGGAACGGAAATCTAATTAATTTCTACGTTCGGTCAAAATGAGTATAAGTCTATGTTACGATGAATGGACGGAAATTACAACTAGATATTGGGGAGTGAAAGGCACTTTTTCTACATATAGTAGCAAAACCACAGAACGTGGTGTAATGAATTTTCCGTTAGATACCTAACAGGCTTTCCTTAGCGTGAATCTGCTGAGCGAGGTTGGCATTGATGGGGGCAGAAACGTTGAGTTGGGCGCCTAATTTCGCCACGTAACCGTTCAGAAAATCCACTTCGGTTGGCCGGTGCTTGGCCATATCCTGGTGCATGGACGGATAGTGGCCGCCGTTGGTCGTCGGATCGAATTGGGCGGCAATGAGCTCGGTCACGGTCTGTGCGTCGAAATGAATTTTAGCGGCATCGGCGACGGCTTGGAATTCGTCGAGCACGGCATCGTTGAGTGTTCGCCAGTTAGGCAGGGCCCCAAACTCGCCGATGTTGCAGTCGAACAGAGTGCAGTAGGTGTTCAAGACACTATTGAGGCCAGCCTTTTTCCAAATAGCAGCCAAGACGTCTTCGGCCACGCTAGCGTTGAGACCCGCGTCGTTAAAGGTGTTCAGCACGTCTGGTAGGTCGGGGAACTCGTTTGGTACGATGGCCTGTAGCGAGATGCTCCCGGTCCCTGTGACCGTGATGTGGCCCGGACCGGTGAGGCTGGAGGACCAGATGGTGGTTCCCGCCACGACGCGGTTCTTCGGCACGTGTTTTTCAATCGTTTCGATGTTGCCGATACCGTTGGCAAGGGTCAACACGACCGGTTGATTACTCAGCACATCGCCCAGCTCCGTCAGCATGTGGTCCATCTGCATGGCCTTCGTGAAGAGAATGATGAGGTCAAAGTGGTCGGTCACATCCTGCGGTGCAGCGGCGGTCATAGCCGTCACGTGATCGGTACCATCATCGGCGGTGACGGTGAGACCGGTTGTGTTGATGGCCGCCACGTGGTCCGCCCAGTTATCGATCAGAGTCACGTCGTTGCCGGCATTTTGTAGCTTCACGCCAAAGCGACACCCCATGGCACCAGCGCCCGCAATTGCAATTTTCATAGCAAATCACTCCTTATCTTATAGTTGTATTTAGTCTACCATGCTTTGTTCGCCCCCGGTTGACGGGGACGGGCAATCGGAACAATTTCGGGGCAAACTCAGCTTGGCAATTGACATCGGTTGGCGACTAGGCTAACATGAAAAACAATCAAATGAGAATATAATGAGAAATTAAGCTGAGGAGCGATGTGTATGCCACAAGGAGTCAGTGCCCAGGATCTTTTTAAATTAAAATCAGTGTCGCAACCGTTAGCGGTAGATCAGTCGTATATCTTCGTTGAAAATAGTGTGGATCAGGTCAGCAATGGTTACCGTACGCAACTCAATCGCGTTGACGACGCCGGCCATCAACAGGTCGTTGCGGTCAATGGAAAGTTAAACGTCCAACCCGCTGTGGTGGGGAACCAAGTCTTCTTTGCGGCTAACATTGGCGATGCCAAGGCGCAGCTCTTTCAAGTGCCCGTTACCGGTGGCGAGCCCCAGTTAGTGACGACCACGACGCCAGCCGAGGCCGTTAACACGGTATTGGCTACGGCCGATGGGTCAAGTGTCTTCTTCAAGACGACCGAAACGGCTGAACAGCCTAAGTTGCCAAGTCCGCAAGCTTTTCCACAGACGCGTCACGTGGAGCGCCTGATCAACAAGGCGGACGGCTATGGCTGGTTACCACTGGACGTGACGTACCGGTTACGGCGGTTCGTGCCAGCGACCGGCGTGGTCGAGGAGTTATTCCAGCAGGCCAATGATTTTATTTTAACGTCCGTGAGCGCTGACGGTCGGTTCGTGGCCATCTTACAGGACGATCAGCCCGAAAATGACCGTGATTTTGCGCACGGGGCCTACTGTGTTGACATGACAACCGGGGATGTCGTTGATTTGACGGCAACATTGCCTACTGGGCGCTTCAGTGACGCCAGTTTTTCGCCAGATGGTCATCAGTTAGCCTTAGTCGGTAACGATGGCGAATTCGGTGAGCAGACGGTGTCCAAACTGTACGTGGCGAACCGCGAGACCGGCGAGTTGGCGAATTTGACACCGGACCTGCAGGCGGACTTGGTCCCAGACTTTGCCGGCGACTTCGTGCAGCAGCCGGAGGGTAAGCTGGCGCGGTGGTTGGATGCCGACCACATCGTGTTTGCCGCGGCTTTCCACGCCCACAGCCAGTTGTACGTAGCCGGGGATGACGGCGTGAAGTTGGTTGACAATACGGCCCGCCAGATTGTCGATTTCGACGTGATCGATGCTGAACATGTGATCCTCGCCGTTTCTTATCAGGATAAGCCGAGTGAACTGGTGAAATTGGACCTGGTGAGTGGCCAAGAAAAGGTCGTCTATGACCCGAACGCCGCTTACGAGGGCACACATGAGTTCGCTCATCCGCAACATTTTGAGTATCAGGCTGCCGATGGACAACCGTTAGAAGGCTGGTATTTACCGGCGCAAACGCAGGCGGCGACGCAACCGGTTCTACTGTACGTTCACGGTGGTCCGCACGCTAACTACGGCGAGACCTTCTTCTATGAATTTCAAGTCCACGCCAGCCGTGGGTTTGGCGTTGTTTTCTTCAATCCACGTGGGTCGACCAGCTATGGTCAGACGTATGAAAATGATGTGAATGGCCATTACGGCGAGAACGACTACCACGATGTGATGGGTGGCCTTGACGCGGCGCTGGAAAAATTCCCGGCGTTGGATCCTAAGCGCCAATATATTGCCGGCGGGTCGTATGGTGGCTTCATGACGCTCTGGGCGATTGGGCACACGCATCGCTTTGCCGCGGCTGTGTCACAACGTTCGGTAACCAACTGGATTAGCTTATTTGGGACCAGCGACATCGGCTTTTACTTTAATCCAATCGAGCTGGGTACGGACCTCTTCGATAAGGGTGGCGTGGCCTCGTACTGGAAGCAGTCGCCAATTGCCTACGCACAAAACGTGACGACACCGGTCCGCTTGCTACATGGCGAGTGGGATATGCGTTGCCCCATCAGTCAGTCCGAGGAATACTTCACGGCGGTCAAACGCAACGGGGTCGATGCCGACTTTATTCGTTACCCGCAGAGTTTCCATGGCGTGTCTCGCAACGGGCTACCCAGCTTGCGGATTCAACGGCTTGATGATATGACGGAATGGTTTACGGCGCATCCATCTGTGCAGCCGGAAAAGGATGAAAATTAAGTTCAATTGTAAAACGACCACCCCTTGATCTTGTGGTGGTCGTTTTTGGTGCTAAAACTGATAATATTGATTTACCGGGATTCGCAACCTGTTCTGCAACCATGACGGGCGCAACTAGCCCGGGCAAAGTGCGGCTTGGAACAGTTGTTTGCTAGTCAGTATCTGAGGGAGTGGGTATGATAGGGTCAAACATAAGGGAGGGAAGTCACATGGAGAATTTGTTTAAACAGCAACTGGTTAAATTACGCCGGCAGAGAAACTTGTCGCAGGAGCAGTTGGCAAGTCAGCTATTTGTGACCCGCCAGTCGATTTCAAAGTGGGAGCAAGGAGAAACGGCACCGGATCTGAATACGCTGGTGAGCTTGGCAAATATATTTGAGGTTGATTTGAATGAGTTGGTTGGGGGCGAACGAGTAGAAGCTGTAGCAGACGACACTGATCGGGTGACGGACCGCCGACCGACGAATGATGAGATGCGTCGCCACCCGATGAACTTCTGGGAATTTTTCGCCGGGTATTGGTGGTTACTGGTTCCTTTGGCGGCAATTTTTAGTTCGATGTTTCACTGAGTGTGTGGGGGAGGCGTCACTGTCGATTGGGCGATGACGCCTTTTTTATTTTTGGGGAGAGGTTGAGCTGAGGGGGGGCTGACGAGGTGGTTTGGTTCGTAAGTTTTCCCCGCGGAGCAATGGCGAATACCTGCGGCTTCTGAAACGTGCTTTGCCAAGCAGGTCCCTGCGCTTAACATGAAGAGAGGCTCTTATTCGGCGCTACCGAATAAGAGCCTCTCTTCTCGTTTATGATTTTTTCCTGATGTTTGAAAAAACGAAGTTAGCCCAAGTACTGTTCCGAAGACAAGGGCTGCTAAATAACTTTGAGGATTTTCAATGGTAGCTAGTATAGATGAATAGAAAGTAAGCTGGTTTAGAACTAAGATAATCAGCCAGAAGACCACTGAGACTAGAGCGGTACGTTTGATAGATGAAACTAGTAGTGATCTAGTGTTTTGGTTTTGAACGTGGAACTTAATCCCAAGAAGAGATAATGACTGATGAACGTAAAGACTACCGATCAATAAGACGATGATAATGATATTCAGGAGGAGCGTAATACCAAATAGTTGGCGACGTGGGATCCATACCGAAAGTATGGTAAGCAACAGGCTGGAGAATACCGTATAGAAATACAAATAGATAAAGGCATTGGCACCAATTTCATTTGCTTTCAAAATTTGGGAAGTAGAAATGCTCTTATTTACGTGAAATATTTTTTTATAGTTTTTACATACAAGTTATCGTGCATTCGAGAAACCTCCTTGACGCATCGTCTAATGATAATTATTTAAGAACAACGATTTGCTATGTGGGTTAAATAGACCAGTCGAAACCAGGAAAAAATGGTTCAGACTGTATTTGTGAGTAAAAACTGTTGATGAATAATCCGGGTTTACGAGTGCTTTATTATTTCTTTCATTAATTTCATGTGGTTTTGAATCTTATCAATAAATAAGCTAATTATCAAAAGAAAGGGACCGTTGAGCACCCCTAATACAATCGCAGAACCCAAAACTACTTGTTCAAAAGAAAGGCCCCGTTGGTTTTCAATCATTTCAAGTGGCATTGAACCACCCCAAAGTGGTAAATATCCGATTACTGTTCCTTGTCTTGATTTTTTAATTCTGCTTATTCTTCTCATTGCCTTATGTTGAGTAATCAATTTCTTAGCCATAAAGCATTCTAACGGATATAAGAACAAAAAGTTTGCTGTTAAATACCATGAGAGATTGTTCCAAACAAAAATAAATCTATTGATATCCCATTCGCAGTTCAACAATATCATTATTGAATATAATATTCCTTCTATACAATACATATATATCGTTGTTTTGTGTTTTCTAAACCTATCATTTCGCATTTCTTGGTCCCTCTCATCTAAAAGTACTTGATTGAAATAATTTCCTGGGAAAATTCACTTGTTCTGGACATTCGAGCGCACTCCTTTGGAAAGTATTGGGATTATAGTCTCCTTTGAATGATTTGAGGATGTTTTTAGTATTTATTAGTTTTTTAAAATAACAAAGAATAGCGCAGAAGTTGCTAGTTTAATAATCATGGTGAAATCTATTGGCGAATTTATTAGAATTTTTAAAATATTTTACGTTAGAATTGTTACTTAACTTACGTCAGCTCAGATTGCTCACTAGTCAGCGCTATTAAAAAAATGAGCTTATAATTACGCCACTTCTAAATATTTAGTTAGTTTTAATCTCTGAGTTTTTCGGACGCAAAGATTTGAGAAGGGAAGAGATTTTTAGGCAAAGATTAAAAATGTTGTATTAAATTTTTTGATAATGAGATTTTTACTTACAGTTGTTGACTCTGATAAAATAGCTTTGATATCTGAATTCGGCACTGAATTCTACTCACCATTTTTACAGCTGGAAATAGCTTCAAACATTAAATAGGATTAGTAGCTCGTAACATTTTAAATCCGGGAATGGTAAAAACATTAGTATTACGGGTTCAATCATGTAAAAATTATTCCTTAGGAGGAAAACTTAATGAAAAAATTTTTTGTGCAAGGCTTTATCTTAGTAACTTTTGGTCTACTGATTACTGTATTCTTTCCTGTGGCTCCTGCATCTGCCAATAGTTTGAATACTGGAACCGATTTACCTTCTTTAACTGTTGGAAGGGATTTTAATGGCCGAAAACCTGGACTTACTGTACATTATCAACTAGAATCATCAGGTCCTGAAAATATTATTCTATATGGATCGGACGGTGGAAATTCTGATCCTTCAGGCGCTGATTTAGATTATCTTTTACGTGAACATTTTAAAGACTTTGATTTAGATGCCGGGGATTGGAAATAGCTTTATTTCCAGCAGCGCATACGTGAGTCCCAAATTATTCACAAAAAACAGCCTAGTGCCCTTTTGCTATCTGTGCTAGTCCCTGTCAAGTTGTCATACGAAATAATATAAATTAGTATTGTCTTT
>NZ_AZDP01000052.1 GCF_001435525.1 Levilactobacillus koreensis JCM 16448
CCCGGATTATTCATTAACAAGATTTCTTACCAAAATAGGTAGGTCCGAATCGAGATTTTCGATTCGGACCTACCTATTTTGATAATCAATGTAGCATTTCAAAAGTAAACGTAAAATTCAGCCACCATCGCACCACGTTGTGTTGCTTGAGGATAGTCTTCCCCCTTGGTTTTACCGGTTTCTTTTTCTTCAAGTGCTTATTTCAAACCATGTATCCGATGTAAAGCGTACCAGAATAGTCTGAGGTAGGGATTACTCCGACTCAAGTGAATTAAGATCTTTCGAGCATGTGTCGTCATGCGACCGGCAATATGAAGAAGCCAAAACCGTAGTGTACCAATGGTTGTAGTCTGAACTGCCTTAGGTAACACTAGCCGCTTGAAGAGCAGACTTAGTGTGTAACTCAAAACAGCCAACCACATACGCGTCGTGTTGGCCTGAAAAGAATGACTATTGGTCTTGTCGAAACCAAAACCATCCTTAGCTTCCTTGATGAAATTTTCGGCAACGCCGCGGTTGTGATACATTCTAAACAAATCAGCGATGGATAATTCAGTCAGTGTCGTCACTAAGAATTCATAGTGACACAACAATTCGCCAACAGGTCGCGTTGCCTTGAGCACCACGCGTAACTGCCAGTTTTCGGGCCATGAAGCTGCCCGATAATTAAGATTAAAGAAGTGTGCACTCGTGTCC
>NZ_AZDP01000053.1:0-17695 GCF_001435525.1 Levilactobacillus koreensis JCM 16448
CGTACGGTGGTGTGAGAGGTCGGTAGCCGAAATAATCGGCTACCTCCTACTCGATTTGGCGCCCACCAGATGGAAACAACCGTTAATTATAAATATTGTTATATTGGTCTTTGAAACGCATTAGAGAACTCATTAATGGTCGCTAAAAAGTTAAAAATCGTTAGCGATTACTTCAAAATTTGAGTTTGAATGGTAATTTTCCTAAGTATCGACTAAACTGGCAATAGACTGGATAGAGGAGAAAAAAACACCATGCGAAAACGTTGGGGATTGTTGTTGGTCGTGCTGGGGTGTTTGGTGTGGGTCGGAATTTGGGGCAATGGGATTCAGACGTTAAAGACATCATCGGCTGGCGTGGCGAAGGCGGCGGGAATTCATTTGCCGTTGGTAGGGCGGCGAGAGAGTGCCCACGCCACGCCCATTGAATCAATCGTGCAACCTAAGTCGCTACAACGGACGTATTATTACCATTTCGCCAAGGGTGTTGATCCAGACTTCAAACCGCTCTTTGACAAGGCCATTGCGGTCTATAATGAAACGGGTATTGTAAATTTAGTCGTCGGGAAGCCAACAACTTTTCAGAATGGGTTGACCTTCTTTATCTACGAAAAAGAAATGCCGCGGGCCAACTTCTTGGAGTTAGGTGAGGGCGGCCCAGAGATCAAACACGGGTTGAGCTATCGAACACCTTCACTAAACCTAGCACGAGCAGGCTTAAACGTAACTTATCCGGCAGGTCAAGAAACATCGGTCGCGATTCATGAGATTGGCCACGCGCTGGGATTAGATCATAGTAAGGACCGGTCTTCTGTCATGTACCCAATTGACCAGGGTCATACGAAGTTGTCGCCTGGCGATATTAAGGCGTTGAAACTGATTTACACGGGACAGATGCAGTAGCTCGTCAAAATCGGAGTCGTAGTGTGGCCGTATGTCACTATTTAGCATAATTAGCAGGCTAAAGGTTGAAAGGTGAAATACCTGTCTCGTCCCAATATTGCTAAGCATTCGCGCCACTAAATTAGTGCCAATTTGCCGCACTCCGGCTGACAGGAATTCCGCCTGCTGTGGGGACGCTTCAGACTGGAAAATCACCAGTCTTCTCGCTCGCTTTGAAGCCACGAAGACCGCGTGTCTCCAAAGTCGCCCGTGCTGTAAGCTGGCTGATGAATCACCAGCTAACACCACCGCCACGGCCGGCTACATCCCTGTCCTCCTCCGGCTCTGACTGTGCTTTACCACGACAACAGTCGGAAAACCTGGAGATTTAGCGCTTTTGGTCCAATCGATAGTGACGGTTACATTCATTACCTCCGTCGTCTATGCACACTGTGTAAGCCGAGAGGTCGGCAGATATGGGCTCAGGCGCGTCGCACCGCTCCAGCCTATATCTGCCGGCCGGCAAGGCGAAGGACCCACCAGGTTGCCTAGTTTTAGTCCCACTGTTGTTGTTAGAACGGGCATGATTGGTGTTTTAGAACTTTCAACCTTTAGTTTAGCAGAAAAAGCCACGTGACGATTCCCGCAGCGGGGAACCATCACGTGGCTTATTTTAAATCAGTTTAATTGGGAATTACTTCGTGAAATCAACAACCATCCGACCAACGATGGAGTTGTTCTTCATTTCATCAATGATGTCGTTAACTTCGTCGAGACGACGAGTTTGAACGATAGGGTGAACCTTGCCTTCAGCCCCGAATTGGAAGGTTTCGGCTAAGTCTTGACGAGTTCCAACTAAGGAACCACGAACAGAGATACCATCCAGAACGGTCTTAGCAATGTTCAATTCCATATCCCCTTGAGGAAGGGCAACGGCAACCAACTTGCCATCTGGCTTCAAAGCGTTAACGGATTGAGTGAAGGCGTCCTTGGTAACGGCAGTAACTTGAGCGTTGTCAACACCGCCAACCTTTTCTTGGATTTGTTCAGCAACATCACCATCATGACGGTTGATCAAGATTTCAGCGCCGTCCTTCTTGGCAGCAGCTAATTTGTCAGGGTTACCATCAACGGCGATAACGTGTGCACCGAAGACGTTGTGAGCGTATTGGATAGCCAAGTTACCTAAACCACCGGCACCAACAACTTCAACCCATTGGCCTGGCTTCGTTTCGCCGACCTTCAAGGCCTTGTACATGGTAACACCGGCACAGGTCAGAGAAGTTGCTTCAACTGGGTCCAAGCCTTCTGGAACCTTAACGGCGTAGTTGGCATCAACGATACATTCTTCAGCCATAGCACCATCAACAGTGAACCCAGAGTTCTTAACGTTACGGCAAAGAGTTTCACGACCGGACAGGCAGTATTCACAGTGGCCACAGCCCTTGAAGAACCAGGCGATAGAAACACGGTCACCAATCTTTAAGTTTTTAACGTCGTCGGCAACTTGGATAACTTTACCAACACCTTCATGACCGATGATCCGGCCTGGTTGTTTCCCAAAGTCACCAGCGGCAACGTGTAAGTCGGTGTGGCAAAGACCACAATATTCCATCTTAACTAAAGCTTCACCGTGGGTAATAGGGCGAAGTGTAACGTCCTTAATGTCTACGTAACCGTCAACTGAATCGCGAATAACTGCTGCTTTCATGAAAAATTCCCCTTTTCTATATTGTCTACAAGACCTAGTATACTTAATCCCCACACAAATTCAAGTGAAAATTTGAACAATTTGGTAATTAATTGTTGTGGGCCGAAATAATCCTTCTTACTCTTAACAGGATTAGAATGCTAATTGACTTTGCTTACTAATGTGAAGTAAGTATATAGAAGCCCTTTCAAAAGCAATTTAGTTAGTAGAATACAACCGGTTGCAATTTCAAAAAATTGAATAATTGGATGATTAGATTCCTTACAGAATCAATAAATATGAGAGAGCTGGCGGTTTTCGCATACAATTATGAGAAAATATGATAAAATTAAATGTTGAAATGAATATCGGACGGTCACGGTCGGTGAGGTTTAGCCGAAGGTGACCGCAGCTAATTAGCCAGAGGAGTTAAAGCGCAATGAGTCGAATTTTAATTATTGAAGACGAAAAAAATCTTGCTCGTTTTGTCGAGCTTGAATTGAAGCATGAAGGATACGAAACCGATGTGCAGTTTAATGGGCGGACCGGTTTGGAGGCAGCGTTGTCGCAAGACTTCGATGTCATTTTGCTAGATTTGATGTTGCCAGAACTCAATGGGATCGAAGTTGCTCGGCGGGTCCGCGAGGTTAAGAGCACGCCAATCATCATGATGACGGCCAGAGACTCGGTCATCGATCGGGTTTCCGGGTTAGACCATGGGGCCGATGACTACATCGTCAAGCCATTTGCCATCGAAGAGTTACTCGCACGGGTGCGGGCACTGTTGCGGCGGATTCATTTGGAAGGCGAACAGAAGAACACGAAGCAAACGACCGTGAAGTTTAAGGACTTAACGATTGAAAAGGAAAACCGGATCGTTCGGCGGGGCGATGAAGTCATCAACCTGACGAAGCGGGAATACGAATTGCTCTTGGCCTTAATGGAAAACATTAACGTGGTCTTGGCACGGGACGTGCTTTTGACCAAGGTCTGGGGTTACGAATCCGAAGTCGAAACAAACGTGGTGGACGTTTACGTACGTTACTTACGGAACAAAATTGACGTGCCGGGCCAAAAGAGCTACATTCAGACGGTTCGGGGCACAGGGTACGTGATGCGTTCGTGAAATCGCCCGAAGTTGATTTAGCGGCAGATGAGGAGACGCCAAAAGAATCTAAGGGGTTCCGCTTTTCCGTTAAGTGGGAGTGGGCTCTGTCCACCGCTTTCGGCGTCCTAGTCATCTTCGCGGTCATTGTTTTTCTGATTTTTAATAGTTTCATGACGGTTCTCATGCGACAGGAAAAGACGCACGTGGGAGACACGTTGAATGTGGTGGTTGAAAAGCTGAATACCCAGAAGGAACCACTGACGGGCGCAACGGTGAATAATTTGTTGCGGCCCAAGGCAGTTCTAAACGAAGGTAAGAAGCCAGCAGCGCCGTATACCAACGCAGTTATCACCAGTCTTGCACGCGATAGCCAAACGGTGACCGTGTATGACCAGAATGGGAATCCACTATTTACCACGCGGCAGGGCGCAGTCCAGTTCGAGCAGACCAAGGAACAGCGCATTCAGACCCAAATGATTGCGCACCAAAAGAGCTTGGTCGGGCGGACACCGATTCGCTCAAAGCAGGGAAACGCTATCATTGGGTACGTTCAGGTCACGGATAATTTGCGTGACTACCGGGCAACCCAGGTTAAATTGCTACAGATTGAAGTAGTTTTAGGCCTTATGGCAGCTTTAGCCGCAGCGGTGTTGAGCTACATTCTAGCCACATTTCTGTTACGGCCGGTGGAGGCAATTCGGGAAACGATTCATGCTGTACGCGAAGATCCGCAAACGGACATGCGGGTTCCCGAAATGCATCACCAAGATGAATTGAGTGATTTAGGTTTGTTGTTCAACAGTATGCTGGACACGACCCAACGTTATATGGATCAGCAACAGCAATTCGTCGAGGATGTCTCCCATGAATTGCGGACGCCGGTGGCCATTATTCAGGGCCACATGGAGATGCTGGACCGGTGGGGTAAGGATGACCCTGAGGTGTTGAATGAGTCGATCAAGGCCTCCCTCCAAGAGACCAAACGGATGCAGAGTTTAGTTCAAGAGATGTTGGACCTGCAACGGGCCGAGCAGATCGAAGTAAACTACACCAATGAGGTTTCCGACGTGACGGAAGTGGTCACACAGGTCTACGACAACTTCAAGATGATTCATCCAGACTACCTGTTTATCTTGGATGACGATGTTCATCAGCCGATTCAGGCACAGATCTATCGGAACCATTTGGAACAGATCCTGATCATTCTGCTCGATAATGCGGTGAAATACTCACAGAAGCGTAAAGAGGTTCATCTGTCATACGAGAGTGACTCACGGAACATCGAGATTGCCGTTCAGGACTTCGGTGAGGGAATCTCACAGGAGAATCGTGACCGGGTCTTTAACCGCTTCTATCGAGTGGATAAGGCCCGTTCACGGACGAAGGGCGGCAACGGTCTGGGCCTGGCGATTGCCAAGCGACTGATTGAGGCCTACCACGGGCACATTACGATTGAGAGTGCCTTGGGCCATGGGTCAGTCTTCCGAATCTCCTTGCCGATTTTGGCGGATGCCGATGCCAAAATTCTCAATAAGAAGAAAGAGCAAGCCCAAGCGGCAAACGACATTCCTGGTATTCAATCTGAATTATTAGTGGACGACTCGCAAGAAAAGTCGACGAATGATTCTCAGGAGCACACTGATTAAAATGTATGAAATATAGCGAGTCTGGGACAATCGTTCCAGGCTCTTTTTGTGCTTCAAATGCCATGGTCGAAACGTGTGAAAAAGGCAGTCGACTCCGCTTAGTCCCACTAGGCCAACAATCCGGAATCGGGATTAGTTGTCTAGTGATATTGACTAACCGCCTTTCGTCCCACGTTTTCTTTTTTAGGTTGACAACCTTTATAAAATTAGTTATTCTATGGTAACTACTTAGTTACTGTAGTAATTAACCAATATAGGGGAGCTTATTATGAAAATTTTAGGGAAGTTTGTTTCGGTGATCATCGTTTTAGTGGCAATTGCAGGAGTGGGAGCAGTTGTATTACCCAATATGACGAAGAATAAGCATTCTGAATTAGCAATGGCGTTAGATAATGTCAATCCAATGGTCAAGACTGAGACGGTTTATGCTTCAACGAATGCCAAACCGGTTCGTCACTTCATCGGTGGCGGTGGTGAAGACGAGTACACGTACCAGTTGTTAACGTACAACGCAGAGGGGAAATCACGCACGCTAACGTTTGATTCGCAGTGGCGCTTGAAACCGCAGAAATATTTGAAAATATTGACCAAGGGCCAAAATGTAGAGTCCTGGGGGGCGATTGCTAGAGAGACGGTTCCCAGTGGTGTGCGGCAGAACTTGATGATGGCGTAATAGGAACAGTGAGAGTGGGACTAAAGGCGGCTAGTCAATGGGTATTAACGGCGCTAGACGAAGAATTCCGGTTCTGGATGGTTTCCTAGCGGGGTTAAGCGGAGTTGACTGCCTTTTTTCGTACGTTTCGATCATATACGAAGCGCGAAACGGGTCTGGGACAAAAGTCTCAGACCCGTTGCTGTTTTGTCAACATATTGTATACTGCAATTCGAAGCCAGACGCCTGGTTGCTAGATTAGATGCTATATACAACAGACATACGTGTGAAACGTATATTGTGATTACTGCTAGACAGAACGAGACTGGTTGGCTAGAAATATACGTACTGATTAAGTGGATTTGGACATTGGCCGCGACGAGTTGGTTGCTAGTAGCAGATTGAATTTGGCCCAGAGAATTAGGGGAGACAGAGCCAGAGTGCGACTAAGCTATACTAGTTTAATGGCGCGAATCCCTGTCAACGCGGAAACGAGGCCAATGGCCCTTTAGTATCAAAAAAGGCGGTCCGATTGCTCAGACCGCCTAAAGTTTCATTATTTATTTACGGTGTTGCTGCTTACCAGCGTTACGGTTGCGGTTCTTTTGGCTCGTCTTTTGCACACTAGCTTGCTTAGCAGCTGGTGTAACGGGCGTAGGAATAACGGGTTGAGCGGGAGCAGGTTGGTTCTTCATCTTTTCGGTGATTTCTTTACGGATTCGTGGCCGATAAAAGTTGATGATCAACGTTTGTAGGCAGGCGAATAATCCACCGACGAAGAAGTACAGACCTAATCCAGCTGGTGAACTGAACGTGAAGAACAGAATCATGACTGGAGAAAGGAAGAGGGTGAAACGCATCTGCTTCTTCTGTTCTTCGGGCATTCCGAGTAAGGACAGGTAGCCCTGTAGCAAGTAAGACAGGAAGGACAAGATGGCTAAGATCCAACTTGAATGTCCCAGCGGAATCGTGAAGAAGACGGCTTTGGACAGTTCTGGTGAATACCGAATTGCGGCATACAAGGCAGCGAAGATTGGCATTTGGATCAGCAGTGGTAGACAGCCGATCCCACCAGTCATACTGATACCGTTGTTACGGTAGAGTGCCATCATGGCTTGACTAGCAGCTTGTTGTTCTTCTTGCGTCTTGGCTGCCTTTTGCTGCTTCTGTAAGGCCGTCATTTGTGGCCGAATCATGGAGACCTTTTCTTGTTGCACCGTGGCGTCACGCATTTGCTTGACCATGATTGGCAACAGGACCATCCGCACAATCACGGTCAGGATGATGATTGCCCAGCCATAGCTCCCGCCAAAGATATTGGCCAGCCAGTCCATCACGTGTTGCCCAGGAATGGCTAGGTAGTCATAGACGAAGCCGTAGGGTTTACCGTTTTTGGTCTGCACACAGCCACTGAGAACCAGTGCCATTGCCGCCAAAGCCGCGGTAACCGAAACTTTCTTGGAGATTTTCATTTTTATTTTGAACCCCTTTAGATAACATGTAGAGCGTAGACGCCCCCAAACGACCAAATTGCCGTTAACATCAAACATCTTACTTGATTTGACGGGCTTTTTCAAATAATAATCCGAAAATCACTAAAGTGGTGCGTGGGACTGTCCGTAACGTCTAAGTCGGTAATGACCACCCAAGGTGTCGTTCCCTGCCGGAGCTGGGTGATAAATGTGTCCAGCTGCTGGGGGTCCCCACTAGCAACAATGGCTACCTGACCGCTGGCAAGATTCTTAACGGTACCAGTGATGTCCAGTTGTTTGGCTAAACGGGTAGTTGACCAACGAAAGCCGACACCTTGCACCTGACCGGTGACCAGAATTTTTTTCGTTTCCAATTGGTGACCTCCTTGATAGGTAAAAGTTTTAGGTCAATCATAACGCGCAGGGCCCAGTCTTGCCCAGTAGTATGGTAAGATTAGAAATGAAATAGCGAAACGTGCTGCCGGTCTGGGAACGTCTCGGGAAAACACGACAAGCGATTAACTTTGAATTTGAGATGGGAGTCATCACTAGTGAAAGAGAAAATTACGTCGGGCCAAAATAAAAAGGTCAAGCAATGGCGGTCACTGACCAGCAAAAAGGGGCGCAAGGCCACCCAAACTTACCTATTAGAGGGATGGCACTTGGTTCAAGAGGCCATTAAGGCGCAACAGAAGTTGACTGCCATTATGGGAACGGCCAATCAACTGGTCGACCACGCCGCCGAACTGCCAGCTGACGTCGCAACCTACGAATTGACCGACAGTATCGCCCAGACTTTAGGCGATACCGGAACACCACAGGGAATCTTCGCGACGGTCCCGCTCCCTAAGGATACGGCTGGCGATCCAACAACTGCTAAAGGGGTCTGGCTCTTCTTGGATTATGTGCAGGATCCAGGAAACATCGGGACCATGGTCAGAACGGCGGATGCTGCTGGCCTAGCCGGGGTCGTCTTTGGCAAGGGAACTGCCAGTCGGTTTTTACCTAAAGTCTTGCGGTCGATGCAAGGCAGTCAATTTCATATTGAGCTGGTCGAAGCGGACCTCCATGACTGGATCTCAACCTTCACGGGTCGCCAGTTGCCGGTGTATGGGACGAACCTTGATCCCCAAGCCAAGGACTATCGCGATGTTCCGGCGTTAACGGCTGGGGCCATCGTCATGGGCAACGAGGGTAACGGGATGGCCCCCGACCTACAAAAGTTGACTACGCGGAACCTGTACATTCCAATTAAGGGGCAAGCAGAATCCTTGAACGTGGCAATCGCCGCTGGAGTAGTGATGTTCCGACTGGTTGGTTAGCGATCACTAGGGGTGACTTTTGAGACACGTGTTTTTCGTGGCTTAAAAGCGAGCGAGAGGACCGTTTCTCAGTCCGCAACGTCCCCGCAACAGGCAGAATTCCTGGCAACTGGAGGTAGTCGTTTACGCAAATCTCGTCAGCTATTCTTTAAAAAGTGGTAAATACCCTGACAAATAGGACGTAATGGTTGCATTTTACGTAAAAGAAAGTATGATATAGGGTAATTAAGTGACTAAAAATCATAATTTAAAATGAAAAGGAAGCATTCTATGACCAAACTGACTTGGCGTGATGACCCCGAGTACCTTGCTTTAGTTTCTGATTTGTTGGCCAAGGAGCCGGTTCAACGCCTGGCGAATTACACCCAGCACCATCATTCTGACCGATTAACACACTGCATTTCAGTGTCCTACAACAGTTATTTGATTGCAAAGAAACTTGGTTTGAATACCCGGGCCGTTGCGCGGGGTGGGTTGTTACATGACTTATTTTATTATGATTGGCGGACGACGAAGTTCAATCTTGGGTCGCACGCGTTCATTCATCCTCGAGTAGCACTCCGGAATGCTGAAAAGTTAACGGACCTGAGCCCGATGGAAAAGGATATCATCTTGAAGCATATGTGGGGCGCTACCCTGGCAACGCCGAAGTACCGCGAAAGTGCGATTGTTTCGCTGGTAGATGATTACGAAGCAGTTCACGAATTTTGTGGGCCAGCCCGTAAACGTGTGGAAGCCCTCATGAGCAAACTGACGCCTAACGCCTAGTTTCAACGAAACGTGGATGGGAGGCAAAAATAACAATGCAAATGATGTCACCGAATAAACAGGATGAGAGCACAGTTGACTTTGAACTGTGTCCCCGGTTTGAACAAACCTTCTCATTCCTAGGCAAAAAATGGAACGGTCTAATTATTGACGTTTTACTTCAAGAAGGGCCCCAACGGTTCCGTGACCTTGCTCGGAAGATTCCGCGCTGTAGTGATCGGGTCTTGGTTGAACGGCTGAAGGAATTGGAACTTAACGGGATTGTTCTACGCCAAACGTTCCCAGACAATGCCTTGATCGAATATGAATTAACGCAGAAGGGCCAAGAGTTTAAGGATATTATGACAGCTGTCCATGCATGGTCCGATAAGTGGTACTGTCCGACCGAAATTAACCAGAAGTAGGTTGACAGACTTAGCGAAATTCGTTAGGCTTAAAACACGTAATAGTTCAAAAGCGATGATGGAAAAGCAGTAGCCAGCGCGATTTGTTAGGAAGAGTTTGCCATGACTGAAAGCAAACTTCGAATTAGCGGGTGAATTCAGTTCCTGAGTTGAAGTCGGGAATCGTCGACTGACGATGAATGACTTTCCGGTAAGTGACCGTTATCACGACTGAGTGTGGTCGGAGTCTCTGGATTTCGACTGAATCAGGGTGGTACCGCGAAGCTTCGTCCCTATTTTTATGGGGAGGGAGCCTTTTTTATTGGCTTGAAACGTGGAATTTAGTACTAGGATATAAAAAATGGAGGATGACGTATGTCGTTAAAAGATAAATTAGACGAACTGCACCAACGTGGTCTAGCAGAAATCAAAAAATCTACTGACTTAAAGGACGTTAACCAGGTGCGGGTCTCACTGTTAGGTAAAAAGGGCCCCATTACCGAGGTTTTAAGGGGAATGCGCGACTTAGACGCCGAAGAACGGCCTAAGGTGGGTGCTTTTGCCAACGAAATTCGGGATGATTTGACGGCGGCCTTGGCTAAGCGGCGTGAAGAATTGGAAAATGCCATTTTAAATGCGCGGCTAGCTAACGAAAAAATCGATGTGACCTTACCAGGAACACCTGTAGCCAAGGGTGAACCTCACGTGATCCAACAGATCATCGACCAAATTGAAGACCTCTTCTTGGGGATGGGGTACCAGGTACTCAGTGGTCCCGAAGTCGAAGAAGACAAGTACAACTTTGAAATGATGAACCTACCTAAGAACCATCCAGCGCGTGATATGCAGGATACGTTCTACATTACCAAGGAAATCTTGATGCGGACGCAGACCTCACCAATGCAGGCCCGGACGTTAGAGAAGCACGACTTCAGTCAAGGTCCGTTGAAGATGATCTCACCCGGTGTCGTTTACCGGCGGGATACCGATGACCCAACCCACTCTCACCAATTCCATCAGGTGGAAGGGTTAGTTATCGACAAGCACATCACGATGGCTGATTTGAAGGGGACCTTACAAGTTCTGGCCCACGAACTCTTTGGTGATAAATTTGACGTGCGGCTGCGGCCTAGTTACTTCCCATTCACGGAACCTTCCGTTGAAGCCGACATTACCTGCTTTAACTGTGGCGGTAAGGGCTGTAACGTCTGCAAGAACACCGGTTGGATCGAAGTCCTCGGTGCCGGCATGGTCCACCCGAACGTCTTGAAGATGGCCGGCGTGGATCCTGACGTTTACGGCGGATTTGCCTTCGGGGTTGGCCCAGACCGGTTTGCGATGTTGAAGTACGGTGTCGATGACATCCGGAACTTCTACTTGAACGATGTTCGTTTCCTCACGCAATTCACAAAGAAAGGATAACCGCCAACCATGAAGATTTCATACAATTGGATTAAAGAATATTTAGATTTAGACGTTAAACCCGCTGACTTGGCGGAAAAAATCGAACGGACTTCCGTCGAAGTTGACGACGTGGTCACGCCTAGTGCCGGCTTAAAGAAAATCGTTGTCGGCCACGTGTTGTCCGTCGAAGCGCACCCAGACTCAGATCACTTACACATTTGCCAAGTGGACGTCGGTGAAGACGATCCCTTACAAATCGTCTGTGGTGCTCCCAACATTGCCAAGGGCCAAATGGTCATCGTGGCCTTGCCAGGATCTCGAATTGCGGACAACGTGAAGATCAAGAAGTCCAAGATGCGCGGGGTTCCCTCTGCCGGGATGATCTGTGCCTTGCAAGAGATCGGCTTTTCCGATGATGTGGTGCCTAAGGAATACGTCGATGGGATCTACGTGTTGCCAGCCGATGCGACTCCTGGGGATGACGTTTACGATTACTTGGGGATGAACGACAGTCTGATCGACTTAGACGTGACGCCTAACCGTGGGGACATGTTGAGCTTGAACGGGACGTTACGTGACTTGGCGGCTATTTACGACAAGCCTGTGACATTAGACCAACCCGAAGTCAAGGAAACTGGGGACGCAATTGCTGACCAATTGATGATTCACGCCGATGCTGACTTGGCACCTCAATACCGGATGCGTTTAGTCAAGCAAGTGAAAATTGCCCCAAGTCCAATGTGGCTTCAGATTCGGTTGTGGAACGCGGGCTACCGGCCAATCAACAACGTGGTTGATATCACGAACTACATCATGCTGAAGTACGGCCAACCCCTGCATGCTTTCGACTATGACAAGTTTGCCGGACAAGATGTTTACGTTCGTAACGCCAAGGCCGGTGAAAAATTAACGACTCTTGACGAAGGTGAACACGACTTAGACGACCATGACATTGTGATTGCGGACGACCAGGCCCCAATCGCCTTAGCTGGTGTGATGGGTGGGTTGACCACGTCGATCACTGACGAAACGACCACGGTTGCCATCGAGGCGGCCGTCTTTGAACACGACCATATCCGTAAGGCGGCTCAACGCCATAATTTACACACGGACGCTTCCCAACGCTTCGAACGGGGCGTTAACCGCGCCGGCGTTCAGGATGCCTTGGATGCTGCTGCAGAAATGATGACTGATTTGGCAGACGGTGCCGTTCAGACCGGCACGGCCGTTGGCTCGGACAATGTGCCAGAACCAGCCGTTATCCCATTGTCATTGACCCACGTCAATGCTGTCTTGGGGACGGATCTCGAATTGGCTAAGGTCGTTCACATCTTAGAAAGCCTCGGTTTCAAGGTCGTGACGGCTGGCGAAGATATGACGGTCACTGTGCCAATTCGCCGCAACGATATTCACATTCCAGCAGACTTACTGGAAGAAATCGCCCGGATCTACGGGTACGACGAGTTACCAACGACTTTACCGACCGGTCGCATGACCATGGGGACGTTGACGAGTGCGCAGAAACTAATGCGGGCAACCCGTCACTCTTTGGAAGGCTTAGGATTGAACCAAGCGATTTCCTATGCCTTGACGACGGCCGATAAGGCAAAGATGTTCATGATGCACTCGAGCGAAGAAACCAACTTGGCTTGGCCAATGAGCGTGGACCACGCTGTGTTGCGGATGAACGTGGTCACGGGGTTGTTAGACGATATCGCCTACAACACCGCCCGGAAGGTAAAAGACGTTGCCTTGTACGAACAGGGACGGGTCTTCTACCGTGAGGACGGCAACGACCGGCCTAGCGAAGAGGAACACATCGCTGGGGCCATTACCGGAACGCTGATGCCTGCTGGTTGGAACCAACCCGCTAAGGACGTTGATTTCTACCAGATCAAGGGGATCGTTGAAGCTTATCTAAAGGACATGGCCATCAATGGTGATGTGACTTACGAGGCCAACACGGACATGCCAGAAATGCATCCAGGTCGGACTGCGGACATCCTAGTTCACGGTCACCGCATTGGATTCATGGGCCAAGTACACCCAACGACTGCGAAGAAATTCAAAATCGGGGCCACTTACGTCTTCGAGCTGAACCTGCAAGCCATCATCGACATGCCTAAGCAAGAAAACCAATACGATGTGATTTCTCGTTATCCAGCTATCACGCGCGACATTGCGATGTTAGTGCCAGATGAAGTCACCAACGACCAAATCGTGGCGTTGATTGAAAAGCGCGGCGGGGCGTTCTTACAGTCCGTCAAGCTATTCGACGTATACGATGGTGTCAAGGTGCCAAAGGGCAAGAAGTCTTTGGCCTACACGTTGACGTACCAAGACAAGCACGAAACGTTAGTCGACGATGCCGTCACGCAAGCCTTTGAGAAGGTTGAGAAACGACTCCAAGACGACTTGGGTGCTGAGATTCGTTAGGATTAAGTTGTATGTAAGTTGAACAAGTAAAGGCGTTGTCAATGCCCCGGAGCGGGTCGTGGCAACGTCTTTTGGTGTGAAGAATGATTGGACGTATTGTTTTCCTTATTTTTCGGAGTAGTGAAATTAATCGCTATAAGACAACCAGGCCAGTTGCTGAATAACTTCTGATCTGTACAGTATACAGAGGTGTGCGCAGATACTGATAATCCAGTTCATCACAGGAATTAGTAGAAACCAACTGATAAGTCCGAGAAAGCTATAGCATTTAATGATTTTAGTAGCAGAGATCAGTGTGAGCCGGAGGAGGCCAGGGATGTAGCCAGCCGTGTCGACGATGTTAGCCGGGGTTCTTTCCCGGGTTACATCGTGGGACGACCGCGGAGACACGTGGTTTTCGTGGCTTTGGGGCGAGCTGGAAGCCCGTTCTCTGGCTGGAGGCGTTCCCCATGGCAGGCGGAATCCCTGGCATCCGGAGTGCGGTCATCTACAGTCTATCTAAGCCAAAAGATTACATTTTCCTCAAAGTAGCGCTTTCAGGTTTCCGTGAACGGGGAAGTTCTGTATAATAGAGAAGACTATGGCATAGAACGGAGGAAATAAGTTGGATAATGGCACAAATCCCACCCCATCGCGGCAAGATTCGGGGAATAAACGATCGTTTGTTCGGCGAATTATGGTTGGTGTGGTAAGCCTACTGGTCATTTTGGCCGTGGCGATTGGGTTCATCGGGTATCATTATTTTCAATCAGCACTGAAGCCGATGAATTCCAGCAACAATAACGTCGTTCAGGTTCACGTTCCCATGGGGGCGACGTCCAATAAGATCGGGCAGATTTTACAGGATAAAAAAGTGGTTAAAAGCGGGATGGTCTTTAACTACTACGTTAAATCAAATAAGTTTACCAATTTCCGGGCAGGATATTATCAGCTGAAGCCGTCGATGACGCTTAAGCAGATCGCCAAGCAATTGCAAAAGGGAGGATCTGCCGAACCAATTCAGAGCACAGCTGGCAAGGTCCTCATGCGTGAGGGCGAGACGATCGACCAGTTGGCCGCTGAGATTCCGATCCAGACCGACTTCACCAAGAAAGAATTTATGAGTTTGATCACGGATAAAGCCTTCTTTAACCAGTTGGCTGCTAAGTATCCGCAACTTCTAGGTTCGGCTAAAAAGGCGAAGAATGTGCGGTACCAATTGGAAGGTTACTTGGCGCCGGCAACTTATCAGGCTGGTAAGAAGATGACTTTAAAGCAGTTGATTACCCAAATGGTTGCTAAGACGGACCAAAACTTGCAGGGGAGTTACGCCACCATTAAGAAGCAGAAGCGGACGGTTCAAGAAACGCTGACGCTGGCTTCGCTGGTTGAACGTGAAGGGGTGACCCAGTCCGACCGGAATAAGATTGCCGGGGTCTTCTTGAATCGAATTGATGCTGGAATGGCCTTGCAGTCCGATATTTCTGTTCAATACGCGTTGAAGACGACGAAGAAGACCTTAACGTACAAGGATTTGAAAAAAGAGTCGCCATATAACCTGTACATCAATACGGGGTATGGGCCTGGGCCTTTCGATAATCCAAGCGTTTCTTCCGTGAAGGCGGTCTTACACCCAGCGGACCGGAAGAAAGGGTACTACTACTTCATCGCGAATACTAAGACGGGGAAAGTTTATTTCTCCGAGACGTACGCACAGCATCAAGAAAAAACAAGTTCATTAGCAAGCGATAATAAATAAAGGATGGCGACAGTGTTGGCAAACAAAAAGCGACCGATTATTATTGGGGTTACCGGGGGTTCTGGTAGTGGTAAGACGACCGTTAGTCGGGCAATCTTCAATCAGTTGATTGGACATTCAATCATGATCTTACAACAGGATTCGTACTACAATAATCAAGATGATATGACGATGGAAGAACGGGCAGCCGTCAACTATGACCATCCCTTAGCCTTCGATACGGATCTCTTGATTAAGCAGCTGAAACAGTTATTGAATTACGAAGCCATTGAAAAGCCCGTTTACGACTACACGTTGTCGACGCGAAGCAAGAAGACGATTCATCAGGAACCACGGGACGTCATCATTTTGGAAGGTATCTTAATTTTAGATGATGAGCGTTTGCGGGACCTCATGGACATCAAGGTCTTCGTTGATACCGATGATGATATTCGGATCATTCGGCGGATTCAACGGGATATGAATGAACGGGGTCGTTCACTGGAATCCGTTATCCAACAGTATTTGGCAACAGTTAAGCCAACTTATCACCAATTCGTTGAGCCAACGAAGCGTTACGCCGACCTGATCGTGCCAGAAGGTGGCGAGAACCAAGTGGCCATCGATTTGTTGGTCACTAAGATTCGGGCCATTTTGGAAGCCAGCGGGAATAAAGAAGTTTTTGACAATCCAGATACAAGCATATAGAATAGGACGGGTTAGCTGGATGACGGCTAACCTTTTCTAAAATTAAAATTAAAGTTGGTTCGCAGTGGCGACCAATAACATAAAAAGATAAAAGGGGTGGCCAGTGTGGCACAAGATAAGATGTATCCAATGACTGAAGAAGGTAAGGAAAAGCTGGAAAAGGAGCTTGAGGACTTAAAGATGGTTCAACGGCCTAAGGTGATCGATCGCATTAAGATCGCCCGCTCTTACGGGGACCTTTCCGAAAATTCCGAATACGAATCAGCTAAGGACGAACAAAGTATGTTAGAGACGCGGATCAGCACCGTTGAACGGATGCTTCAATACGCGCAAATTATCGATAATGACTCTACCGACAAGGATGAGATCACAGTTGGTAAGAAAGTGACCTTCAAGGAACTTCCTGATGAAGAACCCGAAGAGTACACGATCGTGGGGGCCGCAGAAGCCGATCCCATGTCTGGCAAGATTTCTAACGACTCGCCAATCGCCAAGGGCCTCTTAGGTCACCGAAATGGGGAAGAAGTCACCTTTAGCACGCCAGGTGGCGACATGTCCGTTAAGATTTTAGCGGTTGAGTAATTTGAATAGATAATTAGCTCGTACAGAGCAAAAAAATCCACCATTGCGTTTTCGCAGTGGTGGATTTTTTTATACCGTATTAACGGTCGAGCTCGCCGTTATCATCGTAAATATAGGTTGGACCGTCGGTTTCGGGATCGTAGTCGATCGTGAGGTCATATCCCACGAAGAACCACTGGTCGCCTTCGGTAATGTAGTAAGTCACATCGTCCTTTTTTTCAGCGACGATGGGGTCACGCGGGTTGTCATCAGGGGTCATTCCCAAAGAAAATCCTTGATGAACGGGTGTCTTGCCGTAGACCTTACCAAAGAAACGAATCCCACGGCCGGTCATTCCCATTTCATCACGAAACCATTTGCTGGCTGCATCAGTAACTGTAATCTTCATAATTATAAGACTCCTCTTAAACAGGCTATGAATCCGTTTTCAATCTCATTTATACCACGTCAAGGAGGTCCTTGGCAAGTATCACTTCACAAACTACATTATGCACGATTTAATTGTGCTTAGCTAGTAAAGTGCTCAATCGACTGTGACTGAAAACTAAAGTACCCGATTGTCCGGATGACGATGTGCCTGAGAGATACGATACAAAAATGGCGTCGCGACTGTGTTTGTCGCGACACCATTTGAAGGTTCTGGTTTGACTAACTAAAGGTTGAAAGATGAAATGCCTGTCTCGTCCCAATATCGGTAGGCATTCGCACCACTAAATTAGTGCCAATTTGCCGCACTCCGGCTGCCAGGGATTCCGCCTGCTGTGGGGACGCTTCAGCCTGGAAAATCACCAGTCTTCTCGCTCGCTTTGAAGCCACGAAGACCGCGTGTCAGTCGCCCGTGGTGTAAGCTGGCTTCAGAAGCGCCAGCTAAAACCACCTCCACGGCTGGCTGCATCCCTGTCATCCTCCGGCTCTGACTGTGCTTTAC
>NZ_AZDP01000053.1:17705-55156 GCF_001435525.1 Levilactobacillus koreensis JCM 16448
CCCAATTGATAGTGAGGTTACATTCATTACCTCACGCTGTGTAAGCCGAGAGGTCGGCAGATATGGGCTCAGGCGCGTCGTTCTGCTTGGTCGGCGTTTCTTGCCGGCTTAGCAGAAAACCAACCTTGTAGACTCGGTTCTTTCGAGGCTTCAAGTTGTGTTCGCACCGCTCCAGCCCATATCTGCCGGCCGGTAAGGCGAAGGGCCCACCAGGTTGCCTAGTTTTAGTCCCACTGTTGTTGCTAGAACGGGCATGATTGGTGTTTTAGAACTTTCAACCTTTAGTTTGACTAATTTTAGAGTTGGTCAGGTTTACTGCCGTTTCCGGAGGAGCCACCAGCCGCCAAGTAGAACAATGAGTGTACCACCGCTGACGAGCAGGCCAACGTTTAAGAGTGGTGGCCAGTAGGATAAAGTGACCGTGCTATTACCCTGAGGAAGCTTGATGGCGGTGAACATGTTTAACGTCTTATGAGTCTTAGCAGGCTTGCCATTGACCGTTGCGTGCCATCCCTTCGAGTAAGGGATGGAGGTGTTCAAGACTTGGTTGCGCTGGGTCGTGGTAATCGTGCCACTGAAGTAACGGTTGGAGTGCTTCGTCAGGTGCCAAGGTTGGGTTTGCAGCTGCTTGACTGCCCGTTTAAACTTGGCCGTGTTCAGACGATACAGCGTGAAGTTTTCGAGCCACAACGAACCCTTTTTCAGCTGAATCGTTAACTTCTGAGTCTTGCCCTTAGCGTGATCAGCTGCACTCACCAGAATCGTATTGCGGTAAGTCTTGTATTGGTCCAGTTGCTTACCGTTCAGGATAAAGGTGGCGTTATCGGGATTGACCGTGGAACCAAAGGTTAGGTAGTAGGCATCGTTACTCGTGGGTTTAAACGTCAACGTGATTTTGGCAGGCTTCAGCAGGTTCTTCTTCTGCAGCATTGCGCCAGTAATTTTGGTTTGCTGGCCGATGTTTTGGAAGTCGACCTGATTGAAGTTTTCCGCAGTATAGAGATGTTGGTCACTCGGATTACCCGTCAGTGCTGCCAGCCAATTGGCCTGGTATTGAGCCGGATCAGCCGTTTTGTTCTTTAAGGTTAAAATCTGAGAACCAGTGGCGTAGCCCATTGGAAGCGCGTATGGGTTACGGTAAGTCGTGGCCCAGTGGTCCTGATTGGTGATGTGGTAGTCAGCCAGATCGGCTTTATTGGTCGATGCCGGTAAAATACTAGTGCCAGCCAGCGCACCGGACAACTGCTTTTGCTGGAAGTAGTACTTCATGTTCAGCAGGGAGTCGGTGACCAGGGTACCATTACTGTATTCGACGAACCCATCGCCGTCTGGATTCCCGATGTTACCAAAGAAGGTCGGTGTAGTCTTGGGCAGAACGGAGGAGAAGACGCCCCCACCATTGTAGCCCGTTTGGAAGGCATCGCCCTTAGTCCGCAAGAAGGTCTTGCCGATACGGTAGGCGCCGGTGTCCTTCTTTTGAACGCGATCGACCAGCTGTTGTAGCTCGTTGGTATAGTTGCCATATTCGCCCTGCGAGACGTAACTGATGTTGTTGAGCGAAATAAAAGCGTTCGCACTGACCTCGGTAACACCAATGACGAAGAAGGCCAGTGGGTAGATCCAGTGGTGATGAATCGGTAGCGTTGTCAGGGCGAGGGCGAAGATAATAAATAACAGCCCAAGTAAAATCTGACTCCAGGATAAGAACGCAAACTTCTTCAGATTGAGCGCCACATAGGCACTACCAGCCACCACTATCAAAGTGACAATGGCGATTGCCAGCCAACCGGGTTGAAAGTCATTGGTCAACGTTTGGGCAGCCAACCAAATTAGCCAGAAGCTGACGATAAACGAGAATCGGTACGGATACCAAACGGGGAACTGACCGGCATGCCACAGCAGGTCTAATGGTTGGACACACAGGGATAGAGCGAGAAAAACGGTGACGATACCTGCCGTAAGGCGACTTCTGAGGCGGATACGCCGGTCGCTGAAGAAGAACAAGCTACCCAACAAGGCAATGGCACCAATGAATAGGTTGGCCGTTCCATCGGGCATCTGATCGAAGTTAAAAGCCCCCATGAAAAATTTAGCAATCATCTTGGGTGGAAAGAACTCAAACTTCCATTTAAAAGAGGTCACGGTGTATTGCGCCTTACTCTGTGAGAGCGACCACCAGGTTGGCAGGAGGACAAATGCCGCAAGTAGGCCACTGACAGCCGAGGTCCAGGCGAAGCTGAAGGTCTGACCCCAGAAGTGCCGCCAATTGGTGAATTGGTCGACGGCTAACCAGATAAAAGCGAGAATCATGAACAAACAGATCATGTAAGCCATGTAGTAATTTACAACTAACATCAGAGTCAGCCAGATAACGTAGGTCCGCCACTTGCCGGTCTGCATCAGTAGGTAGAGCCCGTAAAAAATCAGGGGCAAGAGATAGGCGGCATCGAGCCACATCACGTTTAATTGGTTGGCAATTGACCACCCCATTAAGGCGTAGGCCGTGGCGAAGGTTATCGCCTTTAGGTCGGTCTGCTTGGTGGTTTTATCTAGTAACCAGGCGAACGTCAGACCAGAGAGACCGTATTTGAACACGGTCAGCAGGAAGACCCCGGTCGTGAGCAATGTTCCCGGACATAAGAGTAGAATCCAGTTTAGCGGACTTAACAGGTAATAAGACCAAGTCCCCAGCATTTCGCCGCCTAGACCGTTGGCAAAGGAATAAAAGATGCTGCTAGGATCGTGCAGGAGTGCCCGTCTGAGGTAGGCAAAGAAGTCGATGTACTGCTGGCCTAAATCCACGGTCAACAGGCTACTAGAGCCAAATGGGGCCATCTGACGGTAGATAAAGTAGACCGTCATCAGAATAAAGGGCGTTAAGAAAGCCCCAAGTAGGGTAAATTGACGTTGGGTCAAAGACCAGCGCCGTTTTCGTGCTTGCAAATAAGCCACCTCAATCTTAAAAATAGTTGTGTTTCAAATAGTCATTCCGATAGCCTGGTGACACGGCGGGGTCCATTCGCCTTACCGGCCGCCAGATATGGGCTGGAACGGTGCGGGCACAACGTGAAGCCTCAAAAAAGCTGAGTCTTCAAGGTTGGCCTTCCACGTAAGCTCACCTACTGCCTAAGTAGAACGACGCGCCTGAGCCCATATCTGAGACCTCTCGGCTTACACTGGTAGTTCATGGCAGCTTTGAGCTATATTGACATGGGTGTCATGAACACCATGTTAAAATGTAGACTGTCTAATTTCAACGTGGTAAGTAACCAAAAATGTAAGCCGGAGGAGCCGGGGATGCAGCCAGCTGTGGCGACGATGTTAGTCGTACTTGCATCGTAGGACGACCTGAGAGACACACGTTCCTTGTGGCTTTCAGGCGAGTTGGAAGCCCGTTCTTTGGCTGGAGGCGTTCCCCATAGCAGATAGAATTTTTGGCAGCCGCAGTGCGGTTAAATCAAACTAACCTAATCGTTCCGATATGTTTGTTCACCTTGATAGTGTAATATACTAAAAGGAAACGTCACTTAATTAGCTCGAAAAGTTTAGATTTTGTAAAGAGCCCGACCAGTGCCTAAACGGTCGCCTGGGTTATGCTAGAATGACTAGTGTTATTTTGTCTAGGCTTCTAGAATAGCATAAAATCATTAAATTTCGGTAGCGGGATAGTGACTAGCGACGAAGTTTGGTAAAATAGGTGCAGTACAATAAGGAGCAGAGCTGTTGTGAAGAATTTTTATAATCGCGTTAGTAACCGGAATCAACGGTCTAGTGGCGGTCCCACGAAGTCACAGATCCCGTTTCGGTTAAATTTTCTTTTCATTATTGTTGCCCTGTTATTTGCGGCGCTGATTGGTCAGTTAGCGTACTTGCAAGTGATGTACGGGGCACAATTTAAGGCGGAGGTCAATTCGACCGACACCACGATTGAAACCACCAACGTTCAACGGGGGATGGTCTACGACTCAACAGGCAAGGTCTTGGTTGGGAATAAAGCCCATCAAGCCATCTCCTATACCAAGGGGGTCAACGTCTTATCGACTAGCATGTACGATATTGCGAATAAGTTGGGCCATTACTTAACGGTTTCGACCAGTTCCTTAACGCCCCGGCAAGCCATTGATTACTATTTGACTGACGAAAAACGGTTAAAAGCGGTCGAGGGAAAGTTGTCTGGGACTAAGGGCATGTCACCCACCCAGTTGTACAACAAGGCGTTGAGTTATTTACAGGATGATTCATCATTTAAATTAACGAAAACGCAGCAGAACGCGGCCGCTATCTTTGCGAAGATGAGCGGGGCTTATGCACTTTCGACCACGTACATTAAGGATTCAGGCGTCTCGAGTACAGAAATTGCTCAGATCGGTGAGCATTTGTCCGAAATGCCAGGAGTTCAAGTCGGCACAAGTTGGTCACGAGATTATCCTAACGGGTCGTCGATCAGATCGATCATTGGGACGGTTTCGTCCGAAAAGACGGGGCTACCAAGTGATCGGGTCAATGAATTACTCGCACAGGGATACTCGCGAAATGACAGTGTGGGCCAATCTTACCTGGAACAAGAGTATGAATCCGTTCTGCGTGGGACTAAGGCCGAAAAGCAGGTGGAAGTTGCTGGGAACAATACGGTGACCAAGGAAGTTGAGAAGTATGGCGGTCAAAAGGGAGATAACCTCCAACTGACCATCAACTCTAAGTTCCAAAGCCAACTGCAATCACTGGTTCACTCTGCGGAATCCGGTGCGGGTGGTTATTCGACTGGGACGTATGCAATCGTGATGAACCCCAATACCGGTGGTGTCATTGGGATGGCCGGGGTCGATCGTGACCCGTCTACGGGTAAGATCACGACGAACGCCTTAGGTGCCATGAACAGTGATATCGTTATGGGGTCCGTTGTTAAGGGTGCCATGGTTTCCGGGGCATTGATGGACGGTGTGATCACGCCAGGAAACAACACGTTGACTGATAAAGTCATCAACGTTGGTGGGGTCAAGAAGTCTTCTTGGTTCAACCATAGTGGGAGTGCCAACATTGCGGTCAATGCCTCGACGGCGCTAGAAGTTTCTTCTAACTCCTACATGATGCAGTTAGCCATGAAGGAAGCCAAGTTTGGCTACGTTCCAGGTTCTGCTTTGACCATGAACACCAGTATTTTTGCCAAGGAACGGGGTTACTTTAACCAATTTGGGTTAGGGGTCGCCACGGGAATTGACCTCCCCGGCGAAAGTACCGGTCTGAAGGGGTCAAGTAGCTTTGCCCACATTGGGAACGCGTTGGACTTGTCCTTTGGGAACTACGATGCTTACACCGTGCTGCAGGTTGGTCAGTACATGTCAACGATTGCTAACGGTGGTACCCGGATTGCACCACACGTGGTTGATTCTATTCGTGGGACCACGTCAACTGGTAAATTAGGGACCATTAAGTCGACGGTATCGCCAAAGGTCCTGAACCGTATCGGGATGACCGCTGCTGAAAAGCAACTGGTCAAAGAAGGATTGTACGATGTGGTCCATGGGTCCAACACCTACAAGACCGGTGGGAGTTTATCTTCCATTTCACCAGGAATCTCGGCCAAGACTGGGACGGCACAGACTTACTATAAGGGTCACGAGACCGTTACGTTAAGTCTGGCGTCCTACGCACCGTCGAAGAATCCACAGGTGGTCGTGGCCTTAGCAATGCCGAACTTAGGCGTCAATGCCGAAGACAACAACATGCAATTGGCTAAAAAGATCTACGCGGCATACTGGAAGACGGTTCAGTCTAAAACAACGATTGAGTAGGGCTGAAAGCTTAGTGGCAAAGGGTTTTTGACAGCTGTTAAGTATTTTTCCTTAACATATTTGGGATTATGACTGGTAATTGCGCCGGATTAATGGTAATATATTACGAGTTAAGGGCTCTAGCCTGTAATTCTGAACAAGTTGGGAGGTTACCCACAATGCGTGTACACATCACTTTAGAATGTACAGAATGCCACGAACGCAATTACTTATCCAGCAAGAACCGGCGTAATAACCCGGACCGGGTTGAATTTAAGAAATACTGCCCACGTGACCGGAAAGTAACTTTGCATCGTGAAACTAAGTAAGGTACGGGCGAGAGTCCGCACCTTTTTTTGTAGTCAAAAGTTGAAGGGTGAACAGTATTTTTGATACTGGTTGTATGTAGCCTGGCAACATGCTTAATATGGAAATTGAGTTGATGGATTCTTCGACTTGCCGGCTGCCGGATATGAGTGGGAACGGTGCGGACACGTCTGAGTCTGTATTTGCCGGTCCCACGATTTACGCGGCCACTTTTTCCAGTTTTGGCGCACATGAAGTTGTCTATCAAGACTTAAAGTAGGAAAACTATCTACATTTTTCAACGCTTGTTGCGGGAGAAGACAGTCTAAGCCGCAGTGCGACGAATTTACACAATACCTTTACACAACGTCAAATTAAGAGAATGAGAATGGATTAGGGAGGCGCCACCATGGCAACTAAGAAAGCATTACGGCAACAGACGATTCAAGCACTCAAGACCATGTCCGCAGAGGACCGACAAGTCGCTAGTGAGCAGCTTTATCAACAGTTGTGGGCACTACCGGAATGGCAATCGGCTAGCAAGATTGCAACCACCATTAGTAGTGGTTTTGAACTGGCAACGCAGCCAATCATCGACCAGGCCCATGCGGCGGGCAAGATTGTTGCCGTTCCCCAAACGTTGCCACACCGGCAGATGGCCTTTCATGTGGCGGACGACCACACTAACTTTGAACGGAGTAAGTTTGGCTTATTAGAACCCGTTGACGGTGAAATTATTGCTCCAGACCAATTTGACTTAATCGTTGTTCCCGGCCTCATCTTTGCGGCCACTAGGGAACGGTTGGGTTTTGGCGGTGGATACTATGATCGCTACTTGCCCAAAACGACCGGGTTTAAGGTGGCACTGGCACTGCCTGCGCAACAAGCGAGTCAGCCTGGTTGGACCGTTGAATCATTTGATGTCAGATTAGATGCGGTTTTAGCCGCACAGTTATAGAATAGAAAGGAAGCCTCGTGGTGACGCAACTTAAGTATCGTCTTAACCGGCTTAACCAGTATCCGTTCATGACAGTCGGTCTGATTGTGATCATGGTGCTGGTCTACGGCGCTATGACCTTGGCTGGTGGCAGCACCAACGTCAACGTCTTGATTACGTTTGGCGCTAAACTCAACGTTTTGATCCAGCAAGGAGAGTGGTGGCGCCTGATCACCCCAATCTTCCTGCACATTGGCTTCACGCATATCTTGATGAACATGATCACCCTGTACTTTGTGGGGATGCAGATTGAGGCGGCCTTTGGGCATACGCGATTCTTAGCGATGTTTCTGATTGCCGGTATTGGGGGAAACGTGGCGAGCTTCTGTTTCTCAGATAGCCTGTCGGCGGGAGCCAGTACCGCAATCTTTGGCCTGTTTGGGGCCTTCCTGATGCTTGGCGAGTCCTTCTGGCAAAACCCGGTGATTCGTCAAATCGCGCGAACTTTCATGGCCTTTATCGTCATGAATTTAGCGTTTGATATCTTTACGCCGGGCATCGATATTGCCGGTCACTTGGGCGGCCTGGTCGTGGGCTTTTTGGTAGCGTATACAGTAGGTGTCCCTCGAATTGGTAAGGTTAGTGTAATTAAGAGAATTGTGGCGTCTGTTGTTCTAATCGTTGGATTGGTCTGGTTGTATTTACACGGCATGGCCCAGTAGTCAACGAAAATGACTCGTGCAATTTCACGGAGGTTGTGGCACAATGAAAACGTTATATGATGTTCAGCAGCTACTTAAAAAGTTCGGTATTTATGTGTACGTGGGCAAACGGCTTTGGGACATTGAGGTCATGGCACTGGAACTAGACCACTTGCGACAAGCACGGGTGGTGGATGATCATACTTTTGTGCAGGCCAAGGTGGTTCTGACGCATGAACACCGATTAGAAGAACAACGAGCAAGAGATAAACACCAATCCATTGGAGGGATTTAGAGTTATGGCACGGAATTTAATTGGAATCGATCTAGGTGGTACCACAACGAAAATGGCTTTCCTCTCTGTTTCTGGGGAAGTCCTGACGAAGTGGAATATTCCCACCGATATCTCTGATGAGGGCAGTCATATTGTCCCAAACATTATTGAATCGATTAACCAACACATTACAAATTCAGAATTTAGTAAAGATGACTTTATCGGTATCGGGATGGGGACCCCGGGTTCCGTAGATATTGAGAACGGAACGGTCATTGGTGCGTTCAACTTAAACTGGAAGAAGCGCCAACAAGTTCGTGACCAGATCCAAGCTGGTATTGGGTTACAGTTTATCTTGGACAACGACGCTAACGTAGCTTCTCTGGGTGAATACTGGAAGGGCGCTGGTGAAAAGGATGCCGACGTGGTCTTCGTGACGTTAGGTACCGGTGTCGGCGGTGGGGTCATCGCTGGTGGGCACCTGCTGCACGGTGTCAATGGTGGTGCCGGAGAGTTGGGCCACGTGACGGTTCAACCAAACGGTTACTTATGTACTTGTGGCAAGCGTGGCTGTCTCGAACAGTACGCTTCCGCTACGGGGGTTGTGCACGTGGCCGCTGACATGGCCAAGGATTTCATGGGCACGTCGCGCTTAAAGGAAATGGAAGACAATCAAGAGAGCGTTACCTCGAAGATGATCTTCTATTTGGCCGACAATGGTGACATTTTGGCTAACCAAGTCGTTGACCGGGTAACGTTCTACTTAGGGTTGGCTTTGGCTAACGTCGCTAACATCTTGAACCCAGCTAACATCATTATTGGTGGTGGGGTTTCTAATGCCGGCAACACGTTATTACAGCCGACGACACGTTATTTCCAAGAAAACGCCTTCCCAGCCGTTCGCGATTCAACGAAACTGCGGTTGGCACAATTAGGTAACGATGCAGGTGTAATTGGGGCCGCTTCATTGGCATTGCGGTTCCAAAAGAGTAACTAGTAAAAGCCAGGAAGGACGATTTAGTTTTGGTAATTGGTGCAATCTCTGGGATGACGATTTATACCATCATCCTGATCATTTTGTTAGTCGCATGGGGCGGTTGGGAATTAGCCACGGTCATTCGGCGTAATCGCGTGGCCACCCTTATCGACGAGGACACATTTCAAGCGGGTCTCCGTAAGGCACAAGTCGTGGATTTACGGGAGAAGAAGGATTTTGACGCAGGGCACATTTTAGGGGCCCGGAATATTCCTTTCTCAACGTTTAAAGCCTACCATCAAGAAATTCGTGCGGATCTGCCAGTCTACCTGTATGATCAGGGGAAAACACTGAGCACCCGTGCTGCCTTGCTGTTAGGTAAAGAAAATTACGACCAAATCTTCATCTTAAAAACGGGTTATTCACGTTGGCAAGGTAAGACGAAAAAGACGAAATATTAGGAAGAGTGTGACTGAAGGCGGTTAGCTGGCGAGCATTAGGGCTGGTAACCGAATAATCCCGGGTTTGGATTGTTTGGTTACCAGTGCTAAGCGGAACCAGTTGCCTTCAGTCACACGTTTCGACAATATAAATTCAGAGAACAAGTTCCCTGTAAAAAAGAGCGTCACGGATTTTTTCCGCGACGCTCTTTTTGATTCTCGGTGAAGACTAACCATTGTGAGCGGAATGACTCTTCCGGTTCGCCCGTTTCCGGTTTTCTTCGAAGCGTGATTCTTGGTCTTCAATGGGTTGAACGACCTTTTTTTTAAATGAAAAGACTGCTCCAGCAACGGCACTAGCAGTCGCGACGACACCAAACAAAAATCCTTTTGTGAAATGTTTCATAGCACTCGACTCCCATCATTTAAGAATTTAGTTATCCGCTTCCATTATGCTGGTTTTGCCGGTAAATTGCCAGTGATTTACGGAGATTCGTGTGGCGATTCAGTGAAGAATCGTCGAGCTCGGATGACCTGTTGTCTACCCGGCTATGACGAGGTCAGAGGGCGCAATTTAGACGACTTGTAAGGGGGCCATGGACAGAAGCTTTTGGCGTTGTGGCAACTTTCACTTCGTTTTTTAAGTTGCTCACGTTTTGTGGTAATCTTATTCATGGAGGATTCAAGAGTGGATCATGTATGTAAAGTTTACTGAGGAGGAGTTGCAGCCATGTTTACCAAACAACCGACGCAAATTATTGCGCACCGGGGAAGCAAGGGGACGCGTCCAGAAAACACACTGCTGGCGTTTCAAGCGGCACTGGATGCTGGCGCCGACGGGATTGAGACCGATGTCCAATTGTCCGCAGACCAGCAACTGGTGATCATGCACGATGAACGAGTCGATCGGACCACTAATGGCGAGGGCTTTATTAAGGATTTAACGTTGGCCCAGCTGAAACGTTTGGATGCGGGGAGCCGCTTCAGTCCGGATTACGCGGGGACGCAGATTCCAACGCTAGATGAGGTGATCCAACTGTTGATCGCCGATAACTTTACCGGTGTTTTTAACCTAGAGCTTAAAACGAATAAGATTCACTATCCGGGAATCGAGCAGCGACTGGCCGCGTATTTTGAGCGGCAACCGGTGCCCTTTCGCTTGGTGTTCTCCAGCTTTCGGGCCAAGTCCATTTTGACGTTGCGCACCTTGTATCCGCAAGCGGAGTACGCCAAGCTCTTTAAAACGGCTGGACGTCAGGCAAAATTGATGCAGCGCCGTCACCAGGTCGGGGGGTTGCACCCGGATATTCACTGGGTGAAGGCCCACCGCTTCTGGCTACCCCATGCCCAATTGCGGCCCTGGACGGTCAATAGCGAAGCCGATATGACGTACTGTTTGCGCCACCATTTTGCTGGGCTGATCACGGACTATCCAGCACGGGCCGTGGCCTTACGAACGAAGATTCAAGGAGGGGTGCCATCTTGGAAAAAGTCTTAGCCATTGTGGGGCCGACTGCGGTGGGCAAAACGGCGCTCGCCATCGAGTTGGCGCAGAAGTTTAACGGGGAGATCATCTCGGGGGACTCCATGCAGGTCTACCGTCATTTGGATATTGGGACGGCCAAGGCGACCCCGGCCGAACAGGCGCAAGCCACACACCACTTGATTGATGTGTGCGACGTGACCCAGCAGTTTACCGTGGCCGAATTCGTGGCTGCGGCACAGAAACTGATTCCGGAGATTCGCCAACGGGGCCATTTGCCAATTATTGCCGGGGGAACGGGCTTTTATTTACAGGCGCTTTTCGATGGCTTGAAATTAGGGGCAGAGGCGCCTGGTGACGCCGATGTTCGGGCAAAGCTCCGCACGGTGGCACAAGAAAAAGGACCGCAATATCTGTGGCAACAACTCAACGAGCGAGATCCGCAGGCAGCTGCCAAGATTCCACAGACCAATGTGCGGCGGACGGTGCGCGCGTTAGAGGTGATTCAGGTCACCGGCCAGCTATTCTCACATCAAGATAATGGTGGTCCCCAGTATGATGACTGTTACGTGGCGTTGAATACGGACCGTGCCTTACTTTACCAGCGAATCAATCAACGGGTCGATCTGATGATCAAGGCCGGTTTGGTGGATGAGGTCAAATGGCTAGCCGAACAGGGGGGCACAGCACTCCCACCAGCCACGGGAATCGGTTATCGTGAGTTATTGCCGGTCCTAAACCAGCCAACTAGATTGCCGGATGCTATCGACCTGATCAAGCAAGACTCACGGCACTACGCCAAACGTCAGCTCACGTGGTTCCGCAACCAAACGACGGCGACCTGGTATGACTTGGTCCAGCACCCGGAGCAGCGGGCACAGATTGAACAGCACGTCACGGCGTGGTTGGAAAATTAATCATACAAATTGAAATGGGTTAACAAGCCTTGAAGTCCTGAATGAATCAGGTTTTCAAGGCTTTTTCTATACGGCCGAATGCTTCGAAACAGTATCGACTCTGATGTAGGTAATGCTTGATGGCAAGCATTCCTCTGTGTGGTGTGGTCGAATAGCTGTAGGTTTAGGCAGGGCTAAACGCGTGTCATGGAAGAGCTCAATGTGTGAGCCGGCGGAGGTCAGGGATGTAGCCAACGCGAGCGAGAAGACTGGTGTTCTTCCAGGCTGAAACGTCCCCACAGCAGTCGGAATCCCCGGCAGCCGGAGCGCGTCCATGTTTAACTTATCTGGATTTAACGTCCTTGACCGATGTACTTAGTTCTTACAATTAATTAAAGAATTAAACATTTTGGGTGTTCATGTCATAAAACATAACATGAAGTCTTGACTCCCGTTTTCAGCGTGGTATGATGACATCATAGTTAAAGGGGGCCGGTAGTGATGAAGGAAAAGGAGTTACGGCGTTCATTGGCCGTTTTGCCAATGGGAACCGTCATGAAATTAACGAGCTTAACGGCGCGTCAAATTCGTTACTATGAGGCTCAGAACTTGGTTTCTCCCGAACGGAGTGACGGCAATCGGCGGTTATACTCGTTGAATGACGTTGACCGGTTACTAGAAATCAAGGATTACTTGGCCGACGGGGTCAACGTTGCGGGGATTAAGGCAATTTATGATCAACAACAACGGGCCGCGCAGGCGAAACAAGCCGCTGAGAAGCAACCGTTGACCGATGAAGACGTCCGGCGAATCTTGCAGGATGAATTCATTCGGCAGAGTGGTTTCGGTCAACCAGCGTCAGGGCTACACCAGCAACGACCTCTTTAAACCGTGGTATTAGACGAGAAAAAACTGACAGGGAGCGATTTTAATGGCAAAACCAGAATATTCCAAGGATGACATTCGTCAGATGGCGAAGGATGAAAACGTTAAGTTCTTGCGGTTAATGTTTACTGATTTATTTGGCACGATCAAAAATGTTGAGGTGCCTATCAGCCAACTCGATAAGTTGCTTGAAAACAAGTTGATGTTTGACGGGTCTTCCATCGATGGTTTTGTACGAATTGAAGAAAGTGACATGTACCTGTACCCAGACCTTTCGACTTGGATGATTTTCCCTTGGAGTACGGAACGGGGCAAGATTGCCCGGGTGATCTGTGAAGTCTACACGACGGATGGCAAACCATTCGCTGGCGATCCCCGGAACAACTTGATTCGGGTCTTAAACGACATGCGTAAGGCCGGCTTTACCGACTTTAACATTGGACCAGAACCCGAATTCTTCCTGTTCAAGATGGACGAAAATGGCAAGCCAACGACGGAACTTAACGACAAGGGGAGCTACTTCGATATGGCCCCAATGGACTTAGGTGAAAATTGCCGACGTGAAATCGTTCTGACCATGGAAGAAATGGGCTTTGACGTTGAAGCGGCTCACCATGAGGTCGCACCTGGTCAACATGAAATCGACTTCAAGTATGCCGACGCCTTGACCGCTGCCGACAACATTCAAACCTTTAAGTTGGTTGTGAAGACGATTGCCAGAAAGTACGGCTTGTACGCGACATTTATGCCAAAGCCATTGGCTGGGATCAACGGGTCCGGGATGCATTTGAACATGTCTCTGTTCCACGGCCAAGGCAACGCCTTCTTCGATAAGGATGGCGGCGACATGCAATTATCCGAGGACGCCTATCATTTCTTAGGTGGGTTACTCAAGCATGCTCGCAGCTTCACGGCCATCTGCAACCCAATCGTTAACAGTTACAAGCGCTTGGTTCCTGGCTACGAAGCCCCAGTTTACGTGGCTTGGTCTGGGTCTAACCGCTCGCCACTGGTTCGGGTGCCAAACTCTCGCGGCCTGTCAACGCGGTTGGAACTCCGGAGCGTTGACCCCGCAGCTAACCCATACCTGGCTATTGCAGCGGTTCTGGAAGCTGGCCTGGATGGCTTACGCAACAAGTTAGCCCCACAAGAAGCCGTCGACCGCAACATTTACCGCATGGACGCCGAGGAACGTCAAGAAAACCATATCACCAACTTGCCTGACACGTTACACAACGCGTTAAAGGACTTGGCTGCCGATGATGTGATGCGTGGCGCCATGGGTGAAAATCTCTTCCAGAGCTTTATCGAAGCGAAGAACCTGGAATACAATTCTTACCGGACGCAAGTTTCTCAATGGGAACGCGATCAGTACCTGGAATTGTACTAAACCGCTTTAAAAATTAATCATTAAAAATGTGTGGGCAAACGTCACGCGTACGGTCACCAGGAAACTGGGGCGGTAGGCGTGGCGTTTTCCGCTTTTAGAATCGTTGTAGGCCCAAACGTTAAAAAAATCCTTGTTTTCTGGCAAATTTCGTGCAAACTGCTTTTTTCTGTAGGAATTTTTGGTAACATGAACGTATAACCAAATGTTCACGGCAAGCGCTAGGGAACATCAGAATGAGGGATAATCCATGGAAAATCAAGAACAACAAGCTAGTGCAGCCGATGTCTTAACGCAGGCAATCGCCAACAAACTCGATTACTTAAGTACGTTGCAGGCGGCGGTTCAGCACGGCGATGACCGGAAAGTTTATGAACTTTTGGACCAAGCGCGCTACTATCAGGAAGTTAAGAAGACCCGACCAGCGCGGTCAGTCAATCATTTATCTGAGTTGGTCGATAACATCCATCCCCAAGTCAGCCACTATTTGAGCGACAATTTAATTAATTATTTAGGCCACATTTATCCATTTTTCTACTACGAAGAATACACCACCGGACTATTCCATATTTACTTTGGAAATTGGTGGGACCGGCGATTGTTCGGTGACCTCGATGTGATCAACGTGCAATTCCAATTCGATCAGAATGAATACCAGAAGTTGAAGGATTCCTTTGCATTGGAGAGCCAAAACAAGCGGCTGAACACAGCGAAGATCGAATCGGTATCCGCCGAGAGTGAAAAACTTCAAAGCTTAGTCGATGCGCAGGCGACCCGGGACAACCAAAAGGCACAATTGCGGGATCAGCTGAAGGAAAACAGCCAACGGAGCAGCCTGCCTTGGGATTCCAGCAAGGTCAAGGACGAACGCCAGGGCATTATCGATCAGTTGACCAAGTTAGCCGACGAGGACGAAAAGGCTTTGAACGCCCACAAGTTGATCAAGGAAAATGACGATAAAATTTTGGTGCTGTCCAAGGAAGACACGATTCTTAGCTATGAAAAGCAGAGCATTCGCGATGCATTTGACGACTTCGAACATTTTGAAGCCCACAATGCAAGCTTGTACGCCGATTACTTAAACAGCTTGTTAGGTAAGAGTGAGGGCGAGGTGAAGGCCGATGATTAACGAAAATGATCCGTCAACGTTGACCACCAGCGGTCGGTTACTCAACTATAACGAGGCCATCAAGTCAGGCCTAGAAACTGGGTTAAAATTTACGCAGTTGATGGACCAACTCATTAAGACTACCGATCCCGATGAATTGGTCAGTGCGGCAACGCAATTGGCCGATTTTGAATTGGATTCGGACTACGTGACGTTCCCTCATCAATATAGTAATTCGGACTACTACCTGTTATTTATGTCCCGGATGCTAGAATTACATGATCAGGGCAAGCATGTCATCTTGCAATCCCGTGACCACCACGAGGAGTTAACCCAACAGTTGACGCCATTAGGTGACCGGGGGACCTTTAACTTCCGTATCGAGACATCGGAAAATGGCGGCGTTTTCTACCGGGAACGGGCAACGGGCCAATCGTTGTTTTATTTGAACTTGGAACGTAAAATGTTCCGCTTCAATAGCCACGCACTGACGCAATTGTTCATTATTGACTTGCACGATACAGTGCCGGCGGAAACGGTAAAAGCCTCCGTGCAGATCCTCTTTGATTTTGCCCGTTACTTAAAAGAAGACTATGGATATTCCGTAGACTTTAACATCTTGGACATGGCCAACCGGCAAAACTACGCGGTGCGTTCGGCGGACTTACCAGCAGGGGTCGTGGACCGCTTGTTCGTGACGGCGGCGCAAAATGACTACATGCTGACGAATGGTGTCAATGGCAATGGAGCCGAAATTGCGTTGGACAAGAATGTTGTGGTCGACATCTTCAATAATCAACTTGAAGGCCAGCCAGAATGGGTCATTACCGTCCACGATGACGCACAGCAGGTCTCTTGGTTTGATGTGTTACTTCAATATCCATTCATGCGGGATTGGTACTTAGAAAACCTGAACGATCTGGAGATCCAGTCGGACCCATTGATTTTTGGCTAGGAGGAATTTGATAACGTGTTAGAACTAGCGAAATTAGTCCAGCAATCAATTGCGTTGGATGAACAGATAACGGCTGACCGTCAGATTGAGATGTCGCGTAAGCAGCAGATTGAGAACGCCTACGTGGCACTAGATGTTGAATTGGCCGAGGTGGCTAATACTTCGGAGTGGTTCAAGGTGTGGAAGACGCACCGGGGCAAGGCCGACGAGGGTCAGACCCCACGGGAGACGCTGCTGACGGAATACACGGATGCTATGGACTTCTTCTTTTTGGTAGCATCCAAGAAAACCTGGACGCACCTGATTATGATCACGGAAGAAGACCTAACGGGACTGGAGAAGAGCCGGCCCGCTAAGGATCTGGACCAACAATACTTAATTCTAAAACGGATGGTGTTCAACAGTCACTTTTCCCACCGTCAAGAGGACTTCCGCCACGCTTGGCGGCTGTTCCTGAAGTGGGGCTTTGTCGACTTCGGGTTTAGTCAAGACGAGATTCAAGCGGCTTACGAAGCAAAACGTCAAGTCAACTTGGATCGGCAAGCGAATAATTATTAGTATTAGGGAGTTCTGAATGTGATTGTTCAGAGCTCCTTTTTTGATGGACTGAGTTGTGTGGACTGGACCGTACCGTGGCTACCAGAGATTCCGCCTGTGGGGGCGCTTCGGACTGGAAGAGGCCATCAGTCTTATCGCTCGCTTTGAAGCCACGCCAAGGCCACTTGCCAAATATGAACTTACATATGTCAGTTCACGGAGATACTAGCTGAGCATCACGTTTGGATATTATGTGGTGGAAATGTTGCTTGTCATGGAAGAGCACAATCAGAGCCGGAGGAGGCCAGGGACGACCTCAAAGACACGTGTTTTTCGTGGCTTTGAGGCGTTCCCCATAGCAGGCGGAATCCCTGGCAGCCGGAGTGCGGCTATTCTTAGTCAGTATAATTCACTAAACGTTTTTACCGGATAATTCAATAAGCCAGTGAATTAGGGAACGAAAAACTTGTCAGCGGCGCTAAAAATCGGTATGGTTTTAAGTAAGTAACAAAATCGGTATGGGACGGAAGGAGCGGGGGATTATCAGCCAATTAGATCCACGGGTGGTGCGGACCAACGAGCAGTTGCGCCAAGCACTCAGCGAGCTATTACAGCAGCAATCATTGCAGCAAATTTCAGTTCAGAAACTGACCAGTACGGCTCAACTGACGCGGGGGACCTTTTACCTGCACTATAAAGACAAAACGGATTTTTATGAACAGACGGAACAACAGGTCATTGACGAGTGGTTTGCAACGGCCAGAACGGTGATTGCACCTGAAGGAAAATCCATGAGTGGTTTTTCTTTGGGCCCGGCATTGCGCTACGTTGATCGGCATCACCAGATTTTGACGGTGCTGTTACACCCCCAGTTCACCCAATTCCGACCACGGCTACAGCAACGCTTTGAGCGAGAATTGCTGGCGTTTAGTCAACAGCTCCCGGCTACGGCGTCTGAGGGATCACCAATTGACATTCAGATCACCTTTTTAACGAGTGCTTTTCTGGGGTTGGTCGAGCACTGGCTAAACGACAATCGGCGCTACCGTTCTGAATTTCTAGCACAATCTTTTCGGCAATTAGCAACGCCAGATGTCACGCCACTAGCGGCTTGGTTCGCTTTGTCTGGGACGGACATCGCGTTGCATTCAGAAAAAAGCTTGACGTAGCTGACCCCATCAAGTATAATTTTCATGTTGTATTTGTGGACTTCCACAGCTGCAACCGCTCGGGACAAGTCATTAAGTTTTCCGCCTTGCGGAGCACTTGTTTTCGGCGAGTCTAAGTCTAAATATATAAGGAGGTGCACACACATGTACGCAATTATCGTAACTGGCGGCAAGCAGTACAAGGTCGAAGCAGGCCAAGCTGTTTACGTCGAAAAGTTGAACGTTGAAGCTGGTGAAAAGGTTACTTTTGACCAAGTTGTCTTTGTCGGTGGTGACAAGCCTAAGATCGGGACGCCAACTGTTGCAGGTGCAACCGTTACTGGAACTGTTGAAAAGCAGGGTCTGGAAAAGAAGGTTGTTACTTTCAAGTACAAGGCCAAGAAGGGCCAACATACGAAGAAGGGTCACCGTCAACCATACACCAAGGTTGTCGTTGATGCTATCAACGCTTAAAGCCTAAAGATTAAGAGAGGCGATCTCGATGATTCATGCGACGTTCCATCATGGAGCTAACCGAATCGATTCATTCCAAATCACTGGCCACGCTGACTCAGGTGAGTATGGTCAAGACATTGTTTGCGCTGCGGTCTCGGTGCTTGCGATTACGACGGTCAACGGTCTACAACGAATCGCTAAGATTCCCATAGACGTTGAAAATCGTGATCAGGAAGGTGGTTATCTGGAAGTCCACCTTCCACCAAAGCTGGAAGCAACGACCGAATTAAAGGGACAAACACTCCTCCAGAGTTTTGCGGATGGGTTAAGAGATGTCGCCACAAATTACGCGGACTATATAGAATTCGCTGAAATAAAAGATTAAATTGCGGAGGTGAAACTTATGCTGATGAACATGAACTTACAATTCTTCTCTCACCATAAAGGTGGTGGGTCTACTGCTAACGGTCGTGACTCTGCTGGTCGTCGTCTTGGGACGAAGGCTGCTGACGGTTCTACTGTTACCAGTGGTTCTATCCTTTACCGCCAACGTGGGACGCACATCTACCCAGGCTTGAACGTAGGCCGCGGTGGTGACGATACTTTGTTTGCCAAGGTTGCTGGCGTCGTTAAATTCGAACGTCTTGGCCGCGACAAGCGTCAAGTATCCGTATACCCAGTTGCTGAAGAAGTAGCTAAATAACACGAGGTTTTCCTCGTAACGACTGAAGAGCTTGAGGCGAGACCAATTCGCTTTGAGTTCTTCTTTTTTCTCTATTAAAAGGAGGATGGGTCAATGACATCACGAATTGAACGGTTGCAAGCACAATTTGCGACGCTGAGCATCGATAGCTTTCTAGTCTCCTCGGCCAGTAACCAGCAGTATTTAGCTGGAGCTAGTGTTGAGGGTGGCGATGGTTACTTGTTAGTGACGGCGAAACGTGCGGTCTTTATTACGGACGCTCGTTACCAGTCGGAATTGGCGGCGACCATGCCAGATATGCCAAAGATTATCACTCGTGACTATCTACAGGCCGTTGAAGAGGTCCTAGAGGCCGATGACGCGACAGTGTTAGGCCTTGAGGATAGTTTGACCTTGGCCGAGTTCGACTGGTTAGACGAGCATTTAATGAGTGACATCGTGCCACTGGCCAATGTTGTCGATCAGTTGCGACAGGTCAAGGAACCGGCCGAATTGGCTGCGATTCGCCGAGCAACGGCGCTGACCAGCGAAGGGGTCGCGGCCTTATTTGATGTCTTGGCGCCAGGAATGACCGAGCGCGAGGCGGCTCAGTGGCTAGAACGCTGGATGCAAGACCACGGCGCGACCGGTCCCAGTTTTGGGACCATCGTTGCCAGCGGTGTGCGTTCCGCTTGGCCGCATGGTCAGGCCAGTGATAAAGTGATGGCAACCGGTGAGTTGGTGACCATTGACTGCGGTTTTTACGTGGACAGCTATACGTCTGATTTGACCCGAACGGTGGCTTTAGGTGATCCCGGTGCGGACCTTAAGGCTGCTTATCAGGCCGTTCAGACGGCCCAAGAAAAGATCATTGCGGCGACTAATCCGGGCGCAACGGGTGATGAGATCGATCACGCGGGGCGGGATTTCTTGACGGAACAAGGTTACGGGGATGCCTTTATCCATGGTACCGGTCACGGTATCGGCTTAGACATCCACGAAGGCCCGAACATTGGACGTGGTTGGCCAGATGTGATGGCGGCAAATGAAGTTGTCACCGCAGAGCCAGGTGTGTACTTTGCCGGCAAGGGTGGTATCCGCATTGAAGACGATGTGTTGGTCACGGAAACGGGTCATGAAGTCCTCACGACGACGCCCCGGAATTTAATTATTCTGTAAGTGACCCACGTATCTTGCTTTTTAGGGGTAAGAATTGATATTATAAAGAGGACATATTTTAGGAGGCTGAACACATTATGGCAATTTCGACTGCTGATTTTAAAAACGGTTTAACTATTGAAGTGGATCACGCAATTTGGCGCATCATTGAATTCCAACACGTTAAGCCAGGTAAGGGTGGCGCTTTCGTTCGTTCAAAGCTAAAGAACTTGCGGACGGGTGCCGTTCAGGAAAAGACTTTCCGTGCCGGTGCTAAGATGGAACAAGCTGACATTCAGACGCGTTCTATGCAATACCTGTACGAAGATGGCGATAACCGGGTCTTCATGGACACCGACAACTTCGAACAAATCGAAGTTCCTGGTGAAAACATCAAGGACCAACTCCCATACTTGCAAGAAAACATGAACGTTGACTTGGTTCAATACGGTTCCGAAGTTCTCGGTATCGAAGTACCAAACACGGTTGTCTTGGAAGTTGTTGCTACGGAACCTGGTATCAAGGGGAACACCGCTTCTGGTGGTTCCAAGCCTGCTACCATGAACACTGGCTTAGTCGTTCAAGTGCCATTCTTCGTTAACGAAGGCGACAAGCTCTCTATCAACTCTACCGACGGGACTTACATTTCTCGCGCATAGTTTCACACACGTTTAATCAGTAAGGGAGGGTCAACGAATGGCAGAAGATACTAATATCATTTTAGAATCAAAGGAACCCGCTTTAGGCAAAATCGAAGTGGCACCGCAAGTCCTCGAAATTATTGTGGGCATTGCTGCTAGCCAAACTGAAGGTGTTGCTCGGATGCGGGGGTCTCTGGCAAACAGCGTCACGGAATTATTCGGTCGCAAGGAACAACATGGCAAGGGCGTTAAATTAGTCTTTGACGGCGACGAATTAGCGGTTGATGTTTACGTTTACTTGAATTATGGGGTTGCCGTGCCAAAGGTCGCCTTAGCCATTCAAGATAGCGTCAAGCAACAATTGTTGTTCATGACGGACCTCGATTTACGTGAAGTTAACGTTCACGTGGAAGGCGTCATTCCCGAAAAGACGGCGCAACAGGTCGACCCTGATAACCTGTTTAACCAGAGCGATGAAGGAGACAGTGACCAATAGTGACACTTACACGACATCAAATTCGGGAACGGGCGTTTCAAATGTTATTTGCGTTGAACGCCAATCCCGATTCCGATCACGATGCGTTGTACCAACGTGTTCTGACGGACGACCCGAACCAAACCGTTCCCGTACCAGACTACCTGCAAACGTTAGTGACGGGTGTCTTGGCACATCAAAGCGAGTTGGACGCACAAATCGACCAGTATTTAAGTACCGGTTGGCAGTTGAAGCGAATTGCGAAGACTGACCTTGTGATTCTCCGATTAGCATTTTTTGAAATTGACTACGTGGAAGAAGTGCCTGACCGTGTAGCCGTTAACGAAGCCTTGGAATTAGCCAAGAACTTCAGTGACGACCGTTCACGACGGTTCATTAACGGTGTGTTAGCACATACCTTAGACGAACCTTTGGATTCACAATCTTAGTCATTAATTAGACCAACCGCTAAATTACTAGTGGCTGGTCTTTTTTTAGACCGGGACTTAAAACCTTAAAAACTAAAACCAGATTGTGATAGCTGGTCGCCGCAGTGCGGTAATTTCACCTCAACCCGCTATTAATTTTTTAATGTTAAATGAATCATCTGAGGCGTACTGGAAGGTCCCGTTTTGGGGCTGACTATGCTAAAATAGAACGTAACTTTGAATTTTGGGGAGGACGAGCTTCATGACGACGATCATTGATGGTAAGCAACTGGCAAAAGAGGTCAATGCACAGACCAAAGACCGGGTGGCTGCCTTAACACAGCGTGGAATTACGCCCGGATTAGCCGTAATTATCGTGGGGGATGACCTGGCTAGTGCGATTTATGTCCGTAATAAGCATAAAAAAGCGACCCAGCTCGGCATCAACTCAATCGTGCGGCAATTGCCCGCTACGGTCAGCCAAGCAGAATTAGTCGCCATTGTTCAGGCATACAATGCTGATCCGGCAATCCACGGTATTTTGGTTCAATCGCCCTTACCCGTTGGTTTAGATGAACAGGCCATCGTGGCGACCATTGATCCCGCTAAGGATGTCGATGGCTTTCATCCGTTGAACGTCGGCCGGCTATTTGCGAACCTACCTGGCAAGTATCCCGTTTCCTGCACGCCACGGGGCATCATGACCATGCTAGACTCCCTGAACCTTCATTTACGAGGCAAGCGGGCAGTTGTTGTGGGTCGTAGCCGCATCGTCGGTCGGCCCATGGCAGCCATGCTGATCAATGCCGACATGACGGTCAGTGTCGCCCACGTTTACACGAAGGATCTGAGTGAGCTTACCCGTGAGGCAGACGTGTTAGTCGTCGCGACCGGTGTGACGCATTTGATCAAACGAAACGACGTGAAACCCGGCGCCATTGTGATCGACGTGGGAATGGACCGTGATGAGAATGGCAAATTGACCGGTGATGTGGATTTCGACGGCGTCTTTGACCGGGCGGGGGCCATTACGCCCGTGCCGGGTGGTGTGGGCCCCATGACCATTGCGACGTTGATGCAACAGACAGTAGACCTATGTGAGTGGAGTGAGCAACTTGGCAACGACTGATTACCTAACAGTCACAGCGTTAACCCAATATTTAAAACGAAAATTCGACGTCGACCCCTATCTAGGCAAGGTGTATCTGACCGGTGAAATTTCCAACTTTCGCTTACGGCCACACGCCCACCAGTACTTTAGTCTAAAGGACGACCATGCCAAAATTAGTGCCATCATGTTCCGTTCGGCATTTGAAAAGTTAAAGTTCACGCCGGAAACGGGGATGAAGGTCTTGGTCACCGGGCGAATCTCCCTGTACGAACCCAGTGGTAGCTATCAGATCTACGTGGAGCGGATGGAGCCAGATGGAATTGGTCAGCTCTACCAAGCCTATGAGCAGTTAAAGCAGAAGTTGGAAACGGAGGGCCTTTTCTCGGCGCCCAAACGGCCATTACCACGCTTTCCCAAGCGAATCGCGGTGATCACGAGTCCCAGTGGCGCCGTTATCCGTGATATCATTACGACCACGCGGCGGCGTTATCCCATCGCACAGATCGTCTTGTATCCGGCGGTCGTTCAGGGCGACGGGGCGGCGCCTGATCTGGTGCGCCAGATTCAACGGGTCAACGCGGCCGGCACCTATGACACCCTGATCATTGGCCGGGGCGGTGGGTCGATCGAAGACCTGTGGCCCTTTAACGAAGAGAGTGTGGCGCGGGCCATTGCGGCTAGTCAGATTCCAGTGATCTCATCGGTCGGGCACGAAACGGATACCACGATTGCCGATCTGGTCGCCGATGTCCGGGCGGCAACGCCCACGGCTGCGGCAGAATTGGCGGTGCCCGTGTTGAGCGACGAGCTGTTAAAATTACAGCAGCAACGCACCCGACTCTTAAATGCAATGGCCAACCGCATCAATTTTCAGCAGGAACGTCTGAATAAGTTGATGACGGCTTACGTTTTCCGGCAACCACAGCGACTGTATGAAACGTACGTCCAACGGTTGGACCGGGCACAACAGGCGCTGAATCGTAACGTTCAGACGCAGGTTCAACAGGCGACGCAACGCTTTCAATTTGCCCGCCAAGGCCTGGTTGCTCAGTCACCGTTGGCGCGGGTTCAACGCGATCAACAGACCGTTAGTCAGACGACTGAGCGGTTAACGACCGAGATGAAGCGTTACATGGCCAAGCAACAGGAGCACGTCGGCCAATTGGCGAGTGGCTTGGATTACCTGAGCCCACTGAAGATCATGGGCAGAGGGTACAGTTACGTCACGCAAAATGACCACGTCGCCAGAACAACGGCCGATTTACAGCCGGGACTTGCCACGATTCATTTGAGTGACGGCACCGCTGAAGCAGAAATTAAATCTATTAAACCAGCAACGGAGGATCAACATGAGTGAAGAAACGAAACCGACTTTTGAAGAGAACTTAACGACGTTAGAACAGATCGTCGCGCAACTTGAGCAGGGGGATATTCCGTTGGAACAGGCCTTGGCGCAATTCCAGAAGGGGGTGGCCTTAAGTAAGGACTTACAAACGACCTTGCAGGATGCCGAGAAGACGTTGACGACGATGATGTCTGACGACGACCAAGAAGTTGCTTTTGAGACGCCACAAGGGGGCGCTGGTGATGCCAAGTGATGAACGCTTAACGCGGTTCGAACAGACCTGGGTGCCGTGGCTCAATGCGCCACTAAAGACGGCCATTGCCGCGGATAGTGGCGATGACCGGTTGGCCGAAGCCATGAGCTATTCGGTGCTGGCGGGTGGCAAGCGGTTGCGACCATTATTGACGGTCGCCACTTTACAGGCCCTCGGGCACACGGTGGACCAAGAGCACGACTGGCGGCCGATTATGGCGCTGGAGCTGTTACACACGTACTCGCTGATCCATGACGATCTACCGGCCATGGACAATGACGCCCTGCGCCGCGGTGAGCCGACCAACCATATGAAATTTGGCGCGGGTATGGCGACGCTGGCCGGTGATGGCCTGCTGACGTTGGCCTTTCAGTGGCTGACGGCAACAGATCTGCCAGCTAAGACGCAGGTAGCGTTGACCCAAGCGTTGGCCCAGGCGGCCGGACCTAGTGGCATGGTCGCCGGTCAGGCCAAGGATATTCAGTCCGAGCATATCGACTTGCCTTTGGCTAAGCTTCGCGTGCTTCACCGGGAAAAGACCGGGGCCTTACTGCATTACGCGGTTCAGGCTGGGTTGATTTTAGGCGAAACGCCACGGGAGCAGTGGGCACCGTATCTCCGGTTTGCCGATGCCTTTGGGCTGGCTTTCCAGATCTACGATGACATCTTGGACGTCGTCAGCACGCCAGCGGAACTGGGTAAGGCGACGCAAAAAGATGCCGGTGAGGCCAAGAATACCTATCCGGGTAAGTTGGGCTTGCAGGGCGCCAATCAGGCGTTGATCGACACGATTCAGGCCGGCAAGGCGGCGTTGGCTGAATTGCCAGCTAGTGCAGGGCGCGAGCTAATGGCCGCCTTCTTTAGCTATTTTGATACGAAACGGGTGAAAGCATGAAGAAAAAACGGGTGGCGGACCTCCTAGTTGAACAGGGACTTTATACGTCGCTGGACGAGGCGAAGCGTGCCGTAATGGCTGGTGAGATTCTGGGCACCAACGAGGAACGTTTGGACAAGCCGGGGTCACTGATTCCAGCAGACACTGAACTGCATTTGAAGGGCCATCCTCTACCATACGTGTCACGGGGCGGGTTTAAACTGGCTAAGGCACTTGAGGTCTTTAACATTGATGTGACCGACCGGATTGTGCTGGATATTGGGTCGTCGACTGGTGGATTTACCGATGTCATGCTTCAAAATGGCGCGCAACTCAGCTACGCGTTGGATGTCGGCAGCAATCAATTGGTGTGGAAATTACGGCAGGACCCACGGGTCATCGTGATGGAGCACACCAACTTTCGCTACAGTAAGTTAGCCGATTTTACCAAGGGTCAGCCGACCTTTGCGTCGATCGACGTGTCCTTTATCTCCCTTGATATGATTTTACCGCCACTAAAGGGTATCCTGGCGACCGGTGGGGATGTTGTGGCGTTGATCAAGCCCCAATTTGAAGCGGAACGGGGTGACGTTGGTGCTCACGGAATCGTGCGTGAGCGCCGGGTCCACACCGCCGTGGTCCAGAAAATCATTGATTTTGCGGTGGCAACCGGTTACAGTGTGCTCGGCCTCGATTTTTCACCGATTCGAGGTGGCGAAGGCAACATTGAATTTTTGGTTCATTTACAATCTGTCGATAAACATGCAGTCTGTGTAAGTTCAGTTTCCGTTGAAGAGACGATTAACGCTGCTTATGAAGGCCTCAAACAGTAGATTATGAGAAAATTATTAGAATTTACTTTCCAAATACTTAGGTCTGGTATATGATAAGATTATACATTTTTATCACATAAAGGGGGGCCAGGTATGAAAAAGCAGGAACGCCAGCAATTATTGAAACGGTTGCTCACATCACGGGAAATCGAACGACAAGAGGATTTTGTTCGGTTGCTTGCCGAAGATGGCATTCACGTCACACAGGCAACGATTTCACGGGACATCAAGGAGATGCAGTTGGTTAAATTACCGGCCGAATCTGGCGGTTACCGTTACAGTTTACCCGTCCAAAAGAAAATTGATACCCAGAAGAAATTGCAGCGAACCTTGCAGAATGCCTACATATCCTTTGCGGTCCAGGACCAATTTACAGTTTTGAAGGTACTTCCCGGTAATGGACCGGTGATTGCCTCGTTATTGGACCAGATGCGCTACGAGTATGTCTTTGGCACGGTCGGCGACGATAGTTCCGTTCTGACCGTTTGTGTTTCCCATCAGGGTGCTTTACAATTAGAAAAGACGATTGACCGCATGCTTGCGGATTAAGAGCAGTGACCACGACTGACCGACCAGCACAGAGCTGAGCATCAGCAGTGGTCTTTTGTTTAGGGGGCAAAAAAGTGTTACAGGAACTATCAATTAAAAATTTCGCCATCATCGAACGCCTCGATGTGGTGTTTAAAAATGGGATGACGGTCCTGACCGGAGAAACTGGTGCCGGAAAGTCCATCATCATTGACGCAGTCGGCCTGCTAGCAGGCGGTCGTGGTTCCGCCAACTTTGTCCGAACGGGTACGGATAAGGCCGTTATTCAGGGGAGCTTCATCTTTCCTGCAGGTGGAACGACCTACAAAGTCCTAGATGAGCTCGGCATTGACCACGACGACGGCAACGTCATTTTGCAGCGGGAGATTCACCGCAATGGGCGCAATACCTGTCGGGTCAACGGCATGCTGGTCAATACCAACACGTTGAAGCACATCGGCGAAACGGCGGTCGATATTCATGGGCAAAATGAACATCAAGAGTTGATGCAACCGGAAAAACATTTGGGGATGTTGGATGAGTTTGCGGCGGACCAAGTGCATGATTTGAAGGCCCAGTACCAGACGACTTATCAACAGTACACGCAGTTGCGCGATACGTTAGAGAATAAGCGGGCTAATGAAAAAGAGTGGGCCCAGCGGTTGGACATGCTGAAATTTCAAGTCAATGAGATTGAGTCGGCGCAGTTACAGCCGGGTGAGGAAGATGATCTGATTGCGGAACGGGATCGACTGGATAACTTTCAAAAGATCAATGATGCTTTGCAACAGACGGCGTTAATTCTGACCGGCGAAGACGCCACACCGGGCGTCAATGACCAGATCAGTAGTGCTATGCAGGCCATGCAGGGCATCGCGGACTTTGACCCCGCCTTTAAGCAGATCGCGGGTGGACTGGAATCGGCCTACTATGCGCTGAGTGACGCGGTGAGTGATGTCTCATCTCAGCTAGACATGCTGGAGTGGGACGAAGGTCGTTTGGATGAGATTGAGCGACGATTGGAAGTCATTAATCAGTTGAAGCGCAAGTACGGCGACTCCGAGGGGCAAGTTCTGAAGTATTTCGATCAGATTTCGGCAGAGCTTAAGCAGATGCAGTCGACCGACGAAACGGCAGATGACTTGGAGACCCAGGTCGCTAACCAACAGTCGACCTTGCTGAAACTGGGTGAAAAGCTGAGTAAAACGCGTAAGCAGGCCGCCCAAGAGTTGGAACAGGCGATTCACGGTGAGTTGGCCGACCTCTACATGGATAAGACGGTCTTTGCCGTGCACTTCACGCGTTCAAAGACCCAGCCGTTGTTGAGCACCGGGCTGGATCACGTGGAATTCTATCTGCGGACGAACCCCGGCGAAGCCATGCGGCCGTTAGCTAAGATTGCTTCTGGTGGTGAACTGTCGCGGATCATGTTGGCATTGAAGACGATTTTCTCCGAATCACAGGGAGTGACGTCGATTATCTTCGATGAAGTGGATACCGGGGTCAGCGGCCGGGTGGCCCAAGCCATTGCTGAAAAAATCAGTGGTATTGCTAGGGAGTCACAGGTTTTATGTATCACTCATTTACCCCAGGTGGCGGCCATGGCCGATCACCATTACTTTATTGCTAAGGAAATCGTGGGTGATCGGACGGAAACGCACCTAACTCGATTAAGTGAGCAAGACCGAGTCAGTGAAATTGCCAGAATGTCCGCTGGAACGCAGGTGACAAAACTCGCGTTGGAACATGCAAACGAACTGCTTGGTCTCGCGGATGAGGCAAAATCTAAAGTTAATCAAAAAAAGTAATCAACTTAAAAGACAGGTCGGCCCTAGGGGGAACGGACCTGTTTTTGTTTTGGGGTAGAACTAGTTAAAGCCGTTTATGAACTTTAGCTTAAATTACTTGGCTGTTTGGGATATAATTAGTTTCGAAGCGTAACAGTTAGCATGAGGGGTGTGAGTCAGATGTGGAAGAAAATTGGTACCTTTTGCCTTGGATTACTAGTAACTCTGTTGATTATTTGCGGAGGGAGTCTTAGAGCGAGCGCCAAGGATATTACAATGGCGACAAAGGGACTAACTGCTGCTGAAGCAACGATTACAGAGAAAACTAATAATGGGGTTGTGACGATTGACCCCGGTGCTGATTTAGAGGCAGGCCAAAACTACAACATTGTTTATAACTGGACACTGAAAGATGGCGTTGCAATTGAGGATGGGGACACGGCATCGGTAACCTTACCGGCAACGGCAAGTTACGGAAATATATCATTTAAGATTGAGGATGAAAAAACCGGAACGAACGTTGGGACCTTTACCCTTAATAAAGATGATGATGTTGGAACAATTGTATTTAATGGTAATTTGGCGAATACGAATGTTGGTCGCTCGGGGTCGTTAACTTTTGCAATCACTGGGACTAAGATGGTCGATAATGGTAGTGGCGGCAGTGATGGCCCTGGTTATGTTGTGAACAAAAATGGTTGGGTTGGTGCGTTTGATAGTACCAACAAGACTTGGCCTGCACAAATGGTATGGGATGTCTTCTTCAACGTTAACGCCGATGATATGGGTGCGACGACGGTCACCGATACTCTAGGAATCAATCAAGACTATAATTTAGGATCGACGACGGTCACTTATACGGATGCTAGTGGAAATGTATTGGATAGAGTGACTGGCGCAAGCGTTGAGCCGACCGTTGATGGTCAGAAGTTGACCTATCACTTTGATCACGTGACGACTGGAGTTGAAATTGTCTATACGACGACAGTTAAAAATCAGTCGGGAACTAGTGGCACGTTGACTAACGACGTGGTGGTGGCTAGTGCCAATGGGATTACAGGAAATCCTGGTGGTAGTGGTGATGGGACAATTTCAAGTCCTGCTCTGAGTCATAAGGATGTTGAATGGGGCGGCTCTGGTAATGCCAGTGGGGATTACTCGGGCTCCGCTATATTGACCAAGACTGGGGTTAACGGGAAATTATTAACCGGTGCTCACTATGAATTTTATAATGAGGCAAAAGAACTACTTGGTTCGGGAAGTACGGATGATCAGGGCCAGTTAACGATGAAGGGCCTGTCAGCCGGTAACTATTACTTTAAGGAAACAGCTGCGCCAGATGGTTATCTGTTGAATCCAACGCTGGTTCCAGTGACAATTATGGCAAATAATACGTCGACGCCGGTTGATGTTGGTCAAACGGATCATCAAAATAGCGTCATCTTGACAAAGACTGCAGCCGACTCAGGGACCGCTTTGGCGAACGCGACGTATGATGTTTATGATAGTACGGGAAATATCGTCAAGAGTGGGCTTAAAACCAATTCGGCTGGACAAATTCAGGTTATCGGGCTAGCAGCCGGTGATTATTACTTTAAAGAAACGGCCGCGCCAATGGGATATGAAGTAAATAATGAGAAAGTGCCATTTACGATGTCCGCGACGATGACAACGGCCAAACAGGTTAGCCAAAGCGACTCACCAATCAAAGTTGCTACCGGGTCAGCTACGCTAAATAAGACGGCATCTGACACGGGCTATGGATTGCAAGGGGCGACTTATGAACTCCTTGCTGCTGATCAGGCAACGGTAATCGGTACACCTCAGGTCACTGATATCGATGGTCAACTAACCGTTGGCAATTTGGAATCAGGAACTTACTACTTTAAGGAGCTGAGTGCGCCAGCTGGCTATGCACTTAATCCAAATCTGGTCCCGGTAGTCGTGGATGCTAACAGTGATCAGACTGCAACGGTATCTCAAGTTGATCAGTCAACGGCCACGGGATCTAGCTCTAGTGACACAACGACTACTTCGTCGGTACCGACAGAGTCGTCAAGTTCGAGTGTAATTCCTAGTTCAAGTTCTAGCTTAAGCTCCTCAAGTTCCATTAGTTCTAGTTCTTCGGATTCTAGTTCATCAAGCTCCAGTTCATCAAGCTCCAGTTCTTCGAGTTCCAGTTCTTCAAGTTCCAGTTCATCAAGTTCCAGTTCTTCAAGCTCTAGTTCATCGAGTTCTAGTTCTTCCAGTTCTAGTGTATCCAGTTCTAGTTCAACATCATCTTCGTCATCGAGTTCGGTACCATCAGTGTCTTCTAGCTCTTCAACGGTGGTGCCATCGAGCTCTAGTTCGTCTTCCAGTATCTCTAGCTCGGCGGTGACGTCTTCGACTAGTAGCCACCCAACCGGTAGTACTTCTAGTTCACAATCGGTAAGCGATAGTTCTACGGAAACGGGATCGTCTGCTGCTGATGTCGTTACCGGTGGTGGTGCAGCAACTGGAACGGGTCAATCTTCATCGTCTAGTACGTTGGGTAGTGGGACTGGGGCCTTTGCTGGCGGTGATTTAGCAAAGGCATCGTCAACGGCGGCAAAGGGTAACGCCAACCGTTACTTACCACAGACCAATGAGGAGAAGGGGGCCAGTGTCTTGATTGCTGGTGTGCTCTTACTTGGATTCGGCACGAGTCTTTGGCGGTTACGGCAGCATCGTAACTAACTAAAATCGAAATGATAAAAAGGGTACTGTTAGCGGGAACTTCTTCCGGTTGCGGTGGCCTTTTTGTTAGCGGTGCTTAACAAATCATTGTATAATTAACTTGTGAAAATAAAAACTTGGGGGCTTTACTATGAAACGCGGACTAGGTTTGGGGTTGGCCGTGATCTCATTTGGTGTTGCGGTTGGATTTATGACAACGCAACCAGTTGTTAGTCAGGCGGGGACCACCGTCCGACCGACGCCAACCGCTGTACGAGGAAGTTGGTTTCAGGAACAGGATTTGAAATATCGGGTTAAGATCACCAAGTCAACGTTTGTTTTTGGTGGTGGCTACTACGCTAGTAAGAAATGGCATCCACTTGATCAGCAGTCGTATCAGGTCAGTCGTAAGGTCAAGCAGGGCACGTGTACCTGGAGCAAGCAGACTAATGCGAATGGCTATTATACGGTCAAAATCAAGAATGGTAAGTTTTTAGTTAAGGCTAAGAGCGGTATTTTAACGGTTAAACAATATCGTCATGGCAAGGACGTTAACGGGTATCCGTTGTACTTCCATCACATTAAGAACGCCGCGGCAGTTCTGTCCGGCGACACCAAGTAGGTTAGTTGAGACAACAAAGGACACCGCGTTAGCAGTCACTGGAAATGGTGGCGCTGACGCGGTGTTCTTTTGATGTTTACTAGTTGGCACGTTGAATAGAACGCAGAAGTTCGGGGGTCACAATGGTAGTCAACGACCGACTTTGCTTTAAAATGAGGTGACCAGCGGTATCTTGTTTGAGATGGCCAATAACGGTCATTGGGGCAGTGTCGACGGCGGCTTTGAATTGAAGCCGGACTAAATAGTGCCGGTCCAACGTTTGACGGATGAAGTAGTCCAATTGAAATTTAGGCATTTGCGGATAGACAACTTGACCGTTAATTACGGGTAGGTCACTGAAAAGATCCCGGTAAGCGGTAGCCACCCGATCAGATAGGGCAGACCGTTTTACATTTTGCATGCTGATCACCTCGAACGTTTGTTTGTATTTTCATTATACGAACACGTGTTTGAGATTGCAAGCTTTTTTGTTCCGATCTTGAATTTTTTTGTTGGTGACGACTTTTTTTGAGAAATGGGCCGCAGATGCAGTATTTATCCTTAAATAGTGGTAATATAGTAACCTATAGATTATAGTTCAGGCCAAGCAATCTTGACTTTAAACGGTACGGTAGTCACAAGTCGCTGACGCGATGACTATGGTATCATAATTAAATTTTTTTGATGAAGGGATTTTTAAACGATGGCTAAACGTGGAATGCTCATTGTGCTTTCAGGTCCTTCCGGCGTTGGTAAGGGAACGGTGCGTAAAGCGTTGTTCGAGACCGGTGCGACCGACTTTTCCTATTCCATTTCAATGACGACTCGCCAACCGCGGGAAGGTGAAGTGAATGGTGTCGACTATTACTTCGTGACCAAGGAAGAGTTTGAGGAGAATATTCGTAACGGGGAAATGTTGGAGTACGCCAAGTATGTTGACAACTACTATGGAACCCCGTTAAAATATGTTAATGAGACCCTTGATCAAGGCAAGGATGTTTTCCTGGAAATCGAAGTGAACGGTGCCATGCAAGTGCGGGCAAATTGTCCCGATGCCGTCTTCGTTTTCCTGACGCCACCAGATTTGATGGAGTTAAAACACCGCTTGATTGGTCGGGGAACGGACGCCATGGACGTCATTAACAAACGCATCAAGAAGGCCGTTGGTGAAATTCGGATGATGCGGAATTATGACTACGCCGTTGTTAACGATGAAGTTAGCAAGGCAGTTGACCGGATTCAAATGATTATTCGCAGTGAACGGTTACGCGTGACCCGGGTCATGCCGGATTACGAACAAATGATTGGAGACGAATAAAAAATGCTACTTTATCCCTCAGTTGATGATTTATTAGCACAAGTTGATTCTCGGTACTCATTGATCATGTTAGCTAGCAAGCGGGCCCACGAGTTGGATGCCGGTGCTAAGCCACTTTTGACCGACTACAAGTCCCCGAAGACCATTGGCCGGGCTCTTGAAGAAATTGCGGCCGGTGCATTAATGATCGATCCGGACGAAAAGGATCTCAACGCTTAGGTGTAAGCGTTAGTTTTAAGACCAGGTTGCCGTTGGGTAATCTGGCTTTTTTTATCAGGGCAAATTGGAGGTTGGCTATGTTCGAAGAAAAACACATTACATTAACGGTCAGCGGGAGCGTGGCGAGTTATAAGGCGGCGACCCTGGCCCGTGAATTACAGCGCGCAGGGGCCACGGTCCGTGTTGTGTTGACGGCGAGTGCGGCAAAATTTGTGACGGCGGCGACATTTGCGGCCTTAACGAAACAACCCGTCTTAACCGATGACGGCTGGTGGCGTGCGGATGGTCAGATCAGCCATATCGAACTGGCCGACTGGACGGATCTCGCTTTGGCAGCGCCAGCGTCGGCTAATTTAATGGCACAATTTGCCAACGGACTGGCTGATGACGTTGCCAGTGCTACTTGGTTGGCGACCGCCGCTCCTAAAGTTGTGGTGCCCGCCATGAATACGCACATGTGGCAAGCGCCAGCGACGCAACGCAATCGCCGCCAGCTGACGGCCGATGGGGTGCACGTGTTGCTCCCAGCGACCGGTCCCTTGGCGGAAGGTTATTCGGGGCAGGGACGGTTTCTTGAACCGGCCGAAATTGTCCGTCAACTGGCACAATTACCCTTGTTTGGTGCGCAGACCTTAGCCGGCAAACGCGTGTTGGTCACGGCTGGTGGGACGCGAGAACGCCTCGACCCCGTCCGCTTTTTGACCAACGATTCTTCCGGCAAAATGGGGTATGCCGTTGCCGCAGCCGCGCAACAAGCCGGCGCCACGGTTACCTTGATTACCGCACCGACCAAGTTAACGGCACCAGCGGGCGTCACCGTCGTGCCGATTCAGAGCACCACGGACCTTGCTCAGGCCGTCTTGGAACGCTTTCCGGCCAACGATGCCTTGGTGATGGCCGCGGCCGTTGCGGACTTCCAGCCGGTGGCAGTGGCCGACCAGAAGATCAAGAAGACACCGGCCAACGATGAATTCATTTTAAAATTAAAAAAGACACCAGATATCCTTAAAGCAGTTGCTAAGATCAAGCGGGCCGACCAAGTGACGGTCGGGTTCGCCGCTGAGACGCAGAATGTGTTAGCAAATGGTGAAAAGAAGCTCCAGTCCAAACACCTCGACATGTTAGTCGCTAACGACGTTTCTCGTGCTGATATTGGCTTTAATGGCGATGAGAACCAGGTGACCTTTATTTTGCCAAATGGGGTCACGGATCAGACGCCTAAGACCAGTAAAAAGGTGATTGCCCGGGTGTTAGTCGACCGGGTTGCCCAGTTATTCAAGTAAAGTGAGGTGAGTACAATGGCCCAGATCGGTCAAATTTTAGTGGACGTGCCGACGATGCAAACGAACGATCCCTATTCTTACGCCATTCCAAGTGAATTGGAACATCAGGTTCAGGTGGGGATGCGGGTCATTGTTCCGTTTGGTCGCGGGCATCGCGTTGTTTCTGGTGTAGTGGTCGGTCTGACCGACGTCACCAGTTTCGATGGTGAGTTGAAGCCGATTCAAGCCGTCTTAGACCTCGCGCCGGTTTTAAATGACGAGTTACGAGCTTTAGCGGATTGGTTGGCGGATACCACGTACGCCTTTCGTATCACCTGTATTCAGACCATGTTGCCCAATCAGTTGAAGACGCAAACGGAGCGGCGAGTGCAACCGACTCAAACGCTGACACCTAACGAAATGGCGACTTATTTTCCAGATGGCGCACCCCGCGAGTTTACCGACAAGCTCGATGATGCCACGGTCGCTGGCTTGCTCAAATTGCAACGCGCTGGCAAGGTCGAGATGGTCTATCAGGTGAAGGATCGGTCCGCCGTCAAGACGACAACGGGAATCAAGCCGACGTTGACCGCCACTAAGCTCAGAGATATTCAGGGAGAAGTGGCGAAGCGCGCCCCCAAGCAGGCGGACCTATTGGCCTACCTGCAGACAATGGCCCCCGATACCTTGGTCGCCCAGAGTGCGGTGGTCAAGGCGGCTCACGTCAGTCCAGCGGTCATCACGACGGCGGCCGACAAGGGATGGCTGACGAAGGCGCCGTTGGAAGTTTATCGTGATCCTTTCCAACAGCCCGTCAAGCCGACCCAGCCACTGCATTTAAATGCGGAACAGCAAACGGCGGTTTCCGCCATCAGTGCTGCTGTCGACGGTCATCGGACCGAGAACTTCTTGGTCGAGGGCGTCACCGGGAGCGGCAAGACCGAAGTCTATCTCCAGAGCATTGCGGTTGCCCTGCAGCAGGGACGAACGGCCCTCATGCTAGTTCCGGAAATTGCGCTAACGCCACAGATGGTCAACCGGGTCAAGGCGCGGTTTGGTCAACGCGTGGCGGTCCTTCACAGTGGGTTGTCCAAGGGTGAACAGTACGATGAATGGCGCCGCATCGACCGCGGGGAAGCGACCGTGGTCGTGGGTGCCCGTTCGGCGGTGTTTGCGCCCGTCAAGAATCTCGGCATTATCATCATGGATGAGGAACACGAAACGAGTTATAAACAGGATGAAAATCCACGGTACCATGCCAGAGACGTTGCGTTGTGGCGGGGCCGGTACAATGAGTGTCCCGTCGTGTTAGGGAGTGCGACACCATCCCTGGAGACGCGGGCGCGGGCAGCTAAGGGATTGTACACCCGATTAGTCTTGGCTAAGCGGGTCAATGACCACCCGCTACCGGCGGTCCACATCGTCGACATGCGTGAGGAGCTCAAGCAACACAGCGAGGGTGACTTTTCCGAACCCCTCTTGGCAGCGATTCAGACACGACTCGACCGCAAGGAACAGATGGTGTTGATGCTGAACCGGCGGGGATACTCGTCGTTTGTCATGTGCCGGGACTGTGGTTTCGTGCTGAAATGCCCGAACTGTGATATTTCGCTGACCCTGCATATGGATACACACACCATGAAATGCCACTACTGCGGGCATGAAGAGGCTATTCCCCACGTTTGCCCGAACTGCCATAGCCGGAAAATTCGCTACTATGGGACCGGGACGCAGAAGGTGGAACAGGCTTTACAAAAAGAATTTCCAACTGCCCGGATTCTCCGAATGGATGTGGATTCCACGCGGAAGAAGGGTGCTCACGAGCGCATTCTGAAACAGTTTGGTCAGCATCAAGCCGATATTCTGCTGGGAACGCAGATGATTGCGAAGGGCCTGGACTTTCCCAACGTGACGTTGGTCGGTGTGCTCAACGCGGATACCGCGCTGGGCTTGCCGGACTTTCGGGCCAGCGAGCGAACTTTTCAGCTATTGACCCAGGTCAGTGGCCGGGCCGGTCGGGCGTCTAAGCCGGGTGAGGTGTACATTCAAACCTTCAATCCGGACCATTACGCGATTCAATTGGCGCAGCAACAGGACTACGAGCGCTTCTTCGTGACGGAAATGCACATGCGCCATCAGGGGAGCTATCCACCGTATTACTTTGCGGTCCAGCTCACGGCCAGTCACGAGGACGAAGCCACGGCGGCTAAAGCCATGTATCAGATCGTGGCGGCGCTCAAGCAGGGTCTCAGCGACCAGGCCATTATCTTAGGGCCAACGCCCAAGGCGATTGCGCGGGTCAAGCGGAAGTATTATTATCAAGTTGTGATTAAATATAAGCAAGAGGCCAAACTAAAGCCTGTCTTGGAGCAGATTCGTCAGGCCGCCCAGATTCCAGCGCGTCACGGACTCACGGTCACGATTGATCCGGAGCCAATGAACTTTATGTAAGCAATGCGTACTGCGACCGTCAGAGATTCCGATTTTGATTGCATATCTTCCATAAACAAAAGTGGATAGGCATCAACGATGATTGTTAGTGACATGGCAACTTACGTCTAATTAACTAAAGGTTGAAAGATGAAATACCTGTCTCGCCCCAGTATCAGCAAGGATTCGAACCATTAAGATAGTGTGAAATTGCCGCACTCCGGCTGCCAGGGATTCCGCCTGCTGTGGGGACGCTTCAGACTGGAAATTCACCAGTCTTCTCGCTCGCTTTGAAGCCACGAAGACCGCGTGTCTCCAAAGTCGCCCGTGCTGTAAGCTGGCTAAAAAATCACCAGCTAACACCACCTCCACGGCTGGCTGCATCCCTGTCCTCCTCCGGCTCTGACTGTGCTTTACAACGACAGCAGTCGGAAGACATGGAGGCTTAGCGTTTCCGGTCCAATCTATAACGATTATTACAGTCAGTATCCTTGTTACCTAAGAACCCTGTGTAAGCCGAGAGGTCGGCAGATATGGGCTCAGGCGCGT
>NZ_AZDP01000053.1:55166-91322 GCF_001435525.1 Levilactobacillus koreensis JCM 16448
GCACCGATCCAGCCCATATCTGCCGGCCGTTAAGGCGAAGGGCCCACCAGGTTGCCTAGTTTTAGTCTCACTGTTGTTGCTAGAGTAGGCATGACTGGCATTTTGGAACTTTCAACCTTTAGTAATTAATAAGTTGAGATTGAAATATAGGTTGTATCTGTTACGCTTATAGCGGTAAGAATTTTGCCAGTAAATGCAGATTGGTCGCTTCTATAACCAAATTGTGAAGTTACAGGTACCGTTAATGCTATGTAAGCCGAGAGATCAGCGGATATGGGTTCAGGTGTGCCCGCACCGCTCCAGCCCACATCTGCCGGCCGGTAAGCCGAAAGAACCACTAATGTATAGTCAAAAAGCTAATCAAAAATAAAAAGTAGTTGTCAAGAAAGTATGGTGTAAGTAATGACTTCAGTAATCTTTATGGGAACGCCCGAATTTTCAGCCCCCATCCTGAGTAGTCTGATTGAAAAAGGCTATGATGTGTTGGCCGTCGTGACGCAGCCCGACCGTCGAGTTGGCCGGAAGCACGTCTTAACGGCATCCCCAGTGAAACAAGTGGCCGTGGAACACGGCATCGAAGTGCTCCAACCACAGAAAATCTCCGGAAGTGACGAAATGGCGCGGGCCATCGAACTCGCCCCCGACCTGATCGTCACGGCAGCGTTTGGGCAATTTCTGCCAACGAAGCTGTTAAAGGCGGCCAAGGTGGCGGCAGTTAACGTTCACGCCTCCTTATTGCCTAAGTACCGTGGCGGGGCACCTGTGCACTACGCCATCATGAACGGGGACAAGGAGACCGGTGTGTCCATTATGTTTATGGAAAAGAAGATGGACGCCGGGGATGTCTTAGCGCAACAAGCCCTGCCGATCACGGATCAAGACGATGTTGGGAGTATGTTTAAGAAACTCAGCGTGCTCGGACGCGACCTCTTATTGGAGACGTTACCGAAGCTGTTGGCCGGTGAGATTACGCCGGTTCCTCAAGACGAGGACCAAGTGACCTTTTCACCAACTATCAAGTCCGACGAAGAACGCATCGACTTGACCCTGAGTGCTCACCTGATCGACTGCAAGGTACGGGCATTGCGGCCAGCCCCCATTGCCCACATTTACTTGAACGGCGTGCGGACGAAACTGTGGCAAGTGACCGTTCTCGACGAAACGACCGACTTGAAGCCAGGAGCCTTGGTCAGCCATGACAAGCATCACTTGGCGATTGCGACTGGGGAACACGGTGTCCTTAGTCTTGATGAGATTCAACCGGCTGGGAAGCCCAAGCTAAGCATCACGGACTTCTTGAACGGAACGAGCGACGCATTGACAATTGGCGAACAGGTGGCTGAATAATGACGAAAAATACAACTCCCCGGGCTTTAGCGGTCGAAGCATTGACGCGCGTGGCTAACGGGGCTTACTCGAACTTACAATTGGAAACAACCTTAGAGAGTCATAATCTGAGCGACGTTGACCGCCGTTTCGTGACCAACCTGGTCTACGGGACGATTCAACATCAGCTGACCTTGGATTACTATCTGGAAGGATTCATCAAGCCTACCCAAAAGGTTCTGCCATGGGTCAAGATGACGCTGTTGGTGGCGTTATACCAAGAAATTTACTTGGACCGGGTGCCTAAGCGCGCTATCTTCAACGAAGCCATTCAATTGGCTAAGGACCGGGGCCACGAAGGGATTCGACGTTTCGTCACGGGGGTTTTGCACGCCATTGACCGGCAGGGGCTACCTGATATCAGTCAGATCAAGGACCCAATCAAACGGTTGAGTCTGGAATATTCCGTTCCCGAATGGCTAGTAACCGCCATCCAAGACCAAGTAGGTGCCGACAAGACCCTCAGTATCTTGGAAACCATCAACCAACCAGCCGCTCAATCCGTACGGGTCAACGTGGCCATGGCGACGCCCGAAGAAGTGCGTCAATCACTGGAGGACCAAGGATACACGGTGACCCCTAGTGTCGTTGCCGGCAACGCCTTTCGTTTGGACGATAAGGCCGCGAACCAAAGCAATGTGTTTGAAACGGGTGAATTGACCATCCAAGATGAGAGTGCCATGTTACCAGTCGAGGCCTTACAGGTTCGCCCTGGGGACCAAGTCTTAGACGCTTGTGCCGCACCTGGTGGGAAGACCACGCAGATTGCTGCGCTTCTCGATGCCCATTCCGGTGGGAAGGTCACGGCCTTGGACCTACATCCAAAGAAGGTCACTCTGATCGAAAAGAACGCCGAACGCATGCACGTGACTGACCGGGTCGATGCCGTGGCGTTGGATGCCCGGAAGATCAATGACCGGTTCCCAAAGAAGGAATTCGACCGCATCTTAGTCGATGCCCCTTGTTCTGGACTGGGCCTGATTCGCCGGAAGCCGGAGATTCGTTACGAAAAGACACCAGAAGACATTCAACAGTTGCAACGCGTTCAATTGAGCATCTTGGACACTGTTAGTGAAAAGTTAAAGGCCAATGGAATTTTGGTCTACAGTACCTGCACGATTCTCGATACCGAGAATGGTGAGGTCGTGGCGAAGTTCCTGGCAAGCCATCCTGATTTCGAATCTATGCGGGTCGAGACCAGTCAAAACGTGAAGGGTGACCGGAGCACGGACACGTTGAACATCTATCCGGATGATTTTGATTCAGACGGATTCTTCGTGAGTGCCTTCCGTCGTAAAAAATAGGGGTGATAGGCTATGAAAGTCGCATACCGAACATCGATTGGTAAGCAACGCAATGATAATGAGGACTACGTGGACGTTTTCACCAACCAAGCGGGCCAGCACTTAGCCATCATTGCGGATGGTATCGGGGGTCATCAGGGGGGCGACGTCGCCAGCGCCATGGCGGTGTCCCACCTTGGGCATGAGTTCGAAGAGACCGACCTGAAGACGCCCAGTGCTGCGCGCCAATGGATTACGACCCAGATCACCGCAGAAAACCAATCGATCATTGATAAATCCAATCAGTTTGCGGACTTGAATGGGATGGGGACGACCTTAGTGGCGGCGCTGTACTTCACCGAAGAGGTCGTGATTGCCAACATCGGTGATTCGCGGGCGTACCTGTACCGCGATCAACAGTTACGGCAATTGACCGAGGATCATTCGTTAGTCAACGAATTGGTCAAGCGTGGTGAAATCAGCCGTCAAGCAGCTCGGCACCATCCACAAAAAAATGTGATCATCCGCTCGTTAGGAATCTCTAATGACGCGCGGTTCGATCTCAACACCTATCCCTTAGTGACGAACGATCAACTGCTCCTCTGTACCGATGGACTGACCAACATGGTCGATGACCATCAGATTCAAGAGGTGTTGGCAAGCGACCAGACGGCACAGGCCAAGTGTGACCTATTGATCAATTTGGCCAATGCTGCTGGCGGGTTAGATAATATTACGGTTTTGATCATCACCAACTTCTCGCGGGAGGTGGCGGAATAATGCGATCGGGTTATACTTTAAATGGCCGTTATCGCATCATCCGCGCGCTGGGCGAGGGGGGTATGGCCAACGTTTATCTAGCTCATGACTTGATCTTGAATCGTGACGTTTCCGTAAAATTGTTGCGGCTCGATCTGCGAGACGATCCCAGTACGATTCGGCGTTTCCAGCGTGAGGCGTTGGCGGCGACCGAATTGGTTCACCAAAACATCGTGCAAGTTTACGATGTCGGTGAAGAAAATGGGATGCAGTATCTCGTCATGGAGTACGTCGAAGGAACCGACCTGAAGGCGTACATCAAGGATCACTTTCCGATTGCGTATCAGGAAGTCATCCAGATTATGGAACAGATCTTGGGTGCCGTTCAGACGGCTCATGAACATAATATTATTCACCGGGACTTAAAGCCCCAAAATATTTTGATCGACCAAAATCGGGTGGCCAAAATCACCGACTTTGGTATCGCGGTCGCTTTATCCGAACACAGCCTGACGCAGACCAACACGGTTTTGGGATCCGTGCACTACCTGTCGCCAGAACAAGCGCGTGGGGGGATGGCGACCAAGCAATCAGACATTTATTCACTGGGAATCATTCTGTACGAAATGCTGACCGGCACCGTGCCTTTTGAGGGCGAAACGGCAGTCTCCATTGCGTTGAAGCACTTCCAGTCGGAGATTCCATCGGTCAGAGAGATCGATCCGCGGATTCCGCAGGCGTTGGAAAATGTGGTCTTAAAGGCGACGTCTAAGCGTCCCGAAGACCGGTACACCGACGCTGCGAGTATGGCGGAAGACCTGAAGACCTCGTTGTCGCCAAAACGGGCGGGTGAACTGAAATTTACTCCCACGAGTGGCGATGATGGTGAGACGAAGGTTTTGCCGCTGAGTGGCGCGTTGTCTTCGGCGTTACCACTCAGTGAGACCCCGCCGGCTAAAGCCGATGCTGAACCGCAAGAAAAGGCGGACAAGGCGTCGGTGACTCCTAAAAAGGGGCGCAAAAAGACGCGCCATCCGCGTCGCCGAAAGTTTTTGATGGCGGGATTGGTCGTAGTCTTGCTGATTGCCGGCATCATTATCGGCATGGCGCTCTTCCGGCCGCACATGACCAGTGTGCCTGACGTGGTGGGCCAGAAGAAAGCCGCTGCTGAGACGGAGTTGGTCTCCGCGCACTTGACGGCGGGGACGATCCACAAGACGGCGAGTTCTAAGGTTAAAGTAGGCCGCGTTGTGCGGACCGAACCCCGCTCGGGCACACAGCTCAAGCAGGAAAGTGAAGTCGATCTGTGGGTCAGCACCGGGCCAAAACGCTATAAATTAGCGGATTACCAGGGTGATTCCTATGCCAGCACGGCGGCCAAACTTCAGGCCATTGGTTTTACCGTTCACCGTGAGTCGGTCCATTCGACCAGTGTTCCTGCTGGCAAGATCATCCAGCAGAGCGTTGAGGCGGGCCAAAGCGTTGTTCCAACGGATACGGATGTGACTTTCACCGTGTCGACTGGGTCGGAGACCGTGACCTTAGCGGACTTAACGAATAAGACCAAAGCGCAAGCCCAGAGCTACGCGTCGAATCACAATTTGAACCTAGCCTTCCAGTACGCTTACTCGAGCGATGTGGAGAAGGGGCGTGTGATCCGACAGTCGCCGGGTGAAGGTGCCGTCGTTCATGAGGGTGACGAGGTCACATTGACATTGTCTCGTGGTGCGGAGAGTGAAAGTAGCTCGAGCGTCGATCAGTTCAGTGTGAGCGTCAAGATTCCGTTTGATGACAGCAGTACGGACAGTTCGTCAACCGAAGAAGCCGATGACGACAGCGACAGTAGTAGCAGTAGTAGTTCGGCGTCCAACCTGGTTCAGATCTATTTGCGTGACCAGGATCATTCTTTAAGTACGATTTACAAACAAATGACGATTACGGCGGATACGACCGTGACGTTGCCGTTTACGGTTGCGTCCGGGAAATCCGGTGCCTACAAAGTCGTTCGTGACGGCCATGTGATTGCCTCAGATAATCACGTGACGAAAAATTAATGAAAAAGCCTGCATTTAGAGCTCAGTTCTTTTATAATATAAGAGGACTGAGCTTTTTTGCTAAAATGATAAAGGAGGTGCTGCATGTCAGAGGGACAGATTCGTCAGTCGTTAAGCGGTTTCTATGACGTTTTTAGCGACGGTGAAATGTACCGAACCCGTGCCCGGGGAAATTTCCGTAAGCGGCGAATTACGCCGCTTGTCGGGGACCGGGTAACCTTTGAGAGTTCGTCACCCAAAGAGGGCTATATCTTAGAGATTCAACCAAGAGACAACGCATTGACCCGGCCACCGGTCGCTAACATTGACCAAGGAATCGTGGTCACGGCGGTGGCGGCGCCAGAGTTTTCGACCAACCTGTTGGATCGTCAGTTGATTGCGCTTGAGATCAGTCACATTGCGCCGGTCATTTACTTTACCAAGACCGATTTAATTTCTGATGAACGGTATCAAGAGTTCGAGACGTTAGCGGCGGGATACCGTCAGGTCGGCTATCCGGTCGTGTTGACGCGTGAGCCGTTTGCCAAGCCGGGATTAGATCAGTTGCGTGAAACGTTGGCCGACAAGGAAACGGTGATCATGGGCCAGACGGGGGCCGGAAAATCGACGCTGTTAAACCACATTGCGCCCGACCTTGAGCTGGCGACCGGCGAGATTTCGACCGCGCTGAATCGTGGACGACACACGACACGTAAGGTGAGTTTGATGCCGATTGCGGGTGGCTTGGTGGCAGATACGCCAGGATTCTCTTCGTATGACACGTTGACCATCGACTATCGTGAGCTTGCACAGTACTTTCCCGAGTTTGCTCGGTTGGCGCCTGAGTGTCGTTTCCGGGGCTGTGTGCACATCAACGAGCCGGGATGCGCCGTTAAAACCAGTTTAGCCGACGGGGAGATCATGCAGAGTCGTTACGATAACTACCTGCAGTTAGTCACGTTGTTAAAGAACCAAAAACCTGTTTATAACAAAAAGAAATGAGGAATAGTTTTTATGATTAAAGTAGCGCCTTCAATTTTAAGTGCGGATTACATCAATTTACAACCAGACGTTGAAAAGGTCGACAAGGCCGGTGCCGAAGTCTTACACATCGACATCATGGATGGTGCGTTCGTCCCTGCATTGTCATTTGGCCCTGGTGTCGTTAAGGCTTTACGTCCCGTGACGAAGATGGTCTTAGACGTGCACATGATGGTCCAAAACCCAGAACGTTACGTTGAAGACTTTGCCAAGGCTGGCGCTGACATTATCGGTGTCCACGTCGAAGCAACGCCACACATTCACCGGGCCTTACAAATGATTCAAAATGCCGGCGCAACGCCAGAAGTTGTCATCAACCCAGGGACTCCAGTCTCAGCTATTCTGCCCGTCTTAGACATGGTAGGCCAAGTCTTAGTGATGACCGTTAACCCTGGTTTCGGTGGTCAAAAGTTCTTGCACAGCACGGTTGCTAAGATTGCTGAATTAGACGCCATCAAGAAGGAAAAGGGCTACACCTTTGACATCGAAGTCGATGGTGGGGTCAACAATGAAACTGTTGTGGAATGTGCTAACGCCGGTGCTACCGTCGCCGTTGCTGGATCATACGTCTTTAACTCAGACGACCCAGTAGCTCGCATCAACGCGTTAAAGGAAGCTACGAAATAATGCCACGGGGCGGAACGTTTAATCTATTAGTGGGCGGTCCGAAGGCCAATTGGCCCGAAGAACTCGTCGGCAAGAAAATCGTTGGCCCCTGGATTGGCGTTGACCGAGGGACATTACGACTGATCGATCACAATATTCAACCGGTGGCTGCAGTGGGGGATTTCGATTCCTTGCAGGCAACGGAACTGCAGCGGGTAAGACGCAACGTGAAAGATATTCGCTCGAAGTCCGATCAAGATTTTACCGACACACAGGTGGCCGTTAAGGTGGCACTGACCGATTACGGCGCTGAACGCGTGGACATTTACGGGGCAACGGGTGGTCGGCTAGATCACTTCCTCGCCAATTTATTTTTGGTGTTGGATCCCCAGTACAAACGTTATGCGGGTCGGATTCGACTGATCGACAAGCAAAACACGATTACATTTTATCTGCCGGGGCATTACACGGTTCAAAAGGAACCAGATAAGAACTACTTGGCCTTTGTACCGCTAACGCCCATCGATCATTTGACCCTGATCAACGAAAAATATACGTTACATGACGAACCGATTCCGTACCCCATCTCCTTTGCCAGCAATGAATTTGTCGGCGAATCTGGTGAATTTCGCTTTGACACGGGTCTGCTCTGTGTCATTCAGAGTAAAGACACGTATGAAGCGCGGCACGAATAGGGTCAGTGTGTATGTAAAAGGAACTGTGGCTGTACTGACCACGGTTCCTTTTTTGGATAGTTGTATAGGCCAAAAGCGACCGCATTGTGACTGCCAGGGATTCCGCCTGATACGTTCCTGGCCTCCTTCGGCTCTAATTGGTTCTACTGGAATCAGGCGTTGAGAGATTTCGTGTGACCTCGATTTTTTGATAGGTGACATGCTTTCTTCAAGGGTTAAGCGTAAGTAGTCACAGTTTTGTTTTTCCAATCCGAAAAAGTTGTAAAAATGTTTCAATTAAAACTGAATTTTTAGCTGTTAGTATGGAAAGTGGCTGTTGTTTAAGCTTTGGTGGTCACTTTGACTGTCATTTTTGACCAGTCAATCGACGCTGTTTGACTTGATTTGTATCATTCTTGTATGGTTAGTGGGACTAAAGGTGACATTAGAGTGTCAATTTAAGAGAATTTTTCTACTGAATTTTGACTGGGGGTTAACCAAGGTCGTAGTACACCTAATTTACCGTTCAGTTTTGAACTAACTGTCAAAAAAAGGGTAAAAAAAAGGCACAAACCAGTAAACTGGTCGTGCTTTCCTTTTATAACCGTGTCGTTAACTAGACGCGGGTTACTTTACCTGATTTCAAAGTCCGAGCCGAAATCCAGACCTTTTTCGGCTTACCGTCCACCAAGATGCGAACTTTTTGTAAGTTCGGCTTCCAAGCGCGACGACTTGAATTCAAAGCGTGGGAACGCTTGTTACCGAAGCGAGTCCGCTTACCGTTGAGAAAATCCTTTGCCATGGCGTAAACCCTCCTTTATGGATTCATTACTTTTAAAAAGCAGTGCTTTTTACTCACCTGACTAATTTACCATACTCTTTTGCGGAACGCAATGTTTTCTTTCAAGGAAATTTACTTGACACTCATTTACCGTCATGACGTGCATTTGGGAGTTCCTATTTCTATTTTAGCGTAGGTTGTGGTAAGATTAATTTCTGTTAAGATTCTATTTTCAGATAAGGAGGCTATTTCCATGGCCGTAAAGATTAAGACTCAGTACGGAACAATTGATATTACCAATGAAGTGATTGCGACCGTTGTTGGGGGTGCCGCGACTGATAATTATGGTGTCGTGGGCATGGCAAGCAAGAATCAGATTCGGGACAACGTCAATGATATTTTGCGTCGCGAGAACTATGCGCGCGGCGTGGTTGTTCGCCAAGAGGAAAATGGGGTTGCTATCGACGTCTACGTGATCGTTAGTTACGGAACCAAGATTTCCGAAGTCTCACGTAACGTTCAATCTAAAGTCAAATATAACCTAGAAACAATGTTGGGAGTTACTGCTAACTCCGTTAACGTCATTGTTCAAGGGGTGCGGGTGTTGGCTGATTAGCCAGACGTACTGAAATCAAGGAGGATACTTAGTTGAAAGTAACAGAAATTACTAATCTTGAGTTTGGTAAGATGGTCCAAGCCGCCTCGCAAAAGCTAAACCAAAATGCTGATTTTATTAACTCACTGAACGTGTTCCCAGTTCCAGATGGGGATACCGGGACCAACATGAGCCTGTCGCTTCAAAGTGGGGCCAAGTACGAACGGGATGCTGACAGCACCGCCGTTGGGACCTTAGCAACTGCTCTAGCTAAAGGGTTGCTGATGGGTGCTCGGGGAAATTCTGGGGTTATTTTATCTCAAATTTTCCGGGGCTTCTCCAAAAAGTTAGCGGATAAAGAAACGCTGACCGCCCAAGATTTGGCCGATGGCTTCGCTGCCGGGGCTGAGACCGCCTATAAGGCCGTTATGAAGCCCACTGAGGGAACTATCCTCACCGTCGTTCGCGAAGGTGCTCAGGCCGGCTTAAATGCGGCTAAGAAGTCCGATGATGTTTTAGTTGTCATGGATGCCGTCTACGAAGCAGCCAAGGCCGCTTTAGCAACGACACCGGACCTCTTACCCGTCTTGAAGCAGGTCGGCGTTGTTGATTCCGGTGGCCAAGGGTTGACCTTTGTGCTGGAATCCTTCAACGACTCCCTGAATGGCCGTGTTGCCGAAGAGGGCGACTATAAGCCAGACGATGCTGAAATGGACGAAATGATCGATGCTGCCCATCACCAAAGTGTGCAAGGGAAGCTTGATCCAGACAGTATCAAGTACGGGTACTGTACTGAAATCATGGTGCGCATCGGCCGTGGAAAGCAAATTCAACACGATTTTGACTACGATACGTTCTATAAGTATTTAGCCGGTCTCGGGGATTCTTTGCTCATGGTCAATGACGAAGAAATTGTTAAAGTCCACGTTCACACGGAACATCCTGGGAAAGTTATTGCCTGGGGTCAAGAGTTTGGTGACCTAGCGAAGGTTAAGGTCGACAACATGCGGATGCAACAAGAGACCATCATGGAACACGATGAAGAGACTGCTGCAGATGCTAGTGCCGTTGCAACCGCCGAAGAACCAGCCGATACAGCGATCATTGCGATTGCTGCCGGTGATGGCTTAGCGACGCTCTTTAAGAGCCTTGGTGTCACGCACATGGTCAATGGTGGTCAAACCATGAACCCAAGTACGCAAGACATCGTGGACGCTATCAACCAGAGTAAGGCTAAGCGTGCCATCGTCTTACCAAACAATAAAAACATCTTCTTGGCCGCTGAACAAGCCGCTAAGGTTGCCGATGTGCCAGCCGTAATCGTGCATTCCAAGACCGTTTCCCAAGGGATGACGGCCATGCTTGGGTATAACCCCGATGCCGACCTCGCTGACAACCAGGCTGCCATGGAAGATAACCTGTCCGCCGTTAAGAGTGGTCAGGTGACGCATGCCATTCGTGACACGCAATTAGATGGCTTTGACATTAAGGAAGGCAACTTCATGGGAATCGTCGATGGGACGATCAAAGTGACCGATGCCGACCTGTTGAAGACAGCCGTTGACATGGTGAAGACCATGCTCGACGATGAAAGCGAAATTGTGACGATTATTTATGGTGCCGACACGACGGCTGACGTTGCGGATCAATTGCAACAAGCCATCCTAGCACTAGATGATGAATTAGAAACGGAAGTTCACGAAGGGGACCAACCGGTTTATCCATTCCTGATTTCGGTTGAATAGTCGCTTTACCTAGAGCGCAAGCTGGCGGTAACGACAACACGGAGGGGTGTGGGACATTTTGTCTCATGCCCCTTCGCTGGTTAAATCTGTGTAAATTGAGCATTGCGGCCGGTGATTCCGTCTGCTGTGGGGGCCGCTTTAGACTGGAAAAGCACCAGTCTTCTCGCTCGATTTGAAGCCACACTAAAATCGTGTGTCTTCAAAGTCACCCCTGCTGTAAACTGGCCGATAAAACGCCAGCTAACACCATTTACACGGCCGGCTACATCCTTGGCCGCCTCTGGTTCAGATTGGACTATGATAAAAGCTGTGGTCATGTTATGTACCTCAAGCTAGGCAGACATCGACTCATGTGTTGCGTTGTCACTGAACGCTAACGTAAGCCGAGAGGCCGCCAGATATGGGCTCAGGCGCGTCGTTCTGCTTAGGTGACGGTGATTTTCCGTCGGCTTAGCAGAAGACCAACCTTGGAGACTCGGCATTTTCGAGGCTTCAAGTTGTGTCCGCACCGTTCCAGCCCATATCTGGCGGCCGGTAAGGCGATGAGACCACTAGGTTGCCCGGGTTTAACGCTGGTACTATGTTTGAAAAAACTTTTGAGAAGGAGGTGATCGTGATGGCTAGTTTGAGTGATTCGGTGGGAATGCTGACGGGGGTCGGTCCCAAGCGGGTGCAGGCGCTGAGTGAGTTGGATATTCACAACGTTAATGACCTGCTGACGTATTTTCCTTTTCGCTATGAGGACTTGCAGGCCAAGGACCCAGAGGAGCTCACGGATCAAGCGAAGGTCACGCTGAAGGGAACCGTTGCGGCGGCTCCCGTTTTGACTCGGTTTGGGCGCAAAAAGAATCGATTGAACTTTCGCCTGTTACTCGACGAACACAACATCATTCCGGTGACCTTCTTTAACCAACCTTGGTTGCGCGATCAACTGGAGGTTGGCGCCGAGATTGTCGTTTATGGGCGTTATGATGCCAAACGACAAAGTTTAGCGGGGATGAAGATTCTCGCTAGTGCGGATAATGCAATGGGGTCAATCTACCCGGCTAATAAGGAAATTCGCCAGGCCACCATCAAAAAGCTGGTGCAGGCGGCCTATGATCTTTACGCACCGGTCATCGTGGATCTGATTCCAGAGCCTTTGCGGGAACAGTACCGGTTATTGCACCGCCACCAGATGATTCACGACATGCACTTTCCAGCAAACGATGCGGCAGCTCAAGCGGCACGGCGAACGGCTAAATTCGAGGAGTTTTACTTATTCGAGTTGCGGCTACAGATTGTGAAGCAGCAAGATCACACGTTACACGGTCAAGCGTTTGCCTATAATCTGCCACAGCTCAAGGCCTTTATTGACTCACTCCCTTACGAGTTGACGACTGCCCAGAAGCGAGTGGTCAATGAGATTTGTTTTGATCTGAAGCGGCCAATTCATATGAACCGTCTCCTGCAAGGGGATGTGGGGAGTGGAAAAACGGTGGTCGCGGCCATTGCAATGTACGCGGCGATCACGGCGGGGGCTCAGGCCGCATTGATGGCGCCCACCGAAATTTTAGCCGAGCAACACGCCAATAATTTAGCGAAATTGTTCGATGGGTTCCCGGTCAACGTGGCGTTGCTGACTGGGGCGACCAAGCCAGCGGCGAGAAAGACCCTCTTGCCCCAGATCGCTAACGGTGAGGTGAATCTGCTGATTGGGACGCACGCGCTGATTCAACCAGAAGTGGCTTACCACCATCTGGGCCTTGCGGTAATCGATGAACAACACCGCTTCGGGGTCAACCAGCGACAAGCACTGCGTGAAAAGGGGCAACAGCCCGACGTCTTAGCGATGACGGCGACCCCAATCCCCCGGACACTGGCGATTACGGCGTATGGTGAGATGGATGTATCGGTCATCAATGAACTGCCGGCTGGTCGGCAACCGATTCGAACGACCTGGATTCGCAGCAATCAAGTGGATGCTACACTACGTCAGGTCAAGGCCGAGCTCAGCAGTGGGTCGCAGGCCTACGTGGTCACCCCGTTGATCGAAGAGTCCGAGGCCGTTGACATGAAGAATGCCGAGGCCATTTACGCGCGGTTCAAGGAAGAATTTGAACCCACTTATAAGGTTGGCTTGCTTCACGGACGGATGAAAAATGACGAAAAAAATGCCATCATGGCCGCCTTTAAAGCCAACGAATTTCAAGTTTTGGTGGCCACAACGGTGATCGAGGTCGGGGTCGATGTGCCGAATGCGACACTGATGATGATCTACGATGCCGATCACTTTGGCCTGGCTCAGCTGCATCAGTTGCGGGGCCGAGTCGGCCGGGGGAAGAAGGCTTCCGCTTGTATTTTAGTGGCGGACCCGAAGAACCAGTTGGCTATTGAGCGGATGACGACGATGACCAGTACCAACGACGGCTTTGTTTTATCCCAAAAGGATTTGGAATTACGGGGCCCAGGTGATATTCTGGGAAGAAAGCAGTCCGGTGTGCCCGATTTCAAAGTTGGCGATCCGGTGGCCGACCTCAACGTCTTGAGTGCTGCCCAACAAGCAGCTAAGGAGACGGTCGCCGCACCGAACTGGGCAGATAAAGACGATAATTTGGCGTTGGCCGCCTTTTTGACGACGACCGCCCATCAGACTACTACGATGGATTAAGTGAGGAGATAAACTAATGAAGATTGCCGTTGACGCAATGGGTGGCGATTACGCCCCAACCGAAGTCGTAAAGGGTGTGGAATTGGCGCGCGACGCTTACCCTGATTTGGAATTTTTACTGTACGGACAAGCAGAGAAGGTTACGCCCTTACTGACCGATACCACGCGGATCACGGTGATGCCTGCACCAGAAGTGATTACAATGGAGGACGAACCCGTTCGCGCGATTCGCCGCAAGAAGCAGTCCAGCATTGTCCTGGCCGCCACGGCTGTACGCGAAGGCGAAGCAGATGCCTTTCTGTCGGCTGGAAACTCCGGTGCCGTTTTGGCAGCGGGCCTGCTGATCGTTGGCCGTATCAAGGGCATTGATCGCCCCGGTCTGACAACGACGCTCCCCGTATTACAAAAGCCGGACCAATCGAGCTTTGTGATGCTGGATGTGGGTGCTAACGCCGACACTAAGCCATTTAACGTGGTGCAGTACGCCGTTATGGGTCAGTACTACGCCCAATCCATCATGAACGTCAAGAATCCGCGGGTGGGCCTGCTAAATAACGGGACCGAAGCCGACAAGGGTGACCAAAATCACCGGGCGATTCACGATGCCTTGGCCGGGATGGATAGCATTAACTTCGTGGGCAACGTGGAATCACGGGACCTGTTAAGTGGGGTCGCCGATGTGGTCGTCACCGATGGGTTCACTGGGAACGCCACGCTCAAGGCGATTGAAGGCACAGCCTTGTCCATGCTGAAGCTGATCAAGGGTGAAATCATGAGCGGTGGCCTCGGCGGTAAGCTGGGAGCAGCCATGTTAAAACCCGTCTTCAAAAACGTTCGGAGTGCCATGGACTACTCGCAATATGGCGGGGCTGTCTTGCTCGGCTTGAAGGCACCAGTGGTTAAGACGCACGGGTCTTCTAAGGCCGGAACCATTAAGAATACGATTGCTCAGATTCACGAGCTCTTAGAAACGCACAGCGCTGAACAGCTGGTCAGCTACTTCGACCAGCACACCGACGAAATGGCCGCTTTGAAGGAATCTTTGAAGTAGGGTCAAGTGCTAGGTGGTACTAAATGGTGTTGAAATAGCTGCGCGGCGGATGCCAGAGATTCCGGCTCTGATTGATGGTTGGCATCACAATCGTTTAAGACCGTAGAATCGCCTGCTTTGTAACTATTCCCTGGACGAAATTTTGCAGGATTGTTGCCTGTGGTGTGTGGCTGATGGGTTGTAGTCAGGCTTCTTCGGGGTGAATGTGTTTGTTAGTTATCCGGATAGGGTTGCCTGACCTTAGTTTAGGCATGACAGGTTATTTAGCCATGTTAACCTCGGCATCATCAAACCGGTCAGCTTCAAGCCATACGAATAAAAATATCCAGCCTGATGGCGACTATCAGACAAACTAACTTCACGTTTTAGCAAATTATCCTGGTCAACATCAGGTTAAAAGCCGGAGGAGGCCAGGGATGGAGCCAGCCGTGACGACGATGTTAGGCGGGGTTCTTTCCGGCTTCCATCGTGGGACGACCTCATAGACACGTGTTTTTCGTGGCTTTGAGACGAGCCCCCAGCCCGCACCTAGGCTGGAGGCGTTCCCCATGGTGGGCGGAATCTCTGGCAGCCGCGGGCGAACAACTTGTGTAACACCAAGCGGACCGATAAATTGGCTAGACAAGGCCGGGGAAAACGGTTAGACTACTTATTGAATACTGTGAGTGAGGGATTATAAATGACAAAAGCAGAAATTTTTGACAAGATTGCCGATATCATCGCCGACCGGTTTGAAACGGACCGTGACGCAATCAACGAACAATTGAATTTTAAACAGGACTTGGACGCGGATTCCATTGATTTTGTGGAATTCGTCTTGGAACTGGAAGATACCTTTGGCGCAGAAATTTCGGATGAAGATGCCGAAAAATTGAATACCATTGGTGAAGTTGTGGACTACATTGACGCCCACCAAAATCAAGCAGAATAAAGTACCAAGCGAGTCCGGGCCGCAACTTTTCGTCCCGGGCTTTTTCAATCTGACTATGAAGAAATGAGGGAATTTACGCGTGATTGCTGGATTAAATGAAGAATTAGCAGAAAATTTTGATATTCACTTTAAAGACCAGTCGTTACTCGACGAAGCGTTTACGCAAGCCTCGTACGTCAACGAACACCCAAATCAGGGCCTGAAGTTTTACGAACGAATCGAATTCTTAGGGGATGCCGTAATGCAGTTGGTCGTTTCCAACTACATTTTCCGGCGCTATCCGAAGATGCCGCAGGGACGCTTAACGCGGCTCCGGGCTGCCATGGTCAACGAACAGAGTTTTGCGAGCTTTGCGCGCGAATGCCATTTCGACCAGTATATTCGGTTGGGTCGGGGCGAAGAAAAAGCCCAGGCTCGGCAACGTGACTCCCTGTTATGTGATATTTTCGAATCTTTTATTGGGGCATTGTACATGGATCAGGGCTTGGACAAAGTGGTGCCGTTTGTGACGACCGTCGTTTTTCCTAAGCTTGACGAAGGCCGCTTCGATGAATTCTTTGACCACAAGACCGAGCTCCAAGAATTGGTCCAAAAGAACGGGTCGGTCACCATCGACTATCGCTTATTGGATGAAGAAGGACCAGATAACGACCGGGCCTTCAAGGTCGCCGTTTACGTGAACGACAAGTTACTGGGGGAAGGAAACGGCCATTCCAAGAAGCACGCGGAACAAAATGCGGCGCGGCATGCGCTGGAGAATCTGAAAGAAGAGTAAGGATGACTAACGATGCGGTTAAAGACATTAGAAATTAGCGGGTTCAAATCCTTTGCGGATAAGACCCGAATTGACTTTTTGCCGGGAATGACCGGCATCGTCGGCCCTAACGGTAGCGGGAAGAGTAACATTTCTGAGGCCGTCCGTTGGGTTCTGGGGGAACAGTCCGCTAAAAGTTTGCGGGGCAGTAAGATGCCCGACGTGATCTTTGCGGGATCGGCTGATCGGCACCCGCTGAATAGAGCGGCAGTGGCCATCACGCTGGACAACAGCGACCACTATTTAAAGAGTGATTATACCGAACTGACCATCAGTCGTGCCTTATACCGAAGCGGCGAGAGTAGCTATCAGCTTAACGGGCAGGATTGTCGGCTAAAGGACATCACGGAACTCTTGATGGATTCCGGGATGGGGCAGGACTCCTTTTCCATCATTTCTCAAGGTCGGGTGGAGTCCATTTTCAACAGTAAGCCTGAGGATCGGCGCAACATCATCGAAGAGGTTGCCGGCGTCTACAAGTACCGTAAGCACAAGGAAAAAGCGCAGCGGGAAATGGACGACACGATGGCTTATTTGAATCGGGTCGAAGACATCATCGCCGAGCTTGAGGGGCGCATCGAGCCCTTGGAGAAGCAGAGCAGTTTGGCGCAGGATTATCTGGATCAGCAGGAAAAATTTGCCCTGTTGGACCGGACGCAACTGGTACGTCAGCTCCGGGCAGAATTAGCCGAAAAGCAGACTGCCGATGACCTGGTACAGGCCAAACGCAATCAAGTCACGACGCATCAGGCGGCTGAAAAAGACCAGCTGGCAACGGTGCAGCGGTTGAAGCAGGAACAGGCCGACCATTTAGCGACTAAGGATGCCTTACAAGCCAAATTGGTGACGGCAACCCAACGCGTTGAACAGGCGCAGGGACAGGTCAACCTGTCTGGCGAACAGCAACGCCACTTGGATGAGCAGCAGCGGCAGGCCAAGGACCAACTGGCTGAGCTAAACGACCGGATTGCGGCGAACCAAGACGCGCTGACTGCGGTCAAACAGCAGGCCAGCGAGCTGGCGGCGGCGATGAAGACGGCACAGGGCGAGGTCAAGACCTTAACGGTGGCGACGGACCCCAAGACCGTCGCGGCGTTGCGCCAACAACTGGAAGATCTACGCACAACGTACTTTGACCAGAAGCAACAGGTCGCCACGCTGCGGAATCAACGGCAGTATTTACAACAAAATCAGGAACGGTTACAGCAACAAGGCCAACGGGTGGCCCAACAGTTAGCTGACTTACAGGCCAAGGCCCAAGCGGCACAAGCAACGGTCACCACACTGACGGACCAGACCACCACGGTCAAGGACCAGTTGAATCAAGCCGAGCAGGCCTTAGACACCGAAGCCGGGCAGTATCAGCAGTTACAAAAGGCTTACCAGCAGGCCCAACACAACTGGCAAGCGGCTCTCGAGGTTTATCAACGGGCACAAACTCAAGCAGCGAGTCTGCAGTCGGCCTCGGCCGAATACGGTGGCTTCTATCAGGGTGTCCGGGCTATTTTGAAGCAACGTGATCATTTCCGGGGGCTATTGGGGGCAGTTTCTGAACTGCTTCAGGTCCCAGAACGTTATACGACTGCGGTGGAATACGCCTTGGGTGGTCAACTCCAACAGGTCGTGGTCGATGACGAAACGACGGCGAAGGCCGCAGTCAGTTATTTACGTGAACACCGGGCCGGCCGGGCAACCTTCTTACCGCTGAGTACGATTCGCGGTCGTCAAGTTGACCGCAGTACTCGCCAATTGTTACGGGGACTATCCGGCTTTCTTGGCGTCGGCAGTGACCTGGTCCAAATTACGGATCAAGCGCAACCGATTTTGGATTACCTGCTGGGCACCACCATTTTTGCGGCTAACCTAGATACGGCCGTTGACATCAGTCAGCGAATTCATCATCGGTATCGCGTGGTGAGTCTGACGGGTGACGTGGTCAGTGCCAGTGGGGCTATTTCCGGGGGTCAGTCGCGGCAGAGCCACAGCAGTGTCTTGCGCCAACAACAGGAGCTGCAACAGCTCCAAACGTCGATTGCGGCCATGAAGACCAAGTTGACGGCTCAGGAAGCCAAGATCAAGCAACAGCGAGCTGGGATGCAGGACAGCGAGGCGCGTAGTCAAGACCTACAGGCGACCATCAATCGCTTGCAGCCGCAGTGTCGGCAATTGGAGGACCAACTGGCCAACGCCCAGACGACGGCCGAACAAGCCAACCGGCAAGTAAAGGCCGCCGAACTGGAGATCAAGCAGGCTCAGGTGGTCACGGACGACCAACAGGGCGAGTCGATTGCGGCGCAAATTACCGCTGGCGAGCAGGGCGTCGCGGCAACCGAGCAGCAGGTCAAAGACTTACAAGCCAAGATCACCACGGTGACCGCCGAACAAGCGCAGAATCAAGCGGCGTTGACGGCGAAGCAAACGTGGTTGGCGGGGGCCAAAGAACGGCGTCAGCAACAGGTGACCACGGTTCACCAGTTGGAAAAGCAACTACAAGCTGACCAGCAGCAGGTGACCACGGTAACCGCTGAGCTGCAACAATTGGCGAACCAGGAGTCGCTGACGCCAGAGCAGGCACAACAACAGTTGAAAGACGCCCAAGCGACTCGCCAGACGGTCGACCAACAAGTGGCCGCAGAAAACGAGTTGTTGACCACGGCAAACGATGAGTTGGCGGCGGCCGAGACAGCGAACCAACGGACCAGCGGACTCTTACAACTGGCTAACGACGAGTTACAACAAGCACAGGTCAAGCAGACCCGGTTATCGGCCTTGATCGACCAGCAACAGAATCAATTGGCCGAGAAGTATCATTTGAGTTTAGCGGCCGCCGAACAGGACGTTAGTAATTTACCGGCTGATGAACTCGCGGTCCAATTAAAGCTATTGAAACGGGGGCTGGACGAAATTGGTCCGGTCAACGTGAACGCCATTGATGAATACAAAGAAGTACGCGAACGCTACGACTTCTTGACGCAGCAACGCGACGATCTTTTGACGGCTAAGGAGCAGTTGACAACGACCATGACCGAATTAGATGGCCAGGTCGAGCGACGATTTAAGGCCAGTTTTGATCAGATTGCGGCGAAATTTACCGCCACGTTCCGGCAGATGTTTGGTGGCGGGACGGCCGAACTCGTTTTGACCGATCCGGACGACCTCCTCACAACTGGTATTGACATTATGGCACAGCCGCCTGGCAAGAAGTTCCAGAATATGGGGCTCCTTTCCGGTGGTGAGCGGGCGCTGACAGCGATTACGCTATTATTTGCCATTTTACAGGTCCAACCCGTGCCATTCTGTATCCTCGATGAAGTGGAGGCGGCGTTAGATCCGGCCAACGTGACCCGATTTGCCCGCTACATTCATCAATTCCAAGACCAAACGCAATTTATCGTCATTACCCACCGGAAGGAAACTATGGTCCAGGCCGATATCTTGTACGGCGTGACCATGCAGGAGTCCGGGGTGTCGAAGATGGTGGCGGTTGACCTTGACCACGAGACCACTACGGAAAGGAAGCAATCCTAATGGGATTATTTGATATCTTCCGTCGGCGTGCCAAGCCGGCGAGTGAAGCACCAAAACCGGAATCAGAAGCAGAACCATTCGAAAGTGCGGCGGCAACGAGCGAGAATGCTGCGAGTGAAGCCAGTGCGACTAGTGAGGTCGAAAAGAGTGAAGCGCCAGTTGGAGCTAGTGCGTCTGAAGCCAGTGAAACAGCAATTCCTCAGTCAGCTGATGATGAGAAACCGGCGGCGACAACGGTTAGTTCAGCGGTAACTGAGACACCGAAAGCACCCGCTAGTGAAGCGGAGGGGACTGGTGCAGTAGTAGAACAGTCTGTCGCTTCGATACCCGTTGCTAAAGCAGCAACTGAACCTGAATCTGAACCTGAGGCAACGTCTGCGGCAGCACCCGTTGCGCAGTCAGCTGTGGGTGCCGAAACGCCGGCGAGTGAAGCCACGGTTGAAGCCAGCGAGAAAACGGCAACTGAGCAACCAGCCGATACGCCTAGTGAGACGGCAACTGCTACACCAACTGAACCCGCCGAAAAGCCCGTTACTGACGAACAACTTTACGACAAAGGGTTAGAGAAGACGCGGACGACATTTGGTCAACGGCTGAACGCTTTGCTAGCTAATTTCCGGCACGTTGATGAGAGCTTCTTCGATGACCTGGAGGAGACTTTGATTGGGGCCGACGTTGGCTTCGATATGGCCGTGAAGCTCAGTGATGAGTTGCGTGACGAAGTGAAGCTGCAAAATGCCAAGAAGCCCCAAGACGTGCAAAACGTGGTCGTTGAGAAGCTGGTCGAAATCTATGACGCGGCTGGCAATGATGAGAGCACGGCCTTGAACATGGCGCCTGCAGGTCCCACGGTAATCCTGTTTGTCGGGGTCAACGGGGTCGGTAAGACGACGACCATTGGGAAGATGGCTAACCGGTTTCACCAAGCGGGCAAAAAGGTTCTGTTGGCGGCGGCCGATACTTTCCGGGCTGGGGCGACCGAACAACTCGATGTCTGGGCCAAGCGCGCGGACGTTGACATTGTTACGGGAAAACCACAATCGGACCCCGCAGCTGTCGTCTTTGACGCCGTGAAAAAGGCGAAGGACGAGGATTACGACATTCTGTTCGTCGACACTGCTGGTCGGCTACAAAACAAGGTCAACTTGATGAATGAGTTGGCAAAGATGAAACGAATCATTACTCGTGAGATCCCCGCGGCACCGCACGAAGTTTTATTGGTGCTGGACGCTACGACCGGACAAAACGCGCTGACACAGGCGAAGTTGTTCAAGGAATCCACGGACGTGACCGGAATCGTCTTAACCAAGCTAGACGGGACGGCCCGTGGGGGTATCGTCCTGGCAATTCGCAACGAACTCCACGTACCCGTGAAGTTCATTGGCCTTGGGGAACAGATCTCAGACCTGCGACCATTTGACCCGAACGAATTCGTTTACGGCCTGTTTAAGGGCTTGATCGACGTTAAGGCATTGGATAAAAAGTAAATTTTTTGGTGGTATAAGTACTGTTCCGAGGGGATGGCGCTTGTGCCGCTTTTTTGGCTGGCGGAAAGTAGAGGTGAATTGGATATGGGAACCATTTTAAGTAGCGGCTTTAATTATTTTGACTCGATCTTTTACTTGCTAGTTTTTGGACTTGTTTTGGTGCTGGTTGGCGGAATTTTCTACTTGGCTTGGCGACTGATTTTTGACAGACACAAATAGGACCCTGGCGTATGAGTTAGACGTCCTAGAAAAGAAGCGGATGCAATTGGGACTAAGGAATACAATGAGAATGAGTGATCGACAAAATTAGCGTTGTAAAATTCGAATGGGAGTTTGCAATGCTATTTTGATGTGACTTAGAGTCTTTGAATCAGAATCAAGCAAGGATTCCAAGCATCCCAAAGAGTCGGAAAGACTTCTAGTGGTTCGAATCCCATGGCATGATAGAAGGCGTTCGTTTGGTCGTAGGTGGTATAGTGGCCGGGAGCGACCGTCTTGACTTGCAGATAAGCGACGGTTTGGCGGGCATTAGTAATAAGTTCAGCCATGAGTTGCCGGCCGATGCCTTGATGGTGGTAGGCGCGCTTGATGCCCATACACTGAATTTCGGCGGTAGCGGTGCTGGTCGTGGCGAGATCGATGAAGCCTACGATAGTTTTCCCATCGCGAGCGACCCACAGTGGCAGGTCACGGGCAGCGTCAACGTATTCTGTTGTGGAGTCCGGTAAGCCAAACCAATCGGGAAGATCGGCAAGAACTTCTTGAACGATGTTGGCTTTGATACTGGCGTTGGTTTCACGCGTGATAATGATCGACATGATAATATCCTCCTGATAGGTAGAAAACTAATTGCTCTAATGGTTAATAAGTATAACGGTAAGGGGCATGAAATCCTATTCGTTTATGAAATATCAGTGAGAATATTTCTAATTATCAGTGGACACTATAAAATGACTATTGAATTGGTGATTAGCGATGAATTTACGATTTGATCACAATTGACTCATGCTAAATACGATTAAGCTGGCTCACTACCCACTTTACCCAAAATCAGCGAAAAAAATTGACGAAACCGCTAAAAATCGGTACTCTAGTAGAGTGTGACACGAACTGGAGGACCAAGCATGGAGATTGAAAAAAACTACCGCATTAATTCCTTATTTGCGTTCTACCAGCCGCTACTGACCGCGAAGCAGAATAACTATATGCAATTATATTATGGTGATGACTATTCCTTGGGTGAAATTGCTGAGGAGTATAATGTTAGTCGTCAGGCGGTCTACGATAATTTACGACGGACCGAGAAAATTCTCGAAGATTATGAAGCAAAATTGCATCTTTACCAAGAATTTACCGCGCGCAATCAACAGGCCGACGAGATTCAAGCGTACGTGGCGGATAACTATCCCAAGGACGCAAAGCTGAACCGGTTGGTTGCGGGTCTTGAAAATCTAGAAGAACAATGAAAGTTAGGTGGCAAAACGAATGGCGTTTGAAGGATTAACTGAACGACTACAAAACGCAATGCGCAAACTGCGGGGCAAGGGGAAAGTTTCCGAAAATGACCTGCGCGAAACCATGCGTGAGATTCGGCTGGCGTTACTAGAAGCCGACGTTAACTTTACCGTGGTCAAGGACTTTGTGAAGCAGGTCCGCGACCGGGCAATGGGGGCCGACGTCTTAGAAGGACTGAACCCCGCGCAACAGATCGTTAAGATCGTTGATGAAGAATTGACCAAGACCATGGGGGATGAAGCCGTTCCCCTGAACAAGTCCGAAAAGATTCCAACGATCATCATGATGGTTGGGCTTCAAGGGGCCGGGAAAACGACCACTGCCGGGAAGTTAGCGCTGAAATTAAAGAACGAAGAAAACGCTCGGCCATTAATGATTGCGGGTGACGTTTACCGGCCAGCCGCCATTGAGCAATTGGTTCAAGTGGCCGCTGGTATTGACGTACCCGTCTTCCAATTGGGAACCGATGTGGACCCCGTGGAGATTGTTCGCCAAGGGTTAGCGCAAGCTGAAGAAAACCATAACGATTACGTCATCATTGATACGGCCGGTCGTCTGCAAATCGACGAACAGCTGATGGATGAACTGGCAAACATTAAGGATTTGGCCCATCCAGATGAAATCCTGTTAACGGTCGATGCGATGACTGGTCAAAATGCCGTGGCTACTGCCGAAGGATTCAATGGCAAGCTCGACGTGACCGGTGTCGTTTTGACCAAGTTAGATGGGGATACCCGTGGTGGGGCCGCACTCTCGATTCGAGCAGTGACTGGCAAGCCAATCAAGTTCATCGGACAAGGCGAAAAGATGACCGATCTGGACGTCTTCCACCCCGACCGGATGGCGTCACGGATCTTGGGAATGGGGGACATGCTGTCCCTGATCGAAAAGACCCAGAAGGAATACGATGAAAAACAAGCCAAGGAATTGACTGAAAAGATTCAGGAAAATTCCTTTGACTTCAATGACTTCTTGGACCAGATCGAACAGATTCAAAAGATGGGGCCAATGGATGAGTTGATGAAGATGATTCCAGGAATGGCGAACAACCCAGCCATGAAGAACGTGCAGGTCGACCCGAAGGACATGGGTCATTTAAAGGCCGTGGTGTACTCCATGACGCCGCAGGAACGGACGAATCCGGACCTGTTGAACCCTTCCCGTCGTCGCCGAATCGCAACCGGGTCTGGTCGACCGATTCATGAAGTGAACCGTATGATCAAGCAGTTTAACCAAATGAAGAAAATGATGAACCAAGTCTCGAAGGGTAATATGTCCGGGATGGAACAACTCATGGGCAACACAGGCATGGGTGGCGGTGGTATCGGTGGCCGGATGCAAAAGATGGCCCTGAACCGGATGTCCCGGCAAATGAAAAAGAACAAGAAGAAGCGGCTGAAGCGTAAGAAACGGAAGTAGGCTTTAGTGAACAGGCTTGGAAATGGCAGAATTGATGCCATTTCTAGGTCTGTTCTTTGTTTTAGGCGGATATTAATAGACAAATGGCTGGGGATGTTGGAGTGAGTAGGTGGTTTACTGGTTGGGTATTTTGGGGCTCAATCTGTGATATTGCAAAAAAATACAGCCGCAGGTGAGCAGTCTACACAATTATTCTTTGAACGATGTTTAATAACACTATAAATGTTTTGATGCCTTTTGGGTAGACGTGAGCGGAAATGTCCGGTATACTACGAACTATAGAAATAGCCATAAGGGAGTAACTAGCAGAATTCTTCTGCGGCAATTACCCGTCAACAAGATTTTTTTGGATCTGGTGCTTAGCCAGTTGCCAATCCGGGGTTGCCTTAAATAGTGAGACTTATGTGTGTCCACAATTAATTTTTGTGTGCACGCGTGAGTCTCTTTTTTTACCCCTTAAATGGTTAAAAGATGAGCTTGCGAGCACACCTCAGGAGGAATGGCAAATGGCCAAAGTACCATTTTATCAAGAATCGGCTGAACGACTGTACCAGAATCTACAGACTAGTGACCGAGGATTAAGCTCACAAGTCGCACAAGAGCGACTCGAAAAGAACGGACGTAACGCGTTAAATCAACAAAAAACGACGTCTTTGCTCCAGAAATTTTTAGCACAGTTTAAAGACTTCATGATTATTGTGCTGATGGTGGCTGCGGTGATTGCCGGGTTGACCGGTGAAGTAGTCGACGCTGTGATTATCTTACTAGTGGTCGTCTTGAATGCCGTCTTTGGAGTCTTCCAGGAGGCGAAAGCCGAAGAGGCCATTAACGCCTTAAAGGAAATGTCGGCACCGAGTGCAACGATTCGGCGGGATAATCAGGTTATGAGTGTCAAGAGTGATGAGCTGGTCGTGGGGGACATTGTCCTGCTGGAGGCCGGCGATATCATTCCCGCCGATCTTCGGTTGCTCGACGTGGCTTCCCTGAAGGTTGAGGAGTCAGCCCTGACTGGGGAGTCTGTCCCCGTGGAAAAGGCGGATGCCGTCTTGACCGAAGACGATTTAGCCATCGGTGACCGGCATAACATGGCGTTTATGAATAGTAACGTCACGTACGGCCGCGCGACCGGGGTCGTTGTGGCTACCGGGATGCAAACGGAAGTGGGACGCATCGCCGGGATGCTAGAAGCCGCCGACGAAACGACGACGCCACTCCAGGCCAATCTGACGCAACTCGGGAAGTCCCTGACTATCCTGATTCTGGTAATTGCTGCCATCGTCTTTGTTATGGGGATGTGGCGCCAGGCCGAAAGCCTGATCGACATGCTGTTGACGGCCATCTCGTTAGCCGTTGCTGCGATTCCAGAAGGTCTGCCCGCCATCGTCACAATTACCTTGGCGTTGGGGACTCAGCGGATGGCCAAGCGCCATGCCATTGTGCGGAAGCTACCTGCCGTGGAAACGTTGGGGAGTACCGACATCATCGCCTCGGATAAGACCGGGACACTGACGCAGAACAAGATGACGGTCGAAAAAGTTTATGAAAACCTCGAATTGCCCGATTCACATACCCTGAATTTTGACCGCGACAACCGGTTGGCACAGGTTATGATTTTGAGTAACGATACGAAGATCACGGCCGATGGTTTAGCTGGTGACCCCACGGAAACGGCATTGGTCCAGTATCAATTGGACCGCGATTACCCGGTCGAACAGGTCTTAAAGGACATGCCCCGCGTGGCTGAAATTCCTTTTGACTCCGAACGAAAATTAATGTCCACGGTCCATCCATTGGCTGACGGTCGCTTCTTGATTGCCGTCAAGGGTGCGCCGGATGAATTGCTCAAACGAGTAACGCAACTGGCAAAGAACGCCACTGTCGCACCATTGACCGACAGTGATCGCCAAGCCATTTTAACGACCAACCATGAGTTGGCCACGCAGGCCTTACGGGTCTTGGCGTTTGCCTACCGTATCGTCGACCAAGTGCCAGCCAACATGACCAGTGAGAGCGTTGAGAATGACTTGATTCTCGCCGGGATGGTCGGAATGATCGATCCCGAACGGCCAGAGGTGGAACAGGCCGTGGCCGACGCCAAGTCCGCTGGGATTCGGCCGATGATGATCACCGGTGACCACCGCGATACCGCTGCTGCCATCGCTGCACGGTTAGGCATCATCGAAAAGGGCGACACGGCCGCCGTGATTACCGGTGCCGAATTAGATGACATGGATGATGCGACGTTTGCCAAGAAGGTCGGGGATTACTCGGTCTACGCGCGGGTCGCGCCGGAACATAAGGTGCGCATCGTGAACGCTTGGCAGAAGCGTGGCAAGGTCGTTGCCATGACCGGAGATGGGGTCAATGATGCCCCTGCCTTAAAGGCTGCCGATATTGGTATTGGGATGGGCATCACCGGGACCGAAGTTTCCAAAGGGGCCAGTGATATGGTCCTCGCCGACGACAATTTCTCGACCATCGTGGTGGCCGTTGAAGAGGGACGGAAGGTCTTCGCTAACATTCAAAAGGCCATCCAGTACCTGCTGTCCGCTAACCTAGGGGAAGTCTTGACGCTGTTCATGATGACCATGTTAGGTTGGCAGATCTTAGCGCCGGTACACATCTTGTGGATCAACCTGGTAACGGATACGCTACCAGCGATTGCCTTAGGGGTCGAACCGATGGAACGTAACATTATGAAGCAGCCACCGCGGGGCCGGAAGTCGAACTTCTTCTCTGGTGGGGTCCTTGGCGGAATCATCTACCAGGGTCTACTTGAAGGGGGAATCACCCTGCTCGTGTACTGGTTGGCGTTAACGTACCCGGTTCACGCAACGGCCAGCTTAGCCCATGCCGATGCCTTGACCATGGCCTTTGCCACTTTGGGTCTGATTCAACTGTTCCACGCCTTCAACTCCAAGTCGATTCACGGCTCGATCTTCACGGTCGGCTTGTTTAAGAACAAGTTCTTCAACTGGGCGATTGTGATTGCCTTTGCTTTACTGGCGATGACGATTCTGGTGCCTGGTTTGAACAGCATGTTCCACGTAGCTCACTTGGACGTCTTCCAATGGGGAATCGTGTTAGCCGCTTCCTTCATGATGATCGTGATCGTAGAAATCGTGAAGTTCTTCCAGCGACGCTTGATGAAGTAATGTTAAATGGGTAATCGTTTGGCTAGTTAACAGACACTGGTCAAATGGTTAGGGGCCCACTCTGTGACTGTCAGTCTTGACGGTTGCGGGGTGGGCTTTTATGGTGATGTAGCTTACGGCAATGTGAAATGACAAGCATAGACTAATTGTGAGTGTAGATTAGGGTTGAAATTCAGGGGACACCGCGCACTCAGTACTTACCAGAAGAGCGTACGACCAGAGTCGCGGGCGGCCATTTGCAACTCCCCTAGGAAATGTATGTTAAAATAATTTTAGACAAATTTCGGAAGGGACGTGACAGGCGTGGCATTAACGTATCAAGCGTGTTTACAGGCAACACAGGTGGTCTTGGCGAGCGGTGCTGTGCCAACCATTGTGGGCGAAGCCGGTATCGGTAAGTCGGCCTTGGTGGCGGATCTCGCACAGCAACGGCACGCGAAGCTCTTCACGACCGTGGTGAGTCTGGTAGAAAAGGGCGACCTGGTGATCCCAGTGCCCCCATTGACCAGCGACTCCTTTATTCAAACGGCGCAGTACGGGTCCTTAGCTGATGTTCAATTTGGGTATTCGCACACCCTAGTCGCCATGATTCGGTACGCCGAGGCCCACCCCGAACAGGAGATCATTTGGTTCCTAGATGAATTTAATCGTGGAACGCAGGCCGTTCAAAGCGAATTGATGAACCTGGTTTTACAGCGGCAGATCAACACGTTGACGTTACCTGCACAGGTCCACCTGATTCTAGCGGAGAACCCAGATGCCACCATGGCCGGGTTCGAGCAGAGCCACTACGGTGTGACGCCGGGGGATGCGGCAATTGCCGATCGAACGACCCGGCTGATCCTACGGGCCGATACGGCGACCTGGTTGAAGTGGGCCACAGCGCTAGTTAACGGTGTGCCCCGAATCGCGCCATTGGTGACGCAATACCTGACGGACAATCCCGCCGACCTACACGTGGTGGGGACGGCCAACGCCACGGACGACGATCTCCAGCCCACACCACGGGCCTGGGAGCGAGTCTCACGCGCCATTCGTGAACTCGACACCCAACACCTCTTTAGTCAAACGGCGGTCGTCACGGCTATCATGCAGGGCAATTTAGGGATGACGGTCGGGACGGCCTTTGCGGGCTTCTTAATGGCTCAGCGTCCCGGACTGACGGTAGACCAGGCGTTTAACGCCGAAGATGCCGTGGCCGTCTTTCAACAGTTGGCTCCCGCGCAGCAACAGCGAATTCTCTTGAACTGCCTAAATGCGGGCCAGAATTGGCCATTAACGGTGAGTGGGAATGCCCAGCGCTTCAGCGAGCTACTCACGAGTTGCGCGCCGGACAGTCAATTTGCTATTGCTCAGCAGATGGCTGAACGGGACCGCCTCTTGGAAAATTTAGCGGCGGTTAAGGACCAACAGCCCGGTGTTCGGCGGCTTTATCGACTATTGACGACGATTGGGTTGCGGAGCAGTGAAATCGAGGTGTAGGCCATGGTGAGCTTAACGCAGGACTTACAACGCTTACGTCAGGCTACGGCGACCGACGACCGTGAGCGATTAGCGCAGGCAGCGTATCGTGATGCCGTGTTGTACCTGTTGCAGCAAGACCCCTTTTACGGGAACGTATTGCGGCAACTGGCGGTTACGTTTTGGGATGCGCCGACTGCCCCAGTGAGTTTGAAGCCAACGGCCCAGGACTGGCAACTTCAGCTGAGCCCGAGTGCCTTGCAACAAACGCCGTGGACCGGTGCGCAGTGGTTGGCGATGTTGCGACATACGGTGCTACACCTGCTTTGGCGCCACCCCCAACGTTATGCGACGGCCGTGCAGACACCGTCACAGGCGGGACTAGTTCGGTGGGCGACCGACGCGGCGGTCAACGACTATCTGGCCGATTTGCCGGCCGATGCCATCACTAGTCAAAAATTAGCGCAGTTATTAGAAGAGCCAGTCTTGCCACGACAGGACTCGGCGGTCTACTTGCAACAACTTCGCCGCTGGCAGGCGCAAAAAGCGACTACCGACTGGCAGTTAGCGGCAGGCGGGCCACAGACATTACCGAAAACGGCGCAACACGACGGTCACAGTGGCTGGCGAGGAGCCAACGATGAGGCTGCCGAGACGCGCGAGCAATGGCGCGCCCAGCTCTTTATGACAGCTGACCGGGCAATCTCCGCCAAGCAGCGGGGCACCTTGCCTGGTAGCATCCAGGCGGCACTTAAGCCACTAGTGGCTGAGCGGCCATTGGACTGGCGCGCATTACTGAAACGTGGCTGGGGTCAGGTTCCAGCGGGTCGACAGCCGGCTTACGGCCGGTTCAACCGGCGACAGCCAGCCCGAATGGACCTCCCGGGAGAAATCGTCCAGACCTGGCGCAAAATCGCCGTCTTCGTCGATGAGTCCGGTTCGATGGGCAGTCAAGAGATCAGCTATCTCCTGGGGCAAATGGCGACGTTATTGGTCGTTTATCCGGCGCAGGTGACCGTTTATCCATTTGATACGGTCGTTGACCCAACACAGGGCTTCGCTTTGGAGCGACGACCACAGACACTTCAGCGGACCGGTGGTGGTGGAACGCGGTTTCAGGCCGTATTCGATGCCTTACCGCGATTGCTTGCCGGCAGCACAGATCAATTAGTTGTTATCTTGACGGACGGCTACGGGGAAGAGCAGATCCGACCAACACTACCGGTGACGGTCTTGTGGCTCTTGACTAGCCCAATCGACCAGTTTTCAATCAAGCACGCACCCGGCACCGTGGTTAGTTTGACGACCGACCCGCAGTGGCAGGTATTAAGGAGGCAACCATGAAGGATTTGACGGCAGCAGAATTACGCGATTTATTGCAGCAAACGGCGGCGTACCGCAATGCCCGTGCCATTTTAAATGGTGAGTGGGCGGCGCGGGCCGAAGAAAATCCGTTGTTTCGGGCCCCAATGACGATTGCCGACTTAAGATTTGCTCGTGATCTGCAGGCGGCCGGTGTTCAGCAGGGACCAGACTTTACCGATTACGCAGCGGTCCAGCGGTGGATCGTGATAAATCGGGAGTCGTTAACGGCCGATGATTTGGCCTGGTTACGCAAAGATTTTGATTAATTTGAGGGTGTAAAGAAAAAACCCTTTACATCATATCCAGAAACTGGTATATTATTACACGTTGAAAGAAATACAGGAGGTGTCTACATGTCAGTTAAGATTCGTTTAAAGCGGATGGGTTCTAAGAAGCGCCCATTCTACCGGATTGTGGTTGCCGACTCACGGAGTCCTCGTGATGGTCGTTTCATCGAACAAGTTGGAACGTACAATCCAGTTACCCAACCAGCTTCAATCACGTTGAAGGAAGAATCTATCATGAACTGGTTGAACAACGGTGCTCAACCTTCAGATACGGTTAAGACTTTACTCTCCAACGCTGGTATCATGAAGCAATACCATGAAGCTAAATACACTAAAAAGTAGTGATTAGCCATGACCGATTTTAAGGCATTAATTCTAGCAATTGTTAGCCCACTCGTCGAGCATCCCGAGGATCTGGTGATTACACCAGTGGAGACGGAACGTTTTTACGAATATCGGTTAGCCGTTCACCCGGACGATGTCGGCCGGGTCATCGGCAAACAAGGCCGCGTGGCGCAGGCAATCCGAACGATTGTCTACAGCGTTCGCGTTCAAGGCAATAAGCGGGTGCGTCTCATCATCGATGACCGCCCAACAAAGACTCTCGAGTGAGGCGGCAACGTTTCCTCGAGTTTTTTTGTTCCCAAAAATAAAAATATTAAAGATTTGGGTTGTGTGAACTGGTCACACTGCGGCGATCGGAAATTCCGCCTACCATGGGGAACGCCTCCAGCCAAAGTTCGGGCTTTCGGCTCGCCTCAAAGCCACGGAAAGCGCGTGTCTCTGAGGTCGTCCCACGCTTTAAGTCGGGAAAGAAACCCGTCTAACAGCGTTGACACGGCTGGCTCCATCCCTGACCGGCTCTGATAGTCTTTGACCATGAATGAACGCTAGACTTTTTTGTGACATGATCGACACTAATTTTTAATTTTAGTGTTAGTTTCCATAGGACATCAATGTAAGCCGAGAGGTCGCCAGATATGGGCTCAGGCGCGTCGTTCTGCTTAGTCAGTGGATGATTTTTCCGCTGGCTTAGCGGAAGACCAACCTTGTAGACTTGGCATTTGCGAGGCTTCAAGTTGTGTCCGCACCGTTTCCAGCCCATATCTGGCGGCCGGTAAGGCGAAGAACACGACTATGTTGCCCAATTTCAAATTACAATTAAACTATAAATAAAACATTTAAACGAGGAGGCATGTGACATGGCATATTATACGGTAGGAACTATCGTGAACACGCACGGTATCAAGGGTGAGGTTCGGGTCATCGCGACCACGGATTTTCCGGAGAGTCGTTTTGCGGTGGGGTCGACGCTTTACGCTTTTGCGAAAGGCCAGACGAAGCCGGTGACGTTGACCGTCGCCACGATGCGGAAACACAAAAACTTTTATCTGTTAGGTTTTGAGGGCAAGCCATCGATCAATGACGTGGAGCTTTACAAGCAGAGCACGTTAAAGGTGACCGATAACGAGTTAGAGACCGGCGACTTACAACCCGGCGAATACTACTATCACCAAATCGTTGGCCTGAAGGTCGTCACGGAAGACGGCGAAGAACTGGGTGAGATCAAAGAGATCTTGTCACCAGGCGCCAATGATGTCTGGGTCGTTGACCGGCCAGGTAAGGACGACTTGCTGTTGCCAAAAATCGATGACGTGGTGAAGAAGGTCGACTTAGATGCTGGCCAAGTCACGGTGGAATTAATGGAGGGACTCGAGTAATGCGTATCGATGTGTTAAGTTTATTTCCCGATATGTTTTCCGGTCCGATGCATGATTCCATCGTGGGTAAGGCGATTGAAAATGGCCATCTGACCATGCCCGTGACGAACTTTCGGGATTACTCGACCAACAAGCACGGCAACGTCGACGACTATCCCTTTGGTGGTGGCGCCGGGATGCTCTTACAACCCCAACCCATCTTTGATGCCTTAAAGGCGACCGAGGAACAAGCGGCGGCGGAAGGCTTGCCCAAGGGCCGGGTCATCTTGCTCGATCCTGCCGGGGTGACCTTTGACCAACACGTGGCCGAAGAATTTGCCCATGAGGACCATTTGACCTTCCTGTGTGGCCATTACGAGGGCTATGACGAGCGGATTCGGACGTTGGTGACCGATGAGGTGTCCTTGGGCGACTTTGTCCTGACGGGTGGCGAGTTGGCCTCCATGGTCATGATCGATGCGACGGTGCGGCTGTTACCGGGAGTCCTCGGCAATTCGGAGTCGGCACCGGGCGATTCATTCTCATCCGGCCTGCTGGAATACCCGCAATATACGCGGCCATCAGAGTTCCGGGGGATGAAGGTCCCAGACGTTTTGATTAGCGGCAATCATGGTAAAATCGATGAATGGCGCGAAAAGGAAGCCCTGCGGCGGACGTACCAACGGCGGCCAGACTTGATCGACCACAAAAAGTTGACCCAGCAGCAGAAACACCTCTTGGCCGATGTGCGCATCGAAGAGGAAGAACGCCAGGCTGCCGAACGGGAGTCAAGAAAATAACCTTTACAGGCATTTCGAGATATGATACACTTAACTTTGGCTGTTTAGCCATAAAAACAATATTCCGCTGTCGAGACTGAGAATGAATGTTGGCGAAAGGATAGAATATATTATGCGCCAAAACAATTTAATTGCTAAGATCAACCAAGAACAATTACGGGACGATGTTCCAGACTTCCGTGCCGGAGACACTGTTCGGGTTCACGCCCGGATCGTCGAAGGTACCCGCGAACGTATCCAATTGTTCGAAGGTGTCGTAATCAAGCGTAAGGGTGCTGGCATCCAAGCAACTTACACGGTACGTAAGATCAGTAACGGTGTCGGTGTGGAACGGATCTTCCCATTACACTCCCCACGTGTTGCTAAGATTGACGTTATTCGTCAAGGTCGTGTACGTCGTGCTAAGCTCTACTACCTCCGTGAACTTAACGGTAAGGCAGCGCGGATCCCAGAACGCCGTCGCAACTAGTCACATTCAAGAAAGTCGATCACTTCGGTGGTCGGCTTTTTATTTTGTCTGCTTAATACGGAAAATCAGGTATACTAAATATATTAATGAGGTGGGCGAAATGACAACGATTGTGTTAGTGGACGACAGCCGCTTGATTACCAGTGGCTTAAAAATTATTTTAGAATCAGAGCCGACTTTTACCGTTTTGGGGACTTTTGATGATGCGACGGCCGCCATTAACTTCTGTACGACTCATGAGGTAGACATTGCTTTAATGGATGTCCGGATGCCCGGAATGACGGGAGTTGCGGCGACCAAATTAATCACTACGCAGACGGCAACGCGGGTGATCATCTTGACCACGTTTGACGAGGATGAGTACATCGTGACTGGAATTCAAAATGGGGCGAGCGGCTATCTTCTGAAGACGACGGATGCCGATCAGTTGCTGGCAGCAATCAAGATGGTCGCGCAGGGACAAAGTATCTTGTCACCGGCTGTGCTACGTAAAGCGGCCGCAAGCCTAACGACGGCCACAATTTCGCCTGATCTGCGTGACTTAACGGAACGTGAGCAGGAGATTACCCGGTTGGTAGCCAAGGGGTTAACGAATAAGCAGATCGCCGCGCAGCTATTTTTGAGCGACGGCACCGTCAATAACAGTTTGTCGACCATTTTACATAAATTAGACCTTGATCACCGAACGCAGTTGGCAATCTACTATCTGACTGGCGAGGGGGGCCAAGGATGAGGCGACGATTACTAATGAACGTGGCAACCGTGGTCACGTTGCTGGGCTACGGCCTATTTCAATTGACCCGACCCGAACTGATCTGGCTGATCGGTGGTCTGCTGCTGTGGTTGAGCGGTGGATTACTGGCTATGGGCCTGCCACGGTGGGCGTTGGTTTGGAGCGGCGGTCAGCTAATGATTCCCTTATTGTTCAGCCCCCACGCGCCGTTATTGTTGTTTGTCTTGCCAATTACTTGGGTGAATGTGTTAGCTATCAAATGGGTAAGTCAGTGGGAGCTAGTGGGTTTTGGCGTGATCGCTTTGTTTGGAGCCACGCAATTCAGTGGGCAATCGGAGTTCTGGTTGGGCGGCTGGTGCCTTTTCTGTGGCTTGCTGGCGTGGCTGACACAGTACGAGGCGCGCCATCGATCACGGACGCAGGCTGATGCGGATGCCTTACGTTTGGAGCGTAACCGGTTGGCAAAGTTGTTTTCGCAGAGTACGTTAAATGTCGATGCCAGGGAGCATCAGGCAGCGGCAGTGGAGCGCCAACGGTTAGTTCATGAGATTCACGACCAACTGGGCTATCAACTGACTGGTAGCCTAATTCAATTGCAAGCGGCCAAGCTGAGCTATCGACGTGACCCCCAACAGGGAGAGGCGTTATTGGACCAGTCGATTGTGGCTATTCGTGACGGCATTGAAGATATTCGCCAGATTTTACGAACGGAAGGCCCCGCTAGTCAAACGGTTAATTTTTCTAGGCTGAAGGGTGAGTTGCAACAATTTACGGATACCTATGAGATCCGTACCGACTTGAAGTATAGCGGTTCTTTGGAGCGAATCACCGTTTTTCACTGGCAGGTTTTGTTGGGAAACTTAAAAGAAATTCTGACCAACACGTTAAAGTATAGCAATGCCCATGAAGTCACGGTCAATCTGCACGTCTATCAACAGTTCTTGCGGTTCACCGTGAGCAATGATGGCCAAGCAGATCCGGATTTTAAGAAGGGAATCGGCATCTTGGGAATGGAAGAACGAACGGCTGCCTTGAATGGGCAACTAGTGGTTGATGGTCAGACCGGCTTTTTGGTCACGACCACACTCCCCTTGACGGACACGACGGCAGGCTGAGGGTGACCAGTAACTTCTTGAAGTGAGTCTCCAAGGCTAGTTCTCTACTAAATTAGCGGAATTTCTGATAGCCGTGGTGCAATACCAGGTGAGAACGGACGATAGGACATGAGAAATCTCACGTCGGATTCATGAGAAATGGGACTGGGCACCCATTTCTTTTTTTTATACAATGGTCGTAATATCTGAAGGAGGTTGTGCACATGCAGGCGGCTTTAACGGTTAAGGGATTGACTAAAAAGTTTGGAACGAAGGTAGCGGTGGATGATGTGAGTTTTACGGTACCTACGGGCAAGATCTTAGGACTGCTGGGGCCAAACGGGGCCGGTAAGTCAACGATCATTAATATGGTAACGGGACTTCTCACCAAGACCAGTGGCGAGGTGACCCTGTTTGGAACGGCGATGGGGCCGCATGACATGGGCAATCGCCAGCGGTTTGGCGTCGTTCCCCAGGAATTAGCGATGTTTGATGACTTGTCGGCGGAAGAAAATGTTCGATACTTCGGTGGGCTGTACGGATTGCGTGGCGCGGAGTTACGGCAGAGTGTCGCGCAGGCGTTGGCAACGGTCGAGCTGACTAAGCACCGAAAGCAGCGGCCCAAGACGTTTTCTGGGGGGATGCAACGGCGGTTGAACATTGCCATGGCCATCGTCCATCATCCAGACCTGCTCTTCATGGATGAACCCACGGTCGGGATCGACCCGCAGTCACGAAATTATATTCTGACAGCGATCGAGGAGATGCGCGCCCGCGGTATCACCGTGATCTAC
>NZ_AZDP01000053.1:91385-94850 GCF_001435525.1 Levilactobacillus koreensis JCM 16448
GTCATTGTGGATCACGGTAAGGTCATTGCGAGTGGCACCGAAGAAGAGTTGGTCAATCTGGTGATGGATCAGCGGCGGGTAACGATTGTGATCGACCAACCGGAGCGTGTTGTCGTTTCGGAATTACAGCAGATTGCCGGTGTGCAGCAGGTCACGTTGAATGGCGTCAATTTGCATATTGCCGTGGCGATTGCCAGCAATCCACTCAATCAAATTTTAATGGCACTGATTCAACGGGACATTGTGGTGGCGAGTGTCGATCAGCCCCGAATTGACTTAGAGACGGTCTTCTTGAACCTGACGGGCCGAACGTTACGTGATTAGGAGGGGCACTGATGAATAGAGTCATGATTAAGCGAAATTTAGTGAGTGACTTGCGTAACCCGGCATCTTACTTGTATTATTTAGTCTTGCCGATCAGTCTGATGTTTTTACTCGGTGCTATTTTGCAGGGATCCTTCGGGAGTCAAGCAACGACGCCCGAAAAGGTTCGGGTGCAGGTTGTGATCCAACGCCCTCATTCAGAGAAGGGGCGGTTGGTTAAGCAAACGCTACAGCATACCAAAATGGCCGGTCTGAGCTTCACTCAACGGTCCTCGGTAGCACAGGCGAAGCAGCGGGTACGTCAGCAGAAGAATACGGCGGCAGTCATCGTTGGCCAGCGGGTACAAGTTCTGACAGCGACTGGCTTCACGGATTATCAGGTCGCGTTATTAAAAGGGGTCTTAGTGGAAGTCTTTCAAAGTGTGGCGCTGACCCAAACGGCGCTGACCTTTAATGGGCGGGTATTGCCGCCGAGTCAGCTGAAGAAAACGGTCGTCGTGCAGGATCGACAGGGGCTGAAACCGGCGGCCAGTTCCTATCAGTACTACGCGATTGCGATGACGGGGATGTTTATTCTGTACTTTGCTGAGATTGGGATCGATACCTTCGCTCAGGGCCGCCGTAAGCGTACCCTGCCACGGGAATTGATTGCGCCGATCAGCCGACAGCAGATTATCAATTCGACCGTATTGGGCCACGCAATCTTTGGGGGATTGACGGTGTTGGTCTCGATGGTGCTGACACAAGTGTTGTTTAAAGTACCTTGGCAGCAGGCATTTGGCTTTTCATTTTTGAACATTGTTTCCCTGATGCTCTTATTTTTAGTGCTCGGCCTCTTCTTGGAAACGGTCGGGCAAGGCGTGGGCGTCGGCATTACCCAGGTCATCATCCAGTTGGCTGCATTTCTGGGAGGGGGTTACTTCCCAGTCAGTGATGGTATGCTGCGCTTCTCACCATTGGGTTGGGTGATGTCACCGCTGCGTTCGGCGTTGTGGACGGAAAATCCACTGAACTGGAGTGGGGTCGGTCTTAACCTCGGCTTGGCGGTCGGCTTGTTTGTGGCGATGTCGGTCATTTTAAATAAACGGGAGGTGTTCTAAAGTGCGCGCAATGTTTTGGCTAATTAAAGAACGGCTGGTCCTTTGGCGCCGGCACCCGTTACAAGTTTTATTCTTATTGGGGATTCCGTTTCTGAGTATCGTCCTGTATTTAGCAACGCAAACGGCGCAGACGGCTGTGACCATCGGCGTGATCGATCAGGATCGAACGACGGACAGTCGACTATTGGTCTCGGGATTGAAACAGCGAGTGGCGCTTAAGCCGACCACCTCTAAGCGAGTCGATACGATGTTGAGTCACGGGGAGGTTACCGCGGTAGTCACGATTCCTAACGGGTATCAGCAAGGAATCCGGGCGGGTGATCAACCGCAGTTGCGTCTGCGGACATTGCAAAAGGGAGCGACCGTGAAGGCAATTAAGGGCTTTGTGAAGGCGGCCTACCAAACAGTTTTGAGCGTTGAGCAACTGAGTTCAACGGGGAAGTCTGCACAACAGGTGAGTCGTTATCTTCAACAGCATCAGGCGTCCAAAATGACGTTCCGCCAGGTTGATCAGTCGGGCAAGACACTGGCGTTGAGCCTACAGATTCTGGGCTTCATGTTAATGATGATGTTATACCAAGCGGATGCTTTTGGTGCGCGTAATCTACAAAATGAGCGGCGAAATAAAATTTATCAGCGAACAATGCTGACGCCGATTTCTAGTGGAGCCTACTTTGCAGGAACGGCAGCGTTTGCCATGCTCGCTATGACTTTCGAAGCGGTCTTGACCGTGGTCGCGATGGTCGGTATCTTCCGGATCGACCCCGGCATTTCAGTGATTCAATTGATCGGTGTCTTGCTAGCCTTCGGTGTGGTGGCGGTGATGTGGTCGCTGGCAATCGGTGTCTTGGCGCCGAGTACGTCGGTAGCGAGTGGCCTACAGACGGTGCTGATCACCGTAACCAGTCTGCTCTCCGGTGCGCTGATTCCATTAACGGTCATGCCACCGCTGATGCAAAAGCTGGCGATGTTTACGCCGCAGTACTGGGTGCTGGATGCGATTCGGGGTCTGCAAGCGGGAACGATGGGAAAGGTAGGTGTGGCCTTGTTGATCATCGCGGCATTTGCACTGCTCTTCTTTAGTATCGCAGTCTATGGGTTCAGTCGGCGGAAGCGTCAGGAGTTGTATGACTAAGAATTAGGTGATGTAAGCGAAAAGGACCTGACTCTTTGGCGGAGTGGGTCCTTTTAAATTAGATAATTAAAGCTTGATGACAATACGATGAAGTTATGATATATTCAACTTAGAATTGAGGTGTTGGGTAATGAAGCATTTTTTAGTCATGCTCTATCCCGGTTTTTGTAATTTTGAGATTACGGCCTTAACTGAGATTTTGGCTTTTCAGGACGATTGGGAAACGACGACGGTTGCCGCAGCACGCAAGGCATATACGGGGGAAGACGGCATGGCGGTCTTAGCCCAGAAGGATTTTTCGCAGGTTGATCCGTTGGACTATGAGTTGTTGATTCTCCCGGGGATTGACGATTATCACGTGCCGTTAAGCGATGAACGTAACGTGGCCTTCCTGGCGCGGTTGAAGACCACAGGCAAACGACCAATCATTGCATCCATGTCGAGTTCGCCAATCCTACTAGCGAAGGCGGGCCTCTTAGCCGATACGAAGTTTACGGGTGGTCTCTTTGAGGAAACGTATGAGAAAAATTCGTTCATTCCCAAACAGAATCTGGTTCGCCAGCCGGTCGTTTCGGATAACGGTATCATTTCGTCAAGCTTCCAATTTTTCCGTGAGTTTGCGATTACCGTAGCTCGTGCCTGTGACATTAAGGTTGGAGATAGATTCTTGGAGCCGGCGCGTACGGATCGACCGTATACGGCAGAAGAGTTAACTTACCATTTTGAAGGGTAAAAGCATCAGTTAATGTTGGATCTACCAGATGTGAAGATGCTGGTAGGTCATTTTTGAGTTGCGATGAATTTTGAGAGTAATTGAGTTGTTGTAGAAAATAATTAGAATTTTTTTGCCGGCGAATTTTATAATCAAGTTAGCCACTTAGAATTTAGACCAAAATAAATACACCA
>NZ_AZDP01000054.1 GCF_001435525.1 Levilactobacillus koreensis JCM 16448
AAGCCGAGAGGTCGGCAGATATGGGCTCAGGCGCGTCGTTCTACTTGGTCGGCGTTTCTTGCCGGCTTAGTAGAAAACCAAGCTTGTAGACTCGGCTTTTTCGAGGCTTCAAGTTGTGTTCGCACCGATCCAGCCCATATCTGCCGGCCGATAAGGCGAAGGGCCCACCATGTTGCCTAGTTTTAGTCTCACTATTGTTGCTAGAGCAGGCATGGCTGGTATTTTGGAACTTTCAACCTTTAGGTCAAACTTAAAAGGTCATAGGATAGCCTACTGATGGTAGTAGGATTCCTATGATCTTTTTACGGAATAACCAATTCCAGCGGCACCAACTGACCGGGTTGCTGGTTCCCGCTATGCAGAATCAGTTGGACATGAAGCAGATTGAAGATTTTAAAGCGACCATCTTGCGCGAGTTCCAGGCGATAGTCGCATTGATTGCATAAGAATTTTTACGAGCCAAATTAGCTAGCCGGGTAAAGGCCGCAGAACACTGATTTTAGGTGTGCCTGCGGCCTTTACATCGTTCTGTCAAAAAAATTTAACTTTCTCCTTGCCTTGAAGTACACATGAAGGTTTAATCTAGGGTCATTCAAGCGATTGGAGGATCCCTCCGACACTAGTAAAAGTGAACTTAGAACAGACCGCCAGCGGCTTTAAACGCTGGTGGCTTCAGACAAAGGAGTCTTAATAATGAGTAAAAAAGTTATGATTTTAGCCGCAAATGGTCAAATTGCGCGGCTCGTTGAACACCGTATCCTCACCGAAGCAGCATTCGCAGATATTGACCTGACACTATTTTTACGTAACGCCAGTCGTCTCAACAATCTGCAGGACAATCCGCGCGTGACGCTGGTTGATGGCGACATCACTGACGAGGCCGCCGTGACCGCTGCTATGGTAGGCCAAGATCTGGTCTTTGTGGCGATGGTCGACCACGACCGGCAGAATCGGTTAACCAAGAATGTCATCAGTGCCATGCAGGCCAACCACGTTGATCGCGTGCTATTTGCCAATGTTCTTGGCCTTTATGATGAAGTCGGCGGTGAATTTGGTCGCTGGAACTTAGAAATGATCGGTGCCGGGATGGCCCCAGCGCGGGAATCCGACAAACTTTTCGCCAACTCCGGGCTGGACTACACCACGTTGCGGTTACCTTGGTTGAACGACCGCGACATCAGTTACACCGTCACGACCAAGGACCAACCGTACAACGGCGTTTCGGGTTCACGGGCTAGCGTGGCCGATGTCGTCTTGAAGATGATTGCGGACCCGGCGCGCTATAGTCGTGATAGTATTGGGATGGCAGACCCCGCAACCGAGGGGCAGAATCGACCGGTTTACTAAACTTAAGTAGCTGAAGGCAAATGAACATTAAAGAAGCCAGCGAAAAGACAGGCGTCTCTTCCGCCGCGATTCGCTACTACGAAAAGGAGTCCCTCATTCCCGCCATTGACCGGACCCCGGTGGGCAATCGCGATATCGATGACCGCATTATTCGGCGGATTCGCTTCGTGACCCAGATGCGATCAGCGGGGATGAGCATCGAAAATCTGCGGCGGTACATTGAACTATTCGACGCCCAAGAGGACAACACCAAGGAACAAAAGGCCTTACTGAAGGAACAGCTAGCCGTAATGGAAGAGAAGCGCGATGACTTGCAGGCGGCAATCGACCACCTGAACTACAAGCTCAACCACTTCTACGACCACATGGAAAGCACTGAAGCCGAACTACGGGCATTGGAAAAGGAACACGCGGAAAAGGTCGATCATCAGGAGAAAGCGCCTGACGATGGGTTCTATTAGATATCGGATTGCTTAATGGAAATAGAAAATGAGAGTGGGACGAAAGGCGGTTAGTCAATGAGCATTAACGTCGATAGACGAATAATCCCGGTTTTGGATTGTTTGTCTATCGGGGTTAAGCGGAGTTGACTGCCTTTTGGCGCACGTTTCAGCAATATACGTTCGGAGCGCACAACGGGTCTGGGACTTTTGTCCCAGACCCGTTTGACGTAATAAAGATTATTTTCTTGTGACAACATGATAGGCATAGCTGGCAACCTTAATGAACAGAATAGCAAATATACTGAATACGAACCAACTTGGTAGCGCTGACCGATACAAGTCGACGAAGAATGCGATGACCATCAATAGCAGTATAGGTAACAGCTTGATTCCTCGAGTCATGATTTTCCTCCCCGTTTGACTTTACATTTTTTAATTAAATTTTCAAAGTCTGGTAAAAGCTTTAGAAGGGGTTGTCCTTGTAGTTATAATGTCTTCAGTATATACTAAGATATACGAAAGGAAGTGCTGTAAAAATGATGGAAAAGAATTCTAATGAACGTATAATTGGCGAATATGAAACGCGAAGAATTGGTCACTCCATAGTTTTGACAGTGCCTAAAAAGGCTGGCATCGACGAAAAGGAAAAATATCTTTTAATAAAGAAGAATGATGGTTCCCTAGAATATCGACCGGTACAAACAAACCCTTGGCTTAGTGGTACTTATGATGATATTGATTTTAAAAAGATTAATAAAGAGCTCGGAAACATCGATAACGGATCGCCAGTTGGCAAGGAGAACGTGGAATGGTGAACCTAAAGCAAGGGGATATCATCTTTATTGATGCGGAGCCACATGCAGGGCGTGAGGAAGGTGGCCATGATCCGCAACGGGGGAATATTCGACGGCCACTAGTAGTTTTATCAAATGATGCTTATAATGCGAAGACTAAAATGATTGTAGGGATGCCAATTACATCTAAAATGATTAACGATCGACGAATATTTTTGCCAATTGCTGATCAAGTTAGTGGTGTCAAAGGGTCCGTTATTACGTATATGATTCCTAATTATGATTATGTAGCTAGGCATGCAGAAGTTGTTGGTAAGATTAAGCCTAGTGTATTAGGCGAATTACTTAGACGCGCACAGAGTATCTTTTAAATCGCACGTTTTAATTAGACTGGAGAACCGGGGTATACAGCTGTGACGGTTGTGTGCCCAGTTTTTTTAACGAAGATTTCCCAAAATACCGTTACGAATTTCCTCTAAATTTCGTTAGTAAAGAGACCCCTCAAAAAAATTCTCAAGAATCCCTTGCCTTCAACTAACTGTAACCCTGTATGCTAGAGGCAACAACTACAGTAAAGGGGATCTTCAGATGCCAACAAAAGTTTTGATCGTTGATTATTCGTGGTCCGGAACCACGGCGAAAATGGCGACGGCGCTACAACGGGTGACTGGTGCGACGCGGATCACGTTGACCGTGCCGGCGGGAACCTTTCCGAATGACATGTACGCGACCGCAGATGTGGCGAGTCAGCAACTCGCCAGTGGTGATTTACCGAAATTGACCAACGCGTTGCCGGATCTCACGCAGGTTGATACGATTCTGGTTGGCGGCCCCGTGTGGTCGGCTCAGGTCGCCACGCCCGTTCGGAGTTTCTTGCAGCAATTGGCCAGCTTTACCGGCACAGTGGCCCCGTTTTACACGGATGCCGGAACGCCCGGAAGCTACGAGGATGATTTTGCCAGCCTGATTCCACAAGCAAGTGTCGTGGCCGGAATTGGCATGACTGCCGGCGATTTATCCACGGCCGACCAACAGCTGACGACTTGGTGGGCTAATTTCAAATAACCCTTGCCTTAAAGTGGACTTCAAGGGGTACACTGACCGTATCAATCAAAATTGGAGGATGAATTTATGAAAACAGCAGTCTTCGTTGAACCGGGCAAAGTGGAAGCCCAAGAGTTATCGAAACCCAGCGTCAAGAACCCAACCGACGCCGTTCTGAAAATCGTGCGTGCCTGTGTCTGTGGGTCCGATCTCTGGTGGTATCGCGGCATCAACGACCGACAAAAGAATACGCCAGTCGGCCACGAAGCAATCGGAATCGTCGAAAGTGTTGGTCATGATGTGACTAACGTTAAACCCGGCGACTTTGTCATCGCGCCCTTTACCCATGGGTGTGGCCACTGTGCGGCTTGTTTAGCTGGCTTCGATGGCAACTGTGAAAATGCGCGGACTGACGACGAAATTGTGGGCTATCAAGGTGAATACTTACGGTTTAAGAATGCAGATTGGGCCTTGGTGAAGGTGCCAGGCCAACCCAGCGACTACTCGGACGCCCAACTGAACGACCTATTGACGTTAGCCGATGTCATGGCGACCGGCTACCACGCTGCTGCGACCGCCGAAGTCAAGGAAGGCGACACGGTCGTGGTCATGGGTGATGGTGCTGTGGGGCTGTGTGGTGTGATTGCCGCCAAACTGCGGGGGGCTAAGCGAATCATCGCGATGAGTCGTCACGCCGACCGGCAAGCCTTGGCCACCGAATTTGGTGCAACTGATATCGTTGCCGAACGGGGCGATGACGCGGTTAAACGTGTGCTGGAGCTGACCGATGGTGCCGGGGCCGACGCCGTGCTCGAATGTGTCGGGACGGAACAGTCCGTGGATACGGCCGTTAAAGTTGGTCGCGCGGGCGCCGTCGTTGGCCGGGTTGGTGTGCCGCAAAAGGCCGAGATGAATACCAACAACCTGTTCTGGAAGAACATTGGCCTGCGGGGCGGAATTGCTTCCGTGACGACCTACGACCGCGCCGTGTTATTGGACGCTGTCTTGAAGGGTGAGATTCACCCGGGGAAGGTGTTTACCAAGCGGTTTGACCTCGACCACGTGGCAGAAGCCTACGCTGCGATGGATAAGCGTGAGGCGATTAAGTCGTTGTTGGTTATTAGTGAGTAAATAAGTGTTAAGCTCGGACGGTGATGACCTGGCCGAGCTTTTTTGAAATTGGTCATCAATGGTAAGCGACTGAAGGTTAGCTCTGAATAGCGATTAGCAAAATTTTTTGTATAATAATCCCCCACGTTATTGGCGACGTGGGGGATTTAATTTCAAGTAAACTAGGCTAACAGAGCTAATCCCTTAGTTCCTCGCGAAGCCGCTACATAACGTCGGTTATCGCCAAACTGGGCGTCCTGATAAAAGTCGGCATGCCAATCGATGACCACGGCAAAGTCGAATTCCAAACCTTTTGCCACGGTCAGGGGAAGTACGTTGATTCCGGGCTGAACGGTTTGTGTGCCGTCACTCGTAATGAGCTGGGCATCCGCCAACTGGTCGGCGAGTTTGGCCGCAGCCTCTTGAGAAGTGGTGAGAACGCCAATACTCTGGCCGGTCGTTGCGGGGAGTGTCGCGAGAACCCGTTTCAAGTCAGCGTTTTCCAGAACGCGTGGGGCTGTCCCCGCCGCCTGAACCGCTTGAATGGTCGTTTGCCAATCACCAGCGAATTGGGCGAAGAAGCGCGTGATCTCGCCGGTTGCCCGGTAGCTGGTGGTGAGGCGGAGGACGGTTGTCTTGGCGGGGTCAAAGTAATCGGGGATGGTAACGGCTTGACCCGTCAGTCGCTGGCGGTGGTCCCCCACGATGGTGAGCTCGGCGTTGTGGTAGAGGGCGGTCAAAAATAGCCAGATATCCGCGGCGTAGTCCTGAGCCTCATCCACGAAGAGGGCCGCGGTAGCCGTTTGCTGGTAGGCTGTGAACCGAATCAGCAGGTACAGCTGGTCGTAGGGGGTTAAGTCGGCTAATCCCAATTGTTGGGCCAATGTTGGCCAGTCGAGCCACTGACTGACATCTTCCGGCAGCCGGTCGACGGCTTGGAGCCAGCGCCAGGCCCGCTGCATCCGTGTCAGTAGGGCATCGTGCGCGTTGGATTGGTCGTAGGCCGCCGCGGTGAGCCCAGCCGGCGTTTCGGTTAGGGGCGCTTGAAGAATTTTTGCCAAATTAGCGAGGTGATTGCCGCGGGTGGTTAGAATGGTCAAGCCAAACCGCTGTCCCCAAGAACGGACTAATTTGAGATAGGTCGTGCTCAGTGGTTCGGCCTCGCCCAGTGCCGGCAATACGCCACGAATGTAGCGACTGAAGGCTACGTTGGGCGTTAGGATCAAGATGTCGGCTGGTGTCCAACTGTCGCGATGGCGGTAGAGTTGGTAGGCGACTCGCTGAAGGAGCACGGATGTCTTGCCGCTTCCCGCCACCCCGTCGACGATGACCGTGGGTTGGCTATTTTCGCGGATGATGGCGTTTTGTTCCTGTTGAATGGTGGCCGTGATCTCCTGCAGGCCGCCGCTACGATTGCTGGCGAGAACGTCAAGTAGGAGGGGGTCACCAATGGCCACGTCGGTATCGATAATCTGTTGCAGGTCGGCATGGTCGATAATAAATTGTTGCCGGGCGACGACGGTGACGGGGATGGTGCTGATAGCTGGTGGCCCCGGTCCGGTTGGCGTAGTACGCGTCAGCCACGGGAGCCCGCCAGTCGTAGATCAGGTCGTTGGTATTTTCATCGGTGTAGCCGACCTTGCCAAGGTAGAGGGATTCGGCGTCACCGTCACCAAAGTCGAGTTGGAGTTTGGCGAAGTAAGCTTGTGGTAGCAGCAACTGGGCGTGGGCCAGTCGCGTCACAGCGGTATCGTGGCGGGCATTTAAAGTGTCGATCTGTCGGTTATTAGCTTCGATACTGGCGAAGCTATCCAGCTGATCACTGAAGGTGCCTAGGTCGAGATGCCCTTCGCTGTTCAACTGTTGTTTCATATCCCGGGCCGTTTGACTGAGTGCAGCCAACTGAGCCGTGAGCCGGTCAATATCACCGGTCAAGCGCTGGTAGATCACCTGCAAATGGTGTGCCTCTGTTTCTGACATCCAATCACCTCCGAGCCCCTAGTTTACGCGCTTTAGTGGGAATGACTAGTCTGTTTTTGATGGGGTGGGCATGGTATAATAGATATGGAAAAGAGTGAGAGTGTGACCAAAGGCGGTTAGTCGGCGAGCATTAAGGCTGGCAACCGAATAATCCCGGTTTTGGATTGTTTGGTTGCCAGGTTTAAGCGGAACCGACTGCCTTTGGTCACACGTTTCGGCCATATAAACTTAACCACACAAAATAATTATTAATAACAAAAGACACACATTAACTTTAGTCAGTTAACGCGTGCCTTTTAATTATTAAATCCTAAAATCACGCAAAATTTGTTGCCGTTTCACCAGCGACTTCTTCTCAACCTGCGCAACGTTATGCAAAATTACAGGACTTATTCGTTGCGAAAAAGGTTCCCGTTGGCACGACGCTACTGGCGGAAGGCGACGTGGCGACCGAAATTTTTATCGTCACGCAGGGGGCCTTGCGACTCTGGCACAACAGTGATGGCAAGGATATCACCCTACAATTTTTCTTTGAAAACCAACTTGTTTCTTCCTTTGAAAGCTTCTATCTAGGCCAGCCAAGTGGGTTCTCGATTGAGAGTTTTGAGGACACGCAGGTATTGCTGTTGAGTAAGGCCGCCTTTGATCAGATTCAGCGAAAATATCCCGCGATTCAGCCCGCCATCACACGGTTTGTTTGTGAGCGGTTCATTGCCTATCGCAATATTTTTTTCGACCAGCTCCAGTATTCCCCGGTTGAGCGCTACCAGCAATTGGCGGCCGACGACCCGGAAATTTTGACACGCGTGCCGCTACATCTGGTGGCATCTTACTTGGGGATGACGCCGGTGTCGCTGAGCCGGATTCGGACGCGATTGAAAAAATAACAATTTTTGTGAGTCGTTGTTGGCAGCCAAATACCAGTCGTCAGGTATAGTGAGGCTAAGAGAAGGCGATTGGATGGGCACAACACTAACAACGATTCGATTAGATGATGACCTCCGTGGGGAATTGGATAAGCGACTCGCGGTTGCTGGAATCAGCTTTAATGAGTACATGACGATGGCCGCAGAACAATTGGTTGTTCAAAATAGAATTCCATTTGCTATCTTGGCACCGGATAGAGAGACCCCCAACGACAGGACTAGACGCGCTATGGTTTTGGCTGAAGCTAGGGACTTAGGTTTGATTTCAGATGAGGAACCAGCATTTACCGATGTTGATGAGATGATGGTCTACTTAGATAATGGGGGGCTCGGGAGAAGGCTGATTTAGAATAGTCATCGAAAAAATGTGATGATATGAAAAGACGTTGATTAGGTTTACCTTGATAGCCAAGGCGAATCAAATCAACGTCTTTTCAATTCAGTTCGTGTTCCTTGAATTCACCCCGAGAAAATTGTTTCTCACCACGCCTAATCTTATTCATTAGATAGGTATTTGCAGAGATTTCTGCAGTTGCGACTAGTGAATCATATTCGGTGACAGACAGGACGACCACATTATTCTTGCCATCTTTAGTCGTGACAGTGAGTGGTTCGCCATCTTTATGAATTGTTTTTAGATAGGATTTCAAATTCTGACGAAAAGTGGCACTACTTATAGCCCGCATGCGCGCGCCTCCCTTACATGGAGAACTCTACAAGACCTGGTAACCAGATACAACGCAAACGTCTTATAAATTTTTAAATACATTTTTTTCAATTTCCCCTTGCCTTGAAGTCCAGATGAAGGTCTAAACTCCTAATCATTCACTTAAAGACGAGGAGAAAAAATATGGCAAAGCAAAAACGATTCGACTGGATTTTACTAGTCATCTTAATGAGTTACTTCATGATTCTCTTGGACAACTCGATCATCTTCACGGGGACGGTCAAGATTGCCCAGGACTTAAATTTAAATCAGGCAACATTGTCTTGGGTCAGTAGCGCGTACTCACTGACCTTCGGCGGGTTCCTCTTATTGGGTGGTCGCGCCGGAGACCTGTTTGGTCGGCGGCGGGTGTTTCAACTGGGCCTGATCATCTTCGGAATTGGGTCGCTGTTGGTCGGTTTGGCCGTCAACGCGCCCATGATCATTGCATCGCGGGCCTTTCAAGGGATCGGTTCGGCCATTCTCGCGCCCACCACGTTGGCCATCCTGATGGACACGTATGAAGGCGCCGAACGTACCAAGGCTATTGCGTACTACGGGGCCATGGCCGGGATTGGCGCCAGCGTCAGTCTCGTCATTGGCGGTATCTTCGCCAGCCTGTTGACGTGGCGGGTTGGCTTCTTCATGAACGTGCCAATCAGTATTTGGATGTTCTATTTAGCCGTTAAGCATTTAAGTAAGGATACTGGTCAGTCCGGTAAATTAGATTGGGTGGGGACCTTTAGCTCCTTAATTGGGATGAGTGCACTGGTCTACAGCATCATTGGTGACTGGGCACAACTACCGGCCTTCCTCTTGGCAGTGGTCTTCCTTGCCATCTTCATTTTCCAGGAACACCGCAGTCACCAACCCATCATGCCCCTGCGGTTATTCACCGACCGCGAGCGTATCGGGGCCTATGTGGGCCGCTTTCTCTACCTGGGTGCGATGATGGGGTTCTGGTTCATCACGCCTCAACTGATGCAGAATCAGCTTGGGTTTAGCGCCCTGATGGCTGGTGTGGCCTTCTTCCCGCTGACCGTCGTGAACTTTATCATTGCCTTGCAGGTTGCTCGGTTGACTGCCAAATGGGGTAACGGTGGCTTGCTGGTCACCGGGATCGCGCTGACGGCAGCGGGGATGCTCTGGTTGAGCTTCTTTACGCCCGCCACCGGCTATTGGTGGGGAATCGCCGCACCCATGGTCATCATTGGTGTCGGCCAAGGCTTCTCATTAAGTCCCTTTACGGCGGCCAGGGTTGCCCACACGCAGGGTGCCGACGCCGGGGCTGCTTCAGGGGTCGTCAACGTCATGCATCAGCTGGGCGGTTCGGTCGGTCTGTCGATTTTGGTCACCACGCAAGACCTGTTTAAGGGACAGGTCATTGGGTTCCAACACGCCATTTTGGTTGGCGCGAGCCTGCTGTTCCTGGCTTTGGTCGCGGCTATTTTCCTGATTGTGCCAGGCGAACGGCAAAAAGATTAACTTAATTTGACAATAACACTTGCCTTGAAGTAACTGCAAGGCGCTACACTGAGGTTATTCAAAAAACGAACTGGAGGAAATTAATCATGACAAATATCTTAATCATTGGTGCAACGGGTTCTGTGGGGAGCGTCACCCGGAAGTATTTCTTAGACAACACGGACGACCAACTGACCCTGATGGCCCGCAGCACGGCGCGCTTAGGCAACTTAAACGCTGAACGCGAACGCGCTATTACCGGCAGTGTGACCGACGCTGCAACGTTGAAGACGGCATTGGCCGGTCAAGATGTGGTCTTTGCGGCCTTGAGCGGTAATTTGGCTGGCATGGCTAAGACGTTGGTCGCAGCCATGGACGATGCTGACGTTAAGCGGCTATTGTTCATTGCATCCATGGGCATCTACAATGAAATTCCAGCCAGTCTGGGCGCCAGTGGTAACTTGCAAAGTAATCCGATGTTGCGCGGTTACCGGGCAGCGGCGGATGTTATCGAAGCCTCTGATTTGAACTATACGGTCATCCGGCCCGGCTGGTTCGACAGTGGTGACGATACTGATTACGAGGTCACCAAGAAGGGCGAACCGTTTGGCGGTCAAGATGTTTCACGGAAGAGTATTGCCGACTTGGTGATGCGGTTAGCGCACGATGAAACGTTGGGGTCACGCGATAGTTTGGGGATTAATCGAAAATGAAAATGACGATAAACGATGAAATTTTAAAATTGTATCGCGACTATAATGATGCGATGGCGGCCGACGATACGGTGGCACTGGACCGTTTGCTGGCACCGGACTTTACGTTGACCCACATGACGGGGTACGTTCAGCCGCGCGCGGAGTGGTTACGGGAGTTGCGGTTGGGGACGATGCACTACTTCTCCTCAATCGAGGACCACGTCGAAATGACGGCCACGGCCGCTGGTTGGCGCGTGGTGGGGCAGAATCGCGTGACCGCCAGCATTCACGGGAGCGGCAAGTATGCCTGGCCACTGAACACGGTCATGGTCGTTGAGCAAGTTGACGGTCGTTGGCAGATTATGAGTGCCGTGGTGACGACGTATTAAAAAGCAGGTGATCCTTTGTTGATGGAAAGGGGCACCTGCTTTTTGTGTGAATTGGAAACTAGGACTTAGTTATTTATAAGGACCTCATTTTGATCAGCCCAATTATATTCTAGGCGATTGTCACTGAGGTTAATCCAAATTTTAGAACTGTTTGGAAATTTGAGAGCGGTATAGTTGTTGTTAGGCCACATATAATTTTTAGAACCATCAGCATTAAATATAATCACTTTTTGTTTATTAGCAGGTACTTGAACTGATAAAAGTTTGTGTGGAGCTAGTTTAAGGGCATACTTATTAATCCAACCGGAACCCCGTTTACTTGTAACATAGTAGTACTCCGGCTTGGTCCCATAGCCATATTTTAGTACAGCTCTACGTTTCGTTGTCCAGATGGTATGAGGAGATTTTGAAATGTTCAATATTTTCTTTCCATCTCCAGGTTTAGTGGTTAGCCATGGGCTTGAACTCTTAGTGTTTACCCAGGGCAGGGTAGGCATCCTTCCAGTAATTTCTACAACCTTATCATTTTCTCGGTCCCATCGATTAGATAGTGTTAGATAGTAGTTGTATTTTCCAGATTCAAAATAATTTGAGGATAATTCCCAGCCCCCCTCTTTATTAATATATTTAGCTTGATTAAGCCAAGAACCGCTTTTTAACGTGAATGACTTTAAGAATAAATCGTGGTGAATGGAGTCACCTCTTCTAAATTTGTACACGGTAATATTTTCGTAGGTGTGATATCTCATTTTAGCTTCTGTAGATTCTGTCGGTATTAGTGTAAAAGAAATCAAAGCAATAGATGTTGTAAGCAGTAGTTTTTTATTCATAATTTCCCCCTAATTCAAATTAGAGTATAGGATGTAGAGGGGAATAGCAACAAAAAAGCTAGGTAGAAGTTTTTGCTTAGCATTTATTAATAGAATAGACAGATTTTGGTGTGATATTTATCAAGTTAGAGATAGGTTAGGACATAATGGCCTTTAAGGATGGTCGCTGAACAAGGGTGACGACGTATTAAAAAGCAGGTGATCCTTTCCTTGTAGGAGGGGATCACCTGTTTTTTTGGCAGTTATTTAGGATTATTGTTCCAAAACCAAATGAGCCTTAATGGTGTGGTAAATGCTATTGTAATCCAACTTACGGTCCTCTAGTTGTGCGACATCCAGAGCGAAGGCTGCTAATTCAGTATCGGTAAAGGTAATCCAATAACCGTTTAGATCAGCCATAGTCCAGAGTGCGGCAATCGCAGTCCGTTTATTTCCATCAGCAAAAGGATGTAGATTGATAATTTTGATGAAGACGATTCCCAGTTTACTCTCCAGGTTCGGATACGCCTCGGTTTGAAAAAAAGCCTGTTGGGGAAGCTGCTCGATGGATGATAGGCCAGCTGCGTTACGAATCGTCGTTGTTTGATGGGCAGACAATAGCACGCTAGAGTTCAAAGCAATCAGTTCTTCAGCAGATAAGTAGCGCATTATTCGTCACTCTTTCGCAGGATTTCCAGTGCGCCGCGATATTCTTTAAGGCCCTTTTCCATACTAGCCATGAATGCGGGATCAAGACTTGATTTTTTGGTAACGGAAAAGCCATTGGATGTTGGTTGAATCTCAACTTCGGATCCGCTGGTAAGGTTTAATTGCTTTGCCACTTCAGCAGGAATTGTGATACCAATAGAACTGCCAACGTTAATAACCTTCCGCGAAATGAATTGCTTTTTTTCTTGCATTTAACTCGCCTCACTAATTGATGTTTCCAATATTATAATATTAGAATGCTTCGTTGGCTAATTTCCCGCTCAAAAAAAGCGTCACCGCATCAGCAGCAACGCTCAAATCAAAATTTAATTCAGCACCAGACTAGCCGGTAAGTCGCGGTAAACTGGCGTCCATTTCATGTCGGCAACGGCTTGCTTGGCATCAGCAATTGGTTCCTTGTTTAACCGTTGATCGACGACGCTTTGCGCGACGATTTCGGCTAATTTCTGGGAGAAGGTAGTCAGCTGCGAAACGGGGGGCAGAACGGCGGCGCCCGGTTGAGTCGTGTCGACGATACCGCCCAGCGCGTGGCAGGCAGCGGACAGCGTTTCGCCGTTCAAGACCTTGGCCTTGGCAGCAATCAGGCCGAAGCCCAAGCCGGGGTACATCAGGGCGTTGTTGCCCTGGCCAATGTGGTAGGTCGTCCCCTGATAGTCGACGTCGGCAGCCGGAATCCCGGTGGCAATCAGTGCCTTACCGTCGGTCCATTTGATCAGGTCCGCGGCGGTCGCTTCGGCCAGCTTGGTCGGGTTCGACAGGGGGAAAATGATCGGTCGGTCGGTGTGGGCAGCCATGTCCCTGACGATATCTTCGGTGAAGGTGCCAGGCTGCGTGGAGGTCCCAATCAGCACGGTCGGGTGAACGGTCTTAACCACGGCGGCCAAGGTCGTCAGGTCATCGGCGTTGGAGAATTCACTGCGATCGCGGGTGAAATCCTTCTGCGCGGCGGTCAAGTCGGGGGTGTCGTTGAATAACAATCCCTGCTTGTCGACGGCGTAGAAGTGTTTGCGGGCTTCGTCTTCGGTCAGACCAGCGCGTTTGAGTTCATCTAAAATTTGGTTGGCGATTCCCATGCCAGCGGTCCCGGCACCAAACGTCACGAACTTTTGGTCCTTGATGCTTTCCTTGGAAATGTTGAGGGCGCCCAGGATGCCGGCCAAAACGACCATCCCGGTGCCCTGAATATCATCGTTAAACGTGGCGATTTGATCCTTGTACTTGTCGAGAATGACCTGGGCGTTGGAGCGCCCGAAGTCTTCCCAGTGCAGGAGTGATTCAGGAAACAGCTTCTGTTCTGCGGTTACAAATTGGTCGATGACATCGTAGTAGCGGTCACCGGTGAGGCGTTGGTGATGATTGCCCAAGTAGAGGGAATCGTCCAGGAGGGCTTGATTGTTGGTGCCGGCATCAATGCTGACGGGGAGCACCTGGGCGGGGTCGATGCCGGCTGCGGCGGTGTAGACCATCAATTTTCCAACGGCAATATCGACACCGTTGACGCCCCAGTCACCCATGCCCAGGATACCCTCAGCGTCGGTCACCACGACCAGCCGAATGTCGCGGCCGTCAGCGGCGTTTTTCAGGGACGCTTCGATGTTGTCGGGATCGTCGACGGAAATGAAGGCGGCGTTTTGCGGGTCGGTGAAGAGGTGGCTGTACTGTTCGATGGAATCGGCCACCGTGGGGTCGTACACGATCGGCATAAATTCGACCACGTGCGCGGCCATCAACCGGAAGAAGAGCGTCCGGTTTTCGTTGAAGAGCGTCATTAAGAAGAGCCGCTTTTCAAGTTGCGTGGGCTTGCTTTGAAATTGCTCGTAAGCCTGCGTGGCCTGTTCGTCCAACGTTTGGACGTGGCTGGGCAGGGTGCCCACAAGGCCTAGGGCTTCACGTTCGGCCGTGGTGAAGGCCGTACCCTTGTTTAAAAATGGATTATTTAAGATGGAATTAGCTGATGTCAAATTGAATTCCTCCGCTCGTTTAATTGCTTTACAGGGAATACTATAGCTGGCGAAATATGTTATAGTCAAATGTGACAGCGACTATCAATATAATTTATATCATCGTGACAATCGCTGGATTGAGAGGGATTAAACGTGAACATCAATGACCTAGACTATTTCAATCAATTAATTAAGCAAAAAAACTTTTCGAAAGTGGCGGCGGCCTTCAATGTGACCCAGCCGACGATTACGATGGCCATCAAGCGGCTGGAACGAGAATTCAACACGACCCTCTTTCTCCGCGACCGCGTCCATAACGAGCTGATTGTCACGCCGAGCGGGGAACAACTGGCTGTGCACGTGCAGACCATTTTATCCGAATTACAGGTGGCCCATCAGGAACTGAACCATCTGGCTGACCAGCACATGGTCTTGGGGTTGCCACCAATCATTGAAAATTACTACTTTCCCAAGGTTGCCGCCGAGCTTCAGCGACAGGAAATTTTGGAGAATATCCAGACATTGGCGGGTGGCTCGGTCTGGCTACGCAATGCGTTACGCGATGGGCAGGCGGACGTGGCGTTACTGGGATCCACGGAACCGTTAGCTTACCGGACGCTGGTCGCCGAGGAGTTTGACCGCCAACCATTTAACATCTTCGTCTCGGCTCGCCATCCGTTGGCCACCCGCAAGCGGGTCTACTTCAGCGAGCTCAAACGGGAGAAGTTTGTACTATTTAATAGTAGTTTTGTCCATAACACAGCGTTTAATAAGTTGACGCGCCGCAACCATTTCCGGCCAGATGTGGTCTTTCGCGCGACCGACACGCATGTCATCATGAACCTGGTTGCGGAGAATGTTGGTGTGACCTTCTTGACGGGCATCGTGGACCAGCACCGTGACGACGTGGTCCGACTGGAGCTGTTAGACGACGAACAACCGGCGTTCATTTCGAGCATCGTGACCCGGACATCGCACGTCCTGACGCCGATGCAGCAGCGGGTGATTCAGGTGCTGCGGGCAACGTTGGAAGAGTAAGACTACGTTGTCCAGGCTTAAGTTCGATAACTTGAAATTTTATCAAGTATACTTGATAAAATACTTAAATTCATAATTTCTTCAAGTATACTTGAAGAAACTCGTTGATTTATCTTTTTCTTCAAGTATACTTGAAGAAAAGGATTTGAGGTGACTAGCATGGTCGTTCGCCAGCTTTATTTGGATCGGTTGAAAAAATATCAGGATACGGAATTCGTCAAGGTCATCACGGGTGTCCGCCGGTCTGGGAAGACCTTTGTTTTGCGGATGTTTCGCGATTTTCTAAAAGAGAGTGGCATCGTGGCTGAACAGATTATTTTCATCAACTTTGAATCGATGAAGTATCAGGCTTTATTGACGAAAGAAACCCTGTACCAGTACGTGACGGACCGCATTGTTCCGCACAAAAAGATGTATTTATTTTTTGATGAGGTCCAACGAGTGTCCGGTTGGGAAGACGCCATCAATAGTTTTCGGGTTGATTTTGACGCGGATATCTACGTGTCGGGGTCCAATGCGTCCCTACTTTCTGGTGAGTTAGCGACCTTATTGACGGGGCGGATGGTTGAAATTCCAATTTATCCCTTATCCTTCAAGGAGTTTCTGCAGTTTACGCAGAATACTAAGCCCTTGGAGCTGGCTTTCAACGATTACGTCACAGAGGGTGGTTTTCCAGCGGTCGCGCTAGTTACCGATGCTGAGGTCAAACGTAGTGTGCTTGATGGCATCTATAGTTCAATTCTGCTTCGTGATGTGAATGAACGTGCGGAAATTAGGAATGATGGGCTGTTGACGCGGGTTGCAACGTATATGTTAAGTGAGATTGGCAATCCAATTTCTGGTAACAAGATTGCTGGCGTTTTGAAAGATGAAGGTTGGAAGATTAATCCGACCTCTACGTTGCGCTACATGAATTTACTCTGTGATGCGTTTATTTTTTATCCTGCCAAACGGTATGATTTGCGGGGTAAGAATTACTTGCGCTCAACGGCTAAGTACTACGCAGTTGATACGGGGTTGCGTAACGTCACGCTGAATCGTAATTATCATGATAATTTTGGCCATCAGATTGAGAATATTGTCTACTTAGAATTGTTACGGCGCGGTTACCGCGTTGATGTGGGCAAGTATGATGATCAGGAAATCGATTTTGTTGCGAAACGGGGGAGTGAGGTCGCCTATTACCAAGTGACAATTCAGTTGCCGACTAAGGATAATCGAGAAATTGGCAATCTTCAGGCATTGGCCGACAATTACCCCAAGACGCTGATTACGGCCAATCGGATGGACGTGGGCGAAGTGGACGGCATTCCAATTGTTCACATCGTAGATTGGTTGTTGGCGTAAGGTAGTGTGAGCTGGCCGCGGATGTTCTGGACGTATTTTAAAAGCCCAACCAATAATAGGAAGCGAATTCCTAGTTGGTTGGGCTTTTTGTTTAGAATTATGGCCGCAATTCAATCACCTTAGTCGCCACATCGTCAATAAATTGCTGGTCATGTTCGACGACCAGCAGCGTTGGCTGGGCCTGTTGAATCAGTGTCGTCAGTTGTTCTTGATTGAAAACGTCCAGGTAGTTGAGCGGCTCATCCCAGATGAACAGGTTCGCCGGGGTCGCGAGTGACTGCGCAAGTTCGACCTTTTTTTGCTGGCCCATGCTCATTTGCTCGATGGGGGTGGCGAAAACGTCACGTGGTAAGCCGAGCTTCTTGAGGTTATTTAGGAGCGCGTTGCGGTCGAGATGGTGAGCGTTGGCGAATGCCGTCAGCGACCCACGGTTATCCGGCGACAGTTGCCGTGAAATACTTAACGACAACTGGGGCTTCAGGTCGGCTGACCCGGTGTGTTCGCCGGTAAAGGTGCCGCGCAGGTAGTGAATTAAGGAAGACTTGCCGCAGCCGTTGGGGCCGATGATGGCGACCCGGTCTCCCTGTTCGAGGTCAAACGATACCGGCTGGAAGAGCTGGCGGTCGCCGTACCATAGGGAGAAGTCGGCCACGTGTAGCAGCGGCTGATAGTGGGTCGGTACCGGCGTCATGGCAAGCGGCGCCACGTGTTCGATGTTTTGCCGTAAGCCCTCGGTCTCCTTAAGCTTGCGGTCTCGCCGCCGTTCGACATTTTTCGCACGTTTCATCATTTTGGCGGGCAGCGTGCTACTTCCGGCGGCCCGCCAACCGCTATCCTTCTCGTGAGGGTTACCGTGCTGATAGTTCTCGGTAGCCTGCGCCCAGTGCGTAATATCCACGGCGACATTCTTGAGGCGGTCCGCTTCCTTCTTCAATTTGGCGTCCTTCTCTTCCTCAAAGGCGTCACGCCGCTTCTTTTGGTCCTCGTAAACGGCGAAGTTACCGTGATATAAAATGACTTGTTTCCGCTCGATGGCCAGTGTGTGGTCGGTCACCTGGTTGAGAAAGTGCCGGTCATGGCTGACGACGATGAAGCCATGTCGCTTACTCTTGAGGTAGGTGGCAACGCGGCGCCGGCTCGGCAGATCCAGGTGATTTGTGGGTTCGTCAATGAGCGGGTAGGCTTGGTCGTCGGCAAATAAAATAGCGAGGAGCGCCTTGGTCTGTTCGCCGCCGGACAGGGTGTCGAAGGGCTGCATCAGGCGTTCGGGGTTCAAGTCCAGTTGGCGCAATTCCCGTTCCAACTGCCAGTCGGCAACGGGTGAAATGGCCTGGAGAACGGCCGCGGCGGTCTGACTAGGATCGGTGACGGTCGCCGGAAAGTAGACGTATTTCTGATTGCCGGTAATCGTTCCCTGATAGGGCAGGTTTCCCAGTAAGAGGTTGAAAAGGGTAGTCTTGCCGCGACCATTGCGGCCGACCAATCCAAGTTTCCAGTGTGATTCGAGATCTAAATCGACGTGGTCAAAGAGTAAGCTGACGTTCGTGTCGAAGCCGAAGGTCAGTTGGTGTAATCGAATTTTTGGCATATTGTGGGACTCCCATTCTTGGTTGGCTCAGGTTCTGCAGTAATGGGGTGTTTGTTGATTGAATCTTCACGTTGATCGCATTCTTTCTAGTTTTAGTGGGAGCCGATTTTCTTGGTGTTATTTAATAAATGGACTTTCAATGGTGTTAGATTAGCTCCTTAAAGGGTATTCTAGATTAAAATTTGATTAAAATCAATAAAATCCACTATTTTGCGATATTAAGATACTAATCAGATGAAGCAAGTTGACAGTTAATTATCAGAAAAATTTGCACGAGGTGCCGCGGAAGGGTTTTGTTTTCATGAAATGTTTGTTATGCTAGCAGGATATATTTTTTGAAAACTCAGGCAACATTCGGAGTAGGCTTGAGGGAAAGTGAGTTGTCATGTCAGCAATGTATTTACGGGGGCTGCTATTGAGCTTGGCCCTGGTATCCTCAATCGGGATGCAAAACCTGTTTGTCTTTAACAACGCCATCAACCAACCCTTGAAGCGTGCTTGGCCGGTCACCATCATGGTTTGGTTCGCCGATACGGCGTTAACATTGGCGGCGTTCTTTGGAATGGGGGCCATCATTAGCTCCCACGAAATGTTTAAGTTGGTCATCATGTTCTTGGGTGGTCTACTGGTGATTTGGATTGGGTTTGGCATCTTGCGGTCCGCCGCGAGCTTCAAGTTGGAGAGTTCCAACACGCCACTGCCGATGAAAAAGTCGCTGGTCAATGCCTGGGTCGTGACCTGGGCAAATCCGCAAGCCATTATCGACACGAGCCTGATGTTCGGGGCGATGCGCGGATCGTTGGCCGATAGTGAAGTGACGCCATTTATCACCGGGGTCGTGTCCGCCACGGCCATCTGGTTCTTCGGCATCACGCTGATTTTAGGCTTGCTGAAGGAACGACTCCCACAGAAATTCCTGATGTGGGTCAACATTGTGTCCGGGGGTATCGTGATGGTTTATGGATGCTACCTGCTGTACCAAGCGCTGATGATGGTGATTTAATTTAGACGGATTGGGTCGGTCTGAAAGTGGGGCCGGCCTTTTTTGCTGGTGTGAGAGCTAACCGTTGTCTTTGAGAAGGTGGCATGGTAAGGTAACGGCAACATGAGAGGATGAACGGTAATGCCAATGAAAGCGGTGGATGATTTCATTGCGGAAATGTGTCAGGATCCAGAATTCAAGAAAAGATTTGATGAGGGTGTGGCTGAACTTGAACGTGAAGTTGCGGCTATGAAAACACGAGAAAACAATAAGTAAAAATAGTGTGACCGTGTCCCAATTAGTGGAGCCGGTCACACTATTTTAGTCTGGGGAGTTATGTCGATGCCGATAAATCAGCCAGCCGTCAAAAACAACATTACTAATGATCAGTAGGACAATCGTGCCAATCCGAACTGGAAGGTACAGCGCTAAAATAATAATTGAGTAGACCAAAAAAGCAATGCTGTTTAGGGCGATACTATTGAAAAATCGTTGATGCAGGTCAAAGTAGCGCGTAATCCTTGGTGCTAATGCAATAAGCACGAGAAAACAAAGTAGCCAAAGCCCGTTCTGCCAGGTCGTCATGATCTATTCTCCTCAAGAATCTTTTCTCCTATTATCAGGGAAATTGGTGCCAGAAACAACGCTTTTGCCGGTATAGATTAAATTGATAGGCAACTATAATCGCAGGCCAATGGGTTTGATGAATATGGTTATAAAAGGCAGTGGCTAGACACAGTTACTTTCCGCCACCAAAGCTATGACTCCCAACGTTGAAACCGGTTTCTCAAATGTTATGATAGACATATAACCTAAAGGAGCTGACGTGATGAATTTAGCAGAAAAATACGCCTACATGGCAACCGGTAAGCCTTACGACGACCTCGACCCCATACTGATTGACCGGCGAAATCGCGCGACGGAGCTGACGAACGCGTTGAACGCAGCGCCCAAAGCGGAGCAGCGTGCCCAGCTCTTTCAAGAGTTGATTGGTAGCGCTGGTAATGACCCCGATGTGAATCCCAATTTCCGTTGTGAGTTCGGCGATAACATCCATGTTGGTGACCACTTCTACGCGAATTACGATTGTGTCATGCTAGACGGTGCGCCGATTACGATTGGCGACAACGTTTTGTTTGGGCCCAAGGTGGGGCTGTACACCAGTAATCATCTGTTCGACGCCACGGAGCGCAAACTTGGCGGTTGTATCGCCAAGCCCATCACCGTTGGCAATCGTTGCTGGTTGGCGGCTAATGTCACTGTGCTTCCTGGCGTGACGATTGGCGATGACACCATTATCGGTGCCGGCAGTGTTGTCACCCACGACATCCCAGCCAACGTGATTGCGGCGGGGAACCCGTGTCAGGTTCTACGGCCGATTACGGCGGCGGACAAGACCGGATTTGTCGGCAATGACTTTGTCTAAATGATGTGGCAACTAAAAACAGGCCTGGGACAAAACTCCAGGCCTGTTGTGTGTCTAAGTTTATATTGACGAAACGTGCGCCAAAAGGCAGTCAACTCCGCTTAACCCCGATAGCCAAACAATCCAAAACCGGGATTATTCGCCTATCGACGTTAATGCTCATTGACTAACCGCCTCGGCACACTCTCACTTTTTGATAATCAGAATTTGTCGTTCCTGAGCATTTTGGAAGATCCGCTGCCGGGCCGTATCGTTGGCCGCCGTGGTGTTCAAGACGAAGTCCAGATTCAGCTCGTTGATGAAGTAGCGCAGATCCTGAATGCCCATGACTTGGGCCGCCGAACCGTATGCTGGGCCGGTAATGATACCCATGGACGTGCCATTGGCGAGCGCCAAGTGCATGACGCTCGCGTCACCGGAGACGCGTTGAATGTCCGCCAGTTTAAGCGTGATGACCTGTTGGACGTAGGAACGAATCTGTTTGCCCGCCAGTGTCACGGTTTTTGTATCTGTCATAAAGGCCTCCTTGAATGTTTCACATGGAACATTTTAAAAATTAATGCCATAGAATCAGCGTGCCAATCGTGATAAAGAGAACGGGGGAGAGCCACGCCCCGAAGCGTGCGAAGAAGTGGCTGGCCGCGTGCGACCGGGCTAAGCGATTGCTGATCAGCAGCCAGATACCGACCATGACCATGAAGACCACGAGGGCACCGCCAAACTCCTCGGTGGTGAGGTGGGTGAAATACGGAATATAAATGCTGAGATTGTCCCCGCCATTACCAATGGTCAGTGACCACACCAGCGGCAGGCTGACGGCCTTCGTGAGTAGTGGTGGCAGCGCATTTGCTTGGCGGTTCTTCAACCAATTTCGCAGGCCGACCGCTCCTAGCGTCAGGGGAACCAGTCCCAGCCAGCGCGTCAAATGAGCTACGTTGTAGAGCAGGACGCCGCGGCTGACTAGCCACGCCACGATAATCAATGTGAGGATTCCCAAGTACTGGCCAAAGATAATCCCCCGCCGTTGTCGCGCATTGCTCGCGCCCAGCCAGAGCAGTAGGAGCACGACCAAATCGTCGGTATCCGTGACGAAGAAGACGCCAATGGCAGTTAGAATGAACGGTAATGACATGGTGCTTTCCCCTCCGATGGTACTATGTTAGCTTCTATTCTACACGTTAACGGGACCGCTGCCTAAGCCTTTTTAGGGTAAACGGCAGGTATCACGGTCACCTGCACCTGATTTGGCCAGACAAACGGTGTACCCTGGAACTAGTTCAACGGATAAGCTACTTCTTAAGGAGGACATTTCAATGGCAAACGATAATAACAGGATTGAACGAGATCCGCATAAGGCTGGTGGTCCCGTGGTGAAGTCAGGCCCAACTAATGGGAACGTGCGGACGCAAAAAAGCGACGGCCAATGGCGGAAGAAGCGCAGTGACGCTGGGAAGTCCCGGTCATAAGCTGGTTAGTTGGAATTAATGCGATTAAAAAACACCAACGCTGGGTTCCTCATTTTTTTGGGGGGATGGCGTTGGTGATTTTTTGTTTTTAATTTTTACATGGTGGAAACGTGTGACCAAGGGCAGCCGGTTCCGCTTAACCCCATTAAGCCACGACCCCCAAAACCGGGGTCATACCTTAATGACGTTAATGCTCGCCAGCTAACCGCCCTTGGTCGCACTCTTTTTCTTTAATCCGCAGGTGCCGGTTGGTTCTTGAACACTAACTTCTTAGATAGGAAGAAGTTCAGAACCAAAGCAATCGCGTGGCCGACGACCTTAGTGATGGTGCCGTTCAGGTTCATCCAGGAAATTCCTAGGAACAAGATGACGGTTTCCAACAAGAAGGTGGCGACCCGGGTCATGTAGAACGTGCCCATTTCCTTGACGGGCTTGTCGGACTTGTGCTTGAACACGAAGGTCCGGTCGAGCCAGAAGGAGCATTGAACACTGATGATCCAGTCGATGAAGTTGGCTAATTGATAGCCGATACCCATGGTGTGGTAGAACAGATAGAACAAGGTAATGTTGATGACCACCGAGATGGCCCCGAACAACAGGTAACGAGAGATTTGACCTTGAACCTTATCTTCGACTTGTTCCTTGGCCGCTTCAAGTTTGGCCTCGTATTCGTGTTCCGTTTCGGTTAACTCAGCTTCGTATTCTTCTTGCGATGTTGGGTAGTGATCGTGACGTAAGGGTTGACTTTCCATAAATTTCGGAACCTTTCTGTGACGTTTCACCTAGCTGGGTGTAACCGCTATTGAAACACCACACGGCTCACCTGAGTTATGAAAACGTATAATTAATGTGCTAACTTAATTATACCGTTTTTGCTCGTCACTGCAACGCCTCGCCCTTCCAAATTTCACTTACTAATTGGCAACGTGAGCTAACCGGTAATCGGCGCTCCCATTGAATTTGTTATAAACGACCCCTTTGACCTTGGGGTTGACCAACGTGCTGGTTCGGCCTTGATAGAGTGGGGTGACGGCTTGGTCCTTGGCCGCAGCCTTGGCGGCGGTCAATAAGTCTTGGTAGCGGGCCGTCTTGTTGAGGGCGTTCTTGCCTTCAGCCGCGGTCAACGCGTGATCGTAAGTCTTACTATCGTAGTGGCCCATGTTGGAGTTGTTGGTCGATTCCAGAATCTGTAGTGATTGAATTGGGTCGGCGTAGTCCATGCTCCAGCTGGTCAGGTTGAGCTGGAAGTTGCCTTGCGACACGTTGCTCAACATTGATGGGAATGGCAGGGCCCGAACTTTCACGGTCAGCCCGAGCGTGTTGCTCAGCGCGCCCTGGATATATTCGGCGAGTTGCTGGCTGGTGTCATCGTTGGCACAGGTCAGGGTGACGGTCAATTTATTCTGATGAAGTTGCTTCAACGCCTTTTGGTACAGGGTCTTGGCTTGGGCAGGTTGGTAATCGGCGGTGCCGGTCACGTTGGCGTCCTTGGTGAAGTCGGCGCCGGTCTTAGGGTTCTTCAACATATTGTTGATGGCAAATGTTTTTGCTGGTGTTGAGCCGTTCTTCAAGACCTTGTCAGCCAACTGTTGCCGGTTGATGGCCAGTGAGATGGCGAGCCGCAAGTTCTGGTTGGCGGCTACGGCGTTCTTTTCATTGTATTGAATGAAGCCGATGCGACCGGAAGAGAGGGACTTCAGGTCGGGATTATTCTTGTTTTGCGTGGTTTGTTCGCCGTTTAGCGTGATGGCATCGAGCTTTTTGGACTGGTAGAGGTTGTAAGACGTGGTTGGCGACTTGATGACCTGATACTTGATGCTGGAAAGCTTGACGGACTGTTTGTCCACGTAGGTTGGGTTTTTCTCCAACTTCCAGCTATCACTGGTCCCGTTCCAGTTCTTCATGACGAATGGCCCGTTGTAAACGGTGGTGGTAGCAGACGTGCCGTATTTCTTACCGTACTTGGTGACGGCGTTCTGGTTGAGCGGGTAGTAAGTGGTGCTGGCCATCATCTGCTTGAAGTAGGAAGCGGGTTGGCTCAGCGTGATCTTCAATTGGTACTTGCCAACGGCCTTGACCCCCAGCGTGGATGGCGCCTTTTTCCCGGCAGCGATGGCACTGGCGTTCTTAATGTTGGCAAATTGGTAGGTGAACTCCGACTTGGATTGCGGGTTCAACGTCCGCTCCCAGGAGTAAACGAAGTCTTGGGCGGTCACGGTATCGCCGTTGCTCCATTTGGCATCGTGCTTGAGGTTAATGGTGTAAAGGTGCCCGTGATTGCTGATAGTCGTCTTGGTGGCCAGAGCGTTTTCGGCCTGACTGTCAGCGTTCAGCCGGTAAAGCCCTTCGCCGACCTGACTCAAAGCGTTGCTGGAGACACCGTCAGTGATCCGCGCGACATCCAGACTGGAGATGTTCGCCGTTTCGTACAGATTCAGGTCCTGTGAAGCGGCCTTCTTAGTGGTTTTAGATTGGGCGTTGATTGCAAAGATCCCGCCGATTAGAATGATCCCGGCACTGATGAAGAGTGCTTTCTTGTGTTCTCTTAAGCTCATGATGTATTCCTCCAGAAATTTTAGTTTGATTGGTTAGAAATAACATTGGCAAATTTTATAATCAAGTTAGCCACTTAGAATTTAGACCAAAATAAATACACCA
>NZ_AZDP01000055.1 GCF_001435525.1 Levilactobacillus koreensis JCM 16448
GTTTTTTGTTTCGCACGCTTTAGCGTGCTCAACTGGGCCTAAAGGCACTAATTAAAGCGCACCGCCGATTAACTTCGACGATGCGCTTTTTGATTGGCTGAAATTGGCCCCCTACATGGCAACACGGTGATTCTTTCGCCTTACCGGCCGCCAGATATGGGCTGGAACGGTGCGGACACAACTTGAAGCCTCGAAAATCACGAGTCTCCAAGGTTGGTCGTTCTGCTAAGCCGACGGAAAACTACCGTCATCTAAGCAGAACGACGCGCCTGAGCCCATATCTGGCGACCTCTCGGCTTGCATCATGAGCAATATGGTAGTAGCAGGCAAGCCCTATCATTCTAACTGTTAAGCAATCCCATAAATAACAATATCAGTCATGACCAACCGACTATTACATCAAAAACCAATCAAAGCCGGAGGCGGCCAGAGATGTAGCCAGCCGTGGTTATGGCGTTGGCTGGCGTTCTTTGCTAGCCTACACCATGGGCGATTTTGAAGCCACACAGGTTCATGTGTGGCTTCAAAACGAGCGAGAAGACTGGTGACTTTCCAGCCTGAAGCGTCCCCACAGCAGGCGTAATCTCTGGCAGCCGTAGCGCGACCAGCACAACTTCACTTATTTTTGAAATAAGTTCAATTGGTCATGCAGGTATTTGCCGGTGACGCTGGCGGCGTTCTCACTGACCTTCAGTGGCGTTCCCGTGGCAACCAATTGGCCGCCGTCGATCCCGCCGCCGGGACCCATGTCAATAACATAGTCGGCATTGGCAATCAGGTCGAGGTCGTGTTCGATGGCGATGACCGTGGCGCCCTGCTGCAGGAGTTGATCGAAGACCTTGACCAGCTGCTGAATATCCAGGGGATGTAAGCCGACCGTGGGCTCATCGAAAATGAACAACGTCCCGGTCTGACGCTTACCGATCCGTGACACCAGCTTCAAGCGTTGCGCTTCACCACCGGATAAGGCCGGCGTGCTCTCCCCTAATAGGAGGTAGCCCAAGCCCATGTCGTGGAGCGTCTGTAACGTTTGCTCGATGCCCGTTTCGTCCGTGAAAACCTTGAGGGCCTCGTCAACGGACAATGCCAAGATGTCGGCGATGCTGTAGCCTTGCCATTTAATAGCTAACGTTTCTTGGTTATAGCGCTCCCCATGACACTGCGGACAAATCTCCGTGATGTCTGGCAAATACTGGACGTCCAGCGAAATCTGCCCGGTCCCGTTACACATCGGGCAGGCCCCCGCCTTCACATTATAGGAAAAGCGACTATTCGTGTAACCCCGTTTTTTAGCCTCCGGCGTTGCTGCAAATAGCTTCCGCAACCGGTCTAAAATATCCGTGTACGTGGCAACGGTTGACCGCACATTCTTCCCAACCGGGACGGAGTCGACCTTGACCACGTGACGAACTCCCGCACGGTCCAAATGTGTGACGTGTTGCGGTAAAGAACGGTGTTCGACATCCGCTTCGATCGCTGGAATCAAGCTGTCTAAGACCAGCGTCGTCTTGCCGGCACCACTCATCCCCGTCACCGTGGTCAAGCGGTTCTTGGGAAACTTAACGGCGACATCTTTAATGTTAAAACGGTGTTGGACCTCGATATCCAAGCTGCCCTTTTGCCAAAGCTCCTGAGACGCCAGTTGGGGGCGCTCCCGCAGCTGTGCGGTTCCATTTAGAAATGGTGCAATCAAGGAGTGTGGACTGGCCGCAATGGCAGCGACCGTTCCTTCATCGACGACCGTTCCTCCCGTCTTACCGGCACCCGGGCCAATTTCAATGACGTAATCAGCCGCACCAATGATCCGCGTATCGTGATCGACCACCACGACGGAGTTTCCTTGGGCGACTAAGCCGCGGAAGGCCTTGATCAAACCGGTCACGTTAGCTGGATGTAAGCCGACCGAGGGTTCGTCCAACACGTATAAGACACCAGTCGTGGCACTACGCAATGTCCGCCCCAGCTGGATTCGCTGGAGTTCTCCCGTCGATAACGTGGCTCCCGGCCGACTCAACGTCAGGTAGTCCAGGCCGAGGTCGACCATCGGCTGTAAGCTCAGCAACAGTTCATCGACCAAGCTCTGACCTAACTGGTGCATGTTGGCGGGCAGCCAGTCGACGATGGTCCCGGCAAATTTCCGGAGCTCATTGATGGGTAAATCAGAGACTTCGGCAATATTCTTGCCGTTAAGGTCTTGCTTGAGTAAATCGGGGTTCAACCGGGTTCCGTGACAAGTCGGACAGGTGTCGAATGTATAAAATTTATTGAGCTTCGCAATCGTCCGCTCATTTTTGGTAGTCGCCATGCTATCCTCCACCGCAGCAAAGGCGTTTTCATAAACGGCCTTATCCATGTGAAAGATCTTCCCTTTACTGCTAGGAATATCCAGCGAGACAAACTGTTTCTTACCGTGCAAGACACGTTGCTTATCCGCCGCGCTCAGGTCCTTGTAGGGCACGTCGGTTGGAATCCCAATGGCGTTGGCCACGGTCGGCATAAAGTTACGGCCAGGCAGATGCCATGAAGCGACTGCCCCTTCAGCTAGTGTCTGGTCTTCGTTGCCGATAATCAGTGAGGCGTCCAGCTGACGAACCTCACCGAGGCCACCACAGGTCGGGCAGGCCCCATCCGAGTTAAAGGCAAAACTCTCCGCCCCGGGTGCCATAAGGGTCACACCACAGGTCGGACAAGTGACGTAACCGTCGTTTTCGGCAACGTCCAGAGTTGGTGGCACCTGATGGCCGTTGGGACAGACGGGCGATCCTAGCCGCGAGAAGACGAGCCGTAAAATGTTGAGGCTCTCCGACATGGTCCCCACCGTCGAGCGGACTCCCGGCACCTGTGGCCGTTGCCGCAGGGCCGATGGCAGGTACTCGACCGAATCCACGGCGGCTTTCCCCATTTGATTGATTCGGCGGCGGGTAAACGTCGATAGCGCGTTCAAGTAACGACGCGCACCCTCGGCGTACAAAACGCCCATGGCCAGAGACGATTTTCCTGAACCACTTCGTCCAGTAATGGCGACGAACTTATTCAACGGAATATCCACGTCCAGGTCCTTTAAGTTGTTGACCTTGGCGCCCCGTACCTTAATTTTGGTTGGTAATTGTGTCTTTTGATTTGGCATGAAAACTAATGGCCCCTTTCACCCAATTTCTAAATTGTATGCGTTATCCCTTACCATAACATTTAATCTTGGAAAAGGCATTGCCGGTCCCTCGGAGACTGGGTATACTGGATGTACTAAGGGGGCACACGACATGATACGATGGCTACCTTTTATTCTGGTCAGCCTACTGTGGGCCAGCTTGTGTCTCAAAGACCTGCTGGCTCACCGCTACCGCCGCATCTGGTGGTGGCTGGGATGTTGGGGGCTCAACGCTCTCACCTGGACCCCGATTACGATTACATTAGGCAGTAGCGTCGGCGATATTTCGTCCTTTGAATGGGCCGGTGGCACCTGGGTGTTGATCCCGCTGCAACGGGCTAGTATTGACCTGTCCTTCTGGGCCAACATCGTGATGACGGTGCCCCAAGGGATGCTTTTCCAATTCAATTGGTCACAGAGTCGTTGGCACCGCTGGCTACTGGCGGGGCTCGCAACGGGATTAACGTTGGAAACGGGTCAAGCCATTTTTAACGCCGGCGTTCACCTCGGTCGCTGGGTCGACATCAACGATGTATTGACTAACTGCTTGGGCGTCGTCATTGGCGCGGCTTGTATGTGGGAATTACAACGCCACTTTCGGTGGTTAAAATAAGGAGGAAGTCACAATGTTCATGACAACTGGCGGGTTAAACCGCTCACACGCCATTCAGGGGATCTTGACGGCGACAGCTCACACCATGCTCCGCTCGGAAAAACCAGACGAATTCTCCCTGTTCGACGGGCTATTCGATGAGGTCAAACAGGATTTGATGAAGCAAGCACAAGAATCAGGTGCCGACGGATTGATCGAAGTTCGCTTCAATACGGAGGTCGTCCGGATGAACGTTGCCCCGAAGTTTTTAGTCGTTCACGGCTACGGCACGGCAATAAAATTTCCAAATCAAAAAAAATCTGAATAAAGGGGTTCCCATTTATTCAGATTTAGTGTAATATATTATTTGTTGTTGAGTTGCCCCGATGGCGGAACTGGCAGACGCGCAGCGTTCAGGTCGCTGTTTGAGTGATCAAGTACAGGTTCGAATCCTGCTCGGGGCATCAAAATACTACTTAGTTCCTACAGGAGCTGTTTAAAACGCTGAGAAATCAGCGTTTTTTTTGTATTATCAAAAATAAATGGACGATAACCGATACTGAAGACGACAGTTGGCTAAAAAACCGTCTTTTAATTTCAGTGGTCTCAGAAAGTTAGGGACATCCAATCTCTTGGTACCACTGACTTACAAGTACCATCGTTTGTTGTAAATAAATCCTAGACGGGTATTACTTGAGTGCACCTTACATCCTTTCCGTGAGGTGTTTTTTGGCGTTGTTTTAAAAAGATTTTGCACGCCCTCTCCCCGCTGGCATTGACACACTCAATCGTTAAGCGTGTATCAAATCTCATTTTTTACCACTTTATATTATCCATAAGCGCTGTAAATTTTCACAACCACTCGTCTCAAGTTCTAACCGCTACTCTCCTCTGATTTCGATCAATTTACGCACACTATCTAGAGGATGGCTAGCCTTAGAGCAGCTAATATGTCGGTCCAAAAACTACGCCTCCTTTGCTTAACCGATTAACTATTTCTAAAACTAATCGTCTTCTCTCCAGTTATTAGCTAGCCAATTTTTCAGCTACGGCTCGTAATGACAGCGTTTTACAGAGTACAGCAATTACAAAATGCTTTTCTTTTGAACCAAATTTGCTATACTTAGGATTAATTGTCCGCAATCAATTCATCGTTTTACTTATCGGTTGATATGTAACCGTCATAACCATTTAAACACTTTGATAATATCGGTCATCATTTTTAAGTAACTTTTTACCTAGCACTGTCTCCACTGATTAAGCTGGTCCTAGCTGTAATCCTTGTCATTATGGTATTTATTCGTCATTTTAACGAGCAACGATCTCTGATTTTTATCATTTGTTTAGGAAAAGCACAAAATTTTTTTCAGACGATCAAGGTCACCCAAACCCTTGCACCCCCTACACGGATTCAACTTAGTCAGCTATCAAATTAGCGCACAAAAAACTTGTTTTATCAATAATCATTGAAGTTACCTATCGACATGCTATATAATTATTTTAATGTTACGTTAGCGTAATGGTGTGGGTGAATTGCAATTTTGCTTTGTAAATCGCCTAAACTTAAGCAAAGCAGCAAAGTAGTTTTACTTGCTATCGGCAATTTAATTGTATACAATACTCTGGAAAGTAAACGAAAGGAGGCCTGTGCCATGCCCAAAGTTTCTCCTGTCTTGCTAGACGAACAACTTTGTTTCTCCATTTACTCTGCTAGCAAGAAATTCAATCATTTTTACCAAAGTGCCTTGGCGCCCTTTGGCCTAACTTACCCACAATACATTGCAATGCTGGTTCTATGGGAGGACGCGCCATTGACCGTCCATCAACTTGGTGACCGCCTCGAGCTTGATAGCGGAACGTTGACACCCCTGCTGAAACGTTTGGAAAAGCAAGGCTGGGTGACCCGAGTTCGTAGCCGAACCGACGAACGCCAAGTCCTCATTCACTTAACCGAAATGGCAACTGCTAAGCGCGACGAAGTCTATCAACGCATCGGCCAATGCCAAACCTTGTTGGGAATGACCAATAAAGAGATTGATTCCATGATGACTGAACTGGTCACCGTTAAGGAACAGCTCGACAATGTCAGCGCCCAACGCTTAATTACGAAAAAGGTCGACGATCTTGCCTAAGAAAACCTATCAACTTCACCATTTCGTGAGGTTGGTAGGTTTTTTTCGTGTCCGCTAGCTATATACTGGTTTTAATGTGTGTGGCCCATTGACTAATCCAAACCATAAGTCACATAATCAACTGAGTATTTCTCTACGAAAGAAGGTCCCCTGATGTCACTTTTATCACAAGCCCGCGAGTTGCGGCAACAAGCTGCGGCTAACCATCTGCCAGCCCCCTTATTAGCCGTCGATCGGGAAGAAACACTCATTATTCCAACATCCGCCGGCGAGGTCAAGGTTTACGTCCACTGGCCCCTCATGCCCACTCACCACATGATCATTAACTTTCACGGGAGCGGTTTTATCTTTCCCATTAACGATTGGGACCGCCTATTCTGCCAAAAGCTCAGTTACCGGACGCACGCCGCCGTTTTCGACGTCGATTACCCGTTAGCCCCAGAACATCCCTTTCCTCAACCCCTTGAGGCCAGTTACACCGTGGTTGAAGAACTTCACCAGCGCTTCCCCCACTTCGGTGCGCCCACCCTCATCGGCCACAGTGCCGGCGGGAACTTAATCATTGGTACCCAGTTGTTAGCGCTCCGTCGGCAAACCGATCTCGCTCAACGCCTGATCCTCGATTATCCTGCCCTGGATTTGGATACGGCTCCAGAAGAAAAGCCGTTTCCGGCAGGCGCGGCTAACGTCATCTCACCGGAAACGGCTCGCTTATTCAATCAATTTTACCGGCAAAATCAAGCACCGGGAAACCCGCTGATCTCGCCAACACTGGCCAGTGCCGACGAATTACGTGAATTTCCAGCCACCAGTATCTTGACGGCTGACCACGATACACTGATGCCTGAAGCCGAGGCCTTTGGTCAGGAGCTCATCAATGTGGGGACACAGGTCACTTGTCGGCGGTATGCCGACTCCCTCCACGGATTTACCGTCAACGAAGCCGGCGCCTATCAACAGGCCATCAACGACATCACCCGAACCATTTTAGCTGACTGGCGCGCCTAGCTTAGTGGAACATGGTGCTCAACATCGCGCCCACGGCAATTAGGTTATTAAATCCATGGAGAATGATCGTGCTCTGCAGCTTCCCGGTGCGCTTATAAACGTAGGCAAAGGTCCCCCCCATGATGGCATAGAGCAGCCAACTGATCACGTTGTCACTGATATGAACCAGCGAGAAGATTATCCCACTGGCAATGACCGGCAACCAAAACCACTTGGCCGAAAAACAACCGTCGATAAGCAGGCCACGAAACGTGAGCTCTTCCAGAAAGGGTGAGGCCAACACGGCTGTCAGGCTCAGCATGATCAAGGTTAGGGAGCTTCTCCCCATTAACTGCTGTAACGCATCGTTGTTGGCCGTACTCGTTTCACCGTAAAAAACGTTATTGGCAACGCCTAAAATGACTTCACTAACGATAATGAAGCCGTACCCCTTGACCATCAACCACCAGTCATTGCGGTCCAACCGTTGCCAGCCTTTATGCACGCGGTGATACCCATAGAAACCAATGGCAATAGCGACCACGAACCCTAACAGGTAAAGAGCGGCCCACATGAGCTGATGCCACCTAGCTCCACCCTTAATATAAATGAGGGGAATCTGAACCACATTCGCCAATACCAGCATTAGTCCAAACCAGAGCCATCCGCGAATACCACCAACCTTAACTTTTTCTTGCATCGATCCATCTTCCTTTCGCTATGTAATGTCGCCTAACTAACCGTTAGAACCTTGAAAAATGCCACAAAATGTTACTTTATAAAAGTTAGTTGCAATAGTTTTATAAAATATTTATTTTTTAATAGCATTTTTTATCATTATGCGGTACTATATGGTTGCGGGCAAGTTTGAACCAACGTTCAACTTGTGCGTGAGGCTTCTGTCCTCATTCAACAGACAGATTTCATTTTACTCCCCCAAAGTAGATGAAATTTTTACAACATAATCCCCCAATTATGTTGTAACCTTACTCTTTGGCCATTGCGACTTATCGTAATGGCTTTTTGTTTGCCCTTTTTTGGTTTGGTGGGGTAACGACTAAACCTGTATTGTATAAAATTACCGCACTGCGGCTGCCAGACATGGGCTCAGGCGCACGTCCGTACCGTTTCCAGCCCATATCTGGCGGCCGGTAAGACGAAGGGGACCCACCAAGCTACCTAATCGTCATCGTCATCCGCAAAGCCGGTCCTTGGCCATAACAGCCAGAAGATTCCTAAGTTTAAGCCGGTCGCGATGGCAAACCCGGCAAAGCCGACCACCCATTTTAACCAGCCCGTCAACGCCATTGCCAGCAACAGCCACAGCGTACCGCCAACCAGAATTCCCGTCATGATCGTCATTAAAACAAGTGCTACACTCTTCATTCGCCTCACGCCTCCGTCTTATCTCATTGTTCAAATCTTACCACGTTTACTGGCCAATTTCGAAGTTAATCTTCCCAAGTGGTGCTTTCCTAATTGGAAACGATTACAATGGAAGTGTGAATTGAATTCTACTGAAGGAGTGATAGACATGACCAGTGTTTTAGTAACTGCCCCCATCCCCCAATCCGCCTTGGACATTTTAACGCAGGCGGGTCTCGACGTTGAAAGCTATTCCGGTGATGGATTGATCACCAAGGAAGACCTGTTACGGCGAATCGTTGGTAAGGATTATCTCATCACACCATTGTCCACCCAAGTCGATCGTGAGGTGATCGATGCGGATCCAAATTTGAAATTAATTGCTAACTACGGTGCCGGCTTCAACAACATCGATGCCGCTTACGCCCGTTCCAAAGGGATCCCCGTCACCAACACCCCAAAGGTCTCGACCACCTCGACCGCCGAAGTCACGACTGGCCTCATCATTACGTTGGCTCACCGAATGGTCGAAGGCGACCGTCTCATGCGGACCAAGGGCTTCGCTGGGTGGTCACCGCTCTTCTTCCTGGGCCACGAACTTGCCGGAAAAACATTGGGCATCGTGGGTATGGGACAAATTGGTCAAGCCGTTGCCAAACGCATGGCTGCCTTTGACATGAAGGTCGTCTACACCCAACGGCATCCCCTACCAGCAGCCACCGAAGCCAGCCTAAACGCCACTTACGCCACGCTAGCCGAAGTCATTGAAAAGAGCGACGTATTGACCCTGCACTGCCCATTAAACGAGCAGACACATCACTTACTTGGTGCCACTGAGTTCGCAGCAATGAAGAATTCCGCTTATCTGATCAACGCTGCTCGGGGCCCCGTCATTGACGAAGCTGCCCTCTTAGACGCTTTGAAGTCTGGACAATTAGCCGGTGCTGCATTAGACGTCTACGAAGCAGAACCCAAGGTCGACGATGGTTTCAAGGCCCTCGACAACGTCATTCTGACGCCACACGTTGGTAACGCGACCGTCGAAGCCAGAGATGCCATGGCTGCCATTGTAGCCAATAACGCCGTCAAGGTCGACCAGGGTGCCGATCCACTGTACATCGTCAACTAAAAAATTAAGGATTACCGCTTAAGGGTCTAGGACAAAAGTCCTAGACCCGTTTTGCGCTCCGAACGTATAATGTAACCACAGTGATTGTCTACTAACACTAAAAATAAAATTCACCACCATAATTTAGAAAATCACTGCACAAGCGGTCGCCAACCCCTGATAGTAAGCGCTTTCGTACAAGTAACGTTCAGTTAACAATTGCAACCGATTGCAATTGCGTCATACAGGCATTGTGTGCTATCATGAATTCAGCGATTTTAAAGGGAATTAATTGCTAATTGGTCAGAGCCCGCCTAAGATTGAAAGTGAAGGAATACGCTAATTGCTAGCAGAAAGGAAGCAGATTTGAGTTTGAAAATCATTACACTTCACGTTTTAGACGATTCATTAGAGGTCAGCTACCACCCGAACGACCAGGCCACTCAACGGCGATTTATCATTGCTTACAATCCCGAGCAAACCATTGGGGAAAATCTGGAAAATTTACGTTTGAAGTTAGCCGGCTTGGATGTTGACGCCGCAGTGGTCGACAATGCCCTGAGTTATCCTTTTTCAGACACCGTTGTTGGGATCAATCATCAACGCATTGACATTGGCTTGGCCATCGTCAACATGCTCAACATTCCCGTCGTTAGTCAGCAGGCCATCGAAGATCACGGTCTGGAACACGCCCTAGCCGCCAAACGTGACTATTTGGCCTGGCACCTCGATTATTACGGCCAGTACCAGGGCAAACGAAATTACGGTCAAGAGGCCATGCTGACGGTTGGTAACGGTTTCTTCGGTCTCCGCGGTGCCTATACTGAAGCCAATGCCGATAAAGACAACTATCCTGGCATGTATACAGCCGGACTTTATGATCAGCTAACCACGAATCTGAACGGTCGTCAGGTTACCAACGAAGATCTCGTCAACTTACCCAATGCGCAGGCGCTCTCCTTTGGTGTCGATCATCAGAACCCGTTTCACATTAAGGCTGCGGACATTCAAGACATCTACCGCAGTCTGGACCTGCACACCGGGACGTTGACCACGACCATGCTCGTTCAACTCTCAACGGGACACGCCCTACGAATCCAAACCACGAAGCTGGCTAACTTTAAAGATTGGCACCGGTTGACCATTCGCTACCAGATTACCCCACTCAACTTTTCAGGCAGTCTGCAGGTCTACTCGGCCATCGACGGTAATGTCGTTAACGGTAACGTTGCGCGATACAGTGCCTTCGACCAACGCCATATCCGCGTCACGGGGACCAGTCAGCAACCCGACAGCATCTTTCTCGAAGGTCAGACGCGCTCATCCGCCGTTAAATTTGCCATTGGCTCCCACCTCACTGGTCCGGGCCAAGCGCTGAGTGCGCCGAACGATAACCGTCCCAACGCCGAGCGCCGTGTTCGGCAGATGAGATCCGTCGATGTTCAACCCAACCACACCTATACCTTTGAAAAGAACGTGGTGTTGTTCACCGACCGCGAAACGACCGATGATCTCCTACCGATCGCCACACGAGAGCTGAGTCAAGCTAGCTTTGCCGACACCCTGACCAGTAGCACGGCCTACTGGCAACAACGCTGGGCAGACGCCGACATTCAGATCACCGGGGATATGACCTCCCAGAAGCTGACACGGGTCAACCTTTATCACCTATTCACGGCAACACAAGCCATCGCTTCTGGCAAGATCGACGCCTCGGTCAACGCCCGCGGATTAGATGGTGAAGCCTACCGGGGCCACGTCTTCTGGGATGAAATGTTCGACCTGCCAATTTATGCGCTCCACGATCCGCAACTGGCGAAATCCTTGCTGATGTACCGTTACCGGCGGCTACCAGCGGCTAAGAATAATGCGCAGGATGCCGGATACGCCGGGGCCATGTTTCCTTGGCAATCCGGTGAGGTCGGCGATGAACAATCTCAAGTCACCCACCTCAATCCCCTGACTAATACCTGGGACCCGGACTATTCATCACTGCAGCGCCACGTCTCCCTAGCCATCGCTTATAACGTGATCATGTATTGTCGTATCACCGGTGACCAAGACTTTATGGCCAAGTACGGGTTGGAAATGGTCCAAGAAATTTCTAAGTTCTGGCTGAGTAAGGCCCAACTGGCCCCCACTGATCACCGTTACTCGATCGCCAAGGTTATGGGTCCCGACGAGTTTCATGAAAACTATCCCAACGCCGATACCACTGGCCTGACCAACAACGCCTACACCAATCTCATGGTCACCTGGGTCTTCAACCAGTTAGCCACGATTCGGCAACACCTAGACGCCGCCACGCTTAAGCGCATCGACCAGCAGACAGCCGTGACAGCACAAACGCTGAAACAGTTCACCGACGTCAGTCATCACCTCAAACTCGATATCAACGATGACGACATCATTGGCCAATTCGAAGGCTACTTCAAGCTACCCCAACTCGATTTTCGTAAGTACCGGCAAAAGTATGGCGACATTTCACGAATGGATCGCATCTTAAAGGCCGAGGGTAAAACACCTGACGCCTACCAGGTTGCCAAGCAAGCCGACGCCCTAATGGCCTTCTATAATTTCGATGCACCAACAGTTATTGGGTTATTAGAACAACTGGGTTATCATTTCCCACAGACCGCACTACTGAAGAACCTTCAATTCTACCTTGATCGAACCACCCACGGATCGACCCTCTCACGCATCGTCTACGCAGCGCTCACGGCGATGGCGGGCAACATGGATCAATCCTGGCAACTCTTCTCGCAAGCGCTTTTCTCCGACTACTATGACATTCAGGGCGGTACGACTGCCGAAGGGATCCACCTTGGCGTCATGGGTGCCGTTACCCTGATGTCCACCCGGTATTACGCCGGTGTTGACGCGTTAGCCCCTGAGCTGACCGTCACCCCTCATTTGCCACAAGCTTGGCAAGCCATTCGCTTCAACCAGCTGCTACGGGGCACACATTACACATTTGCCATCGACCATCACCAGGTTACGGTCACGGCCGACCGCGCAGCAACCTTAAAAATTGGGCAACAACAGATTTCATTAAAACCACATGTTTCATCCACCATTACCTATTAAAGGAGTGTTTTACACATGACAAAGTTTGCTGATATTAAAGGATTTGTTTTCGACCTCGACGGTGTGATCACCGATACGTCCATTCTTCACGGAACGGCTTGGCACCAGTTGGCCGATTCCCTCGGCGTTGCTTGGAGTGAAGAACTCGGCAATGGCTTAAAGGGCATTAGCCGTATGGATTCACTGGAAATGATTCTGAAGGCCGGTGGCAAGGAAAACGACTACACCGAAGCCGAAAAGGAAAAACTAGCCGCCCAAAAGAACACGAACTATGTGGCCGAGGTCGACAAGATGACCCCCGCCAACATTTTACCCGGGATGAAGGATTTCTTAGACAGTCTGCGGGCGAATGGCTACCAACTCTCCCTGGCATCCGCCTCAAAGAATGCGCCGCGGGTCTTGGGCAAGCTACAATTAGCTGACTACTTCCCTAAGATCGTCGATCCAGCTAGCCTGAAGAAGGGTAAGCCGGACCCCGAGATCTACACGAAGGGCGCTGAACTCCTCAATCTGCCACCCGAACAATGCATTGGGGTCGAAGATGCCGCTGCTGGGGTCGCTGCCATCAATGCGGCTGGCGAAGTCTCATTAGGAATCGGTGACGCCACGGAACTGGGTGCGGCCGACATGGTCTTCGCTGACACTAGCTTGGTCACCCTGGCTAACATTGAAAAGAAATTGGGCTAAATTAGGACTGATATAGCTGGTCACACTGTGACTGTCGGGGATTCTACCCCCACACGACTTAGCGTTAAGCGCTAGAATCAAGTACGCCCCTAAATTCTGACTCACATTTTTAAAGCAAACCTCAAAAAATCTCCCACAGCCATCGCTGACCGGGGAGATTTTTTAATGTTACTTTATACGGTGGCGTCACTACGTAAGTCTTTTAATGCGTCATCGATTTGACCTAGAACGAGGTCCGTGTTACCGGGAACGTCCAAGTCGTACTTTTGTAAGTCGATCTTGATCTTAGGACTAACATCGTAGTCGGCAAACCAGCCTTGGTAAGCCGTCCACATCTTCTTGTAGTAGGATTCCAATTCTGGATTGTCGTCGAATTGTTCGTAATCCCGACCACGCTTCTTGATCCGGTGAAGGATCGTGTCAAAGTCAGCGTCGGCGTAAACTAATAAGTCTGGTGCCTTCTTTGGCAGTTCGTCCAATTCATGCATCATGTTGTCGAGGAGGTTTAAGTAGACCTCGAGTTCCGTGTCGGTAATGTTACCTTCGGCGTTGTTTTCGCGGGTGAAGAGCGCATCTTCGTAGATGGAACGGTCAAGGACGTTGTTGTCGTCGGCCAGAGCCCGTTTGATCATGCTAAACCGCTTGTTCAAAAAGTAAATCTGCAGTAAGAAGCCGTATTGCTTCGGGTCCCGATAGTAAAGTGGCAACACCGGGTTGTCGCCAACCGGTTCAAAAAATGCTTGAGTCCCCAGGTGTGACGCAATCTTTCCAGTTAAAGTCGTTTTACCGACTCCGATCATTCCAGCTGTAATTATCACCATGATAGCCCCTCTTTTATTAAAAATACAAGATATAGTGTACCATAAAATAGCCGACTACTACATCTGACTGACAAAATTTCTCCAAATTTCGTGAACTTTCAGTGACCAATGGCGCTTGATCGAATCCAAACGGTACCCAAGCTACTTGTTGTATAATGAAACTGTAAGCATAAGAACTAGGAGGCATTCTATGTATCATGCAATCGTCTTTTTTGATTTGGACGGAACGCTGTTTGACGATAATAAGAACGTTTTGCCAGCAAGTGTTGCAGCTATTCATGAAATGCAACAACATCATATTCTACCAGTTATTGCGACTGGAAGAAACATATTTGAGATTCAATCTGTCTTGGATGCCACAAATATTGACGCGGTAGTCAGTGCCAACGGCAGTTATGTCCAGTATCAGGGCAAGCGGCTGGCAGCGGCAAACATCCCCCGCCCCACGCTAAAAGCCATCACCACCTTTGCCAATCAACAGGGTGATCCCGTCGGCTACTTCAACAATCAAGGGTTTCGGCTGAGCCAGGCCAATCAGGATACCCGAGATAATTTCAAACTACTGCGCCTATCCGCGGTGGTGGATCCCGACTGGTACTTGGACCACGACATTAACTTCCTCAATATTTTTAACCGGGATAAAGAAAAAGATTATCAACGCGAATTTGCCGGTCAACTGACCTTGGTCCGTAACAATCCTCGAGCATTGGACACCATGGTCATGGGCGTAACCAAGCAGACTGGAATTCGGACGCTGCTCAAAACAGCCGGTCTCCAAGATGTGAAGACCTACGCGTTCGGCGATGGTCTAAACGACCTGCAGATGTTCGACGAGGTTGACGTCCCGATTGCTATGGGCAACGGCGTGTTCCAGGTCAAAAACAAGGCAGCTTATGTGACCACGACCAACATGACTGATGGCATTGTCCATGGTCTGCGGCACTTTGGGCTGATTCAATGACTAATTTCTGATAACTGTAGCGCGACAAATGACGTCTAAAGGTCATACGAAAGGTGAAATCTATGTTTCAGCCTGGTACCAGAAAGAATCAGTACTGCTAAATTAGTGTAAATCGGCCTTATTCCGGCTCTAACGTACTACTTTTCACGGACCAAATAACAAATTTTACGTTCACTTTCTAGTTAGCAACAGAAGAATGTTTAAGCCGAGAGGTCGCCAGATATGGGCTCAGGCGCGTCGTTCTGCTTAGTCAGCGGATGATTTTCCCGCTGGCTTAGCAGAAGACCAAGCTTGAAGACTCGGCATTTTCGAGGCTTCAAGTTGTGTCCGCACCGTTCCAGCCCATATCTGGCGGCCGGTAAGGCGAAAAGGCCGCCTAACTTAACCCAACCATAAAAAAAGTAGTTCAGGACAAGACCCGAACTACTTTTTATTTACGCATTTAATGTTCAGCTGTTTCGGATGGCAATAGAATAATCTGGCTATCCCCATCATCGTATGCCAAGACGGTGTCCGGCAACTCTGGCGTGTACGCAAACTGGGTATCGAACCCCGCCCGCAGATCCATTTGCTGGTCGTCTTCTTGAACGTACTCAAACGTCGTCGTCCCCTGATTTTCATGGAGCTTAAACGTCAACAGGTTGTCTAACGGAAACAGTCCTTGGAGGTCGCGGTCAATAATCTGCCAAACGGCATCGATCATGTCGCCTGGTAGGGCCGCAACGGTACCGTAACTGGCATACCGCGCATGATTACTCTCAAACATCTTCCTCGCCTCCACTTTTGGTTATTTAATGATAATTATAACGTAATTCTACGAAAAACGGGAGTAATTACCCCTGATTGCCACTGATTCGCTGGGTATCTTTGCGGTCCAAAAAGTTCACTAAAAACGAGATCGCAATCAACAGTGCACCGGCGATAAAAATCAGATGGAGCCCTTGATACAAGATTCCGTGGAGCTCTGGCAATAAGTTGGCCGGTAAACTCTTGGCGGTCTGGGGGTTGATCAACTTGTTCATCATCCCCATCGTCGCGCCAGAATGGCTAGCAACACCCCTAGCCATTTGAACGTTCATGATGATTCCCAAAATAGACACCATAATCGTCTGTCCCAACGTCCGGGACAAGGTGTTAAAGGAGGTCGCTACCCCAATTTCATCGGTCGCCACGTGGCTCTGAACGGTCACAGTCGTGGTGGTAATGGTGATCCCAAACCCAGTCCCACAGATAGCCGCAATGACGAAGAAGCACCAGAACGGCGTGGTTGCTGGAATCAGCGCCATCGTTGCGGCACCAATGATGATGAGGGTCAGGGCAATATTGATAATTTGATATGGTGAGCGCCGGACCATTAAGCGACCAGCAATAAACGACCCAACAATCCACATCAACGAGCTAGGTGTAATCGCAAAACCGGCCTGAGAAGCCCGCAAGCCTAAGAGTCCCTGCGTCCAGGTCGGCAAGTAAACTTCGAATCCCATGATGAACCCACTGACCAGTGCGGCAATCAAATTTTGAATGACAAAGGTGCGGTCCCGGAAAAGTGTCAGGGGAATCAGAGGATCATCCGTCCGCTGTTCGCGCCGCAGAAATAGCCAGAAAGCTACGACCGTCACGACTAGACCAGCAACGACCCATAACACGTTCAGGTCGCCTTCGCCTAAGAGTTGGAAGGTCAACATTAGTGCCAACAGACCAACGGATAACCATAGACACCCCGCCCAGTCCATTGTAAAAGCCTTGCGCTGGGTAGACTCATTTAGATTGAACCAGATAAGGGCCATGGTCACGATTCCAATAGGAATGTTGATGAAAAAAATCCAATGCCAGCTGAGTTGATCGACGATGAAGCCCCCTAGTAAAGGAGCCACCACGGCGGCAATTCCCCAAGCTGACCCGTTTAAGCCCATGACCCGCGCTCGTTTTTCGACCGGATAGATATCCGCTAAAATCGTAAAGGAAACCGGCATAATGGCTCCGGCCCCAATTCCCTGTAAGGCCCGCCAAGCAATTAGTGTTTCCATGCTGTGCGACATCCCCGATAAGGTTGACCCTAACACGAAGATGAAGAGCCCGACTAAAAAGACGAGCTTACGGCCCACCGTATCGGCTAATTTACCGTAAATCGGCGTAGCTAAGGCACTCGTCAGTAAAAAGATCGAGAAGACCCAGTTCATGAGGGCGACCCCGTGCAGGTCCCCAACGATGGTTGGCATGGCGGTAGAGACAATGGTCCCCTCAATGGCAGACATGAAGGTGGCCACAAAAACGGCTGCCGTGACGACCCCCACGTTAGTTTGTTTATTTGACATAATATCCTCCTGCCGTTGGGCCCCGCCACACAACGAATTTAAGTAGCCAATTGCTGCTACTTCCCAATTTCTGATCAAACAGTAATGTATCAATTATCAAGGGTTTCCCGCCAAAAGGCAAGGACTTAGCCTAAAAAATAAAAAGTCATGCCAGCCCCTGAAGGCCAACACAACTTCTCTTTAACGAAGACGTCCTACTTTACGGCTGCCTTCAACGCTTCAACCTTGTCTAAATGTTCCCAAGGTAAGTCGATATCAGTCCGGCCGAAATGACCGTATGCAGCAGTTTGCTTGTAAATTGGCCGCTTAAGATCTAACATTTTGATGATTCCTGCTGGCCGCAAGTCGAAGAGGTCACGCACAGCGGCGTTCAACTTACTCTCAGCAACCGTTCCGGTACCAAAGGTGTTGATGTACACGGAAACGGGTTCTGCAACCCCAATGGCATAGGCAATCTGCACTTCACACTTGGTAGCTAATTCGGCTGCCACAATGTTCTTGGCAATGTACCGTGCAGCGTAACTGGCGGAACGGTCCACCTTGGTGGCATCCTTACCAGAGAAGGCCCCACCACCATGGTGAGCAGCTCCACCATACGTATCAACGATGATCTTCCGCCCGGTTAAACCAGCATCCCCTTGGGGACCACCGATAACGAAACGGCCGGTTGGGTTAATGAAGTACTTGGTCTTGTCATCCAACAAGTCTGCTGGAATGACCGGCTTGATCACTTGGTCAATGACGTCTTGCCGAATCTGGTCCAACGTCACGTCTGGATCATGTTGGGTACTTAGCACGACGGTGTCAACCCGGACTGGTCGTTCATTGTCATCGTATTCCACCGTCACTTCAGCCTTGGCGTCTGGACGCAGGTAGTCAATGACGTTGGTCTTCCGTAAGGTGGCGATACGCCGCATTAAGGCATGACTCAATTCGATTGGTAGTGGCATCAGTTCGGGCGTCTCGTTAACGGCATAGCCGAACATCAACCCCTGATCACCCGCACCAATCTTGTCCAGTGGATCTTCGTCGCCTTCACGCGTCTCTAAGGAATCGTCGACCCCTTGAGCAATGTCTGGTGACTGTTCATCAATGGCAACGAGGACGGCACAATTGTCACCGTCAAACCCGTATTGGCCATCCGTATAGCCGATTTCTTTAATGGTCTGACGCACCACTTTTTGAATGTCGACGTAGGCTTTGGTTGAAATTTCACCAAAGACCAGCACGAGACCAGTTGTTACAGACGTTTCACAGGCAACCCGTGAATCTGGATCTTGTTGCAGCATCGCGTCTAAGATGGCATCACTAATTTGATCAGCGATCTTATCGGGATGGCCTTCGGAAACGGACTCCGAAGTAAATAAATGTCTTTCTTGCAATGGATATTCCCCCTAGATAGTGTTGACGACGAGTTGACCGATAATCTCGCGCCAGTCGGTTACAAGGCAGCTTCACTAGAATCGTGAATCCTATCGGGAATTGACTCATAACTTAAGAATTCTAACACAATTTTGCAAAACTATAAAGAAAGCTCCCCAGTATTTCTGAAAGAATCATTGACCAATCGCCAGATAATTATTAAGATTAAAGGCAACACACAATAAACAGTTGAAATGGAGCGATTCCATGACCACACTCATGGCCTTCTTTAAAAACCGCACGGTGCAACAGCTTTTCGTGTTCACCTTCTGCCAAAACATTCTCTGGTGGATTGCCGGTTCAACGGCATCTACCGGGACACCACTAGCTGGTGGGGTTAAATTCTATCTTATTATATACGGTATTTTTTTAGCCGCCGGTTATTTTTTGATTCTCGTACGTCATTTTCAATCGCGAATCGGGCCAATTTTGGTAGTCGCCGCGGGGACGATGGGTTTTCTGGCCGCACCCCAGGAACATCTGATTCAAATCTTTGCACTGCTGATCTGTGTTTTCCTAGTGCTGGCGTGCGTCCCCCAGTTAGGCCTACAATCCGCTTATGGTTTAGTGGTCTTCAGCTTTCTGGCCGGTTGTGGCATCCCCGTCATCCTATTCTTCTTACGGAACCACTACCTTGCCTTACAATTCCTGCTGCCACTCGTTCCATTGATGGCCAGCTACCTGACCTTCTTTGAACCCTACTACCTCACTGGTGAACGCGATTGGCGGTTCACTTTGATTACTCCGGCAATTTTTATTCTTTCCTTATTAACGCTGTCTATGTCTTGGAAGCTGGTTGTGGCCGTTCTCCTCGTTGCCGCCCACTGGTGGTTGGTCCAACATTTAAACGATCACTACCGACTGATTACGTCCGGGTTCATTCAAGTATTAATTGGCTATTTGATTCTTTAGACTGATGACCGTCTTTTAAAGTTTCGCTAAGCTCCAAGTGAAGTGACGCCTTAGTCTTAGTTTCCGTGCTAAAATGAGGCATCATCTAATAATGGAGGAACCAACATGACGGAAATCAAAGTGATTGGTGACATCTTAAGTGGGAAATATCAACCCGCATTGACCGGTAATCCGATCGTCGACGCCGCCCTAATTAATCACTTTTGTCAAAACTTAGTCGTTGCTCTCAAGCTCCCAACAGTGACGGTGCAAGCCGAACACCACTGGGACTTAACCGTCGATTCTAAAAGCATCTACGTGGTAGACGCACAAATTCTACGTTTACGTCACTCTTTAAGCAGTAATAGTAACGTTATTGCCGTAAATCACACCGACATTCTGCGGGGCAACGTTCAGCCGACAATCCGTCAGCTGGTTCCCTTACTCACACAGCCTCTAGCGAAGTAACCGGTCCAATCACATCACGTGGTTGGGCTTTTTTTATGTAAAATATCCCCGCGTATTGACGGGATATCATCGTCCATCATCTTTATGTGAAATCTTCAATCTTTAAAATGTAGCCTTTTAACCAAAGCGTATGTTCTTTCAGTTGGTGCTGCAAGAACATCAGGCCATCCACCCAGGGCACCTGCTTTCCCGCGACGTAGAACTGGCTCTTGATACCAAAGAGATGTTCGTGTTCGATCTCGAACGAGCGGCGAACCTTAAAACCGAGTTTGCCATACGTTATCGTCTCCACCGCCGTTCCCATTTTGACCTTGCAAAGCCCCGCCTGGCGTAGTTCTGATTGCGAATAGTTATATTTACTATGGAATTGACGATCCCAGATTTCAAGTTGATAAGTGGTATCAAACGAGTATTGAAGAAAGCTACCCACAGTGTCAAAAAAATTGCGGCGAAAATGGGCTAAGTCACTAACATCCTGATAAAACAAACGCTTTTGTTGATAATGATCTAACGGTACGTTTAAATTATCTTCAAGTGCCATAGCAGCTTGACCGTACGCTGCTCTCGAGAATAAATAATGATTGATCAATCCCTTTTGCTGCTCCGTGAACGGTTGTAACTCTGGGTTGAAATCGGACGCTTGTTCTTCTTGACTCGTTTCTTTGCTGGACATGTTAGGTGTCCCCTCTCTATCGAAAGCTCTGTGAGCAAGCGTCCGTATGACCAACCATAACATAGGACCAATCAAATTGATACTGCTAATTATTTTAATTTAATTTGATTAATACCATTTCATTTATTTATTTTTTGATATTATACAACCATTTCGACCATTTTCCGTATACTTAACCATAATTCTGGTAATTATACAGCGGGTCTGTGAGTCGCATGGCAGAATCAGCCAAAACTCCACAGAAAAGTATTTGCCAAACTTGTGTTAGCTGGTCAGCAACGGTATATTGAAAGTAATCAATGGAGGAGGAATTTACATGACAGCTATTTTGGTCACTACTACTGAACACATTCCCGGTCAAGAATACGAAGTGATCGGTGAAGTCTTCGGTTTAACCACGCAATCCAAGAACGTTCTAAGGAACATCGGAGCTTCCCTAAAGAATGTCGTGGGCGGCGAAATTCGCGATTACACTAAGATGCTCGATGAGGCCCGTAATATTGCCGTCGACCGTTTACGTCAAAATGCAGTTAATATGGGAGCGGACGCCGTCGTTATGATGCGTTTCGATTCCGGCTCGATTGGAACTGACATGCAATCCGTGGCAGCATATGGAACCGCTGTCAAATATAAGTAAATTAATGCCAAATGCACGTCGTTTACCCCTGTAATGTTCGTAACACATCTGTCATCTAAATAGCACAATTTAAAGACCACCCTGATTGTTTTCGATGTCGAAGCAATCAGAGTGGTCTTTTTTTTCGCCTAATTTTCGTGGAATTCCTACCGTTTTACGGAGTTAACAGTATGGCCACAATCGCCAATGTGTAACGGTTTTCGCGGCCTATCAACTATAAGGGGCCATTTTATATCCACATTAACAATTTTGTCCCCCAGAAACTGTCCACACTAGTAGATGTGACCAACCAACCAATTAGCAACTCGTTTTATACTAACCATAGTCAATAAGATAGCGAACAACTTAAATGTTGATCATTCGGAATTTAAGAAAGCGGGTATTTCAAAATGTTAGCAAAAATCACAAAATGGGCAGTCTTAATCGTCGCCACCATGGCCATCGTATTAGCCAGCTTCAGTACCACAATCCTAGCATCTGCTAGCAAGCCAACACCTTCATGGGGCAGTTGGAAAGACACAACCATCACTTACCAAACTAACACCTCTTCTTCCTATTACAAGAGTGTTTGGAAGAACGCCGTTAAGCGTTGGAACAAGGTTGGCGTTGTTCAATTAAAAGCTGCCAAGAGCGGTGAAAAAGCCGACATCACGTTAACTTCTTCTGCTTCCCTCAGCACCAAGAGTGGTAAGCTTGCCGGCTACACCAACTACTCCTACTTAAAGAAGGACGACAACAACCAAATCGTTTCCGCCAAGTCTACTTTAAACCGGAGTCTCTTAACCAAGTACGGGTACACCAAGAGTCAACGGACCAACGTTGCCACCCACGAGATTGGTCATGCCTTAGGCTTAAGCCATTCCGCTGACGAATCCAGCGTAATGTACGCATCAGACCGGTACGCTTCCATCGACCATCAAGATAAGGTTGGTTTACAAGACGCTTACCAAAATTAAAAAATTTGCTAACGAATACCTGCAAAACCCTGGCTTGCCCGGCTGGGGTTTTTAATTTACCCTTTTACCGTTGGAGTCGTGTGGGTTCGAACCCCACCTCCGGTATAAGACTGTCATTTTTACTTAACGCAGCAGGACAAGGAAATAACAACTGAGCCAGCTAGGGGCTAAATATAGCTCTATTTAACCCTCGCGACAGTTGCTAGGAGAATCACATCAGATCTCCCCCTATCTCCCCTCAATACTATAGAATTACGCTCATCCTTGCTGTATGTATATGGCGGTCGTAAAATGTAGGAAAATGGCAATTAGAAATTGTCGGTTTTCC
>NZ_AZDP01000056.1 GCF_001435525.1 Levilactobacillus koreensis JCM 16448
CTACTACGGTCCACAGCGGACTTTCACCGCCTAGTTAGCGCCCATGCCGGGCGCACGCACAAAACGGGTCTGAGACTTTTGTCCCAGACCCGTTCACTAAATTATGATTGGAAGCCACTCAGTACCTCTTTACCTGAGAGATTTAGTCCGTCTTCGGTTGCGGCGTGTCCGTCGTTGGCCGGTAGAAACGCCGACCATCCATCGCGAAGACCCGTTCCGAGAACTCGCCGGGCTCCGTGTGCCCCACCACCGTATCGAGCATCATGATTGAGGCATCCAATTCATCCAGTTGATGTAACACGTCGGCTTCACGCAACGCTGGTCGAACGGGTGACCCATATTCCAGCAAACCGTGATGGCTGAGAATCATGTGCCGCAACAACAGGACATCTTCCGCTTGAGGGTCCAATTTCAACGGATCGCAGGCCCGCACGAGTTCACCATCGATCAACACAATGTGCCCGATCAAGTTGCCGGCCAACGTATAGGTCGTCGACTTGGGGCCGGACAACTCAATTGTCTTGCCCAAATCATGCAGGATAGCCCCCGCGTATAGTAGCGGCGCGTTTAAATCGGGATACTGCGCCACCACCGAATGGGCCAATTTTAGAATAGAAATCGTATGGAACGCCAAGCCACCCTGAAAGGCATGGTGATTACTCTTGGCCGCCGGGAACGTAAAGAACTGATCCTGAAATTCTGCCAGGAGCTTCCGCACGAGCCGATTCCACGTTGGCTGAGTGATCTCAAAAATCGTCTGGTTAATGTATTCTTCCATTGCCGCCCGCGACATCGGTGCTCGTTCGATGAATTGATCCGGATCAGCCGGTTCGCCCGGCCCCGTTAAGCGTAAGTGAAAAATCTTGATTTGTGGGTGCGTTTGGTAATTCTCCCGCTTTCCCTGTAAATGAATGACCCGGCCAGCCACGTAATTTTTGACGTCTTCCGCCGAAGCGTCCCAGTATTTTCCTGAGATCTCACCGGACTGGTCCTCAAATACCAAAGCAATGTACTGTTTACCGTTCTTTGCGGTCCGGACGTCCGCCGATTTTAATAGCGCAAACACGTCCACCGCTTCATCAACATCGTAATCCATTAACTGTTTTGTTGCCGCCATTGAAGTCCCTCCTAGTCAGTTAACCGAATCAAATTTCCCGCAATCGCATTTACCGTCACGTCGGCCGTCAGGAAGATCACCTGGACCGTCTCACTGATTTCAGCCAAGAGTGCATAAGCCGCTTGGCGACGATGCTCGTCAAAGTTCACCAGGCCGTCATCAATCACCAACGGCATGCCAACTCGCTGGTTCATGACCACCGCAAAGGCTAGCTTAACGGCTAGATCCAGTTGTTCCGCCGTTCCTCTGGAGAGTTGGCCAACCTCGCGCCACTCCCCCGTTGCTAATTGAACCCGTAATGTATTGGGGGTTAATTCAATTTCAGTATACCGGTTTTCAGTTAATTTGCCATAAAATTCACTAGCTTGCGTCACAATTTGGGGTAATCGATCCCCGGAAGCCGCCGCTAAGGTCGCTGCGATCCATTGGCGGGTCAAATTCTTGGTCAACCAAGCTTGCGTCGTTTCTTGCATCTGAGCCTCTAGGTTGGCTAATTTCTGCTGCAAAGCGGCCTGAGTGCCACTGGCCGTCAGTTGGTCAAGTTGCCCAGCTAACGTTGCCAAGCTCGTGGTGAGCGTATCCAGTTGACTTTGTAAGTCCTGTTGTCGGTGCTGCGCCCGCTGCACGGTTGTCGCCAACTCAGCATGAGTCGCGTACTGCTGCAAGGCTTCCTGCATGGCTGGACCCAGCTGACTCGCTAAGGCTTCTTGCTGTGCCGCCTGATTGTCTTGCTCACGAATTTGTTGATAATGGCGATAAAAATCATCGACCGTGGTCAGGTTCCGGGTCCGCAAGAAGGTCTCCTCCGCACGTTGGGCCTGATTCAGCTCCCGTTGTGTGCGCTGAATCGTCTCGGCCACCGCCGTCAAATCCGTTTGCTGAGAACTGAGGGCTTGGCGGGTCACCTGTAAGCCAGCCAGCTGTTGAAGAACCGTTGCGAGTGGCTGAACCTTTAAGTCCGGTAGCGCCTGCTCGGCCGTGATTTGAAAGTCGCTGATGATTTGCGTCTGGGTCGTTAACTGTTCTGCCGTTTGCTGCAGTTGTTGTGTCAAATGTTCCCATTCGCCAATGGCCGCTTGAGCTGCCGACCACTGGTCCACCGGAATCTGCCCCAGACCGTACGAATCCCCGACTGCCTCTAGTTGATTGGTCAGGGCATCTTCTTGTTGACCCCCTTCACGAAGCTGGGCTTGAATGTCGCGAATGCTATCCGTTAAGTCTTGGAGTTGCCGACTTGCCGGGGTTTCCCCATCGACAATGAAGGCCCCGTAGTAGCCGACTGCCACCCCGCACAACGCCCCTACCAGCTTAAAGAGCGTCCCCGGCAGGAACATGGCACCAATCAAAATAACTAGGCCAGCCGCCAACCAGCCGAGTTGCTTATCCGCCAAGGGGTTGCTACGTTGCCGGCGGGTGGGTTGCGCTTGTCGATAGGCCTCATTCAGCCGATTCAACTCCTGCTGAAGCTGGCGCCGCTTTTGATTGGCCGTCGCCAACTTCTCCTGTAAGCGTTTGACCTGCTGCAGGGTCGCCAGTGAAAATGGTCGCGGCATCTGTCCATCTGGTGCGTACTGCTGCTCGATTGCTGTCGCCCGCTGTTGGTAATCCTGCTGATTTGCACGTAATCGTGCGCAAGTCTCGTTGGCCGCTTTGACTGTCGCGAGTTGCTCAAATAGCGGGTCAACCTGCGCTGTCGCCGCCAAATACTGGGTGAATAATGGCGTTAATTTTGTGGTTTGCTGTAACCGTTGCAGCTTGGTTTGGTCTTCCTTGAGTGTCGCCGTCAGCGCCGTCGTCCGCCCTGTGAGTCGCGCTAATTCAGTTGCGTCCTCCCGCGTGAATCCCGTCGTTGTGAGCGATTGCTGTTGCGCTAACCGTTGCCACTGCAGAAAGGTCGACCAGTTGGCCGCTTGCTGCTCGAGTTGGACCGTGACCTGTCGCTGCTGCTCCAATTCCTGTTGTAGCTTTCCTTGCTGCTGACGTTGCGCCTGCTGCCGCTGAAGCAGGTCCCAGTAGGTGTCGTAGGCCGCCTTAGCCTTTGCCAGCTTGGCCGTGAGCTCCTGATGCTCTTGTAATTGCTGATTTAAAATGGGATTGCGTCCCTGCGGCTTATACAGCTCATCGGCCTGTTTCCCCAATATCTGCGCCTGATTTAGCCAAAAGTCACTGCCAATTGCGCCGACGTGGCGAAGTCGGTCGACCAGTTCCTGCTTAGACGCGGAAAACACCGTTCCCAACCGTGGCTCATTCATGACATAAACGCTGGTAAATAAGGCCTCATCGACTGGTTCCAATAAATGAGGTAAGCTCTCGGGAGGCAACGTCAGTGCGGTCGTGAGGTTCCGCAACGTGACGGTCCCACCGCGAGGACCATCCGTCCGTGTCACCAGATAGCGGGTCTGATTCTGCGTAAACGTTATTTCACCGCCAAAACGACTACCGTCTAATGGTTCATACCGCAACGCCGGATGTTTCTTGGTCGGGAAACCAAACAAAATGGCCGTGATAAACTGCGTCAACGTCGACTTTCCGGCCTCATTAGGCCCCACTAATACATTTAGTCCCGCCGTGAGATCGAAGGTCCGGTCATGAAATTTACCAAATCCATAAATCGTTAATTGGTTAAGATACATCGTGACCCGCCTCCCCCATGATCTGTCGTAAGTTTTGCTCTGCCAATGCCTGTAGCTGGGCCCGGGTTGCGGAACGGTCAAACCACTCGGCTAGCGCTGGATTTTGCGCCAATTTGCCAAAAAGTTGTTCCTCATTGGCCGCTGTAAAGACCGTTTTAGCCCCCTGATTCCAGTAAACTTGATCGAGTTGGGGGGCTACCAGTGGTGTCGTTGGCGTCGTCACATTTAGACGTATAATAAACCGTTGGCTGGCCTTCATTTGCCGCTGATGGGTCTTCTGGTATAAGCTGAGCCAATCTGGCGACATGGTCTCGTCCATTGCAGTCGGCAGCGTAGCCGTCATGGCAGTTAGCGTCGGCTTCGCTGCGGGATGGTCGGTCAGCCAGGTGGTCACCTGCTCACCCAACTCACTTAGCGTAGTCGCCGTGAGCTGAACGGTCGGCACCTCCCAATCAACAACGCCCGTCTCAAAGAATTCCGGGACCAATTTTCCCTGCTGACTCGTCACTAAATAAGCGCCCTTGGCCCCGGTCTCATTGATCGACCGCCCCTGCGGATTTCCCGCGTACAGAATCGGGGGCTGATCATTCAATAACTGACGATGATGAATATGACCCAAAGCCCAGTAGTCATAACGTTTGGCTAGCAGTTCGGCGACAGTAAATGGCGCATAGTGGTCGGCGCTCCCCGTTGCCACCGCCCCATGCAACAGGCCAATGTGCCAATCTGTCCGCGCATGACCCGGAAAATTAACTACTGGATCAGTCGTCACCCAACGTTCGGGATAACTAAAGCCGCTAACGGCCACGGTCTCACCAGACTGTAGTGTGATCGTCATCGTTCCCACCTCGGGACCAAACGTCGTCACGTTAGCCGGATAGGCAACCGTCTGGTGCTGGTCGGCAGCGTAGTCGTGGTTCCCAAAGCTAATGAAAACCGGGATCTGCGCGTCAGCCAGTCGTTGAAATTGCTGAAACAGAAAGGCCTGAGCCGCCACACTCTGTTCGGAACGGTCAAAAAGGTCGCCAGCCAGCACCACAAAGTCAACGTGCTCGGCCAACGCCCGGTCAAAGATCCGCGTGGCCGCGGTAAAGGTTGATTGCCGCACCGTTGCCAGTAACGTACTAGGAAGGCTGGTCAACCCCAGAAATGGACTATCCAAATGTAAATCTGCTGCATGAATAAATTTCACGGTAAGCACTCCCCCTTTTCTATCTGAATCGAAAAAAATCGCCGGCACCGACCTCCCGAATGAGTGGTTGCGCCGACGATCCTTTGCCTAGCCCTGGTAAATATTTTGAATGGGTTCGGTAATCATCTTATTTAAGTTGGATAACAGGTCGTTAACGCCCCGTTCTGCTTCCATTAAAGTCTTGATGGTATCAATCTTAGCGACCTTGTCAGCAACCTCACGGGCGTTCTTCATTTCATCGTCGGTTAATTGTTGACCTGCCATCTGCTTCTGTTGTAAGTCCAACTGAATTTGTTGGAATTGCTTGAACAGTTTGTAGGTGTCGTCGTCTGCCTTCATTGCCGCAAAGGCAGTCTTGAGGCTCTTAAATTGATCTGTATCTTGTAGTGCTTGGGCAATTTGTTCGCTCAAGTCTTGCATCTTGTCAGCCATTGGTGTTCCTCCTAATTGGGCCTTACGCCCAGAATTACCACCTATTCATTGTACCATGCTTTTTGTCTACACCCAACGGGAATTATGACGAAAGATGTGCTTGAAATGATCGCCTACGGCTAAGGTTGGTGCCTTCCCATTATGATTGAACGTAGACAAAATATGCCATCACGCTAGCTAATAATCGTAGCGTGGCCTATCCGTTATCCTTTTGTCTTCAACGCCCACGACGCAACTCGCCACAAATAAAAAATGGACGTGATGGCTAATTGAAATTTTCCAATCAACTATCATGTCCATCAAGACAATATTTAAAGAGTTAAGCTATGCCAATCTCATAGTAATACATGAACAGGCTGACCTGCCATACCTATCTGAAATGTACGAGTCTACCCTAGTTCAAGGCAGACTTCGCCTTTTCCCACCAGGACTTGACCGTGTCGGCAGCGTTGTTGAACTGCTTGCCGGCGTTATCGATGCTCTTTTGGACTTGGTCCCAGATGTCGCTACTCGATGACCCGACGCTATTGTTTTCAGCCTTGGCAATGGTTGAGGCATCCTTCGTATCGAATGCCGTGCCCTTGGTGTTCGGCAAGATGGCCTGCATTTCTGCTTGATACAATGGCCCTTCGCCAGTACCACTCACGTCCTCCAAATGGTGGGTCGAGCTGGTACTGTCGAACCCTTCCCAGGTCGTCACGACAACGTCTGGAGTGTAACCCACGATCCATTTGTCACGGGTCGCGTCAGCATCCCCATCGGCTTCGGTACTCCCGGTCTTCCCAGCAATCGTGTAGCCATAAGGCTTGGCGCTCGCACCCGTCCCATAGTTGAAGACGCCCATCATCATGCTGGTCATTTCCTTAGCGACCTTGTGCGACATAACTTTGGTCTGCTTAGCCTTGGTGTCACTGTTATCCACAATAACGTTACCGGATGCATCAACGATCTTGCGAATGTAGTGGGCCGAGCTCATCGTCCCCTGGTTGGCAAACGCCGTGTAGGCCTGGCCCAATTGCTGTGGCGAGACCCCGGTCTTCAATCCACCTAGCGCTAAAGCCAAGTTTTTATCCGACTTCGAGACGGGCAACCCGAACTTCTTCACGGACTCGTACCCCTTGTCAACGCCAATCTTGTTGAGCAACCAGACGGCCGGGGCATTTTTACTCTGAGCTAACGCCGAGTACATCGGAACCTTACCACTATATTGATTACCATAGTTGTGTGGTGAATACTTATTGGTCCCGTACGACTGTTTCTTATCGGTCAACTCGGAATCATAGTAGTAGCCATTTTCCAATGCTGGCGTGTAAACGGCCAACGGCTTAATGGTCGACCCCGGTTGGCGCCGCATCTGCGTTGCTCGGTTATAGCCCCGGAAGACGTGCTTACCACGCCCACCGACAACGGCTTCGACACCACCGGTATTCGGATCGATCGCAATACTTGCCGCCTGGACCTTAGTGCCATCGCTGGCATTGGCTGGGAAGTAAGCATCATTCTTAAAGAGAGTCTGCATCTGCGTCTGGTTCGCTTGATCCAGCGTTGTGTAGATCTTATATCCCTTGTTCATGATTTCCGATTCCGTCAAGCCATACTTGCTGACGGCCTCATTGATCACCGCGTCGAAGAAGTACGGGTACTTATAACTGTTCTTGTACGCGTAATTGTCCATCGTGGTCAGCGGACTGGCTTGATACTGTTTAGCAGCCTCATTTGTGATGGCCCCCGTTTCCGCCATCAGTCCCAACACAACATTCCGTCGGGCTTTAGCCGCCTGAGGATGATCGATTGGATTATAGCCACTTGGTGACGTCAACATCCCGGCCAACACGGCGGATTCAGGAACCGTCAATGCGGCCGCACTCTTACCGAAGTAGCGTCTGGCGGCATCTTGAACACCCCAGACCCCGTTGCCGAAGTAAGCGTTGTTCAGATACATCGATAAAATATCCTTCTTGCTATAGACGTTTTCCACTTCGATCGACAGGAAAAGTTCCTTGAACTTCCGGGTAAACGTCTGCTCCTGAGTTAAGTACGCATTCTTCACTAATTGTTGGGTCAACGTACTTCCCCCACCACTAATGTAGCCTCTGCGTAACACTTTATTCTTAGCGTACAGGAAGAATGCCCGCGCATAGCCCTTCACAGAAAACCCATACTCGTGGTAAAAGTTTCGGTCTTCCGTGGAGATCACAGCATCTTGGACATTAGTTGAAATTTTGGACAGTGCCACGTAGGTTCCCTTCTGGGAGTACAGCGTGCCAGCCTTTTGATTACTACGGTCATAAATCTGAGTTGGGTTTTCCAACGCAGCTTTGAGGTCCCCAACGTTGGCCGTTTTCGCCATAAACGTTAGGTACGCACTCATCACGAAAACGAGGGTGAGAATGACCACAATCAGCCAACGGGTCATTTGAAATCGCCGCCAGAACTGTTTGAACCGCATTTTAAAGCCTGACCAAAAAGTCTGATTAGGTTGTTGGTTATTCATTTTAAGTAGCCTCTTCTATCATGGTTACGTGTTGTGGCCGCGCCACAGCATGCCCCTCAATTGTATTAAAACTATTTTAGCATAGTCACGCGGGGTCTCCCCACTTTCTCCTAAACTTTACGAACCCTTAAGCAAGCTTAATTTGCGAAAAATACTGTTAAACCAACGATTGTTGCCAATTTCAGGTCAGCTTAGTCATCGCAAAAAAACGCCGAGCGGCAATTGACCGACTGGCGTTTTCTGGATTTAATGGATAATTTCTGGATTCATTTCGGCTGCAATCTCGTCGTGTAGTTTTTCGGCGACCTGAGCATTCGGACTAATGATGAAGATGGTATCATGACCGGCTAGGGTCCCGGCAATCTCTGGTAAATTCAAATCATCAAAGATTGCTGCCAGCAGATTCCCGTTACTCGGCAGCGTTTTCAAAATGTTGACAAATTCAACGCGCGTCAACCCCGTAACGACTTCATTGATGGTTTCCTTAAGGTGTTCTTCTTCACTACGGTTACCGGCCTTAAAAATCGTGTAACGCAGGTGCCCATGGCCATCTTGGGCCTTAACGATCTGCATTTCCCGAATATCTCTGGAAATGGTGGCCTGGGTCGCCTGAATACCAACCTCCTCAAGGTGTTCCATCAGTTCTTCTTGCGTCCCGATGGGGTATTGGTTAATTAATTGTTCAATGCGCGCTTGGCGAATACTTTTTTTCATATGGCGACCCTCCCGCATAAATTTGCATTAAGTATAACAAAGGATGCGGAATTTAGCCACATGACTCTGCATATTTATAAAGTAAGTGTACCAAATATTCGTTTTCAACGCAAAGAACCTTACTTAACTGACAAACCCAAGCTATTTGGACCAGACTGACGTGATTTAGTCGCACTGTGGCTGCCAGAGATTTTACTTGCTGTGGGGACGCTTCGGGCTGAGAAGTGGCCCTCTCGCTCACGGCTGGCTACATCCCTGGCAGCCGCAGTGCGACCAATTTCATCCCAACAAAAAAAGGCCCCATGACGGCAGCCTTCCGATACATTGGTTTAATTACATTTCGTCCGGTGCTTGGACACCCAAGAGACGTAAGCTTTCCTTTAAGACCGTGGAAACCGCCTTAACCAGGGCCAAACGTGCTGGCAGGTCAGCGTCTTCCGTCAGGATCTTAGAGTGTGCGTAGTACTTGTTGAACGTCTTGGCCAAACGGATCGCGTACTTGGCGATGACGGATGGTTCGAGCTCATCGCAGGCCATCTTGACCATAGCCGGGAAGTCGGCCAACGTCTTGATCGTATCCCAAGCCTCTGGGTCAGCCACTTGGTTACCGGCAGCCGTGACGTCAACGTTCCCCGCCTTACGCAGGATGCTTTCGGCCCGGGCGTGAGAGTATTGCACGTAGGGACCAGTCTCACCTTCGAATTTCAATTGGTCAGCTAAGACGAAGTCAATGTTGTTGGTCCGTTCGTTCTTCAAATCACCGAAGACAATGGCCCCAACACCGACCTGCTTAGCAACCTCTTGCTTGTTCGCCAAGTCTGGGTTCTTTTCGTTGATTTCTTCGCCGGCCAGCTTGATGGATTCTTCCAAAACCTTCGCCAACAGAATGATCCGGCCTGAACGGGTAGACAATTTCTTCCCATCAACGGTGATCAGACCAAATGGCACATGTTGTAAGTCATCAGCTGATGGCACACCCATTTCCTTCAAAACAGCCTTCAATTGCTTGAAGTAGTAAGTCTGTTCGGACCCAACCACGTATAGGTTCTTGGCTGGTTGGTAAGTCCGGTCACGGTAAAGGGCGGTCGCAATGTCTCGCGTGATGTACAGGGAGGCCCCATCACTCTTCAAGATCAACGCCGGATTCAAGTCGTACTTACTCAAATCAACGACTTGGGCACCCTGAGATTCGACCAGTAAGTTCTTGTCTTTTAAAATTTGAACGACTTCAGCCAACTTGTCATTATAGAAGGCTTCACCATTGTAGGTGTCAAATTTCACGCCGAGTTCTTCATAAACGTCGTTGAATTCTTGCAGAGAAGCCTTACGGAACCATTCCCACAGGTGGTGGGCTTCTGGATCGCCGTCTTCAAGCTTCTTGAACCATTCACGAGCAACGTCATCAAGTTCTGGCTTGTCGACATCTTCCTTATGGAAACGAACGTAGTATTCCACCAACTTGTTGATGGGATCCTTCTTCACATCTTCTTCATTCCCCCACAGCTTGTAAGCCGTGATGAGCTTCCCGAATTGCGTACCCCAGTCACCCAAGTGATTGTCCTTGATTGGATGGTACCCGTTCTTGGTCAAAATTTCGGCGATGGAGTTACCAATTACCGTTGACCGCAAGTGGCCCATGGACATTGGTTTGGCGATGTTTGGTGATGACATATCGATTGGCACGTTACCCCCGTTGCCATCTTCATTCTGACCATAGCTGGCACCAGCAGTCAGCACCGTGTTCAACGTAGCTTCACTGTATGCACCCTTGTCGAAGAAGAAGTTCAGGTAAGGCCCCACCACTTCAACCTTTTCAAAGGCCGTCGTGTCGAGCTTTTCGGCCAGGTCCTGTGCAATCTGTTGCGGTGCCTTGTGCAATAGCTTAGCTAACGTAAACGTGGGGAACGCCATGTCCCCTTTGTCTGACGTCTTTGGGCGCTCCAATTTAGCGGAAATTTCGTCCGCAGTCAATTGTCCGTCTAACGCGGTGGCCAGAACTGCTGTAACCGTTTGTTTGTAATCCATCCTGATATTCCTCCTACTTTCTTGAGTGACGTTGATAGTCTCAGTCTACACCATTTGGGTCACGGGATAAAAAAACGTCCCCTACAAAATTATTTGTAAGAGACGAGACGACCCGCGGTACCACTCTGATTGACTTTTAAGTCCACTTTAAAATTCAGTTTAAATGTCGTCCATTGCCCCGTTCCGCGTGGTCTTCCTATCCGGCTCACAGCCTCCCGGATTCGCTGAGAAGAAGTTTCCCCACGTACTTATGCAATGACGATGAAAAGCTTTCGAATAAATAAGAAAGACGACCCAGAAGGCCGCCCGATATTCGAAAGCGGGTGACGGGAATCGGACCCGCGACGCAAGCTTGGGAAGCTTGAATTTTACCACTAAACTACACCCGCACAACACAGAAAAGTATAGCATACCATCTGTGAGTTGTCATCATTTTTTGCAAATAAATTCAAAAAAAGTTACAAAAGTTAGTTTTTATCCGCTACGTGTCCCGTAATCTTAGCAGCTGACTTTCGCACAACAGCACGGTTATTCATGTCACCTACCGCCGTTTTATCGGCCGGATCGTAGTCTCTAATTTCAACTAAAACTGAATTATCATACACTTTGGTCACTTCGCCGGTAAATCCGTGTTCCAATGGACCAAATTTCTTTGCCGCAACGTAATCGCCAATCTTAATCTCAGTAGTCTCAGCCATGTTCGTCGCTCCTTTCGTATGCAAAGTAACATTATAGCTAACTTAGCGGACTCACGCAAGCAATGTCTTTCTTCAACTCGCAATCGAATTGTAAGGAGTTTGAAATAATGACCGAATTCCGAACTTTTAGGGGACATTTTCAAATAATCGACTTTAAAGTCAGTGTTTTACGATCGATTTCTCTAAAATTCCAAAAGTTATGGTGGTTTTCCGAACAAGTGGCTAAATCTTTGTTTTCTTAATCAATACGCAACTTCCAGAAAATACGTTATAATTTAGGCGTTGCGTTATATCGTTATTTATAAGAGATTTGTTACAGGAGGAGAAGATTGTTATGAAGAAATGGCAACGCTGGGCGGTTCGGGGAATCGCTCTATTAGCGGGTAGTGTCGGCCTATTCTGGTCAACCAACGCCAGTGCAAACTCGATCAATGACTACATTGCGAGTCAAAATTACGCAACACCACAGATTACCAGCAAGATCTGGGCTGGCTTTCCTAAGAATAATTACCGTTACGGTAAGCCCGAGGGGGTCGTCGTCCACGAAACGGCTAACCCAAACTCAACCATTTATAACGAAATTGCTTACATGCAAAGAAATTATCAAAATGCCTTCGTTCACACGTTCGTTGACGCCAACAGTATCATTAACATCGCCAACACCCAGTATCTTTGCTGGGGTGCCGGTCCGATTGCCAATGCCCGTTACGTTCAATTTGAACAAATCGAAGTTCACTCTAAGGCAGCCTTTGCTTCCGAGCTGAACAATGCCGCCTATTACACGGCCTACATTTTGAAGCAATACGGCTTGACCCCTAAGCGGTACACGACGGTGCTCTCTCACCACGATGTGACTAACTTGTTGGGTGGGACCACGCATACCGATCCAGATGGGTACTGGTCAACCAATGCCCGGAACTACTTCGGGACAACTTATAACATGAATGATTTCGTGGCGTTGGTCAAAACACAATACGCTGCTCTAGGTGGCACGGTGACCGATAACACGACCAATTCATCATCTAGTTCTAATTCAAACAATTCAAGTTCCAACACGAACTCGAACAGCACGTCGGACAGCTCAACGGATCACACCACGACCGTTAAACAAAAGACGGTCAAGTACAATCACGGTGGAAACAACGAAACGGCTACCCTGGCGAACAACTACACGAATTGGACCGTTTACAACCACGTTAAGGGAACCAGTGGTGCCTACAAGATCGGTTGGGGCCGCTTAAGTTCTGATCACCGTGGGACTACGGTCTACGTCGACAGTCGCGGTGTTAAGAAAGGCGGCTGGAGTGGCACCTGGTACCGGATTCGTTTCAGCAAGAACTCCGGTTACAAGTACTGGGTCTACAGTAAGGTCTTGAACTTCCCCAAGGTCACCTACACGGATGCCAACAAGTCCTTCACGCTAAACACTAGCAGCAATTTCTCTCTGTACAACCACGTCCTGAACTCAAATTACCTGTCCAAGACTACAGCGCACACTAGAGACTTCGCCGCTGGAACTAAGATCAAGGTCAACAAGCAAGGGTACAAGGCTAGCGACCAGTCAACCTGGTTCCGCTTCACGTTAAATAACAAATCCTACTGGGTCAAAAGTACCAGCTTGACTGAAGTGGGTTAATCATTAGATCTTCTAAAAACGAGTTTGGATACGACGTCCAAACTCGTTTTTTTGACCTAAAAGGAGCATATGTCATGGGAAAAATTCAATTTTACGGCGCAACGTCCTTAGACGGTTACCTCGCCACTAACAATGACAACATCGACTGGCTGACCACTCTGCCTAATATTCCGGCTGATACTGGTCAAGCAGTCCTCTCACAGATGACCAGTGCCATCATGGGGCGGGTCACTTTCGATTACGTGGCTAAATTAGCCCCCGCCCTGCCGTTCAATCCAGCTAATCCAGCCATGCACAGCTACGTCCTGACACGCCAAGCACGGCTCAACACCTCAACGACTACCTTCACCGCTGAAGACGTTGTCACCTTAGCTCGGCGACTTCAACAAGAATCTGGCAACGTTTGGATAGTTGGTGGCCAAAACGTCCTCACACCACTGCTAGCGGCCAATCTCGTCGACGATCTCTACCTACAGATTGCACCGATCATGCTGGGCAGTGGCAAACGGCTCTTCGGCGACCTCGCCGCCCCCCGCCAATTCGAATTAGCCACCGCCCACACCATTGGTCCCCTCGCTGAGCTGATCTATCACAAGACTGTGTAAAATTATTCGTCAACACCATTAGTCAAAATGAGCCCAAACACATCCCCCAGCATCTGATGGTCAGTCACCTGGATGGCCTGCTGGGCGACTGTTTTTGCACCAGTTCCTTTCTCAAATTAATACCCTGTCACCGCCGATTATGGTAGGCTAAAGACATCACGTTAGAAAAGGAGCGGTTAGTATGTGGTTAGCCCTGCATTTCTGGACCTGGATCGTGTTGACCGTTTTGGTCATTGGTGGCTTGACCCGGCATTCTGAGAAGCGAGCAACGCAATTTTTGATTCTTGCCCGCATCGCTTATTTGATCATGATTATCAGTGGCGTCGTGCTTAGCATCCGCACCTTCAGTCACGCCCCGCTGCTGATCAGTCTGAAATTTTTACTAGGAATTGGCACGATCGCCTTAATTGAAATTGGCTTTGGTCGCAAAATGGAACGATCAGCATCGCATATCATCTACTGGATTCTAGGAATCGTTGCCCTGATCACCGTGGGACTAGGATTGACACTGGCCTTCAGATAGCCATACATAAAGGAGCTACGGCACTGGTCGTAGCTCCTTTTGTGAACAACGGTCAGGGTTGCCATTGTACGGCCAATTTACGCAAATCAAAAGAGTCTGGAGCATATTGCGCTCCAGACTCGTTTTGGTATCTCTAAATTTATATTGCCGAAACGGGGAACCAAAGGCCGTCACCTCCATTTAACGGCGCTAGACAAACCATCCAAAACCACGATTCTCCGCCTAGCAGCGTTGATGCTCATTGGCAAACCGCCTTTGGTCCCACTCTTCTTATTCTTGACGCATCTTAGTCGCCAGTTCAATGGTTCGATCGACTAAGATAGATTGACTGTCTGCCAATGGCAGTTTGGTTTCGGGCTCGCGCTCCTGAGCTAACGACAATTCCGTACAGCCCAAGATAACGACCTCGGCGCCCTGCTCTGTCACCATCTGTTGCAAAATGCGGTGATACAGTTCCGCATCCACCTCATTTTGTTCCTTGATGTGCGTATAGATCAACGCCATCGTTTCGTCCTCGATTGCGTCGGTTGGCAGAACTGGTGTCAAGCCAGCTGCCCGTAGCTCATGCTCGTAGATGCGGTCTTTAATGGTTCCCCGCGTCCCGGTAATCCCAATGCGCTTGATATGGGGGTATTTACGCGTGATCTCCTTGACGGTTTCCCGTGGCATGTGTAGCAATGGCACGTCGGTTGCCGCCTGCAACTCATCGTAAAAGTAGTGAGCCGTGTTACAAGGCAATGTGAAAAACTCTGGGCCCAGTTTACTCTGCTGTTGGATGTCCTCTAGCAAGTCAGGTAGCGGACTGGGTTGGCTGTGATCGAAAATGTAAGCCGTCCGGTCCGGTACCGTCGCGTGGTTGACCAAAATATAATTCAAGTAATCCTGATCGGCATGGGCTGGTGTCCGTAAGTTAAGTTGATGTAAATAACTTTCGGTAGCCATAGTTCCCATACCACCAATGATCGTAAAGAATTTTTGCATGGCAATTACCCCTTGTTTTCTGCGAAGTACTTCTTGAAGTTAACCGTATAGTTGTGTTGCATCCACTGAATCAACGCCCAGCGCTTCAGGTTCATGTCTTGATCGTAGCGATAGGTCGTCCCGAATTTGCCGGCAGCAATGAGCTTTAAGGCCCGTTCCTTGTCCGCATTTTCACGTGTATACTGCTTGAAGACCTTAACAGGCACACCTAGCCACAGCGCGTGCTTGCTTTCGTCTTGATTGCCGTAAACGGTCGGGGCATCGGTCAACGTCCCCTTGACGTAGTCCTTCACGACCCAGTCGGCCAAGTTGTAGCCGTTCAGCGTCACGAAGAAACTACTCCGGCCTTGACGCAAGTTGATTTCAAACAGCTTAAACGTCTTGTCCCGGACATCGTACTTCATATCGAAGTTGGCGTAACCAGTAAAGTCGATGGCTTCCAGGAACTTCTGGATGTTGTGGTAGATCGTTTCGTTATATTCCGGAATGATTGCCACGTAATTGCCGATTGCGGATGGTGCTGGATCTTCCAGTAAGGGGTGGCCCAAGCACATCATTTTAACGTGATGGTTTTGATCAACGTAAGCGTTCACGACCCGCATGTTGCTGTCATCCCCGGGCACAAAGTCCTGTAAGATGAGGTCGGACGTGTAGCCGTTGGCGTAAATCTTACCCACAATGTCTCTAAATTCGGCTTCGGATTGAATCCGAAACGCCTTCTTCCGGCCCTCAAAGTGCACGTCGAGCCACTCAACACTGTTGGCTGGCTTCAACGCAACCGGATAATCGAAGGGTTGCTCAACGGGTTGTTCACCGGTCGCATCAGCCTTGGTGATGATCCGCGTTGCGGGATAAGGCAGACCGTATTGGTCACAAACCTTGTAGAAGTTTTCCTTGTTGTTCAGATGCCGTAGCTTGTCGTAATCGACGTACGGGCAAATGAAAACATCTTCCAACTCATCCTTGTGCTTACTGATCAGCTGGGCGTACCCATCCCCACACCCAATCAAGATGACGGGTTCTGGATGATCCGCGTACCGGGCCTTTAGCTTACGCATGGTTTCAATCCAAACGGGATCTTCATCAAACCCCGGGATCAGTTCCAAGTTAACAATTTTCGTGTAACGGGTCGGCGCTAACTGAATGCTAGCAAAGGCCTGAACGGGTTCATGGTACAAGTCGTAAAATGACCGGGCCATCCCGTAAACGTTAAAGTCACTCCCTAGTAAAATAGGTGTGAATTTTACTCCATTGGTTTCCATAACAACTTAAAGTCCCTTCACAACAGTCTTAAATTCATTAAAGCTAAGTAAACACAATCAAGGTTGTTAGCGGACGAGTCCAATAGCAACCTTGATCGTTATCGGCTAGCCAAAGAGCCATGCCGTTTTAGTATTAAATTTGGGTGCGACGAACCAGATCAACCGTCTTAGCCGTCGTGTCTTCTGGGAAGTAAACTTCATACCATAAGATAAACGTGTAGATGGTAAAGATCTTTTGCATGCTCGACTTACCATTGATGTGTTCGTGCAGAATATCCATCAGGGCGTCCGTATTAAAGAATTTGTGCGCCACGTCGGAGTTAAATGCTTCGATGATCCGTGACTTGTAAGGTTCCGTCTTGATCCAAGTAGCGATTGGGGATGGGAAGCCCATCTTTTCCTTCTTCGCCACTCGTTCTGGTAGTTCAGCTTCGGCCGCGGTCCGCAGAGACACCTTGGTCTCGTCGGCATGAATCCGTGTCTTGACTGGCATAGTCGCAGCAAACTTCGCGACTTCCTTATCGACCAATGGTGTCCGCACTTCCAGTGAGTTCGCCATACTCATCCGGTCGGCCTTATGCAAGATGTCAAAAGGTAACCAGGTGTTGATGTCGAAGTACTGCATCTGCGTCATTTCGTCTAGACCCTTAACGTCATCAAACAAGTGCTTGGTGTAAGCCCCAGCGTCTTGGTTGAGCTTGGGGTTCTTCAAGATCTTGTTCCGGTCATGGTAGTCAAACACGTAGTTGACCCGGTAGTAGCGCTCGCTCAGTGGCTGGGCACCACGAACCAAGAACCGCCGACCATGGAACCGTGGAAACTTTTCCGCAATTGCCCCTAGCATCTTTCGAATGCCACCGGGAACCCACTTCTGGTAACGTTCGAATGGGATGGCTTCGAGATAGGTGTTGTAGCCCCCGAAGAATTCATCGGCCCCTTCACCAGACAGCGCCACCTTAACGGATTCACGTGTTCCCTTTGATAAGTAGTAGAGTTGCATGGCAGAAGGGTTAGATAACGGTTCGTCCATGTAGTACATAATCGTTGGCAAGATATCGAAGTAGTCGTCACCCGTCATGTACAGTGGCGTGTTCTTCTGCTTGATTTCTTTGGCAAATTCCGTAGACCAGCTCAGTTCACTGTACTTGGAGTTCTTGAACCCTAAGGAGAAGGACTGAATCGGCTTAAGCTTGGAAGCTTCGTTCAGCACGTAGGAAGAATCGATCCCACTGGATAAGAAGCTACCAACTTCAACATCGGCGATCATATGGGCCTTGACGGATTCGTCGACGATGCCGCGAATCTTCTTAGCGTCTTCTTCGACCGTCTGACTGTTGTCAATATGGTCGTAGTTGAACTTGAAGTACCGGTGCGTTTCGGTTTCCCCATTGGCATGGTGAATGAAGTATTGGCCAGGTAACACCTTGTAAACGTTCTTGAACATGGTGTCGCGAGAAGGGATAAATTCAAAACTCAAGTGAATTGGTAAGAGTTCTTCGTTGAATTCCTTCTTGAAATTAGGATGTTCGAGGAACGCTTTGATTTCGGAAGCCCAAAGGAAGGTCTTGCCGTCATCGTAGTAGTACATTGGCTTAATTCCAAAGTGATCCCGGGCGCCAAAGACTTCGTTCTTCGTCTTGTCATAAATGGCAAAGGCGTACATCCCCCGGAGCCGATCCAACAGCTTTGGTCCCCAGGCATCGTACCCGTGAATCAACACTTCTGAGTCCACATCCGTTTTGAATTCATAACCTAACTTCTTTAAGTCTTCGCGAATCTCTTGATAGTTATAAATTTCACCATTGAAGGTCAACACCTTCGTTTGGTCACGGTTATACATTGGTTGTCTCCCGTGAGCCAAGTCAATGATCGATAATCGACGGAACCCCATTACGGCTTGTTCGTCATGGAAGTAGGCATCATCATCTGGCCCCCGGTGCTTGATCCGATCTGCCATATCATTGATCGTGGTTGTCGGAACATCTTTTTGATTCACATAGCCAACGAATCCACACATGTGCGTATCCCCTTTTTCTTGTTTAGTCTTTAATCTGATTTGGTCGTTCATTAAAATTTAAACGAAACACAACACCCATTATTCTAGCAAATTTAATTCGGGAATACCATATTATTAACCCGGATTATTCATTAACAAGATTTCTTACCAAAATAGGTAGGTCCGAATCGA
>NZ_AZDP01000057.1 GCF_001435525.1 Levilactobacillus koreensis JCM 16448
GAACAACTCTTAGAGGTCTGTAACTTAGACCTCGCTGAGAAGATGAGTCGCCGACTGCCCAAACACGCTCCTCATAAAAATAGCCGCCAGCTGGGGTTAAGTATTGAAGAACGGCCCGCTGAAGTGGCAACACGTGAAGAGTTTGGCCACTTTGAGATTGATACTATTGTCGGTAAGCGCGATGGCCAAGAGAGCGTCATTAT
>NZ_AZDP01000058.1 GCF_001435525.1 Levilactobacillus koreensis JCM 16448
GACGCCATTCTTATTTTTAGTCTAAAATTCAATACGGTCAGTTATTGGGTGCTTACAGTTGATTAAATTTGGACAAAAATAGCCCGACAAGGCTACACTATAGTTACTCTACTAACTAAGAAGTGAATGCCATGTTGGACCAATTACAGTATAAGCAATCAGTTGTTCGAATTCAATCACCACTTGTTAAATGGGTAAGACTATTATTGCCGTTGTACCGGCGATTCGTGCCTGCATCTATACGTTTTAGAAAGAATTATAAATTGGCCAAATTGAGTGATATTAACTTATTGGCCTTACTTTGTTGGCAGGTTGAACTGGGCATTACTGATCAACGCCGATTTTACCGACAGCTTATAAGCCTTGGATTCTCTGGCCTTCCTGAACGCTCTAGATTTTGCCGGCTTAGTGTGCGCGCTGGTACGATACTCAAATTGATACGTAACGGTCTGATTAAAACTGTCATTCCCAAGCCAAGATATACCATTATTGACAGCTTTCCAATGCCTACTTGCCATCCAATCCGCAATCATCGTGCCAAACGCTTCAAGTCAATCGCAAATATTGGGTTTAATGCGACGAAAAAGCAGTGGTATTACGGATTCAAGGGCAGTTTTGAAGTGACCGACCAAGGAGTTGCGGTTGCGTACACGATTACGCCGGCTTCCGTGCATGACATTAACATGGTAAAAACATTATTAGACCAATACGCATGCCCACATGTTCTAGCTGATGTCGGTTATCTAGGGAAAAGTTTAAAGTATACGTTAGCCGGTGTTGGGATTGACTTTTGGACGCCGCTACGTCGTAATATGCTTCATGGCGGGGTTAACGACCAATTATTAATGCGTGATCGCAGGTATATTGAAACCGTATTTTCTCAATGGGGAGATATGTTTGGTCTCGAAAGAAACCGAGCACATTCTTTTGCCGGATTTCAAACGAGAATCGAGCAATGTTTGTTGTTGGATACTCTTAAGAAAATCAACTAGCACCAAGTGTATTCTATATACACTTGTTATTACTATCGTTGTAGGCGGTGTTTCCAGAATTACTTTCAACTCAAGTGATAATTCTCAAAGCAAGAGTGTATCCTCTTCCAAAACGTCTAGCAGCACAACAGAAAACGATGTTCTAGAGGAACTATCAGCTAAGAAACTAACTGAATATAATTCATTGATCCCATAAAAAAGGGGATATTTCTTGTCTGAAAGAAGCTCAAGCATTATTACATGGCACGACTTATCAGAGCTCCGATGACGCCACCAATAATTAAATTTAAAATCCAAGATACAAACTTCCCCCAAGTTGTTTCTTGCATCAAAGTATAATAACCACCCAATGAATCGCCATATACTTCTTTACGGCTAGAGTTGACTTTTAAAGTATTATTAATAGCTTGCGTTAAAAAATCATTAAAAACATCGACTTTACATGCTGCTGAGAAGCTTAATTTAACATACTCCTTATTATCAAAGGCGGCAGCCTCATCTTTTCCAATTAAAAAGTCTCTAGGATTCATGCTGTTTTTATCCATTAAGGATTGGATTCTGGGATTGGCTATATACCCTTTACCATACAATTTAATAAAAAGATTAGACAAATCTATTTTATCTGAATCTCTAATGACTTCAGGGATACCACCTAAAACTTTATAACGTTGTTCGATTGCATTAAAACCATAATTACTGTCTCGCATGTTCCAATGAATCCATGTTTTGGACGTATTCTACTTAACAAAAGAAAAAAAAGCCCCTAACATCTCTTTTTCAAGACTATCGTACCTAGCTTGAATATTGTCAAAACCTATCTGTTGAATTTCAGCTATTTGATGAATAGCAAAAAGCTTAGTTTGATTACTGTCAATATCTTTTATTGCAATGGCAGTAATACGTGGACTCCTGCCTTGGGTTGAATAGAAGCTTTCACAGGCATAGTGAATAATAAGATAGTGGTCTTTATGATTTTCAATATCTTTTAACAGTTGCTTCGCTTGTTTATGATCGCTAAAGCGTGACATTTGTACCTCCTGGTTAGTTAACTTTTTAATTATACAGCAGAAAGCAAAATGATATACAGAAACAATTGAGAATAATAAAAAAATTTGCGAAACTTTTTGCGCTACTATTGACAATATTCTCGACAGACTAAACGAGTAAAAACGAAGTATTCCATCGTTGACGCCTGTATTTAAGTCAACACGTTCACCGAGCATAACTATTTACCCCACATGCCTTACTATAGGCATAAATAAAATGGTCACGCGCTAGTATCTGCTTCCGGAACCGCGAACATTACCCTCACTTGTCACTATCGATAGTCAGTCTCTTGATGTGTAAGGCCCCTAGAATCCTGTACTCTCGGGAATACGTAGACCATAAATTGCTGATTTAGAAGGAATCTATGCGCAAATTATGCGCAAACTCTTTTGATTTTACCCTACTTTTTAGCGAATTCTAAAAAACAGGAACCTCGCTAAACGTTGATTTAACGGGATTCCTGTTTTTTATTATTGTTCTCATAAGGCATAATAAGGAGAGTACAGGATTTGAACCTGCGCGCCGGTATTAGCCGGTTCGACGGATTTCGAGTCCGTTGCATTACCACTCTGCCAACTCTCCAAGTCATTACTCTATATATTTTACCAATAATGACCATAAATGCAAGGCCTGAATAAATTAAATAATCCGCTGCACCAAATCTTCCGGCCGAAACGGGTCGATCCAGATGGGTTGACTGTCCATCAATGCCAGTGGCATCATGTTTGTGCTATCCAATTTTACTGCTAAAACTTGTTTGTCCTCTTTGCGGGCCATTAAAATTTCCCAGTCAGTCCATTCCGATTGCCACGTTTCACGGCTAATAACGATCAAGACCTGGTGCGACTGCTTGATTTCCCGATGGATTTCTCGGCGAAGACGCCCCGACTGCCGGCCATTGAACTTAACTGGTGGCTGCTGCTCGTGAAACCTGATAGTTGGAAACTCCCACTCCCGCTGTGCCCACTCCTGGAGTTGAACCTGAAACGAATGGGCTAGCGGGTCAGCAGACTGGTAACTAATAAAAAGATCGCTCACAGGTCAAACTCCTCTCTGATTTGAATTACCCTTAGTCCCAATTTATTCATAAAAGGACTAGAATGTTTTGACTGTTCCTACAGTCTCAAGC
>NZ_AZDP01000059.1 GCF_001435525.1 Levilactobacillus koreensis JCM 16448
AGACTCGGCTTTTTCGAGGCTTCAAGTTGTGTTCGCACCGTTCCAGCCCATATCTGCCGGCCAGTAAGGCGAAGGACCCACCAGGTTGCCTAGTTTTAGTCTCACTGTTGTTGCTAGAACGGGCATGATTGGTGTTTTTAGTTAATGCAAGGTACTTTCCTGATACATGGCGTGATCGGAGACGTGCTCGAAGAGGTGGGCGGCGTGATCCGTTTCAATGAACAGACCTTGCCCATCATTGATGGCGTAGTAGTTGCCAGCTGGATCCTTGGCCAACATGACCAGAACCTCTTCACCGGTATGTAAAATTTCGCTGTCGGCCACGGCCATGTGGGTGGTGCCGGCTTGGGTGAAGGTGATGGTCTTGCCGATTTTTCCCTTGAAGGCGTGGTCGACGGTCAGTGTCTGAGTCGTGTAGTAGTTTTTGGGAGCTTTGTGGTGGCTGACGCTCTTGATGACTTCTCCCTCAACGATGACGGGAGCGACCTTTTTGAGGGCGGTGAGGCCGTTTTGACCGTTATAGTCGGTATTGTGGTCCACGACCATCTCGGGTTTTGCGGCGGCCGTCATGGTGGTTAATTTGGCCGTCAGCGGCATTTTGTAGATGGCCTTGACGCCACGAATATCGCACGCGGCGATATTGTGGCGGCGATTGGTTGGATTCATCACGCTGACGGATCCGGTCGCGTTGTGGTTGAGGCCTAGCGCATGGCCCATTTCGTGGGTGGCAACGTTGACGCGCTGCTGCTTAGTGTACTTGTACTTATTTAAAATGGCCCGGTTGAGGTACATGCCCGCCCCAGTTTGCGCGCCGCTGGGGTCAAAGGTTTTGCCTACGTAGGCGATACCGGTTGCGCTGGCCCAGATGCCGGTGGTCTTGCTGACGGTCGTGGTGTAGGACTTGGTCTGGGCACTCTTTTTTTGTGTCCAGGTGAAGGCCTTTGATTTGGTCCAGGCCTTACGCGCACTCGCCCAGACGCTGCGGTAGTAAGTGCTGGTGGACTTCAGATAGTAGGGCGCCCGATTAGTGGCATAGCGATATTTGGTCGCCGGAGTGGTTGCTTTGGTGGCGGCACTGGCGGGGATGCTGCCGCCGAGCAGTAACCCGATGGTGAGCCAGATGATTGATTTCCTCATAAAATGAAACTCCTTTTAAAATGGTTGCTAAATTAATGGTTAAGCTAACCTATTATTTTAAAAATAGGCCTCAAAGGGCAGGCCTGTCCAGTGGTTTGTTCGCCGAGTTAACAAGTAAGTCAAAAAAATACCGTCATCCCTAAAATTGGCATGACGGTAAGGATTAATTTTGGTGGGGAACCCGAAAGTTGTGGTGCAACCCGGGCATGATGTGCTTGTCGGCCGCAGCGATGATGACGCCGTTAAAGAAGATCGAGTAGAGCGTTCCCACGTTGACCGAGTAGATTTGGTGGGTGTAAATAAAGCTAATCGTGATCATGATGATTGGTGGGATGAAATTAATGAGCTGTGAGGCCGTGGCGCGACCACCAAGGTACATGAATCGGAGAATATTTGACGTGTCATCGTTGGGATGCATGATGAGGTTTGAGCGCTGATAGATGGAAATAGCACTGGCAAAAATGGTGACACCTACTAAGCTAAGCAACATCCGCCAGCCTAGTGGCAGGTTGGGAACTCCTAATTTGGCAAAAAGGGCGACGAATAGGTTGATAAAGTACCCGAAGCAAGAGGTGAAGGCGACCTCGCCAATGAAGCGGGGAATGTCGACCCGGCGAATCAAAAATTGATTCATCAGGGCACAACAGGAACCAATAATCAGGAGAATGAGGCCAACGTTTACGTGTAGCCAATTGGAAATATTAACCCCCGCAGCGGTCCAAATACCGCTACCAGTGTTGGTTGAGACACATAGAGCATTTCCAAAAGCATTGAGAATCAATCCCAAAAAGAGGGCTACAATTCGATAAGATAGTCGATTATTCTTTTGTTGCTGTTCCAAAGCCAATCACCTCTATAAAGTTTTCCGGTTGCGCGACTGCTTCATTAGGCTGGAGGTGTCGGTGATGGTTTGACGGCCTCGGAAACGTGTTCGCCAGGGCAGCCCCTGACGAACACTCTTAATGAATAAACATAGACGTAGCGGATATTTATTAATTTGCTATACAAAAAAATCAGCAACCACGAAGTTAACTTCGTGAAAGCTGATTAGTAAGTGATGGGCAGTCAGGGGATCGAACCCTGGACCCACGGATTAAGAGTCCGTTGCTCTGCCAGCTGAGCTAACTGCCCATGTGATTAAGTTGTTGTATGTCTTCCATATCAACGAGAACTATCATATCATGCGGATGGGGGGTGCGCAACCCTTTTTTAGAAAAAAGTTGATTTTTATTCAAAAATATTGAGTATTTTATCAAACGGAAGCCGGGAAAACCCGCGGAATACCGGGAAATTCTCGTTCTGTCCGGTACGTTGAAAAAAATTTAAAATAATATCGGTTTTCGCCTTTACGGGGTATCGGCTGGCGTGATTTGAAGGCTTTAGCTCCTCCAAAAAGTTAAAATTATTTTCTAACGGGTTAAATTTCGCCGAATTATTTCCCGGTTATGAATTACGGGCCCATTAAATGTGGAGGGAAATTATTTTCCAAGTCAGTAGAAAGAGATAATTGATTCAAAATTAATTAAGCCAACTATTTTACGAATGAACCAAACCCTCGAGCCAACTGCTGCTCATTTCCCACAGCTCGTCGGTTGACCGACAGCCAAAAGATATCAGTCGTCGTAAAATTCAGCTTAGAGGTCCTGTACCCGGAGAGAATCAAGCCTGAATTTTACCCGTTGACGGCGCAAACGCGTAATCCCCACCGTAAATATTAAGAACCACATCTTATTTCCCGGGAAATAGTTCGTTAAGGGAAGCTTAAATCCCTAGTAGAACGGGACTGAAACGCGTCCCATGATGTGTTATAATTCAGGTAGCGTTCTTTTCCCCGGCACTGGAAAGTTATCAGGTCGGGCAACGCACCCTAAAAAACACCGGGTCGGCAATAAAGACTGACCCATTATTCCTTGACTTTAAACGAAGAAACATAACCGTACATTAATCGTAGTGGCCCCATTGACGGTGGTAATATGACACCCAACGGCCGGCCTGCCGGTAATCCTGCAATTATCGGACCCATTTGTATTTCCCTTTAAGGAGGAAATTTTTACTATGCCTAAGAAAATTCTCGTTGTTGATGATGAAAAACCGATTACTGATATCATGAAATTTAACCTTGAAAAAGAGGGCTACGAAGTCGATGTGGCCTACGACGGGGAAGCCGCCATTCAACAGGTCGAAGAGGGTAACCCCGATCTGGTGATCCTAGATTTGATGTTGCCAAAAGTTGACGGGCTGGAAGTTGCCCGTGAGATTCGTAAGAAGCATGACATGCCCATCATCATGGTGACCGCTAAGGATTCCGAACTGGATAAGGTGCTCGGCCTCGAATTGGGTGCCGACGATTACGTCACGAAGCCATTCTCTAACCGGGAACTGGTCGCTCGGGTCAAAGCAAACCTGCGGCGGCAAAATACGGCGGCGCACGCCCAACCTGAGGAACCGGAGAACCAGGACATTGAGATCGGTGATTTGACGATCCATCCAGAAGCCTACTCTGTGTCCAAACGGGGCGCCAACATTGAGTTGACCCACCGGGAGTTTGAGCTGCTTCACTACCTGGCCCAGCACATTGGCCAAGTCATGACGCGTGAACACCTGTTACAGACGGTGTGGGGCTATGACTACTTTGGTGACGTGCGGACCGTGGATGTGACCGTTCGGCGGCTCAGAGAAAAGATTGAAGATGCGCCGAGTCATCCAACGTGGTTAGTGACGCGGCGGGGTGTCGGTTACTACTTACGGAACCCTGATTCCGACCAGGCTTAAGCTAGCGGTAACGCTAAATCTCGCATTGAGGAGTATGTGACTTCGTGAATAGCAAAATAAAATTTTTCCAGTCGATTCATTTTAAAATCGCGCTGGTCTTCGCGCTACTCCTACTATTGACGCTGGAGATCGTTGGTGCCGTATTCGTGCGGCAGTTGGAGCGGCAAAATTTAAATACGTTTAAAGCCCAACAGGTCGTACAGACGTACATTACCAATCGTCTTTCTGACGAGTTGTCGCCAACTAGTACGGTCAAGGCCGATAAGCAGATCAAGTCGACGTTGTCTGAGATCAACAACACCAATAACGCCCAGATTCGGGTCATCGACAACAAGGGGACCATTCGGGGAACCAATGAAGTCGATAATCAAGGAATCGTTGGGCAAAAAACCACTGACAATAACATTAAGAACGCCATTTATAATAACCGCGACGTGGTGCGGACGACTTATAATTCACAGAATAATAGTCGTTATTACACCACGATTACGCGGCTGATTCGTACTCAGGGAAATAATAGCGAATTGGTCGGGGTTATTTACATGCGGTCAAGTCTGGACTCGGTCTATCAAAATATTAATCAAATCACGCTGATTTACTTCTCGGCGACGTTTGTGGCGATTATTTTGGGACTGGTCATGGCCATCATTATTTCCCGCGCAATTACGCGACCGATTGATGAAATGAAGAAACAGACGCTGCGAATTGCGCGGGGAGACTATTCCGGACACGTCCACGTCTACGGCAACGATGAGCTGGGACAACTGGCGAGTGCCGTCAATAACCTGTCTGTGCGGGTCGAAGAGGCGCAAGAATCGACCGAGTCCGAACGGCGGCGGCTGGATTCCGTCATGGCCCACATGACCGACGGGGTTATCGCGACCGATCGCCGGGGAAATGTGACCATCATTAACGAAACGGCCACGAGCTTTTTGGATACCGATACGGATGACGCGGTTGGCAAATCTATTCTGGATCTATTGGCAATTCGCGACGATTACACGTTGCGCGAACTGCTGGAAGACCCGGACGATTTAGTCTTGGATTTTTCAACCAAGGAACACGACCTCATCTTGCAGGCCTACTTCTCACTGATTCAGCGGGAATCTGGCTTCATTTCAGGACTGGTCTGTGTCTTGCATGATGTCACCGAACAACAGAAAATCGATCAGGACCGTAAGGAATTCGTGTCCAACGTGTCGCATGAACTGCGGACGCCGTTGACTAGTGTCCGGGCCTACATCGAATCACTGTCCGAAGGGGCCTGGAAGGACCCGAAGGTGGCACCGCAATTCCTGAAGGTCACCCAAGAGGAAACCGACCGGATGATTCGGATGATCAATGACCTGTTGACCCTGTCACGGATGGATTCTGGGACGCAAAAGGTCGATCTGGAAATGGTCAACTTAAACGAGCTGTTTAACTATGTTCTCGACCGCTTTGACATGATGTTGAAGCAAGATGACCGGCCAGAAAAGACTTATACCATCAAACGGGACTTTACTAAGCGTGATTTGTGGGTTGAAATCGACACCGATCGCTTCACTCAGGTGTTGGATAACTTAATGAATAATGCCATCAAGTACTCACCAGATGGTGGGGTCGTGACCGCGCGCTTGCTGGAAACGCACAACAACGTCATTCTGAGCGTCTCTGACCAAGGGCTGGGGATTCCGCGGGCAGATATTCCGCGGATCTTTGACCGGTTTTACCGTGTCGACAAGGCCCGCTCTCGTGCCCAAGGCGGGACTGGACTGGGCTTAGCGATTTCTAAGGAAGTCGTTCAGATGTTGGGCGGCCGAATTTGGGTCGACAGCCGTGAAGGTCGCGGATCAACGTTCTACATTTCCTTGCCTTACAAGCCGTACGATGAGGAGGATCTCTGGGATGAAGATAACTAAAGCGTTCTTACCACTGGGATTGACCCTTGCCGTCGTCGTGAGTGTGACGTTGTCCGCCATGATTTGGACGAACCCTGCGCAGTATGAGCGCAACCGGCAACGGAGTTCGAATACGCCAACAACGGAGTTGAACACGCGGCCCCAAAAGGACGTGTATTTGCCGACGCAGGTCTTGTATAGTAACGAATTAGGTAATCAAGAACTGTTGAATAACCGAAAAGTTAACCTGACCACGGAGATTCGCGAGTCCTTGGCAAAATGGGACTTGGGTCGGGTGCAAAAGATTCAGGTCAATTCGCAGGCGGACTACATGCACTATTTGAACATGAAGAGTAGTATTTTGATGTCGTACGCGGCACCAATCAACGTGAAGATGTTTAACAAGGTCTTTGGTAGCAGTCTAAATCGTAACAATGCCGAGATCTCGCGGATCATGATCCCCCTGAATGACAGTAAGCACCTGTACCTGTTGAACGACAAGAATCAGGAAGTCTATCAAGTCAGGGTTCGTGACCGCAACGTCAAGGAACTCCGCAAGATTCTTAAGGAAAATCTGTTCCGGATCAACGTGAAGATGCAGTGGCTGAATAAAGAAGCCGTGCCCTACGTGACCAACAGCGTGACGGTGCCGTCCTATAGTTACCTGGTCAACCAGCAGTCGACGGACTACTTTACGACGCGCCTCCTGAACAAGGGGGAGTCGACTAACGTTTCAGCCAAGAAGAACAAGGATAATACCATCTATAGTGATGGGGCATCGCGGCAACTGACGGTTTACAATAAGCGGGGAACGGCGTTGTATGAGGATTACAGTGCCCTGCAGTCGACGTTTACATTCAGTCAGGCGCTGAGTGCCAGCTATAGTGCGGTCAAGTCTATTGGGATTCCGATGGAAAACTTACGCTACTACGGCTACAATGACGCGAGGTCGACGGTCACGTACCGCAGCTTCGTTGAAGGGTTCCCTATTTTTAATCAAAGTAATTACGGTGCGGCGCGGATCCAAATGTTGTCGCAGGGTGTTCGGCGGTATAATTTCTCGCTGTACAGCTTGCAGGTTCCCGTGCCGACCGATAGAAAAGCCGTTTCGCTGCCAAGTACACAGAGCGTGATGAATCAATTGACGGCGGCGGGATATAACAAGAGTAAGATTTCGACCGTGCAGTTAGGGTATCAGTGGGTGACGTCCACGTCGTCCGATAAGGTGGTCAACCTGACGCCAACCTGGTATGTTTACTACAACGGGAGCTGGAAGACCTACACGCAACTGCTGAAACAACAGCAGTAATTCCGGTAAAGGAGGGCGGTCCAGCATGGATTTTCGACGCATTGAATGGTTATTTTTAGTGGCGTTCATTGTTATTGATATTTTCTTGTTTGTCGCCTTCCAGCGCGATACGACGGGGCAGACCGATACGACCTCGAGTAAATCCGCAGATAGCGACACGACGATCGTAAAAGAAATGCGCGCCGACGAAATTTCGTTTAGCAGCCCATCCAAGAAGAGCGGCGAAGGCTACTACATTTCCACGACCAATAACAATGGCATCAAGAGTGAGTTAACGGAACTGAGCGACCAAACCGTCCGGTACGAAACGGATGGCCTGATCACCTCGACGTTCAAGACGCCAGTGACCAACGTGGATGTCAAACATCCGGATAAGACGTTGGATACGGTGGTCAATAATGGCGCGCTGATTCTGTATGGTACGCATTACCTATACAACGCCCAGCTGTCGAGCCAGAACACGATCGTCTACACGCAACACGTGACGGACGGTCAGATCTACTCGCGGTTTGGCGAGATTCGCTTTAGCATGACCAACGATGGGACGGTGACCGGGTATACGCAAGGTTACCTGGCCAACGTGGCGACCTTGCGGGAAAAGACGGATACCATTTCCGAACGCAAGGCGCTGATCTGGCTGTACCAATATAACCAGATCGCCAATAACACCAAGGTCATCTGGACTCAGCTGGCATATACCCGCTACTTCGATCTGAAGAATAGTAGCGTGTACATTCCGACCTGGGTCATCGCGGTCAAAGCCAATAGCGGTAATAACGCGGGCGTCCTGCAGATCAAGCGAGTCAACGCGTTCACCGGGGCAATTCTCGATACGAACAGTAGCGTGAAATCGGTCAGTGGCGCGACGAGCATGAGTGAATAGGTAAAAATTGACATGGAAGCGGGGGACGGTTCGTGACGGGCCGGCCCTTTTCCTTTGGACTGATATTTAGTTACAAAGGCGGCAAGATGCGGTATGATTACGGTATTGAAATTTACGTGTTCCCGGGTAAGTGGTTTGGCGGGTGTCTTAATTTGCCAACGGTTGCTGCGGGATAAGCTAAGGAGAGGTCAAATTGGATTTGCGGACGAATACAGCAGTAGCAGATGATTTACGCATCAGCGTGTTGTCCAGTGGCAGTACGGGCAACGTGTGCTACGTGGAGAGCCCCAACGAACGGATCATGATCGATGCGGGGTTGAGCGGCAAGAAGATTGAGAAATTAATGGGCGACATCGACCGCAAGATGCAGGACGTTAACGCGTTATTGGTGACGCATGAGCATTCGGATCACCGGCAGGCCGTGGGCATTTTGGCGCGGCGCTATGAGCAGCTGAACGTGTACGCCAACCAGGGTACCTGGGACGCGATGAGCTCGAAAATCGGGAAGGTCGACTTGGCCCAAAAGCACTTGTTTGCGCCGGACACGGTCCAGACGTTTGGCGACATCGACGTGGAAAGCTTCTCCGTGTCGCATGATGCGGCGGAACCGCAATTCTACGCGATCCATTACCACGGTAAGACCTTCGTCATTTTGACCGATACCGGCTACGTCTCCGAACACGTCGAGGGCGTGATCGCCGATGCCGATGCCTACTTGTTGGAATGCAACCATGACGTGGAAATGTTGCGGATGGGCGAGTACTCGTGGCCACTGAAGCAGCGAATTCTGGGCGATAAGGGCCATTTGTCAAACGAAGAGGGTGCCGATGCGTTGATGGACGTGCTGGGCAACCGGACGAAGAAAATCTATCTGGGACACCGGAGCCTGCACAACAACATGCAGTCGCTGTGTCACTTGACGGTGGCGTCGATGATGGAAAATCGGGATTTTGGCGTCGGCCATGATTTCCAGCTGATCGACACGAATCCGGAAGAAGCGACGCCGTTGGTTGCACTGTAGGCACCACGCACCGTTTTTTGTAAGATTCGGTAAACTTTAGGACTTCAGCACTGATTCATCAAAAAAACTTCACACTCGGTCGTTATGATAGTATTTATAAACTAAGCGGTCGGAAGCCGTTGGCCTGCTGACCGACGAATGAGGAGGGTTCGCGCGTTCGCGCAATGCTATGGACAATAATAATAACAATAATCAATTTAATGATAACAAGAATGATAACAGTCAAGAAACTAATAACAACCAAACAACTAATAATAGCGAGATCACACCGACGCCGGAAACACCAAAACGGCCACGGAAGGGCTTGACCTTAACTAAGGTCGCCGTTACCGCTGCCGTTGCGGGGCTTCTTGGTGGGGGTGTCGCTTACGGCGGCATTAACTACATTAATAATAGTGGGTTAAATGATACGGCTGTTCCTAGCGGTAGTAATACGACCGGGAATACCAAGACCTCGAACGTTACGGTCAACGTGAACAATCAGTCGACCAAGGCGTTTAACCAAGTTAAGGGTGCCATGGTCTCTGTGATCAATTTGCAAAAGCAAAGCAACAACAGCACGTTGGGCCAACTGTTCGGCGAAGAATCCTCTAGCTCGAGTTCGAAGTCGAAGTCAGAACTAGAAGAAGCGTCCGAAGGGTCCGGGGTCGTATACAAAAAGACCGGCAACACGGCCTACATTGTGACCAACAACCACGTGGTGTCCGGGTCATCGGCACTGCGGGTGGTGACGAGTTCGGGTAAGCAGCTCCAGGCGAAATTGGTCGGGAAGGACTCCGTGACCGACTTGGCCGTGCTGAAGGTCAATGGCGCGGACTTGAAGACGGTCGCTTCCTTCGGGAATTCCGACAAGATCAAGGTCGGCGAAACGGCGTTGGCAATTGGGTCGCCACTGGGTAGCCAGTACGCGACCTCGCTGACGGAAGGGATCATTTCCGCCAAGAAACGGACCGTGGAAACGACGAATTCAGCTGGTACGCAGACCGGGAACGCGACGGTTATCCAAACCGACGCGGCCATCAACCCCGGGAACTCCGGTGGGGCACTGATTAACGTAGCCGGACAAGTCGTCGGCATTACGTCGTCGAAGATCGCCAGTGATGCCGAAGGGACCAGCGTTGAAGGGATGGGTTTTGCCATTCCATCGAACGAAGTGGTCAACATTATCAATCAGTTGGTCAAGAACGGGAAGGTCGTGCGGCCGGCGTTGGGCATCACCTACGTCGATTTGGCCAACGTGTCGAGCTCACAACAGAAGTCGATCCTGAAGTTGCCATCTAGTGTGGAAAATGGGGTCGTGGTGATGAGTGCGAGCGCTGGGTCACCGGCGAAGAAGGCTGGCTTGAGCAAGTACGATGTCATCACGGAGATGGGTGGTCATGAGATTTCGGACCAATCTACGCTGCGTGATATCCTGTACAAGTACAAGCTGAACGATACGGTCTCGATGACTTACTATCACAATGGTAAGAAGCAGACGACGAAGGTCAAATTGACCGAAACGACGTCACAATTAAAGACGACTACGTCAGCTAATTCCGAATCATAATTTAGATAAAATGAAAGCGACCGGTGGGTTTTCTCACCGGTCGCTTTTTGGGTATGATAAACTGTTTAATGAAAAGCCGAAGTTTAAGGACAGCCGCGGTTGAATGAAAACGTCTCCGTTGGTTGTCCGGCCGAACGAAAGCGTCGGAATGGGAAAAGTAATTCAGACGCAAAAATTGGCTTGTGGATAACTGTGGATAAGTCGGGGGACGAAAAAGGAAACGCCCCGGCGGAAAAGTTATAAACAGGTCAGGACCGGCAATGGAACCGGTGCAAAAGTTATCCACAGGCTTGGTGGATAACTGTGGATAGAAAAAGTTTTTCGTCGAATAATGGCTGACAAACCTAATAGCCACGCGGATTGTAAGCGGGTAGACCGAACGAACGTTTTGTCAAAAAACGGTGGATAACTAATTAGAGATTGACATTTTACAAAAAAATAAATGTTGGGGGTCGGTCAAACGACCACCCCAACATCTAGGAAAACAGGTTGTGCACCTGTGGATAACTTTGTGGACAACCTGTGTACAGGAGGATAATTATGAACATCAAGTTTGTCGTCGTGGGTAAGCTGAAGGAAAAATACTTCAAACAGGGCATCGCGGAGTACGCCAAACGGCTTTCCAGATTCTGCAAATTTTCAATCGTCGAGGTGCCAGATGAAAAAGCACCAGAAAGCATGTCGCAGGCAGAAATGGATCAGGTGATGGCGGCGGAGGGTGAACGCATCCTGAGCAAGATTAAGGACCGCGAATACGTCTACGCGCTGGCCATCCTGGGCAAGGAACGCTCATCGGAGGAGTTCGCCAAGGAAATCAAGGACCTGACGACATACGGCCACTCAGACATCACCTTCGTCATCGGGGGCTCGCTGGGCCTCACGCCGGCGGTCTTGAAGCGCGCGGACACACAGATTTCGTTTGGCCGCTTCACGCTGCCTCACCAGCTGATGCGGTTGGTGCTGACGGAGCAGGTTTACCGGGCGTTTATGATTAATGAGGGAAGTCCGTATCATAAGTGATGGGGGGGTTAAGAAAATGAAAGTATTCGTAAGAAGAAAGGGATCTGCCAGCTCAAGTGTCCCCAGAGCTAGGTTATTTCCAACTTGGCTTTAGGAACGCATTGAGAAGCAGATCTCTCTTGTTAATTATTCAACTGAATATTTTACGAAAGCCAGATTAATTGAGTGATCAAATTAGTTATGTCTAGACAGTTCTTTTAGCATTGATAATTCAACAGTGGCATATGTTGTTTTGTAGACTTGTGGGTCCTTACCAGTTTTGTTGGGGTTGTTATCGTTTGATTCAAAAGCTGTTTCAGCTAATTTATATCCGATTCCGTCTAAAAATTTTTCTGGGTCGGATACGGCCCAGTCCAGAGAATTGGTACTGATATCATATTTTAGAAGCGCACGTAGAGAAGCAAATATTGGGTAGATATAGCCAGATGAAATTGAGTAGGTGATAGGTGTATTTGTAAATGTAGAGAATTGGTCTTTTTTGGTATTAGGGGTCACACCAGTAACTCTGCCAAATTTAGTGATTTTTTGTCCATTGTTTTTTTTATATGCACTATAGTATTGAGGGAGCTCTTGCTCAATATGTTCATATAGCTCGACAAGTTCTGGTAACTTTTTTGATAAGGCTAAATAGATAGATGGGGTATTATTTTTTTTGGCAGTATCTATTGATTTTTCAAATCGTTTGAAAGTTCCGGTTTTTGTGGAATATCCTGATGTTGGTGCAGAATCTTCACCAAATTCTTCAATGTTCATAACGAACATAAGGCGTACTAAGTCGATAGCTTCTACAGGCAGATTTTCATTATCTTTAAAGGAAACCTTTCCGTCTAGGATAGATCCTTTTAGGTCATTTTTAATGAAATCCGCTTTACCAGCTAGATTAGCTAAAGCTTGTTCACTAACAGAAACTGAACTATTTCGGGCAGAATTTAATGCTGTTAGATTTTCAACGCCGGTAATGACTTCCAAGCGAACGTATTTTTTTTGTAAATCAATGACTTCATCTCGATTTTCGATGATGGCCCGATAAGTGTGGCCGCCATCGATAACACCATAGGTATTATTGTCTTCCACAGACCCATCTCCCAAGTCAATAGTTGCAGATTTTGACTTAGGATTGTAGCTAATAGATTTTGCCGATAATACGATTCCACGATTATTAAGATAGAAATCAGATTCATTATTTGTAACTCCGTTAATTAAGCTAACAGCGACCTTGGTGTGCATTTTTTGTGCACGGGGATTTACCTCTGTGGGAAAATCTGATGGAAGGTCTGCAAAATTAACGAGTAGAAAGTATTGCTTCTCATTTCGTTGTCGCGAGATGTTGTTGGGCGCGGAGACGGTCCTAAATTGATCTGTTGTGACTTTGAACTCTTGTGTAGCCATAGTTAGCTACCTCCTTATAATTTGGTTGACATATTTGTCACCTTTGTTCCGGGGAACAGTTAAAAGCTTACTTCATATTTTTTAATATATCAACGTACTATAGTACGAAAAGCAGAAAGGAACACTATGTCACGAAGAAAGTATAAGGATCCTGTAGATGTTTTGTTTGGAAAATACATTGCTACTGTACGACGTAGCAACTTTGGGAAAGATGGTGTATCTAGTGAAAAATTCATTAATTCTGTGGATAATGATTTTGGGACTGCAGACAATTCGTGGATTAGTGTAGATCATTGGCGAAATATCGAAGCAGGAAGTACGGAAATGACTTTAGGAATGCTACTTAAAGTGGCGGAAGCATTGAATATGGATGCGTTAGCTCTTATGAAGAAGTATATTGAGATAGTGGATGATGAAAGTGGCGACGAGGTTAGATAGCGAGTAGTACTAGTTTGTTCGCAAACCACTTAGCGTACAGGTTCCTGGATGTCCAAAGTGGCTTACTGTATTGAAACTATTAAAATTAGTCTCGATGTGTTGCCGTTGACTTTTCAAAAAGCGAAGAGTTAGTGTGGTCTGAGTCCCAAATGTCCTTTTATAGTGGGAACCAGAAGTTGATTTCTCGGGACTTAAGCTATTGCTGAAGGCGACGGATGGCTAAGATACTATCGTTCGCTAAATCCTTGTGCGCTGAGAAATTTTGCGGTAACTCTTTGACTAGCTTTCGATCATCAATGTTAGCCGGCGTTAGTTTGCGATTCACAAAATAATCGTTTATCTGTTACCGCATACAGTTTTAGGACTATATAATGCAATTGTATCGTGTTTTGAGGCCACATCTCATTACTCTAACTGTATTAATACATTTTGCTAAAACCAATGTGATTGGTGCACTATTAGGGAGTTCATACGTTGTAATATGGCGATATTATTGAAATAGATGCCACTGAGCATGGCATCCGATTGTGATGATTGCGTTCCGGAACGACAATTTTCGCTACCATCAAGGTTTTGAGAAAGTGTGTTTTCAATGGAGATCTTAGCTGAAATACTACGAATTGTAAGTCAAAAGATATTGGTCAAAAGATATTGAATGACAGTGCTTGAAAACTGTCATTATTTGTAATAGCAGATTAGTCTGATGCGGATCGTGTTATAAATAACTCGGATTTTTGAGGTAATACTTTAGTCAACTTAAGGCCCCAAAGTAATTAAATGTAACAAGCGAACGTGTGTTTTTATTTAGATGATGTTGTATAATAACTGAAATTAGGTATTTTCTTTGGAGGAAAAATGATGTCTGTAGATACGATTCTAAGTATTATAGCTTCTGTGTTAGGAATCATTGGGACTGGCTTGGGTTTTTACAACCAAAGGGAAATTAAGAAGATGAAGAACCTTTATGAAAAGAACAATATGAAGGTAAAAGGCAATAATTCTTACCAACAAATGGGGGACCGCAATAAAATTAAGGTGAACAGACATGACAAGTAATAGGCAAGTAATACGTGGTAACGATAATATCCAACAAAACGGGGACAATAATCACGTTACTAATTATTTTGGATATAATTCTGGCGATTTAACTGAGTCAGAAATATATGAACTCTTAAAGATATTCGTAACGTCGGATATACCGGGGAATGTAGATTTTGCAAATACAAATCCGGCTAAATTCAAAGAAAAGTTATTATACAATAATGTGACTAAGTATAAATTTATATTTGATGAGTATTTTGAAGAGCAGTTTACAATTTTAAAGATTTCAGAGGATTTTCCAGACAGTGAACCAATAATGAGAAAGTTACGGACCTTATTTTACGATGAAGCTAAGTTTTATAATCATGAATTAGTTGTTGGTGATGGGGATAAGCAATTGGACGAGATTTATGAGAAGATATCTAGGTCCATAACTCATGATCCGAGATTTATTGATTCAAGTATTAAAGAATTAAAGATGGATGCGTTTGTCTATGGCCTCATGTCGTATGGAATATTAAAATGTAAGATATTGAAGAATCCGAATGAAGAAAGTGGTGATTAATAATGCTACTAGTTGATCGAAATAAGGAGCCAATCAATACCGTTTTCTATCTGTCTGCATTAATTCAGGGGGTTTTGCAAGATAATAAGGGAATGGACTATGCATCCTTACTTACACTTCTTTCAAAGGATATATTGAAAAAAAATGTGAATATAGAGGTTTATTCGTTAGCTTTAGACTTTTTGTTCTTATTAGGCAAGATAACTATTAGTGAAAGGGGGAAAATTGTATGTTTATAGGAAATCTTAGAGTCATTAATATGGTTGACGGATATATACTTAAGAATATAAAATTTCATGATGGTGTTAACTTTATTGTAGATACGGATAAGTCTTCTAAACATAATAAAGTTGGTAAAACAACCTTTTTAAAATTGATTGATGTGGCATTAGGAGCGAAAGATAGAGATCACATTTATTATGATTCTGGGACTAATAGTGTTGAGAACGATTTGGAGAAATACATTGATGATAATAAATCTGCTGTTGAATTGACACTGGTTGATAAAATAAAACAACCCGAAGAGTCGTATATTTTACAAGTTGAGTTGAATAAAGGTGGACATTACTTTATTGATGGGGAAAAAATAAATCAAAATGCATATCGAGAAAGATTAAATCAAATATTATTTGATAATGAGGATAATGCACCAACCTTTAGGCAATTGATTAATTCATTTATTCGGATATCTATGGCTGGCGATGTGGATTCATTCCTGAGAAATATTCCAAGAGCTAGTAAGTCAGTTTATAGAAGCGTTTATAATTTTCTGTTTCATATATCTGATCCATCAATTGATAAAAAAAGAGGTGAGCTTCAACGGAAGTTAAAATCAATTTCGGATGCTGAAAAACAGTATGAACATGTTCAACATGCTCAAAAGCCAGCTGAAATTGAGCAAATAATTGTTGCTTTGAATAATGAGTCTGAGGTTCTAAAGTCTCAGTTAAATGACATCATTAGTGTTAAATACTTTGAAAATAATAGGACTAAATTTTCTGATATACGGGCTCAATATTCTCAATTGTCAGATACTATTGGTAATCTCAATTATAAGCTGAGAAGAAATGAAAGCTTAATTAAAGCAACTGAAGTGGATGCAAGTCAAGCGGTTGACAGTAAATTAACGAAGGCCTTTTTTGATGAAGTAAAGCTAGCCGTGCCAGATGTTAAAAAAGGTTTTGATGAGTTGGTTCAGTTTAACGAGAAACTGTATAGAAACAAAATTGAGTATTTGAAGGAAATTCAGGTAAATCTAAAAAATAGAATATCCGATCTTGAAAGAAAGCAATCTGATTTAACACATGGGAATGAAGAATTAATGTCATTGGTTGCTAGTGACAAATTGAAGGAGTACGAAACTCTAACGGATAGGTTTAATCAACGTACACGGGAAATAAGTAGTCAGGAACAACTTTTGAAAGCAATGCGACGTTTTGAAGATGAAAAAGCAAATATTAAGAGTGAACTTATTAATTTAGAAGAGAATTCAGAAGAAAAAAAACCAGTGTACGTAAGCAAAATGGCATTGTTTAATCAGTACTTTACGGCTTTTTCTGAGCGGATTAATGGTGAAAGACCGATGTTGACTTACAATCCAGATATCACGAAATTTCCTATTTCTATTCGTGAATTAAATGGTACTAGTACGGGGACAAGGAAGTCACTGATTGCGGCCTATGATATGGCATATCAAAAATTTGCTAAAATTGAAGATATAAAAATACCCAGGTTTGTAGTTCATGATGTGTTAGAGAGTGTTGAGGGAGAAAGTCTTAAAGCAACAATTGATTTGGGAAACGATAACGGGATGCAGTATATAGTTGCTATACTTAAGGAAAAACTAGATTCATCGGGAATTAGTGATTCAGAACAAAAAAGGCTGAGTATACTAAGTCTGTCAATGAATGACCGAATATTTGATGACCCTAGAGACATCTAATTTCTTAGACGAATTTCTTTGATAGTGATTCCTACTTTTCCGAGTAACATTTCCGTGACAATTGAACTTTGGTCCACGACTGTACGAAGAATAAAATCATCCAAACGTTTTGTCCGGCGAGCACTATTAGCAGCGAAAGAGAGCCGTTCGGTAAAGACATGGCGACCGCAAGCAGGAATTCAGACAAACAAACTTACGTAAGCGAATAGCCCAATAGACTGGATGATCAGTTATCGGTAAGTTCTGGAGCTTTCTCAGGTAATAGACTTTGTCCGAAAAGTGATGTAATGACAATCAGGACAGTAGTCTTCTGAAACCGTTGAGTGGCAATTAATCTGATAACGATTCTAATAAACAGAGAAATCAGCAACAATGGTGTTGGGTAAATCGAGGATATTGGTTAAATCCATAGAATGATATCTCCTGACATTGTAATTCCTTGTGACTGATTATGCACCAAAATCTGGAAAGAGCCGTTTTCGCCATATACAGTTACGGAAATCCAATGACATAAGTAACACAATACGATAAACCAAAAGGCCTCGACATCGAGGCCTTTTGGTTTATGCTGCTCACATCACCGAACTATCTCCAGCTAAATACCGCTCCAGCTTATGATCAATCACTTTCAGCTGTTCCTGCTTGTCAGCAATCGAAGCGATGACGCGCTTACGCTGCTCGCGCATTAATTCAATTCGTTGCGGTAAGCTGCTATCGCCTTCACGTACTAAGGCAGTGTAGTGTTGCAATTCAACAATCGACATGCCGGCTTCCCGCAAATAATGTAAATTGGTTATCCAGTGTAGGTCCTCATCATTAAAGAGCCGTTGATTATTTTCATTGCGCTTTTCCGGTGGTAATAGGCCACACTCTAAGTAATACCTGACTGTTCGAATAGTAACATTAGCGGCTTTCGCAAACTCACCGATCCGCATTACCTGTTTATTTTCCATTTTGACTTGACCTCCCGTTACGTTAGGCTGATATAGTAAATCCATCATAACAGAAAAGGAAGCTATGGATATGACTATCAAGACATTAATTACTGGTGCTGATCGCGGGATGGGTTATGAATTAGCCCTAGAACTTGGTTTGAAGGGCCAGCATATCTATGTTGGTTCTAGGAATTTAGCTCGTGGACAGGCCGCTGTTGCCCAGCTCAAGGCCGCTGGTGTTCAAGCTCAGGCGGTACAGTTAGACGTGACCGACCATGAGTCGATTGTTGCCGCGAAAAAGAGTATCGCTAATTTAGATATCCTAATCAATAATGCTGGTATTGCCGTTGATCATGAGACTAAGCCGTCAGAATTGCCACTGGATGCAATTCGGCAAGATTTCAACGTGAATTATTTCGGCTTGATCGACGTCACGCAGGTCTTTTTACCACTTTTGAAGGCAGCGCCGGCTGGCCGGATCATCAATATCTCCAGTGCAGTGGGGTCATTGACTCTGGCCAGCGATGTCAGTACCAGTATCCACAAGCTACAAGCATCTGGCTATCAGGCCTCTAAGTCGGCGGTCAATATGTTCACCGTCAAACTCGCCGCTGAACTTGAGGGAACGCCCGTCACGGTAAACGCCGTCAATCCTGGTTGGGTGGACACCAGTTTTGGTGGCGGTGGCGGTAATCGGACCGTGCAAGTGGGTGTGGCGCGGACTGTAGAATTGGCCACTTCTGATGCGTTAACCGATTCCGGCACGTTTTCAGATATTGATGGTATCGTGCCTTGGTAGCCTACTCATATTAAGTACGACAAACTAAGACGGTAAAGTCATCTCTAGAAGGGAAAAAACAATATTTCCTTATTAGAAAAGTAAAATTGGCCGTTCAAAAAACCTCGCTAATGAGCCAAGCGAGGTTTTTGAAAACGATGAAATTAATAGATCTACTTCTTGCTTTTCTATAGGTAATCAATACGATTATTTAGTTTCGCTATTGTCTGGATATGTCATTTCAGTCCAGCCACCAAAGCCTTGGTGTAGGGGTTGAATATTTTCAGCACCTGATAGTGGGATTGCGGTAGCTGAACTAGAGAAGGTATCAATTAGCCCTGGTGTCATGTGGTTCTTCTTAGTTTGTTCGATGGATAATGAAGTGATGATTTGGTCTTCTTGATGGTTTAAAATCTTTTCGGCAAAATCTGGGTCAATAATATTTTCTCGACCAACAGCGACTAAGTCAGCCAAAGACAAAGCTGATTCGGCCTTCTCTTTGCTATCAATCCCACCAACAATAATCTCTTTACTCCCGTTTAAGCATGGCTTGAAGAGGGTTGCAAATGGTTTGTCAGAGTCCTTAAATTGATTGTCTGCCTCGCCATCGGTGTCTAGCAATAATGCATCACCAGGTTTTGAATCAAAATTCAACATGGAAAGGTGAATGTAGTCTAAATCAAATTGCTTAGTGATTTGGTTGATTAATTGTGTGGATTCATGCCAAGTATAACCAACGTTTTTACCGTGAATTTCTTCTGGTGAAATTCGATAGCCGACAATAAAGTCTTTAGGCGCATACTTCTTGACAGTCTCCATAACGGTTTTAACCACCGCTAATGGGAAATTCATACGTTTCTCAACGGAGCCGCCCCAATGATCGGTACGGTGATTTGAGTAAGCGGATACAAATTGCTGGATGAGATAATGATTGGCACCGTGGATTTCAACGCCATCGAATCCGGCGTCAATGGCCCGTTTAGCGGCTTTACCAAAACCGGCAATGATGTCTTTAATTTGTTCATCTGATAGTGAGTGGACCTTGTAATCAAGAAATGGAAAATCGCTGCCGTCTTCTAAGCCCGTTGGTGCGTAAACTTTTTTGCCTTGCATTGCACGATAATTTGCTTCCCGGCCAGTGTGGGCAATTTGCATAATAGCTTTACTACCGGAATGCTTCATCGTCTGAGCAAGCTTCTTTAGCTGGGGCAGGAACTTATCGTCATAGGCGGCTAATTGTTCCCGGCCCCGTTTCCAAGTCAGCGCCGGGCCACCGTTTTCTGTGACGTACATGTACTCAGTCATTACTAGACCGCCGGATTTAGCGCGAGCGTGATAATAGTCAATAGTATCTGGAGTAATATAGCCGTCTTCACCACTGTTAGTCAGCATAGGTGGAAGGACAAAACGGTTATCAACAGTTGCGCCATGGCGAAAAGTTAGGGGATCATTTAAGCTACTCATAGTTGAAAACTCCTTTTTGTTTGTTACTTCACTAACTATTATAAATCAGTATTTTGCTTACGAATAGTAGGCACTCTTTTGTAAGCTGCTTACTTAGAGGTAAGTAGTACGGCGCAAATAGGGTCACTGGCTATTAGAAACTAGCCTCCAAACGGAGTGTGTTCACTCATCTGATAAGTTTTCTTGTAAATCCAAATCGACTAATCCCAACATGGCTTTGGAACTATATTTAAAGTGTACAGAATCATCCTGTATAGATTCCGCAAATTGAGTCATCTGGATTAATAGGGCTTTTAAATCCCTCCCTTTGTCTGTTAATGAATAAATAACCTTCATTGGCATGACGTCATAACTAGTTCGTTTAACCATCTTGTGAGCAATCAGCTGATGGAGTTGTTCACTCAAAACTTTTTCGGCCGGTGCAACACCATAGAGACGCTGAAAGTACTGGCGAAGCTCGCCAAATCGTTTATCACCCAAACCGAGTGAGCAAATGATGGAAGGTTTCCATTTGCCATCGACTAAATCGATAATATAATTACATCCTAAAAAATAGTTTTTCGTCTGCATGTCAAATACGCTCCTTTTAGTTAAATGCCTTAAAGATAAATCCTGTCACTTACTCAAATTTTCCCAAGTTCTTCCGGATTACCGCCATCCGCCACCAACCGCTCAAACTCCGCATGTACCGCGGGATCAACGTGATTCGTTCCCGGCAAATAGTGAATACTTTCCGTCCCCGCCTGTAGTGCCGTCTTGTAGTACCACTTCTTCCACCGCAGAAAATCCAGCGTATGTTGCAACTGAGCCATTTTGGCCACTAATTTCTGCTCGTGCTTTGCTAAGAAGTCGTAGCGGGCTTGCAAGGTGGTGTCACCAGTCATGCACAGGTCGATGAAGTTACCGATCTGTTTGACCGGGACGCCGGCTTCCTTGAGGCAAACGATGACTTCTAGAAAATTAAAATCGTTATCTTTGAAGCGCCGCCGTCCCGCGTCATTGCGGTCGACGAACGGTAAGAGGCCCTCCTTGTCATAATAGCGGAGGGTGTAGGGACTGATGGATAGCTTCTCGGCCACTTGGCCAATCGAATAGCTCATAGATAAAACTCCTTTTTGAATTTACGGGTTGACTTAGAGTTAACTCTAGATTCTATACTACCATTATTCGATTAAAGACAGACCATTTGGGAGGATATTATGATGAGCGAAACAAAACCATTAGTTGTGATCACCGGTGCCAGTTCCGGTTTCGGGGCAGAAGATGCTAAATTATTCAACGCTGCGGGGTTCCCACTATTATTGCTGGGACGGCGTGTGGAGAAAATCAAGGCGCTACCATTAGACTTCACTAATGTTATGACGGCCGCTGTTGATGTGACCGACCAGGCCGCGTTGAAGGCAGCCATCGTAGCGGCTGAAGCCAAGTATGGCGCCACCGACTTACTGATCAATAATGCAGGTGTTATGCTGTTAGGAAACGTTCAACGACAGGACCCTAAGGAATGGCAAACGATGCTCGACACCAACGTCATGGGTGTGCTCAACGGGACGCAGATTGTCTTGCCGGCCATGGTTGCGCGGCATCACGGGACCATCATCAACATGTCGTCCATTGCCGGGTTCAAAGCCTTCGCCAATCATGCGGCTTACGTTGCCAGCAAGTTTGGCGTTCACGGGTTGTCCGAAACCATTCGGCAGGAAGTTTCTAACGACAATGTCCGGATTTCTCTGGTCGCACCGGGAGCTGGTGAGACCGAATTGTTGACCCACGTCACGGACAAAGGGGCATTGAAGGACTATGAGGCCTGGAAGCAGACCATGGGTGGCCTAACGTTAGATCCGAAGTACGTGGCGCAAACGGTGAAGTTTATCTACGATATGCCCCAAGAAGTTAACGTGCGGGAGATTGATTTGGCCGCGACACGTCAGGATAACTAAATGGAATAGAGCTGATCAACTTAATTGCTGGTCGGCTTTTTTTGTGCCTTAGGCCGCTAAAAACGTGCGAAAAAAATATGATGGAACCGAGTAATGATGTTTTCATCCGAGCAATCATTCATTTTTTAAGTGACTTAAGCTGAACGCTATATTAAAATATGATTAGAGAATGCCGAGGAGGATGGAAAATGGTTAGTATTCAAGACTACACGCCAGACCTAAAGGAAAGTTGGCTCCGTTGTCGCGCATTGGCTTACATGCACAGCTCGTTTACCGATGAAATTACTGATCAGCGGGATGATATTCCAACAAATCGTAGAATTTCTTTAGTTGCAATGAGTGATAAGCAAGTCGTGGGTCTGGTTGATGCCGTCTATTTGGATGCGACTCAGGCCAACCCCGAAAGTTATGGGTTTAATGCGGGTACTGTGCTGACCACGCTTGATGCGGTGGCTACGCATCCTGACTACCAGCATCGGGGGATTGCAAGAGATTTAATTGACGAAGTTATTCGCCGACTACAGCCACGAGGTGGGGAACTCCTGATTTATACGTTAGATGACGTGCCAGCAAATAGTCTGTATCGCTCGCTTGGTGCTAAACTGTGCTATCAGGCGTCCATTGTGACCGCTCATAGCCGGCACAATCAAGTCCCCTTGTGGACTGACTTTAAAGTTAATCCTGAACATGAAGTCGACGTTTACGACACGGAGGGTAACCAGGTTGATTACGCAATTGATTCGGAAACGTATTACGTTGGTCAGAAAAGACACATTGCTCAATTGGACAATATTACTAAGATTGCGACCGAGCACGTGTACACACTAAAGCTATCAGATGAAGATTAAGGCACCTAACTTTGCCACTCAGATGACTAATGATGGTCTGTTGACCCACGTCACGATGAGGCCTGGAAGCAGACCATGGGTGGCTTAACGTCAGGATAGCTAAATAGAGTGATTTAGAGCTGATCAACTTTATTGTTGGTCGGTTTTTTGATTTGGGGTGGCTTGGTAAGCAGTCGGGAATGTTCCACGTGAAACATAATAGGCCATGTAGCCACCGAGCTGGCTGACTACAGTATTTAGCGTTATCGAACGTTGATGGCTGGTAGGTAGTATCTCTTTTATTGCAGTATTGCCGCGGTACTTTGTGTAGGGCGGATCCTTAGCTTGAGGTCAGAAGCGCCCCCGACTAGCCTACTTCTTATAGTAGGAAACGGAATCTATTAGCGGAAATAGTTTAAAATTTATCGCAACTGTTTTAATGTATAACACACCAACCGTATGAATAGTATTATATTTTACATATGATATTCATAACTTTTTCATATTTGATTGGTATTCTTAGTTCATTGAATAACAAGACAGCTCGACACCCGCTTGATATGGAGGAGTGCCCCATGAAAAAATGGCTAAGAATATTTTTCCTAGTAACCTGTCTCATTGGTTTGACATCGATTGTCCGGATTCAAGCGCACAAGCGTGAAGGCGTTATCCGTACGGCGGCCCTCCAAGATAAATCTGGCGGGGACGTAAAAAACATTACGAGTCATCAGCCGGAAGACCTACAAGCGGCGATGACGCTCAAGGTGCCGGCAGGGGATACGGTCATCGCATTAGAAAATCAGGAGCACGCACAATTTGTACGTGAAGAGATTACCGATTTGAAACCGGATAAAGACATTACGGCTGAAATTGATCAGGAGGGAAGATTGCTCCTCAACAACGATCAAGACCAGGCCCAAAAAGTAGAAGTGGTCGTCCCCGTGAAGGTGGCCGACCCACTGCTGATGGACGAGTTACAGCTTGAATTACAAGTCGTGGACAAGAACGAAACGTACGGACTCGCTACGTTAGCTGTTAAGGCAGATAGCGATAAGGGTGCGGCGACGACAACTGAAAATGACAACAACAGTAATCATGATAACGACAAGCCTGCTACTGACAACAATAATAGTAATAACAATAGTAGCAGCAAAGTTACTTCAAGTTCAAAATCAGCTGCAAAGAAAAAGCCGAGTCGAAAGTCACAGTCGGCCAAACAACGGTCACGGTCAACGAAATCCAAGACGCCAACAACGTCTAGCAGCAAGTCAGCAAGCAAAGAAGCCGCAGATGACGATGCGGATGCTGACGCGGCGCCTGCGACTAAGATTAGTCGGATGAGCCAAGCGGTTGACCCAGCTGATCGGCTGACGGGGTCCGCAATCGACATTTACCGTGGGCAAGTTCAGATTGGCAGCTGGTCAGATGAAATGACTATTGGCGGGACGCTCAAAGAGGAACCGGGTGTCGAGCTTCACAAAAAATCAGCAGGTGTTAATGGATCTGGAGTGGGTAGTTATTACAAAAATGAGAACTATAAGACCCACTACTACATTTCCTACCAGCAAAAAGATAATGCGGCGTCTTATGCCATAGCATTTAAGAAAGATACAAGCTTGGGCGGAAAAACAATTAATGTTTACTACCCGGATGTTGGGGCCTACACGACTTCTTCTGGGTCAGAAAAACTAGATAAAAAGATGGGCGCTATCATCGAAATCTCAAATCTAGTTTACAGCCCTAAACTTACAGGTGGTAAAGATGCCTACATTGACTTCTCTAGCAACTTCTACTCCGGTATCATCTATAACGGAATTGAGAGCTTCGACTTGGATATAACGTTTACAAATGAAGATGGTACGCGGGCACTTAAATTCCCTGAAGCAGAGGAGAAGACGTATAGGTCTTACTTCACTTTCGGTTCGCTAAATGGGAATGTCCCTGGAGATAATGAATGGGCCGGTACAAAATCAGGCCGGGAAGGGATATTGTCTAAGCCTACAACAATTGAAGAGCATGCGGGTGGTTGGTACAAAGGCGTCGGCGAAGGTGTCTATATGCAATATGACAATGGTGAATACCTCCCCCATATGGGAGAAAACCAATGGGGTGACTTTCTCGGCTCCCCCAACTATGAAAAAGGTGCTGTTTCCTTCCCACTAGTAGGTAAGAAACATGAATTCATGCTAAGAAGTGACGCCGGATTCACTTGGCAGTCATTCTCTACTGGTTCGATTATTCCTCTAGCACCAGAAAAGCCTGTAAAAACGGTTGACCGTTCAAAGAAATTTGGGATTGAAAACAACGATTTGCACGGGGCAACGATTAATCGTGATGAGGATGATATAGACAGCTTTAACTACACGGTTTATCAGAAAACTTACAACATCCCAGACGAATCTATCGCGAAACCAAATCGGATCACGCTGACAGATACGCTACCCGATGGAATGTCGACTACCTTAGAAAGTATTCGGCTGTACAATACGGATGGTCAAGTGTTGACTGACTTTGTTCCTGAAGAACTTCGTGAAACAGTAGCACCTGAAGAACTTGGGACAATAGCTCCTGGCGACCGAGGAAAAGTGACCATTGATGGCCAGAAAGTGACCTATGAGTTATCCGATAAGGAAATTGAAAAGCTAGATTTTAATGGCGGCTACTTTGCCTTCCAGATAACGATCAAGATTGACGATGACTTTGTTGGTACCTTTAAAAACAAAGCCAATGTCCGCTTCTATTCCGACAAGGACTACGATTGGAACAACGACACGAATGAAGTGGTAACCCATTTAAATCGTGGATTGACGTTGAGAAAGATCGGTGACAATCGTTGGAATCCCGCTGACACTGAAAGACTCAAAGATGTTGTCTTTAATATTGTAGGTGGGGATGACCAGCGAAGGATTGAAACCAATGAAGACGGCGAAATCGTTCTGGAAAAGATGAACTCAAAAGAAGTGTACACGTTTACTGAAGAAGTTCCGGAAGGTTATGTATCGCCGCAGAAATTCACCTTGGCGTACAACGAGAACGATAACCGTTGGGAAATCACTAGCGGTTCAGCTCAAATAGAAATTACCAATGATAAAAACAGCCAAGTGATTACCGTGAAAAATCAGGTTGAACGAGGCGATTACCAATTTAAGAAGATTGATGGAACTGACGACACGCAACTAGCGGGTGCTGAGTTCATCATTCGTAGCAAGTCTGGCAAGTACTTGAAGTTTGATGACGATGGCAAGATGAGCGGTACGGTAGATACGCCGGAAGAAGCGACTAGGCTGAAAAGTTTCGCGAAAGAAACGACTAAAGTCACGGGACTCCCATACGGCAAGTACAAGCTGATCGAAGCCAAGGCGCCAGACGGTTATGTTGTTGGCGCAACGCACAAATTTACCGTTTCAAAAGACTCAGGAACTAAAGTGATGGATATCAAGAATGATCCGTACAGCCTACCAATCACTGGGGGCCGAGGCATCATCTGGTTCATCGGTTTAGGGCTCATACTCACTCTATCGGCTCTCGCCCTTTGGCGCACACACCCTAGAGGAGGATAACCCATGAAATTCACAAGATTACGACAACTGGCCCTGGCGACTTTCGCCTTCTGCGGCCTCACACTAGGTGGTCAGCTGACCGCAATCGCTAGCGAATCAGTTCCAAGCGAAGTCACGATGGTGCTGCATAAGATGGAAAATGAATCCGGCGGTAAAATTAAAAATACTGGCGATGAAATAACAAATTTGGGAGACAAACTGGTTCCCTACGACGCCGACAAGTTAGGCAACGTGACCTACAGTATCTATGACGTGACGAACTATTTCAAAGGTAAAGATGACATTAAAGGCCAAGTGAACAACAAAGAGTTCGTAAAACAGCGGAATGCGTTGATTAAGGATATCGTAGGTGGAAAGACGGATCCAAAAGAGTTGATTCAGGCTCAGGAAGACTTCGTGGAGAAGGAAAACTTAAAGCTAGTTGCAACGCAAGAGTTGTCCGGCAAAAGCGGCCGGCTAGAGTTTGATCAGAAGCTGACGAATAGCGGTTTCTACCTGATTATGGAAACTGCCGCACCTACTGATTATCTGACGGGATTGTCAGCACCGATGATTATTGGGTTACCGCTGACTGACAAAGACACGATTCACCTATACCCAAAGAACATTGTTGCCGATAACGTCGATCCTACGATTCATAAGGTGGGGATTAACCCGGAGAATCCAACTGGTAAGGATTATGTCGCATTGGAAAACGTTTCTTTCGAGTTAAAACGGGATGATGGAGAGCTTTTAGGAAATAACGAGTTAACTCAAATACTAACTACTGGTGAGAATGGAAAGGTCGAATTCGGCGGCTTGAAAGCTGGTGTATGGTATGTGCTGACGGAATCTTCAGTTGCTGATTATCCTTGGTATCACCAAACGGAAATTAAGGACCACAAAGTTTCTCTGAAATTTAAGGTAGATAAGTCTGGCAGAATCACAGATCATGAAGCAAGTCCGAATGAAAAATACTTTAAAGTCGAAAAAGACCAGATTGGTATTCTGAACTACCTGATCCTAGGTAATGCCAGCTTCCTGAAGTTAGACGGAAAGACAGGCAAGTCACTGGCCGGCGCGAAATTTAAGGTCCAGAGTATTGACGACAAAGGCGAAATGACGTGGGCAGTGCTTGATGGCAACGAGTTTGTGAAGTGGACTGACAGCAAGAGTGAGGGGACGGAGTTAGTATCCGACGAAGATGGGACTTTTGCCATCACCGGCGTCCCTTACGTTTACGACCAAAAGGTACGCAATATCCAGCAGTACAACTTAGTCGAAACGCAAGCGCCAACTGGCTATGCCCTCTTGAAGGAAGCAACTAAGTTTGAGTTTACTGAAAAAGGAATCACTGAAATCAAGCCCCAAGAAATCACGAACGAACGCTACGCCCTACCAATCACTGGTGGCATGGGTATCTGGCTGTTCCTCCTCATCGGGGCAATCTTGATGGGTGGCGCAGGCTTCCTGTACTACCGACACCGGAAAATGGCGTAGGGTAATTCGACACTCAGACAACTAGAGAAGGGGGGACCCCCACATGCGTAAATGGCTAGCAATCCTACTATTTTGCTTAGGCCTGGGCCTTATCGGTTACCCGGCCGCGAGCAACGTAGTGACCCGCTGGCGACAGCAGGGGGTCCTCGTTGCGTATAAAAACCAGCTCCAGACGGCGAGTGCGAGGCAACTCAAGGCGCTCCAAGGCTCCTTGCAGCAGTCGTCAGTCAACCAAGAAGCAACGGTGAAGGACCCATTTAAAAAGGATGGCAAACAGTTCGTCGAGACGAAACCCGTAGCACTCGTGGCGATTCCCAAGATCGATGTGGAGCTGCCGGTGTTTGTCGGCACCAGTGAAAAAGTCCTCCAGAAATATGCGGGGCTGGTTCATGGGACGGACATTCCGCAGGGTGAAAAGGACCAACACAGTTTGATCACAGCTCACGGCGGCTTGCCCGGGGCCCAGCTGTTTACCGACCTCTGGCGGGTGGACCGCGGCGACCGTTTTTACCTCAAAAATGCTTACGGGTTGATGACCTACAAGGTGACCTCGATTCGCACGGTGAAGGCGGCAACGCGACAACCCATCAGCCGGTCGGCGGCGAAGAACCAGGTAACGCTGATGACCTGCACGCCGTATATGATCAACACGCACCGCCTGCTGGTGACCGGCCAGCGAATCCCCAATGAAACGGAGTCGATTCCGAAAGGCAAGTTCGTCTGGACCCGCTACAAGAAAGTGGTTCTGGTGTTGGCAATTCTGGCACTCATGGCGGGTGCGTGGGTCGGGTATCGACGCTACCGTCGCAGAAAGGAGGGAAGCTAAATGGCAACAGGTAAGCGACATGAAAAAAGAACTTCCCTCTGGCTAGCGGCGGTGATGTTTCTCATTGGGAGTGGTTTAGTCTTGATGGGACTGACGCAAAACTCTTCGGTGACGCAGCTGAGTGAGGCGGCAACGCGGGGGATGACGGCAGAGAGTGTCCAGGCGGCGACCCAAAAGGTACAGGCTGAGCGAGAACAGGGCAAGGTGGACCCGTTCAACTACGAGAAGACGTCTCAATTGACCCCGCTAGCGGTTGCTGGGTATGGTATACGTGAATTGACCGGCACCAGTGACTACGGGGCGGTTGGCCAGATTCGCGTCCCAGCGGTCGGACTAGACTTACCGATCGGCATCGGTGTTGGCAATGCCGTTCTGGTCAGGGGGGCGGGAACCCTCAAGGCGGACCAACGGATGGGCCAAGGCAATTACGCTCTGGCGGGTCACTATATGACCACTAAACGGCTCCTATTTTCCCCACTAAAAGGGGTTCGCAAGGGAGATAACGTGTACCTGACGGATCAGCGGCAGGTGTATCGCTACCGGGTCACGCGGGTCCAAGTGATTGACCGCCATAAAGTTGACGTCATCGACGACGTTCCCGGCAAAAAGCTGGTGACGCTAATTACGTGTAACTCGGCTAGGCGAGGTGAACCGAAACGACTGGTGGTACAGGGTGAGTTGCAGTCGGTGAAGGCGTCTAAAGTAGGAATAAAAAGTTAGGCTGGCTGTTAAGCAGTGACTAGGGCTTTAGAGCAGATAGGAATGTGGCGGTACCTGATATAGGTGCCGCCATTTTTTGATGCTATCAGGTTGTGGACGGTGAAGTTTAATATGTAATACCAAATAAGTGTGGTATTAGTTTGCTTTCAGAAAGCGTACGAAAATCGGACGCAATTCGGACGCAATAGAGTTGAGTGGAAGTTGCGTGGAAAATTAGAGTCCAGAAAAGAGGAATGTGTTGGTTGTTAACATGGGATCGCTGATGTATGCTTTAGAAGCAAATTAATGAAATTCACGTGTTTTGGAAATTATGAATGCCGGTGTAGTGGGATTTGTTTAGTGTGTTCCCGGTGTATACGGGGGTGATCCCCTGATTGCTTGATTTTACCACCTTAGCCGCCAGTGTTCCCCGTGTATACGGGGCAGATTCAAAAGAACATTTCCACCATCCCAAGCCCTGCCCATTGACTGTAACGTAACGTCATAGCTTACTATGAACGTTACATGAGGTCGGAAGGCAGGTGCTTTTTAGATGCAACAGGAATCGTTATTCTCAGGTCAGCCGCAAAACACGCCGCTGGCTAGTCGCGTGCGACCGAAGGATTTGGACCAGTTTGTCGGGCAGCAGCACTTGCTCGGAAAGGGAAAGATTCTTCGAGAAATCATTGAAAATGACCAAGTCTCATCGATGATTTTCTGGGGCCCACCGGGTGTCGGTAAGACGACCTTGGCGGAAATCATTGCGCGCAAGACCCAGTCGAGTTTTCTGAGTTTTAGCGCGGTTGATAGCAGTATCAGTAAAATTAAAAAGATTATGAAACAGGCTGAGCTGGACCGTGAGGTTGGTCAGCGGACGATGGTGTTTGTCGACGAAATTCACCGGTTCAATAAGGCTCAGCAGGATGCGTTCCTACCATACGTCGAGCGTGGGAGTATCATCCTGATTGGCGCAACGACAGAAAATCCATCGTTCGAAATCAATTCCGCGCTGTTGTCGCGTTGTAAGGTATTCGTCCTGAAGGCGTTGAAACAGGAAGATATTGTTAAATTGGTTGAGAACGCCCTTAGCAATCCCGATGGCTTTGGCAAGCAGACCATTAAAATTGGTCAGGATGAAATCCAAGCCATCGCCAATTTTGCGGACGGGGATGCGCGGATGGCCTTGAATACGCTGGAGATGGCCATTCTGAACGGTGAGAAGGTCGATGATGCGACCACGGTCACCATGGACAACCTCAGTCAATTGATTACCAAAAAATTTGTGTTGTACGATAAAAACGGCGAGGAGCACTACAACATTATTTCCGCGCTGCATAAATCCATGCGTAATAGCGATACGGATGCGGCCATTTACTGGCTGTCGCGGATGCTGGAAGGTGGGGAAGACCCGCTATACATTGCGCGGCGGTTGGTCAGATTTGCCAGCGAAGACATCGGGTTAGCGGACACGAATGCGCTTAACGTCGCCATCAACGTCTTTCAGGCCTGCCAATTTCTCGGCATGCCCGAGTGCGATGTCCATTTGGTGGAGGCGGTGACCTACCTATCGCTGGCGCCGAAGTCTAACGCCATTTACAAGGCGCGATTGGCCGCAGCTAAGGATGTCAAACAGACGGCAAATGATCCGGTGCCGCTACAAATTCGTAACGCACCAACTAAGCTGATGAAAGACTTAGGGTATGGCAAGGGGTACGAGCTGGCGCATTATGCCAAAGATAAATTGACGACGATGAAGACCATGCCGCCGTCGTTGGAAGGCCACACGTATTACTTGCCAACGAGTGAGGGCAACGAGCGGCGGTTCAAGGACCGACTGGAACAGATCAAGGCCTGGCATCAGCAACATGGCTAAACAGACAAAAGGTGCTCTCGCGAGGAGGGCACCTTTTTAGCGTACAATTTAGTTTAAACGAGTGGTTTATTGCGGTCAAAGGTCACATCCATCGGCCGAATGACGGACCAGGTTGAGTGGACCACTTTCCAGTCATCACCCTCGCGCTGATAGACTTCAATACAGTTGTAGCGCATGTCGTTCACCGTCGTTTTCGCAAACAATTGGTAAGTCAGAATTGCCATGTCACTGCTGGCCTGCACGCGAGGCGCCACAAAGTCATAGGAGTCGGCGAAAAGCTTGCCTTCGACGTTGGCGAGAACGAAGTCTTTGATGTCGACATAGGTGTCGACCCGTTCTGGTTTGAAACTGTCGAAGTAGGAAAAACTCTTTTGGGACCAGATTGTTAAATAGCCGGACGTATCGCCTTTGAACCATTTGTCCAAAGCGCCTTTTTCTAGTGCAATAATCTTATCAGTTAAAGCGGTGTTTTCGGTAGTCATTAGTCTTCTCCTTTGGTAAATCGTGATGGCTTTAGTGTAAGCTGTGACGTGACGTTACAGTCAAGGGAGAAGGTTGGCAGGAAGTGTTTCACGTGGAACATTATTTGCTGATATGGCGTAAACGGCCATTTTGGTAAGCGTGCCGACCAGGTTCTCTTCGGAAATGTAGCGTTGAAACTGAAAGCCGTGATGTTCCAGTAGTCGACGGGACGGTGTGTTGCTTGCTGCGGTGTAGCAGTCTAGCCGCGGTGTAGCAGTCTAGCCGCTGCAAATGAAGCTTGGTAAACGCAAACTGAATGGTTTGATCCAATGCAACTGCCATGTAGCCGTGACCCTGGGCCTGTGGGAGAAGACCGTAAGCCAGTTCGGCGGTAGTTCGTTCTGCGTTGAACCCCCAGATGGCGATGTTGCCGATGGGTTGCGACTCGCGGAGAATGACCCAAGAGAAGTTCGTGCTGCCATTGCCGGCGAGCAGCGCGGTTAGATGGGATTGCGTGACTTGTTGCGAGGTGTCGGGTGTGCGGCCTTCCGCTAGGGCAATTTGGGCGTTGGTTCGATAGGCATGATAGAAGTCTAAGTCGTCTGGCTGTGGCGCACGTCGCGTGATGAGTGGCATGGGCAGGACCTCCTAAGTTGCCCTCATTTTCCGTCAAATGGTGGTTGAGAGCAAGTGGTATTGAAAAGACGTCATGGCCGACTATCGAATGGGAGTAGTCGACTGTGACGTCTATTTTAATCCGTTATTTACCAGTTTCTGCCAGTTCGAGCAGGCGCTTTCTGAGCGCATCGTCGTAGGCGGTCAGGTAGAGGCCATACTTACCGCGCTTCATGAGCACGTTGAGGACGTTGGCGATGAACACCTTGTATTCGTCACGGGTGAACTGCATGTCCTTACGCTTCTTGAAGATTTCCTTGTGAGAATACTTTTCGGGAATGATGGTCATCGTGTCGGTCTTGGGGTCATAGCCAAACGAAGGGCCGATGATCATGCCCACGTAGTTCAGGTCGAACCCTTGCAGCGTGTAGATCGTCCCGACCTGCGTGATGGAACCTTCCCGTTTCGCCCAGTGCGTCCGTTGAGGGTCCCACTCGTCCCAAGGCAGGTTAAAGCTGTCCATTTCGACGTTGTGGCGGCCATCGATTCGAGGGAAACCAGAGGTGGCAACGACGCGGCTCATGCCGTATTCCTTGTTGCGCTTTTTGATATTTTCGAAGAGTTCGCCGGCAGTATCGAACATTTTAAATTCAAAATCACTGTTGTCTGGGAAGGGTTTTAAGGGTTTTTCAGCACTCAAATCGTCCATCCAAGCCACCTGTTCATCGCTCGCGACCATTCGGTATTGGAAGTTCATATCAAACGATTTGTGAGGGTGCGACCCAATCGTTTTGAACAGCAGGTCCTTGTCCCAGTACATCTTGGACTGGAAGACTTGCTCGAAGTCATAGACGACCACGACCACTTTGGCCAAATTCATCAGATCAGTCAGCTGATTTTGGCCGCGGTAGTGCGCGTAGGGTTCCGACTTGGAGTAGAGTAAGTGCGCTTCATCAACGAAAATAATGTCGTACTTCTTGTTGTTCTTTTGGGCGTAGTTGATTAAAGAGGTTGGCCGTCGAATGTCACTAGCCTTCATGTTCGGAATCGACTCGGCGAGGTCCTGATAAGCCTTGTACAGTTCGGGATGGTTGACGACCAGGGAGGTCTTATAGCGGTGGTCGGTCATGTATTGCCGGACCAGCTCCATCAAAACGACCGATTTCCCGGTTCCGGCAGCGCCTTGAATGATGGCGACGGAAGATTTATCGCCGGTCAGTCCCTGCTTGATGTAGTCATTGATGTTCGTGATAACGTGTTTTTGATCGTCGGACAGGTCGTCGACGAAAAATTGTGCTTTTAAAATTTTATTCATTCTGGAACTCCTTATGCAGTCATTGCTTTGGCGTGGGCGGCGGTTGAAGTGCCGGCGGAGAAAGCTATTGTTCATTATAGCAGGTAAATGTGGGGGCGCTGGAAATTATTGGAAGTTGTCTGGGTTGGGAAACTTGATAGCTGGTTGAAATCAATTTTCGAGTAGTCAAGTTAATGTTGAAATAGCTTGGAATATCAGCGTTTTGATGGGTAATTCGATTTTTGACTCTCAGTGCAGAATTTGATTGTTAATGGACGATTGCTCAGGTATGCTTGGAATGCAAAGTGAATTATTTTCGGGTTTTGGGAAAAATGGAATGCCGGTATATCAAGGATTGTTTATTGTATTCCTCATGCATATGGGGGTATTCTAGTCAAGGGGAGAACAAGGGATGAAAGCATTCAAGAAATATTATGAAGCGGAACCGATATTAGCGACCATGTATACCTTAGGAATCATGATGCATGTGATTGCGATAGCGTTGTTATTGATTAGGAGAGTAAGGGACACTCATTAAATAGGGGAAGTATTCCCAACGCATGTAAGGACGATTCCGGTAAGCTAATTGGTTTTTGATTAACAAGCTTGTTGCCCGGTTAAAGGGTAGTTGTTGCAAATACAAGTTAAAGTGAGTTGTCGGGATTATGACCATTAGATTGGGATAGTCAAAGGGTCAGTAACCGTTTTATATGCGGAAATCTTAGCGCGAAAAACCTCTAAAGCCATTCTGTGTAAGCAAATGGCTCTAGAGGTTTGTTTGGTTTAGCAGGCTACTTTTTGTAGAACCAAGCGGAATATTTCACTTTAGGTGACCAAGTATATTTGTACTTAATCTTGTTGCCTTGTTTGACGATTTGCAGATGGTCGTTGTGACCGAAGCCACTGGATTTGCCGCTCACACCGTGACCACCGAGAAAACGATAGGTGTGTTTACCAATTTTAGTATATCGTGGATGAGCAAAGAAGAAGTAAGGATCGATAAGCTCCCCCTTTTTTGAGTAGTACATGTTATAAAATGAGTCTTTAGTAATTTTGAGTCTAATGCTACCGGGCCCTTTTTCGGACCAATATTTTGGAAACTTTTTGATTGGATGTGACCAATTTCCACGTAAAGCGGCGGGCATACCTTTGTGTCTAGCGGCAGCTTGTGCAGATTGATTAGACATTGGCGTGATGAGTGATAAGCCTAAAGTGACAGATGCAATCAGAATTGATGCTTTAATTTTATTCATGAATAGATTCCCTCCTTGACATGTTCAGTATACGTACAAAGATTGTGGGGAATCAAAAGCAGAAGTACACGCGTTTTTCCTTGTAAATGGCTAGAGAAAATTCAAGAGGTTTAACTGATAGTCGGTCAGGTACCTTGTTGCTAACGAAAGTGTGGTGGGGGATGGTTTAGAAAGTAGAGTGGCTAATTATGAGGTGACGGCTCAAGCTGGTTGTAATCGTTTTGAAAGAAAGGTCGAAAGCTATCATGAAACGTCAAGAAATTATAAATTGTCTCCGTTGGGCAGTTGTTGCTGATGCACTTGGAGTACCGGCTGAAATGAGGAAACGTGGGACCTATCCAGAGATTACCGCAATGCAAGCGAGTGGCTTTTGGCAGCAGCCGGCTGGAAGTTGGTCAGACGATACGTCGATGACACTTTGTTTGCTAGAGAATCTAGCTACCGGCGGGGATTACGACGATATTATGCAACGCTTTGAAAGCTATATGCGATATGGAACTAATACGCCCCGTGGGAAGGTCTTCGGGATTGGACGAACATGCTCAAATGCTGTTCGAAATTATGCGGTCAATCAAATAACGCCGTTGAAATGTGGAGATGCCTCGCCAGAAGCTAACGGAAATGGTGCTTTGATGCGTATTGCACCCTTAGCTATTGTGTTGCGACACGAGTCAGAAGAGGCTAATCGTTTTGAACTAGCGCGTGATTATACAGTATTGACTCATCGACACGCGCGTTCCGTGGTAGGCAGCTTTATTTTTCTCGAGCTACTGCATCATGTTCTTAATGGCCAGACGCTGGCACAAGCAATAATGACGACACAGCCTATTTTGAACGGATTTTTAAAGGGAACAGAATACGCCGCAGAAATTCCGTATTATCAACCGTTATTTGATACCGAATTTAGTCAGATGCCAGCGGAGGCTGTTCGAACATCTGGGTACGTAGTGGATACGTTACTGGCGGCCGTTTGGGTAGTCTTGAATCAAAAGACGCCAAAACGGGTTATTTTGAAAGCTGTTAGTTTGGGTGGGGATACAGATACCATTGCGACAGTCGCAGCGTCTCTGGCAACTGCTGAAAATCCCACTATGCCGGTCGATTCCGAATGGTGGAACCAAACGTTAAATACGGAGTTTCTAGATCAGAAATTTTCAGAATTTGCGGATAAATTTGTCGACGATTAATGTTGATATCCTAAGTCTAGGAGTAACGGGTATAATCGAAGTAAATTTTTTCTGTGGAGATGGCTCAGATGAAAGTTAAATTAAGTGATATGGTAGATGCAATCGAGTCTACGGATGATGAAACGCATTATTACTACAACATGGATAGTGGCGAAATCCTGTTTATTAACGATGAAATTAGTGAGGATAGCGAAAAAGAAGAGTTAGAAGAAAATTTTGACCGGTATATCAGCCTGCCATCAAAATATGACATTGATGATTATCAAATCATGGAACAGTTTATCTGGAGCCTGTCGGATGAGGGACAACAGAATCGATTGGAAAACGGGATTAGTGGTCGCGGCGCTTTTCGACGTTTTCGTGAGCTGACGGATGAGCTTGGCTTGACACAGAAATGGTATGATTTTCGGGCGTCTACATATCAGCGGATTGCCAGCGAATGGTGTCAGGATAATCACGTTGAATTAGTTGATGATTATAAGTAAATGTAAATGGTCTCTCTGACTTGGACTTTTTCCAAGCTAGGGAGACCACTTTTTTAATATAAAATTTGATTAATGGACATGATGTGTACTTGGTTTAACCATCAGGACATCTTTTAGCAAAATCCAGCGCTTCTTTCCATGAGGACTTTGAACTTCAATGTAGTTCTTGAGCTTACCATTGACACTGATTTTGGCCCGCTTGATCATTTTCCACTTGGCCTTTGGATGCAGACCGGTTTTACCAGATGTACCAACTTTGTGCTTTAAATGAAGATCGAAGAAGTAAGCACGGTGAGACTTTAGGTGAACAAATTTCGCATGCTTGATTTTCTTGATGGAGACGATTTTTACTTTAATCTTTCGAGATTTTTGAGACTTAGGTCGGGTGTAGGTTGTGCTGGGGTTTTGAATGGATTCTACCGGCTGAATCACAGGCTTTTTCGTTGATTCAGGTTTGGATGTTGCATTTGGCGTATGTGGATTCGGCACAACTGGTTTTGAAGGTGAGGGCTTTGCAGTATTTGGAATAGAAGGTTTCTCAGGTCCTGGTTTCACGGCACTTGGAATAGAAGGTTTC
>NZ_AZDP01000006.1 GCF_001435525.1 Levilactobacillus koreensis JCM 16448
GTACGGTGGTGTGAGAGGTCGGTAGTTGAAATAATCGACTACCTCCTACTCGATCTTCGAATTTATATGGCTGAAACGTGTGACAAAGGGGAGCCGGCGAGCATTAGAGGTCGCTTGCGTTTTGCATCATGTGTTCCATGACTCGGGCCAGCGTGTCGAGGTCGGCCTGTGGAATTCCCGCGGTGACTTGCTCGCGAAAGGCTTCGGCGAGGGGAATGGTCTGTGCTAGGAGGTCGCTTCCCGCCGATGTCAGGGTCAGTAGGCGTTCGCGCCGGTCGTGGGTGCTGACGGCAACCGTGATGAGATTAGTTAGATTCAGTTGATTCACGATTTTGACCATACTGGGACCGGTGATCCCAATCAGGTTGGCCAAGTCGCGTTGATTGGGCTGTCCCTGTTGGTCGATGTAATAGAGAGCCATCCAGGCACTACGATTCAGCCCCATTGGCGCCATGACATCGTTGAATTTATTGGAAAACAGCTTACTGCTGCGAGACGTGATACACATGATGCAGCTATCTAGATCAAATTGGGACGTGGCCATGGCCGTACACCTACCTCATAACTTTTTTTACATTATACCATTTTCCAGACGAAAATAGATAGTTAGCTAACTATTGACTTTGCTCATCATTTCATTATACTGGGGATATAAGCGCTTATCAAATTTCGCAATAGGGGGCTACACTGATGGAACGTTATCAAGCTTCAGCCAGAAAAACCGATTCTAGTCTGCAGGTCGATGTTCATTCGCGCGGTATCCATACGACGATTGATGAGCCAGCTAGTCTGGGTGGTGGCAATACGGGGATGAATCCGGTCGAACTGGTGCTCTCCGCGTTGGGGACCTCGCTACAGGAAACAGCTACGGAGTTGGCAGCTACGAACAAATTCAACTATGAACAAATGACGGTCGCGCTCGAAGGAGATTTGGACGCTGCGGGTTTTATGGGTGATCCGGACATCCGCAACGGGTTTCAAGAGATTCGCTATAACTTAGCGTTCAAGACGGACGAGACCCAGGCCGCCTGTGATCGATTCGCTGACAAGGTCGAAGCCAACTGTCCCGTAAAGGACATGCTGAGTAACGGGGTCACTATCGCGTTGGACCAAGTTGAAATCGTGTAAAGGAGGAACCCAACATGGCAATGGAGACGTTTAAAGTTAGAGTGACCGGGACGAAGCGGCCAAATGAATATCAAGCGACAGTCCGAGACTTCAAGGTCAACTTCGCCACGGACTCACCGGCAACGGTTGGTTCCCACGAAGCGATTCTACAGGCATTAGGCGCATGTGAAGCTATTGTGATGGCCTCATTTGACAAGCGGCAAAACTTTACTTACCGTGATTTTTACTATACCTTGGAAGGCCGGAAAGACGACGATTCGCCACGACTAGGGCTAGACAGGATCGGTGTGGCCGTCTATTTCAATACGGACGAAAGCAAGCAAAAATGCAATGAATTCATGGAATTCGCGGAGAATACCTGTCCCGTGATGGACAATTTGACCAACACCGTGCCGGTTAAACGGACTGGCGTTACGGTAGTTGGGTAGCTAAAAAGGAGTTACTTACCAATGGCCGATGGGTCGTGAGTAAGCAACTCCTTTTTGTGTTTGGATTAAATCTCCGGAATGTCCATTTCCTTAACGCGGCCATGCCGTCGCGTGTAGAAGAGTACGCCCATTAGCGAGAAAGTCAGGGTGACAGCGAACAGAATCGCCATTTCCGGTAGCGCCGAGTGGCCGATCATCAGCGTTTCTCGCAGACCACTGACCGAGTAGCTCATCGGCAGCCACGGGTGAATCGCCTGGAAGAAGCCATTTGTCAGTTGCAGCGGGTAGGTCCCGGCCGAGCTGCCCAGCTGGAGCACCAGCAGGATCATGCTGAAGAACGCACCGACCTTGCCGACGACCAGATTGAGCCAGTAGACGATGCTCATGAAGGCCGTTCCGGTGATCAGGATCATGCCAAATGTCGCCCACGGATGAATCGGGGCCAAGCCGTCGACACTGGCCATCAAGACTGTCATAAAGAGGGTTTCGCCCAAAACGAAGGCGTTCATGATCGACGCCTTGCCGAGCCACCAGCCCCAGCCAGTCCGCGGGTATTTGCGCGGCGTATACATATCAAACATCAGATTGAACGCCAGCGCACCAACGAACAGGGAGACCGACATCATGTAAGGGGCCATTCCAGTCCCGTTATCCGGGGCGTCGTCGTGGTCGCTATGCGCAGTAGCCGTTGGGGTGGCAAATTGGCGGTACGTCAGTTGGGAGGGATGAACGGTGGCCTGCTTGCTAGCACCTTTCAGTGAAGATGCCAACTTGGCATTGCCGTTGGTGACGGTGGCCGCACCCGAGGCAGCTTGACCGGCACCGGTTGCGAGGGTTGTTGCGCCAGCTGTGAGGCGACCGCTTCCCGTTGCGACCGTCTGCATGGCGCTGGTTAGTTGCGGCCCACTGGTTGCCAAAGTGGTTAAGCCGTCGTTCAGCGTGTTTGCGCCGGCTGCTAGCCGGGTGACCCCTTGTTTGAGGTGGGGTGTCTTATCGTTTAGCGTCTCCAGACCACTGGCCAAGCTTGCTGCACCGCTGTTTAGCGTGATGTTCTTGGTAGTTAGTTGGTGAGCCCCGGCAGCCAGTTGACTGCCACCGTTAGCTAGTTGTGCGGTTCCTTGTGCGAGATTCCCACTCTTAGTCGCTAGTTGCTGGGTGCCGGTCGCCAGCTGGGTTGCACCGGTGGTCAGTTGAGTGAGTCCATCCGTCAAGGTCGGGGTTTTACTATTGAGGGTGGTCAGTCCGGTACTCAGGTTACCCAACGATTGATTGGCTTGTTGTAGGCCAGACGTTAAGCCTTGAGCACCGGTCGTTAGGGTAGCGAGACTGCTGGCTAGCTGGTCTTGCTTAGTGGCAGCGGTGCTTAGGCCGTTCTTCAGGGTCGTCATGGCACTAGTTGTGGTGCTGAGACTGGTGAGATCATTACTGAGTTGTTTTGCCGCGGCTTGGGCTGTGGTCAACGCGTCACTGCTGGGATTGCCGCTGACGGCCTTGAGCATCGCGGCCTTTTGGGTGGCGGTCAACTTTTGGGAATCGGCCGCCGCGGCCACTTTACTCTGGAGATCGCTTTCCTGGTTAGTTGCGGCCAGAGTGGTCAGCGCCGTCTGCAGACGATTGGCGTCGGTCTTAACGGCGTCGGTGCTCTGCGTACTTCCGGCCAACTGACTGACCGCAGATTTGAGGGCGGCCTGTTGCCCTTGTGATGAGGTCAATCCGGCTTGAATCTGTTGTAAACCAGCCGTCAGCGCCGTACTACCGGTTACCAGCTGACCGAATTTACTGGTGAGCTGCTGACTGCCATCGGCTAGGGTGGTAATGCTGCCGGTCAATTGGCCGGTGTTCGCATTCAGGGTCGTTAAATTGGAGCTGAGTTGCTGCGTACCGGAATTGGTGGCGGCGATCCCGCTGACGACCTTTTGTGTGCCGGCGTTCACTGTTTGACTGCCACTAGCGACCTTGCCAGCCGCCGTGTTGATCGTGCTCGTACCTTGCGTGTAGGCGGCCACGCCACTGCTGACTTGGTGGCTGCCAGTCGCGAGCTGCCGGATACCACTGACGATCTGGTTGGACTGACTGAGCAGTTGGTCGAGGCCGGTGCTGAGCTGGTGACTCCCGGCTTGAGCCTGACGTACGCCACCAACGTAATCGGTGAGCTTGCTGGTAATGGTCTGTTCACCGTTGGTCAGCGCCACGCTACTAGCGGTCAGGGTGGTCAACCCCTGCGCGATTTTGCTATCGGCGGTGGTCAATTTTTGGCTGCCAGTCGCTAACTTTTGGCTCCCTTTTCCGGCAGTCTTTAATCCGGTCCCCAGCCTCTTAATAGCCGTAAATAGGGTGTGGGCGTAGCTCTTGGTCACCTGCTCCCCCACGGATTGGGCGGCGGACTTAGCGGCCGTCGCAGTCAGTTTGGACGCCGTGTAATTGTGACCCGCGCTGGTCTGATAGTGCAGTACCATTCGCCGCGGCGTGGTTGCCATCAGCGTGGTTGCGTTGTGCGAAAAATCATGGGGAATCGTCATCACCATGTAGTATTTGCCGTTAGTTAATCCGCGTTCGGCCGCTCGTTGTGTGGTGACCGGTTTAAATTTCATCGCAGTCGAGGCCTTCAAATTCTGCGTGAGATCCTTCCCCGCTGCCAAATGAGTGCCCTGATACGTGACCGGTCGATCCTGATTGACCACGGCAACTGGCAGGTCAGCTAACTTACCGTAGGGGTCCCACAATGACTTTAAAAACGTTACGGCGTAGATGGATGGAATCAACATGACCACCACCAACACCACCAGTAAAAACTTGTGCTTGATTAAATATCGCCATTCTGCATGAATCATCGGCGACGCCCCCCGTTCTATGGTATCCTGTGAGCAAAAGATGCACCTCACATGTGGCCAAATCATACCGAGTCCGGTACTGAACGTCCACAACAAAGTAGGGCAACCTGAGGATTAAGCCACAGGTTCGCCACATCTGGGGTCTAATGGAGGGATTCGATGACAGATCGACGTGTTATCCGAACTAACGAAGCGCTACGAGCAGCCTTTAGAAAACTAGCTCAGCAGTACCGCTTCCATGAAATTACCGTGCAACAGCTGACTGATGAGGCCAATATCAACCGCAAGACGTTCTATCTACATTTTGACTCGATCGACGACCTGGCCGACAGTTTTACGGCAGAGATCGCCGACCAATTACTCAGCCTATTACTACGAGAACCGGCGAACCATGACCCGCTCAACCACTCCGGCGTCTGGTTCGATCGGCTGACCGCTTTTTTTGACCAAGCGCCTAAGTTCTATACCTTTATATTGACGTCGGACGACTACAGTTTCTTGTCGCGGCGGGTGAAGAACCGGGTCGTGGCGGGACTGGCAGCCAACTTTCAAACGGATTATCAGCTCAGTGAAGTTGATGCACTACTCGGCGTGAACTTTCTGATCAACAGTACGCTGACGCTGTTTCGGCTCTACATCACGGGTGAATTAGCGATGTCCAAGGCGGACTTTCGTCGGCGAATCATGGCATTGAACTTGAATGGGTTACAGGGCTTCTTGGAGACCGTGCGTTAGTCAAAAGGAGCGGGCCAACAGGTGATTAGCTGATGAGCGTTAGGGCTGACAATTGAATAGTCCCGGTATAAGCTTAGAGATGCAAAAAAGACCGCTGACGAGTTGTCGGCGATCTTATTTTTGATAGATGAAAACCAAATCACTCGCCGTCGAATGCGCGGGTGAAAATGCCCAGTCCGGGTGGTCGAAGTCCTTGATGTCAGCAATCGTGGCGGCTTGATGTTCGGCCAGAAAGCGGACCATTTCGCCGCGGGCCATTTTAGCCAGCGTGGCCTTGGTCTTGAGCTTGCCAGCGACCAGACTGGCAAAGACGACGGTGATGAAGGGCTGCTGTGGCTGCAGATAGGGTCGAATCGTCTTGGCGTATTCTTGTGAGGCCAGGTTGACAATGGGTTCTGCGGTTGGCGCAAGCGCCCGGTATAGCCGGTCTTGCCAGAAGGCGTAGAGGTTGGGGGTGCCCGCAACCTGTAATTTGGATTGCATTTCTAGGCGGTAGGGAACGACCCCGTCAAATGGCCGGAGAATTCCGTAAAATCCAGAAAGAATGCGCAGGTTGGCCCGCACGTAATCCAAGGCCGGGGCGGTAAATAAGTCCGGCGCCATGTATTGGTATTGGATACCGGAAAACGCAAGCAGGGCGGGCGTCAGTTGCCGATTGAGGTCGAGTTTTTGTAGCCAATCGTAATTGGGCTGAGCAAGCTTGTCGCTGCAGTGCCAGAGGGTTTTGGCCTGTGCGTAGGTCAATTGACGCAGCTCGGCCAGTATCTGTTGCGTTTGTGCTAAGTATTGGGGGGTGTCGTCGTAGCCGAAGGTATCGGTGTCGACGACCATTTTTTTGGCTGGTGCGATGATGATTTTCAAGGACGCGGACTCCTTTCAAGGGCGACTGCTGTTTCACGTGAAACACTAGACTGATGGGAATGAGGCTTAATCAATGAGGCAAAGTAGCGGCTAATCGGGCGCTCTTCCAATCAGGATAGCATTTTAGATAATAAAAAACAGCCCCGCGCAGAACGCGAGACTGAAGTGGTGAGGTGCGGCGACCTTCGGAATGCTTGCGCACCGATCGCGTACCCCCACCTTGGTTTGGCACCACGAGTAGTATCGCACGACCGACTAGGGCAAGTCAAGCAAAATTGGTTGTTTCACGTGGAACATTTGTCGTCAAGGGACTGGTACTTCGGCCAAGCCTATGAAATAATTAGGGCAAGACTTGCGCCAGAAGGGATGAGACGGGATGAATCTGACGACTATTAAGTGGGATCGAGATGGGTATCAAGCGTTTCTGGAGGAATTAGCAGGGTTAGGCAATCCCCAATCCGTACCGCGAATGGCGAAGATAGTCCCAACGGAGCGGCCAATTTTGGGAATTCCAATGAAGACGTTGCGTGAGCTGGGTAAGGCAATCAGTCAAGGTACGGCAACTGACTTCTTGCAAGTTGCAGGGACGGAATATTATGAAGTCATCATTATTCAGGGATACGTCATCAGCAATTTACCGTTAACGTGTTCAGAACTGGCGATTCACTGTGAACACTACATTTCGTTGGCCGATAATTGGGCCGTCTGTGACATGGTGATTCATTTTAAACAGGTGCGGGCCTTTCGTGAGAAATTCTTGGCGGTCATCACGCGTTACCTCAAGTCGACAAATCCATGGCAGCAGCGAGTGGGACTAGTTTTTCTGCTAAAATTCTACCTGACACCCGAGATGATTGCTACCGCGCTTCAGTTGGCTAGTGGTGTGACGAGCAATCACTACTACGTGCAAATGGGGCAAGCGTGGTTACTGGCGGCGGCATTTTCAAAGCAACCCGCTGAGATTTACGAGTTGTTGCGAACGGGGGTTAGCTTAGCGGTTGTGCAACGGACAGTGGCGAAAATCAAGTCACTGACGCACACGACACCTGCTGAAAAGGCCGAGCTAACGGCGATTTTAAAAGAACGACGGCGGATGGATAAGGGACGGTGATGATGAGATGCAAGTACAGGCAGTAACGGCGAATAACCCATTGATGCCGGTGTATTTTCAAGGCCGTTGGGTCGAAAAGACGATTCGTGGGCAACGCGTCATGTATAGTACGAATCTGGGCGCGGAGTTCTGGTTCCGTGTTGACCAGGCCAGCTTGGTAACCCTTAATATACTAAAGTTAGCCAGCGATGTCAGCCCCTGGATAGCTGTGCAGATCGACGGCCTGCCCTATCAACGGATTGCGGTCGAAACGTTGCCGTGGCGCTTGGTCTTGGACGGCCACCGTCACGTGATCCGGGTGGTCATGAGTGGCAATACGGATGCGGACCAACTGTGGGCGACCGATGCGGGGTTTGCCGTACAGTCGGTGACGAGTGATGGTGACTTGCAGCCGGTCCGACCGGGGAAGCACAGCGTCACCTTCATTGGCGACTCGATTACGGCCGGGTGCTGGGTGATTCCTGGCCGGCACGCCGCGGTAGATTACCGCGCGGAGGGCAACTACGCCGCCATTGCCAGTGACTTGTTTGGATTACGCGATGTGCGGGTGGCCTACAGTGCGGCCGGTGTGTCCTGGCCGGGAACCGGTGGCGTACCCCCGCTACCACAAGTTTTGACGGCAATCGATGACCGAACGCCGTGGAAACCGGAGCAAACGGACCTTGTCGTGGTCAATGTGGGCACAAATGACCGGCGAATCACAGCGGCGGAGTTTGAACCGTTATTTGTAAAGTTTCTACGCCAGATTCAACGCCTGTACCCGGCGAGTCAGGTGGCGGTGATGGTCCCATTCAATCAACATTTCGCCGCAGTCATCTCGGCAGTGACGAAACGGGTGGGGGCTGACCTCATCGCCACAGCCGATTGGCAACCGACCACAACGGATGGGGTTCACGTAGACACGGCCGGGTCACGGTTAGCGGGACAGAAACTGGCGGAAAAATTACGAGAATTGTACTCAGAACTATTAATAACTAATAATTAACAATTATTAATAATAGGAAAGGGAGATTTTAAGATGACAGAACAACCACCAGTAGCGATGGAAATTACGATTAAGCTTGAAGACGTGATACCCGCAGTTTGGCGGACACTCATTGTGCCCATTTCGCTACGTTATGATCAGCTGAATGTTCTTCTACAATTGACGTTTGGCTGGGAGAACGAGCACTTGCACCTTTTTCATCCCAAAGGTAATCAAGACCGTGAATACGTACCGGAGCCGGATAATGGTTCCGCCAATAGCATGTTTGGGCTTGTGGAGATTGGGACGAATGAAGCTTACCCCTATCAAGATTTGATCGCTGGGCCGGTAATTTACAAGTATGACTTCGGCGATTGCTGGGAGCACGAAATTCGGCTGAAACACCTGCTGACCTTTAATGAACTGGATGGTCGGACCTTGCCTAGCTGTGTTCGGGGGTCTGGTGCAGCCCCTGGGGAGGATGCCCGGGGCCTCGGTGAGGATGAGGATGTGTCGGTCCCCTATGATCGAAAAGCGCTCAATACTCAACTTGAGAAGTGGGCGACAGCCGGGAATAGTTTGTTGTTTGAACTTAATGATTATTAGGTAAGCGAGGCAATTGTGAGCCCCTAATGGTATCTGTGAAATAAGATGGTTAGTTGACCAAAAATTCCCTTGACGGTTAACGATTGAACGTGTAATCTGACTATTAAATGATAAAATGATTAGAATTCTCATTTTGATAATGAATGGAAGGGGTCTTGTGTGTGAAAGTTGAGAGTAAACGGCGGTGGGTCGCGCCTTTTCGACCGAGTGAGACGTTTCAGACGTCAACCAGTGTCATTACCTTTTTTATTGGGTGGGGCATTATTATTTTGCTATTAAATTTAAGCTTATTCACGAAACAGGGCTATACGCCGGCAATTCCAGCGCCGATTCATTTTACCGGTGGGTCGCTCTTAGACGCGAGCTGGACTGGTGTGCGGTTTATGGGCGTATTGATCCTATTCTCGATGTTACCAGTGAAGTGGCCGCTAGCACTACCGGTGATGTGGGGGATTAGCATCAGTGTGAGCAGTCTAGCGCAACTGGGTATGTCGTTTAATGATGGCGGGGACATCTTCTTTATGCGGACACTATTAGTCATCGGCCAGTTGGGCGTCTTATACTTTGCGACCCGACTAGCACGTAGCACGCAATTGGGAACCAAATTTGTGGTGAGTGACCATTACAGTGTTCGCTGGGGCCAAGCTTTCTTGACCAGTTGGCGAGAAAATTGGATCGGGGTCGTCGTGACGTTGGCCGTTTATATTTTGGCATTGGCGGCACTGAACCCGCTGGAGCTGTGAGCAGATTGATTGCGTCGAGAATACATACTTCGATATACTAGTTATTACAATAACTGTTAGTCAACACAACTAATTTTAGGAGGCGACTCTCATGAGAAATCTACTGTTAGGTGTCAGTTTAGCGGCCAACGTGGCGTTAGGTTACTTGTTGTTCCAGGATAAGGAACAATTGCGTGCGCTGCGAGCCCATGCCGATAGTGCTGCCGACAAGGTGGTTGGCAAGGTCGAGCAGCTGAAGGGCGCAGTCGCCGATGATCCGGTCGACCAACTCAAAGGAAAATTTCACGAGGGCCGCGGCGAAGTTAAAGATGCAATCGAAGGTGTACGGGAAGAGTTAGCAGAATAGGTTAGGTAGCGGCACCGGAAGTGATGGGTGGCCGCTTTTTTTGTTTCACGTGGAACAAATAGTAGGTAATGGTGTGATGAGATTAGAAATTAATGACGAATCTTGAGGGTAGGAGATGGACCTGACGGTGGTAGACACCATAGCGTGGTATAATCTATGCAACAATTACGAGGAGGTTGATGTTATGGCCGAAAAAGATATCAACAAGCTGATTGAAGATGCACAAAGACTTGATCCATCAGCGCTGATGGCAGGTATCGAAAATGAAAAAGACCCGACGAAAAAGGCAATCTATGTCGCAGCTTATGACTACGTAATTGGTCAGAGACAAAAGAAGATTATTGATCAAAAGGAGTTTGTACGATGACGGTAAAGCGTCCGCAATGTATTATTATTGCTGGGGTTAATGGTGTTGGAAAATCGACTTTTTATTCCAGTAATGAGTATTTATTTACAGGCACAATCCGAATTAATGCGGACGAAATTTTACGTCAACAACATGGGGATTGGCGTAAGTCAGCTGATAACTTAAGGGCGATGCGTCAAGAGTTAATTAAAATCCATCAGGCTATCAAAGAGAAGCAAGCATTTCATATGGAGACGACGTTATCGGGAAATGCGCGAACGTTACTTGATATAATTGCGGAAGCACGTCAGCAAAAATTTGAGATATCACTGTATTATTTGGCTGTTAGAAGTCCACAAACAGCGGTAGAGCGGGTACAAATTCGTGTAAAAAAAGGTGGACACGGTGTACCAGAACAAACTGTTTTGAAACGGTATGTGAAAACACTTAGTAACTTGCCAAAAATTGCTAAAGTTGCTGATAGAGTGAGAATTTTTGATAATGATGTTTCAAATAAGTTAATTTACTCTCGTACAAATCAGAACATTGATTTTAATATACTTCCGCTTTATGACTGGCTTCCTCAAGAAGCAGATATATTTCCTGACTATCTTTGAATAATAATCGGAAAGTGGTAAGTGTCCATATGTATTTGAAATCATTGTACCTGGCATGCACCTCACCCGCTATCTCCTAATCTAGACGTGTATAATAGACCTCGGAGTCTTAATTTAGATGAGGTGAGTTTTTGAAGAAGTTAGCACCCCTGTTTGTGGGGTTGGGCGCGCTCAGTTTTGGTGTGCCCGCGTCGTTATTTAAAATTGCTGCTCGCGAAGGCGTCGTCAACGGGCCGCTATTGTTCTGGTCGTTTTTAAGCGCTGTCATCATTCTCGGGGTGATTCATATTGCTCGGCGACGGTGGCTACGTTATCAGCACACCAACTGGAAACAGATTCTGTTGGTGATTGCTGCGGGGACGGCTTCTGGGTTCACGAATACGTTCTACATCCAGTCGCTGAAATTAATTCCGGTGGCTGCGGCCGCGGTCATGCTGATGCAGGCCGTCTGGTTGTCGGTCCTATTGGGCGCCGTCATCCATCGGCAATGGCCAACGCGGTTGCAAGTACTGAGCATCGTGCTGGTTCTGATTGGGACGGTATTGGCAGCGGGGCTCTTTCCGATTGAACAGGCACTCTCGCCGTGGGGACTATTTCTCAGCTTTCTGGCGGCCTGTGCTTATGCCTGCACTATGCAGTTTACGGCTAGTCTGGGTAACAATCTCGACCCCTTGAGCAAAACGTGGTTGCTCTGTGTCGGCGCTTTTCTCCTGATCTCCATTGTTTGGGGACCACAAATTGCGACGGCCCGTATCACAGCGCCAACGATTGGCTGGGGCATGCTGATTGCCTTGTTCTCAATGGTCTTTCCGTTGGTGGCCTACTCGATCTTCATGCAGTACTTGGACCTGGGAATCGGCCCAATTTTGTCCTCACTGGAATTGCCGTCATCCATCACGGTCGCCTTTATCTTACTAGGCGAAACCGTGAGCTGGCTGCAAATGCTGGGTGTGGTCATCATTATTACGGCGGTCGTCTTACCCAACATTTGGGGGATGCAGCGCCGCAGTCAACTTAACTAAAATGTTTCATGTGAAACAAAAGGACGGTGACAAATTGTCATCGTCCTTTTAACTTGTCTTCTGTACGAAAACAGTTGGTGTTGCGACCGCTTGACTGCGAACAATCCGGTGTCCCAGCACGATACTGGCGGTGGCACCGAGAATGATAATGGCGAGAATCATTTTCAACGTTTTGCTCATGGCGAGGCCTCCTCACCGGTAGTTTACCATGAATCGAGTGAAAAGTCGTTGCGGTCGGTCACCGTTCCTCGCGCCGCGGTTTGATTGACCGGACATACTAGAACTGCTAGGTTAAGGGCGAGGATTGTCTAGACCGAGTAACGAGTTTTACGTATACTAAAAGGAAAACGAAGAGGGGGCTGCCATCATCGCCGTTACTTTATCCAACAAACTAAGAGATCTTTTATTAGCCAGCAATTTGGGGTTGAGTCGTGACCACCGGCTGGCCGGCTGGAACGTACTGACCATTTTATACCATGATGGTGCCATGAGTGGCGTCGTGACCACACTGGGAACCTTGTTACAAGCTTACAACGCCAACTACCTTGAGTTGGATGAACGACCGTTGACCGACGTTGTCTTGAAACGCATTTTGGATGTTTTAAGTGATCAAGCTAAATTGGTCGAGGTTGCGCCCCGAAAAGTGCGGTTACCTATGAAAAATGGGGCCTATCACATTCAGCAGTCGTTCGTGTACAAGATCACCAGCAGTGGTATCGAGTATCTGACCATGATGCAGCGGGTTATCGACGCCGACAATACGGTGACCGCCAACATCACGCGGATTCAAGAATACTGTGATCTAGTCGTCAAACTAACGGACCCCAGTTTAGCCGCAGATAGCACGCAATTATACAACGACTTTCAGAACATGCTGGCAGCCTACGCGGACGTGATGAAGGGGATGCATAAGCTGGACGAAGATCTCAGTGAGTTAGCGAACGACTTGGCGTTCAATCACGGTGGTGAGGCAGCCAACCACCTGCAAGGAATGCTACGAGACCGCGCGATTCCAGCGTTTCGAAAATTACTCGCGCAGGGACCCCGATTGCAGGCATTGGCCAACTCCACAGACTTTAGCCAACGAGTAGCCCGTAGCCAACAGGGGAGTGATGACTTGGACGCCGCGCATGCCGTGGGTGATCAAGGAAAAATGTTACTTCGTTTCCAGAAGGCGCGGGACTATACGCAACGGCAATTAGATCGCTTGGCTGCAAGTTTTGATCCCAGTCCTACCGCTATTGATAGTAGTATGGACACGGTCTACCTCCTATTTCAAACGATTCTCGATGCGATTCGCCTGCTCAGTCAGGAGTACGATCATATTCAGGGTCAGACGGTCGATATTCAAGCATTGACCGGGAAAATTGATGAGTTGCTGACGCACTACCAATCGGTCGTCGTCCGGCAACCGTTGCCACGGCACCTCCCTCAGGATCGAGAGGTAGATGATGCTGCTGATTTATTGGACGCCACAACAATGGGGGCGGTCGTTTACGAAGCCATGCCACAGCGAACCGTGGCCGTCACCGAGGCGGATAACCCGCAGTTAGCGGACGATGACCCCGATGTGGCAGATGATCAAGCAGGGCTGGCAGAGTTCCAGCGCGTGATCATGCAGCGTGCCGACTATGGGGAGGTCAATCACGATTTGGAAATGACTTCGATTCACGCGCGCGATGAGGTAATTCGGCTGTATAGTGCGACCGGAATTGACCATTACGATAGCTTTGCGCCGTTTGGTCGCCCCGTCGTGAAGGTCGAAACCTTACCGAATAGTCAGCCAATTCACGTCCATTGCGGCGACGAGGCCTATACGGTGACCTTGCCAAGTGGATTTGCGGTTTGGTTTGCACCAACTGTAGATTCTCTATAGGAAGCAATCTGCCACGCACAAGATTTGATAGGCGAACAGCTTGTACTGAGTTGGTAAAGGTTATATTGTTTATGTAAATAAGAACATTTGTTCGTTTTAGCGTGCTATACTGACAAAACAAAGAAAGGAAATATGTGAATTTGAAAAGTTCGCTGCGGCATTTTCATAGGCCAGAATTTTTCATAACTCGCATAGTGGGTGCCTATGAGCGACTTACACGGACCAGAACAATTAATCGTCAATGAGTTATTAAATCATGGTATTTTCACTAGCACCATCACACCGCAGACTAGTAGGCAAATGGCAGATGCCATTAACGCCCTAAAGCGGCCCCAGACCCAGCAACGGTTAAATAGCTTTTTCAAGGGTCTACTAGGAGTGGTACCAGATAACTATCAGGAAAATCTCTTGTTTCTGCCAGGGAACCAGCGACTGGATGCCGATTCGGTCCACGTCTTTCTGGCGACACTCAAGGCTGTGATTAATTTACCGGAATTACAGAATCAGCAGAGTGACCGGGTCGTCTTGACGCAGACCATCGTCCGTCAGGTCCACAGTGAAGTCGTGAACCTTGATGAAAAGGAAATCCGCCGCCGGATCACGGCGTTATTTGTTGACCGGTTTGGCCTGTTCACCCCGGACATGCCAGAGGTCAGCGCCGTTGAACGCACGGAAGAAATTGATGATTACTGGGATGTCAGCCCGGACTTTAATTACGTGGCGGCGTGTTTGGTGGAACACCTGCAGGCGGCCACGGTGGATCCGGAGCCGACGCCGCTGCAACGGGTGAATCGGGCGTTACTAACGCAACGGTACGTGGATCGTTCGTCACGGGTTTGGTTAGACTTAGTCACGCATAAGGCAGAGATTGCCGAGCAGTGGGCCCAATTAGACCGATTTGATCTGGAGTGTGGGGATGACTATGCCTTACTGCTGGATAAGTCACGAAAGAAAAGTGAGGCCAAGCCCGCAGTCGTCGCCGTTGCAGTAGCACGTTCATTGGGAGTGGGTCTGCCAACGGATACGGTGACGACACGAATTCATCAGATTATCCATCAGCTATTTCCAGAGAGCACGATTAACGTTACGCTGGTCAAACAAGCGCTAACTGAGATGGCATTGGTACGTGAGCGCGATGGCTATGTCAGCCCGACACCGATTGCTCACCGATTTTCTATGCGCACGCAGCAGGCCACAACGGAGGAGAAGTAAATGACAGTGAGACATCAATTAACGCCGGTGAGTTTTCACCTGCGAAATTTTAATAAATATTCGAGTCTAGACCTAGCTGCTGCGAAAAACGGTAATCTTACATTGATTGGGGAGAATGCAGCGGGGAAGACGACCTTGGCCAACTGTTTCTTTCCGATGTTGATCGATGGGTCGATTGCCACGCCATCGTTTAATTCGGCTAAGGGAACCGATCGTTTGGAGAGTACGGGAACGCCACGGAATAGTCAGCGTGATACGCGGAATTTTGAGAGTATGTTATTGGGCTGGGGACCAGGAGCGATGAAGGTCCGCACTGGCTACAGCTATCTTTTGCTACAATCAAAGACGCGTCAAGTTATTTTGGGCTTGGGCGCGCATCGTGCTGTGGGCGAGCTGCGTAAACCAACTTGGTGGTTTGTTGTAATCAGTGATGATGTGACAGATGCGTTAAGCATTGTGACGACCGATGCTGACGGAAGTAGCTTAGGTGAAGAAGCCTTTCGTGCAGCAAATGCTGGTTTGGGTGAGCAATTACACCTATTTAATCAGGCGCCGGCTTACCGTGAGTACGTCGCCACACAGGTTTACGGGTTTTCGAATGGCGAAGCGCTGGGTAAATTGGCCGCGGTCTATCGATTATTAGCATCGCCCATTTTGACTGGAGGAAATGCACGGTTTACGCCGATTCGAGAAGCCTTGAAGAATGCACAAGAGGGTATTGACTCACAGGTGATCGGTCGGGTGGCGGATAGCCAGCGAGAAGTCAATCGAACCAAGGGTGTGCTTCAACGTCTGAAGAAAGCTGAGGAGCGCCTTCAGCGGATGAAAAAAGAAATATTTTGGCGTAACTTGAACCATCTCCGTGAAGCGACCCTGGATCCCTATAGTCAGGTACATCAGGATTTTGAGGGCAAACAAGAGACCGTAAGCCAAAATCAGCAGACCATTGGGCGGGTCACACAGCAACTGGAATTAATGGCAACGAACCTCACGCAGGTTGAGGATACTTTGAAGGGGTTACGCCAGGAGAAGGCCAATCAGAACGGTATTGTGCAGCGCCGTAAAGAGTATGAGCAACAAATTACCAGTCTCCAACAGCGGTTGTTAACGTATCGCAAGCAACAAGAACAGTTAACTGAATTGCGGAAAAAATTAGCAACGGTCGCAACGCAACAAAGCGAGTTGACTACCCAGCAACGGGGCCTAAATGATCAGCACCTGCGGCCATTGCTGACCAAGCTAGCTGCCCAAGCAAAAGAACTACCAGAATTGATGGACGTTGTGACGGAGGTCGACTCAGCCAAATTAGCCCAGCGGTTAGGGGAGTATCTCCAGCAATTTAAAGATTTCCGTAATCAATATGATGATTGTGAGCGTGCAAAGGAGCGGGTGAGCAAGGATGTTCAAATCGTCGTAGAGATGCGCGACGAACTACGCGGTCGAATCGATGAGCACGCCCAAGGGCCACTGTACGGTCGGGTCAGAAAGGATATTCACCAGGATAACCAGGAAGTCCATGATGCCGGGGCCACCCAGATGAACGGGGAATTTCAGCGGCTATTAGCAAAACAACAGCAGCTGTTAAAGGCTCATCCAGACCTGAAGCACATTCTTAAGTCACCGGACTTCTTAACTGACTTACGGCAGCAGCGCCGTTTGTTGACGGACCTGTTGCAGAAGATAGCTGAAGGTCAACGGCAACTTGACCAATTGACCCAACAGCAACAGTTCTTTGATCAACAGGTTACGGATGTTTTAGCAGCCGTTGAACCTGATTTTGATGAGCGACACGTGACCGCAGAAATAGCAGCTACTCAGCAGCGCCGCGATGCGTTGATTGTCGACACTGAAATTGACACGAAGATTAAGCAAGCTGAGGCGGAGCAGACGCAGCTAAATGGGGAGCAACAACGACTAGATAATCAGCGGTCCTTAGCCGAAGGAAAAATTGCAACGGCGAAAGAAGACATGGCACGTTTGACAACTCGGTTGGATCAATTGGCAAAGCAAAGTCGAGCAGCATTGGAGACGTTGGCACCATATCAGCCACAAGACGCGCAATTGACCACAATTACCGATGCTATTGAATTTGTACAAGAGAATCGGAGCGAAGTTCGTAACAGCAGTTATGGTGATATCAGCGATTGGATCGGTCGGTTGATCCACCACAATGACAGCAACGGGACCGACCGTAATGCGCTGGATACCCTATTTGAGGAGCGGGGCTATGCTGACTTTGCGAGTGCCATGCGCCAGCAACGTTCCATTAATCAGAACGGGTTAACGGTGGTCGCCTTTGATATTAATCGGGCCTTATTGTTGATGACTACGGACCAGAATCATGTGACAAAGTCGTTGAAGGAACTGACGACGGGAAATGACGTGGCTCAAGATACGTATTTAACGGCGGCAATTCAGCGAATCACAGCCCAGTATCAGTTAATTGCGGACTACAACCGGATGTTAACTGAAGGTGTTAGTCGCGAACAAAGCATCAAGTTGAAGGTCGAGTTGACGCCAACCGAGGTCAGTGATCAGGTGATCAAGGAGGCTTGTGACCCCTTAGCGGACAAACGGCCAGCATTAGTTGCGGAGATTCGTAATCGGTTGGAAAAACTGGCCAATGATTTAACCGTTGCTGACGATGATGATCTGTTTATGGATGCGGCACAACGCTTGCTGGACACGCGTCAATGGTCAGCCTTTAAAGTGCTTATCAAGCGGCGGCAGAGTGCAGAGGATAACTATGAAGAGGTTGATGATAAATTCGTTCAATCCGGGGGTTCGGGTGCCGAGAAGGCCCAAGCCATGGTCTTACCCTTGCTACTGGTGCCGAAGATGGTCTTGCAACGAGCACAACTGAAGGATGCACCGTATTTAGTCATGTTTGATGAGTTTGCCGATAAATTGGATCCGGAAACGGCGAAATCCTTTGCAAAGACCATCGCTCGTTTTGGGTTTAATTTCATTGCGACGATGCCGAGTGGTGCACAAAATAAAATTTTGGCCGACCGGGTGGACAATATTGCGTATGATGTGATTGCTCCCCAGAATCAAAATGACGGGCGGTTCCATCGTAATATCATCCGAGAAGCCTTGAGTTGGGGAGATGCGCATGCCAAGTCGGTATCTTAAGCGTTACGTTGCGGAAACGGGAAAAGCGGCACCAAAGGAGGCTGCCCGGTTGGATAGCTTGTTTAATCGGATTGCTGCCGGCGAGACCTTGCCGCCGCGTGGACAACAAGCGGTCGAGGCTGGATTGACGGCGCATAGCTTGAATGACGCGCAAGAGAATCCGGCCGTTTATGACTATTATCAGTGGGTATTAGCCCATTGCTTTACTGAGCAACAGGTCGACGAGGTGCCGGCCAAGCTGATTGGAATGGCGTTCATTTGTGCCAATGTTTTTGAGACGGATCTACCCCAGCCACTAACGTTAAATCCATGGCAGATTACGGCGATGGCCGACTTTCCCTTACGTCATCATCGAATCATAATTGTCGAGAACAATGGTGTCTTTGCTTGGTTGCACCGGCGCCATCCAGAGTGGCCGTTAATCGATCAGTCGGGGAATGATTTTAACTCGGCATACGTGATGTTGATGCGTACACTGGTTAAGCGCGGGGTGCATTTTACTTATCTAGGTGACCTTGATAGTCGGGGAATTCAGATTGCTGACCACTTATTGAATGAGTTGGCAATTGATCCAGCAGAATTTACGGCGCTTCAGAGTCCAGCGAATGTCCTGAAATGGGTGACGTTAAAGGGTAAGTCTGATTCACAACGTACACGCCCAGTGACGGTGAAGGCACCGGTGTTTCAGCAGGAATTAAATTCACTGACCTTAGTTAAAAAATTTGTTGAACAGGAGCAGTTGATTACGGAGTACGAAGAATTAATCACTGCATGGTTAAAATTGAAATAGGAGTCAAAAATGGCGCCGAGAAACTTGAGTAGAAAGTTTCTCGACGTCATTTTAGTCGTAGTTAAAGGTCTTTGTTATGAGCAGTCAAATCGCTAGGAACCTGACACGTTCCCAGAGTTACTAGGGTCACGGTAATAAACAAAGCAGCAAAGGATGCGATGAGCTTAATCAACATGGGCCGTTCCTCCTGACTAAGATTTGGGAGTCACCGAAAGTGTAACACGGAAAGCGAGGTAGCGGGAAAGAGTCGTTTTACCCAGCAATTCAGGCCCTGAGACAACTAATTAGTGGGTGATTTTTTGTGAGATTGCCGATTTACCAATGCGAGGCGTGACCCGTGGCCGTAAATAAAAAGACGAGCCATAAATCGCTCGTCTCACAGCATTAACCACTAATGCCATCGTATCCAATGAATGTAAAGTAGGGCGTGCCACCAACTGAATAGAGACTGTTAAAGGTGCCGGCAATGCCGTTATCTTCGTCACCTAACGTGTGTTGGGGATTATGCAAGTTCTTCAGTGTTAGCCGATATTGATAAGCACCAGTATGGCTGACCCGCTTAGTTTTGACACCCTTAATATGATGGCTAAAGTAGAGTCGCCGGTAAGGGTCGTGGTAATCTGTCTTCGTAATTTTAGCTAGTCCAGTTGGTTTTTGGTAGAAGCCTAGGCCGGCACTAGCTGTGGAATCATAGGTCAAGACTTCTGCATAGCCGTCCGGCGTAATTCGCAGACTCTTACTAGAGGGTTCAATGGGACTCAATGCCGCCTTAGCTCCGCCAATGTAGAGGTCACCATGACTGTAACCGGGCATAAAATCGGGGACCTTAACGCGTTTGAATGCCATGAGCTCGGTGGTCGCCTTTAAAGTGACTTGTGGATCGTAAGCCCCAGCACCAGGGTCAATTGTATAGTTTTTGGGAGCACTCTGTTGGATTAGCGGGTAGCTAAGACGTGCTAAATAAAGTTGAAGGCTAGGGACTAAGTAACCATGGCGCTTAGTCGTTGTCAGAGACCCGGCAACAACTGTGCCAGCAGGAAGGGTTAACGCTCGTTTAACGGGAGCACCTATCTTTTTAGTAGGGATGTAGTTTACTTTGACTTTGACATCACGAGTTGTTTGAAAGTATTGGCTTAGGTTTAAAAAATCGGTACTAGCGGCGAAATCGCCGACCTTTACAATAGCACTGGGCTTTTCGGTTTGGGCATTTCCAATCAGGTTGCTCATTAAAAATGCAGCCATCAATGCGAATATGCCGAGTCCCCATTTACCAACTTTACTCACGCTTTTCCAGCCTCCTAATTTTGATGATATACCCAATTATACCTGATTCGATTATAGATAATAGAGAAGATACACCAATAAATTCGAATTGATGCGGTACTGGCGAAATTATTTTTCCGGAGGCGGGTAATATTTCCCGGGGAATAAATTTCAGATTCAGAAGTTGTATAGAGCGTAGTTGTATGGAGATTCATAGGAAAGGGTTGTCCCACAAAATAAGAAACAAATTTTGGCAAAATCATCAAGATTTCATGGTATTAACCCGGGTTATAATCCTTGAGAAGTACTGCCATGGACATAGCCAACAGCGAGTTAAGAGCTAAATAACTCGTGTCTGCAACTGGTAGTTATGTTGCCAGTTCACAGCAGAATAAAATGTAAAAACAGCAGGAGCTTGAACTCTCGTCGTTTTTTGGTTAAAGGTAGTAGAAACGAAAATCAATATCCTGATCATGATTACCAAATCCCTTGCCATACAGGGTTAACCCACCAACGTGTTTCGCCGTTTTCTTCACCGCCAACCGCAGATTCCAATACTGCGTTTGCCGAGAGAAGTCGTCAATAGTGACATCGGAAATCTTTTCGCCGCTGACGAATGTGCCCTCATGTGTGACCTGAAGGGTCTTCAACAAGCCATACTGGTTCATATTGTTCGGCCACCATTCCGGGTTCAGTTCACCGCGGACATCGGCATAGTCGCCCGGGCTTTCCCAGAACCCCAGATCGATACCGTTGAGTTCGAAGCTGATGTCAGATGGCCAATTGTCGTTGGTAAAGGGGAACTCTGAAGCTACTTCAAAACTAATTTCGACCTGTTGGATCGTTTGTGACCGGTCTAACAGATTGGGGACCTTGTAGTCAATGTAACCTTTGGCAAACCAAAGGATGCCAGCGTTGACGCGGTCGGGGTCCATAAAATATTTCGGATCATCCAAGTGGCCAATATAACTCTTTGTCGTGGCTAACCCGCAGACCGGGTCGACGTCGTAGTCGACATAGTGGCCGATCGGTAGGTGCGTCTCATAGCGGGAGTAGGCCGATTCTTTACGATTTGGGAAATTAATGCCTAAATAACTGACCCGTAACTGCGAGATTTTTTGGACGCCGTTCTTACCTGGCTTCCGAGTAGTCTCAATGATTTTCGCTCGTTCCAGTTGGTTCACATGGGAACTCACAATGGACTTGCTGAGATGCAGGTGCGCACTGAGTTCCTGAATATTCATTTCGCGTTTGGAGAGGAGGTCGATGATTCGAAGCCGAATCGGACTGGCTAGTGCTTTTAGCAAGCCAACCGATGATTGATTTAGGTCGATTTCCATTAAATATTCACCTCATTTGCATATTAAGTTCATATATATATTAACATAAAGCCGTCATAAAGCCTGCAAATTCGTCGAAAATAACGTAACTAGTGAACATAACCCCAATATTTACCCATTTAGTTCTTGTTTTACCTAATCATCTATTGACAGCGCTTACACGAGCCTGCTAACATGAATTCGGAAAACGAAGGAGGGATATAATTTATGCAAGGAAAGCTTTATGCAACGGACTTATTTCCCATCGGCCAGATTGACCACCGGATTAATTCGTCTTTAGCAGAACATATGGGACGTAGCATTTATGGCGGTATTTACGACCCAGACAGTCCGCAAGCCGACGATTCCGGGCTACGTAAAGATGTCATGGCAGCCGTGAAAGAGCTTAATGTCCCGCTAGTCCGTTATCCAGGTGGTAACTTTGTTTCCAGCTATCACTGGGAGGACGGCATTGGGCCGCGTGACCAGCGCCAGCAAAAAGTTGACTTGGCTTGGCAGAGTGTGGAATCCAATCAGTTCGGTCTCGATGATTTCATGGACTGGACGACGAAGGTCGATGCGGAAGCCATGATCGCCGTCAACTTAGGGACGCGGGGAATCGAGGATGCCTGCAACTTGCTGGAGTATTGTAACCTTGATACGAATACATATTGGGCCAACAAACGCCGCGAGAACGGGCATCCGGAACCCTATCATGTGAAGTTCTGGTGTCTCGGCAACGAAATGGATGCACCGTGGCAGATTGGCCATAAGACCGCTCACGAGTACGGTCAGTTGGTCAACGAAACCGCCAAGGCCATGCGTAGTCTTGATCCTAGCATCAAAATCGTCGTCTGCGGGAGTTCCAACGAGCACACGCCGACGTTTGGGACCTGGGAATCGACCGTTTTGAATGAATGCTACGACAACGTCGATTATATTTCGATGCATCAGTACTACGAGTTGCCGTCGAAAGGGACCATGCACCACGTGGCCAAGTCGATTCGGATGGATCAGTTCATCAATTCCGTTGTGGCCCTCTGTGATGCGGCGAAGGCGACGAAGAAGTCAGATAAGACGCTCAACATTTCTTTCGATGAGTGGAACGTCTGGTATCATTCCAACGAACACGACGCGCACCTCGAGCCATGGCAACAGGCGCCACACCGGTTGGAGGATGTCTATAATTTTGAGGACGCTCTGCTAGTTGGGTCATCGCTGATCACGCTGTTGAAGCATGCCGATCGGGTTAAAATCGCCTGCTTCGCCCAGTTAGTCAACGTGATTGCGCCAATCCTGACGACCAAGGATGGCCTACTGAAACAGACCATCTTTACGCCGCTGCGAGACGTTTCCAAATACGCCCATGGCACCGCGCTACGAACCAGTGCGCAGTCGCCAACGTATCAGGTTCCCGAGTTCGGCGACGTGCCGTATCTGGATGCCGTCACCGTTAAGAATGACGACCATCATTACACGATTTTCGCGGTCAACCGGTACCAAACGGAGTCGCTGGACCTGGCCGTGAAACTCAACAATGATCAGCTCCAAGAAACCAGTCATCTCAGCTATAGCTGTACCGATCCTGAATTTAAAAACTCACCGGAGCAGTCCGTACTTGAGGAAACTATTCAGGATGACGGTCAGATTATTTTGAAACCGTTTTCTTGGAACGTCATCACGTTTACCGTCTAATTGGGATTAGGCGGGCCACACAATTTTAAAATGGAAAGTGTGATTTACAATGGATGCTACAAAAACAGTTGCCCATAAGAGTAAGATTTGGCCAGTTGTCAACTTTGCCTTTGGGAACTTTGGCCATTCTGCGTTATCAATGATGTTTGGGACTTACTTTATGATTTATGTCACGACGGCCATGTTCACCGGCGTGTCAAAGTCTCAGGCTACCAAATCAATTGCTATGATTACGGGACTCATTTTCGTCCTCAGAATTCTTGAAATTTTTATTGATCCAATCATTGGGAATATCGTTGATAACACGAACACGCGTTGGGGCCGCTTCAAGCCTTGGTTGATCGGTGCCGGGACGATTTCCGCCTTGCTGCTGATCGTTCTGATGTCCGGGATCTTCGGGTTGTCACGGTCAAACACCACTTGGTTCATGATTCTCTTTATTCCAATTTTTACGATTTTCGATATCTTCTACTCCTTCCGGGACGTCTCTTACTGGGGCATGATTCCTGCCTTGAGTGAAGACAGTCACGAACGGTCCATCTTCACGGCTGCGGGGAACTTTACCGGATTTGGTCAAAATATCGTCACGATGACCATCGTCCCCGTCGTTACCTACGTCACTTACCTCGCCACTGGGAAGCACAACGAAGGTCAACCCGGCTGGACGACTTTCGGTATCATCATTGCCGCTGTTGCTATTATTTGTTCATTTATCGTTGCCTTGGGGACTCACGAAAAACAAAACGTTTTGCGAAATGCCGCTAAGGAAAAGACGAGTCTGAAAGATATGTTCTGGGCCTTAGCACACAACGACCAGATGCTCTGGACCGCGCTGCCATACTTGGTTTACGGGTTCGGGAACGCTGCGACTGCTGGGCTGATGTTTTACATGTTCAAGTACGTCATGGACAAGCCGGGCTTGTTTTGGATCGCCGGCTTGATTCCAACCGTTTCTGGCTTCTTCACGTCACCCCTGTACCCAATCATTAACAAATGGGTCACGCGGAAGACGATTTATGCCGTCAGCATGTGTGCTATGATTTTGGCCTACATCATTTTGATTGTCTCAACCGATAATCTATTCATGGTCATGACCGCCTTGGTTCTGTACTACGTGCCACAAGGTTTCATCTTCATGGCCGTTATCCTGACGTTGACCGACACCATCGAATATGGTCAATTGAAGAACGGGACGCGGAGTGAAGCCGTCACGTTGGCTATTCGGCCAATGCTCGACAAGATGTCCAGTGCGATTTCTAACGGGGTCGTTGGTTGGGTTGCCGTTGCTGCCGGCATGACCGGTACCGCCACGGCCGCTTCCATCACCGCCGGAGGGATTACTCTGTTCAAGGCCTTTGCCTTCTGGGCTGGCTTGATCGTCCACATCCTCGCGTTGCTCATCTACGTCTTCAAGGTTAATATTTCTGAAAAGAAACATGCCGAAATCGTTGAGGAGTTGCAGAAGAAGTTAGGCGCCGAGAACGTCAACTAGCACTATGTTGATTGATGAATTGGTGTGAAATGGGTGGACTGGTTGCTAGAGACTCTGCTGGCTCGGATTGATGTTTTGCAGTAGCAACGTCGAATTGTGAGATTATTCTGGATTTTCAACGAGTTACCAGTTGATCTAGAGGTTGCCAGAGAGCTTCCACCTAAGCCGAGAGGTCGGCAGATATGGTCTCAGGCGCGTCGTTCTACTTAGGTGACGGTGGTCTTCCGTTGGCTTAGTAGAAGACCAAGCTTGTAGACTCGGTATTTTCGAGGCTTCAAGTTGCGTCCGCACCGTTCCAGCCCATATCTGTCGGCCGGTAAGGCGAAAGTACCACCATGTCAGTTAAAATAATTCAGTTAGTCTAATGTATAAGTGGCTAAACCGGTCGCCTTGATGATGAATTTAGGCCAAACTGGTTTAGTCACTTTTCATATTACAATTTAATCCGACTTCGCTGGTATCCCAGCAGTTCTGTTGTATAATTACCAGTGTAAGCGTTTTAAAAAGGAGGAAAACTTTTGAAAGCAGAAATTTCATGGCTGGATGATCCCCAGACTTTTCGGGTCAACCAGTTACCAGCTCACAGCGACCACCGCGGTTATGCGACGGTTGCCGAAGCCCTGGCCAAGCGGAGTAGTTTGGTTCAAAGCCTCGACGGTTCCTGGGAATTTTCTTTTGCGAAGGATCCCCAACATCGCCCAGTCGGCTTCTATGAGACCGACTACGACCGTTCCGACTTCGATCAATTGACCGTTCCTGGCCATATCGAACTCGCCGGTTACGGCCAGATTCAGTACATTAACACGACTTATCCATGGGAAGGCAAGTACTACCGCCGTCCCGCCTACAGTATGGGTGCCGACCGTCCTGAAAAGGGCATGTTTAGCACCGACCCCGAGAACACCGTGGGGGCTTACGTCAAACACTTCACGCTGGACACCGCGCTACAAAACAAGCGGGTCAGCATCGAATTTGACGGGGTCGAACAGGCGATGTATCTCTGGTTGAACGGTCAATTCGTGGGTTACGCCGAAGACAGCTTTAGTCGTTCCGAATTCGACCTGACGCCTTACCTTCAGGCGGGCGACAACGTCCTGGCCGTTGAGGTCTTTAAACACAGCACCGCTGCCTATCTTGAAGATCAGGACATGTTCCGTTTCTCCGGTATCTTCCGCAGCGTGCGGCTGGTTGCCAAGCCGGCCTTACACGTCGAAGACATGACGATTCGTGCCGGTGTCGACGATGACTTTGTGACCGGTGACTTGCGGGTTAATTTGAAATTATCCGCTGTCGATAAGCTGGTGGGGGCCGTCAACGTGAGCCTCTTGAACGACACCGGCGAGGCCATCTGGACGACCGAGAATGAGGCCGCCGCCACGTTAGACTTGTCCGCGACCATCAATCACGTTCACCTCTGGAACCACCACGACCCGTACCTTTACCAGCTCCAAGTCGAGCTGCGCGACGCCACGGGAGAGTTAGTCGAAGTTGTGCCTTACCAAGTCGGGTTCCGCCGCTTTGAAATGAAAAACAAAGTCATGGAACTCAACGGTCAACGCCTGATCTTAAATGGAGTCAACCGTCACGAATGGGATGCCCACCGCGGCCGTGCCGTCACGCAAGCCGACATGGACTACGACCAACAAATTTTTAAAGAAAACCACATCAACGCCGTGCGGACCTGCCACTATCCCGACCAGGACGAGTGGTATCACCTATGCGACCGCAATGGGATCTACATGATGGCCGAAAATAACCTCGAATCGCATGGGACTTGGCAAAAGATGGGCGCCGTTGAACCGTCCTACAATGTGCCAGGCAGTCTGCCACAATGGCAATTGGCTGTGCTCGACCGGGCCAAGAGTAACTATGAAATGTTCAAGAACCATCCTGCCGTTTTGATTTGGTCGCTGGGGAATGAATCCTATGCCGGCGACGATATCGCGGCCATGGACAAGTACTACCACGACGTTGACCCCACGCGGCTGACGCATTACGAGGGCGTTTGCCGTAACCGGGATTATGCGGATCGCATCTCCGATATGGAAAGTATGATGTACGACCATCCGGACGCCATCGAAGAGTATCTGAAGAATGATCCGGCTAAGCCATTCGTGAACTGTGAGTACATGCACGACATGGGGAACTCCCTTGGGGGCATGAACAGTTACACCGACTTAATTGATAAATATCCAATGTATCAGGGTGGCTTCATTTGGGATTACATCGACCAAGCACTCTGGGTCAAGGATGAGGTAACCGGCCAGCCCGTCCTCCGTTACGGCGGGGACTTCGATGACCGGCACGCCAACTACGAATTTTCCGGCGATGGCTTGCTCTTTGCCGACCGGACGCCGAAGCCAGCACTACAGGAGGTGGACTACTACTATGGCCAACACGACTAAATTAAACGTGATTTATGGCGACGAGACCTTGGGACTGAGCGGTCCCGGGTTCCACTACATCTTTGCTTACGATCGACGCGGTTTGGAATCACTGGTCCAATACGGCAAGGAATGGCTGTACCGGACGCCAAATCCTGCATTCTGGCGGGCCACGACCGATAATGATCGGGGCAATGGGTTCTCCACGAAATCCGCGTCGTGGCTGGGCGCCGACCTGTTCAGTGCCTGCACGCAAATCGACGTGGCCGTTGATGGTCAACCGATTCAGCTACCGATTGCGCCCGTCAACAACCAGTATTCCGACCACGAAACAGCCACGACGGTCGCAGTGAAATTTACCTACACGACCACCACGACACCCGCTACCACGGCATCGGTTGAATATATCGTTGACGGTACCGGTAAGATTAATGTTAACGTCCACTACAACGGTGCGACCGGCTTACCAGAACTGCCAGCGTTTGGTCTGCGGCTAGTGATGCCGACCGCTGCCACCGGATTTGACTACCAAGGTCTCTCGGGTGAAACGTATCCCGACCGACAAGCGGGTGGTCGTCCGGGCACGTACCACGTTGACGGGTTGCCTGTGACGCCGTACATGGTGCCACAGGAGTGCGGCATGCACATGAAGAACGACTGGGTCAAAGTGACGCGGGCCACGACGCTCAATAACGCCGATCCCGACCACCAACCATTCAGTCTGACGATTCGGCAGACCGGGCATCCATTTGCCTTTAGCTGCCTACCTTACACGCCGGAAGAACTGGAAAGTGCCACTCATATTGAGGAGCTCCCGCCAGTTCGTCGTACGGTCCTGACCATCTTTGGCGCCGTTCGCGGTGTCGGGGGCATCGACAGTTGGGGCGCTGACGTCGAACCGCAATACCACATTGCCGGTGACATCGACCACGACTTTAGTTTCGAGATTGCTGGGGTTACGGATTAGCTTAAATTGAATAGTAAGAGGAAGCGCCATGCGATTGGTGTTTCCTTTTTGTTTTTTAACCTATTTGGTATAATATAGGTATCATCAAGGCTGGAGGCTAGTAACATGGAGAACGCATCAGAAAAAACAGCATTTACGGTTCGTGTTAATACAGAGACTAAAAATAAGGCGGATCAGGTTGCAAGCAAACTAGGAATTAATTTGACTGCCGCAATTAATATGTTTGTCGAACAATTTGCGCGGGACGGGGAGATGCCCTTCCAGCCAACGACAAAGGAAAAGGTCTACACTGAAGATGACTTAGATCCTGCTATGGTTGCGATGCTTAAAAGAAGAATAGCGGATATGAAGGACAATTCGGGAGTAACAGAGAGTGAACTTGCTGCGATGTTTGCTAAACGGTTAGAAGACTAGATGAGGCAGGCTAAGCATTATCAAGTTATCATGCATCATGAAGCGGCAACAGAGATGACCGATTTAGTTGGGTATATTCGAAACTCGTTATTGAATAAGGCAGCAGCAACTGAGCAATCAAAGTACTTTATGCAGGCGATAGCATCGTTGCATAGCAATGCTCTCAGATGTCCACGATGGGCCGTTATGCGCGATGGTACTGTCATAAGGAGATTGTACGTAAAAAATTATGTGCTTATTTACTCAGTACAGAAGAATTACGTACATATCCTACATGCTTTTTATGCCAGACAGGATTATAAAAACAGAATTTAGTGCATATAGTCAAACCTAAAGGTTGAAAGATAAAATACCTGTCTCGCCCCAGTATTGGCAAGGATTCGCAC
>NZ_AZDP01000060.1 GCF_001435525.1 Levilactobacillus koreensis JCM 16448
CGTACGGTGGTGTGAGAGGTCGGTAGCCGAAATAATCGGCTACCTCCTACTCGATTCCGAATACCTGGCCGAAACGTGTGACAAAAGGCAGTCAACTCCGCCCAAAACCGGGATTGTTCGGCCATCGACGTTAAGGCCCATCGACTAACTACTGCTCGTCGTACTCATTTCTACGTGGCAAAGAGCCCGGTGATGACGTTTACGACCGGCACAAAAAGGGCACCGACCAAAATAGTCGGTGCCCTTAATCGTAGTCATAAATGACTTAATTAAACTTACTTAGAAGATGATGAAGCTGATGAGCTGCTTGATGACAAGTAGTCGGAAAGGATGTTCTTCAAGTCACTATCCTTGATAGAAACGTTACCCTTCTTCAAGACCTTAGCCACAACATTGTGTAAGACAGTGCTGTCGTTCATGTCGTTGTCAAGAACTTGCTTCTTCAGTTCAGCCTTGTGTTGGTTCATAGTTCCCTTACCAGGGTTCTTCAACATCAAGATGACGTGGTAACCATATTGCGTCTTAACAGGCGTCGTGGTAAATTCGTCGGTGCTCAACTTGAAGGCAGCCTTCTTGAAGGTTGCGTCAAGGGAAGTGTCAGTGCTATCAAAGGCACTCAACTTACCACCCTTGGTCTTAGTAGCTGTATCAGTAGAGTACTTCTTAGCTAACTTCGTGAATTCGCTAGTCAAATCGCTCTTCTTAGTGTCCTTCAGTTCGCTGATAACCGTGTTAGCAGTGGACTTCTTGGAAACCAAGATGTGGGCAACGGTAACTTCTGGTTCGTAACTCTTGAATTGCTTCTTAAGTTGCGCATTTGAAACCGTGACGTTGTCCTTAACGGCTTCCTTCAACAGTAAGTTCGAACGAATTTCCGTCTTCAAACTGGATTGGGTCATCCCGCTTTGAGCTAAGACACTGCTAAATGATGACCCATATTGGGCCTTGTATTGGTTGAATTGCTTGGTAACAGCAGACTTCTTGACCTTGCTACCGTATTCCTTTTCCAAGACCTTGTTCAGAATCATTTGTTGCAGAACCTGCTTACCAGAGGAAGTCCCCTTTAAACTGCTGTAGTAGGCACTTTCAGTGATCTTACCACCGTTAGTTGTGGCAACGGTCTTGCTCCCACAGCCGGCAAGCGTAAAGGTTAATAACACACCGGCAAGGGCAATAAACCATTTCTTCATATTGCTCAACACATCCATTCATCAAAATTGGTGTAAACACCATACTCAGACATCATAACACAAATCTTGCTAAACCTGAAAAGGTCGGCAAAGCTTTACAAAAAGTTCAAATTTACGCGTTGTCCCAGCGTGACACGGTTTCTTCGATTTTTTCGACGCGGGGCGCAATTTTAAACGTAAATTTTTCAATATCCGTTTGAATATCATCGAGAACTGGCATCGCCGCATCAATTGCGGTGGTTAATCGTTGGGTACTTTGCGTTAAATTATCTTTGGCGTCTTTGACGTCATCAATTTTAGTTGCCGTATGTTTGGCTTGTTCACCTACGGCTTTTCCCCAGGTGACAGGGTCTTGCTTGGTTAAAGTTAAGTAAGCGGCCAAACCAACGCCGGCTGCGAGGACGCTACCCGCTAAGAAACGACCAATTTGCATAGTTTATGCCTCCAAGTGTGCTTTAATCTGTTCTTGAATTGCAGCGTACTTTGCAGGGGTATAATTTCCAGAGTTGTCCTGAAAGATCATCTTGAAATCATCGTGGTCCGTGTAACGAGGAACTAGGTGGAAATGGGAGTGGAAGACGGACTGGTAAGCAACCTTACCGTTGTTGTTCACGATGTTCATCCCCGTAATGGTCGGGTCGGCCGCTTGAATGGCGCGGGCGATCTTAGGAATTCGGGAGAACACTGCGGCGGCTAAGTCGGCGTCGTAGGCAAAGATGTCTTGCACGTGTGTCTTGGGGATGACCAGCGTGTGGCCGGGAGTCCCTTGGGAAATATCCAAAAAGGCCTTAACGATATTGTCTTCGTAGACGGTGTAGCTAGGAATCTCTCCCTTTAAAATCTTACAGAAAACACAGTCGTCGGCATAGTGTGGCTCGAGGGTCATTTGATCCATGAAAACTCCTTCTTTCGGTTCGATTTCTTCTCATTATACACCATCGGGGAGACGGCTTGGCAAGTGGTTTAGTTAGTGATAAGGATTGAACTTGGATAGAGATAAAGTGGGCGCATTGCGGTTACCAGGGCTTCCGTAACTGAAGGCGGTCCCCATAGCAGGTGGAATCCCTGACAGCCGCAGGCGATACAGTTTCGTCTATCCCAACCTACCAGACGAATTCGTTTACCCAGTGGGCTATGGTATAATAGGACAGTTATCCGTTAGCTACGATTTTACCTGGATCAGCGGGTTAACTAACGGGATTAAAACCTAAATTTAAAAGAAATGAAGGGATGCAGAATGGCTTTAGAAGTCAGCCATGTTGTGGGTGGTTACTCACAGATCCCCGTCTTAAAGGATATTAGTTTTGACGTTCGGGACGGAGAATTAGTCGGATTGATTGGATTGAACGGGGCCGGGAAGTCGACCACCATCAATCACGTCATCGGTCTATTAACGCCACATAAAGGAACGATTACGCTAAATGGGGTCACGATTGATCAAGACAGTCAGGCCTACAAGCAACAAATTGCTTACATTCCAGAAACCCCAGTTTTGTACCAAGAACTGACCTTACGGGAACATTTGGAAATGACCATGATGGCCTATGATTTGGATCAAGAGCAAGCTTGGAAAACGGCCCATGAGCTCTTAAAGATTTTTCGTTTGGATAATAAACTGGATTGGTTCCCCGCGAACTTCTCTAAGGGGATGAAGCAAAAGGTCATGATCGTCTGTGCCTTCTTGACGCAGGCCAAGCTGTACATCATCGACGAACCCTTCTTGGGGCTGGACCCATTAGCCGTCAACGATCTCTTGAATTTGATTGAACAGCGCAAGAAGACTGGAGCCAGCATCTTGATGTCGACCCACGTGTTGGATACCGCGCAACGGTACTGTGACCGCTTTGTTTTGTTACATGATGGTCAGGTGAAGACTGAGGGGACACTCAGCGAGTTACAAGCCGCTCTTCCGGAAGCGGGGGAATCGCTGAACGATATTTATCTTTCCATGACGAAGGTCGACCGCGCATGACCGACCTATTTAAGTCACGGCTGCAACGTCATCTCCGGGAAATGGCGAAATATTTGCGGTTAGTTTTTAACGATTTCTTTGTCTTTGCCTTGATGTTTCTCTTGGGTGGCCTGGGATATGGCTATTCAAACGTCTTAAAGCAACTGAAAATGGGCCTCTGGTGGGCACCAGTAATCGTTGTGCTGGTCTTACTGGTGACGTTGCAGGTCGGCCGGTTCGCGACGTTGATCGAAGATGCCGACCGAGTCTTCCTCTTACCTAAGGAACGCGCGATGCATGCCTACCTGGTAGCGGCACGTCGGTACAGTCAAGGCTTGGCCCAGACAACGCAAGTGATTGTCGTCTTTCTCTTGGCACCATTCTTGCGGGTGGCCTTGGGCTGGTCGGTGCCCCAGATTGTGGGTTTGCTGGTTGCACAGGTCATCTTAAAGGATACGCTGTTGCGGCTAGACCTAGCGAGTGCCTATCAAGTGACGGGGCAACGCCGGATGAATGAGTGGCCCATCAAATGGGGCTTGGGCTTAGTCGCACTGGCCATTGGTGTTTGGCTAACGCCGTACGCTGCCATCGTCTTGGCCGTCTTGGCGGATGGAGCTGTTGCCGTTTGGCTGCAACGCCACTGGCAACAGCAGCAGATTCGTTGGCGCGAACAGATCAAGATCGAAGACAACCGGATGCTGGGAATCTACCGTTTCTTTGATCTCTTTACCGAGGTCCCCATGGTGGAAGGGACCATCAAGCGGCGTCACTATCTCGATTGGTTGTTCAAGTCGATCAAGCCAACCCACCGGCAGACTTACACGTACCTATTTAGTCGGGGGATGGTCCGGGGAACCGATTTCAGTGGACTGGTGGTCCGGCTGACGGTCATCGGAATGTTGCTACTCTACTTTGTGCGGGGCGAATGGCTGCCCGTGTTACTCGCGGCGCTGTTTATCTACTTGATTGGATTTCAACTCTTACCGTTTTTCCAGCAGTACGACGACGTGGTCTTCACGCACATCTATCCGATTGCGCCAGAATTGCGGCTGAAGAGTTTTGAACATCTGGTCACATTGATTTTAGGCGTGGCGGCTCTGTTGATGTGGATCATTATTGTTGTGGCTAATTTGAGTGTGACAACGGCTGGAATCGCCCTAGTAGTTGAGTTGATAGAGGTTTGGTACTTGGCCAGGGTCTATACGCCACGGCGATTAGCTCGCGCAATGAAAAATAAGGCTTGACGTTGCCGCAATTTCCCCATAGAATTAATAATAGCTGACAAATCGAGGAGGGGTGGCACGAATGGCACTAGATATTAGTGACGGCTGGAGCTTATTTCCGCTGGGTGGCAACACTGGCACGGCGTATATGGGCACGAAGGCGTCGCAAAAAGTGTTCTTAAAACAAAACGCGTCACCGTTTCTAGCAGCACTTTCCGTCGAGGGGATCACCCCGCGGTTAGTGTGGACGAAACGCCTAGCTACAGGGGACGTGATGACGGCTCAGGAGTGGTTGAACGGCCGGACGCTGCATCGCAAAGAAATGCGCGAACAGCGAGTCGCTCGAATTCTACACCGGGTGCATCACTCAAAATTGCTTCATGAAATGTTATTAAAAGTCGGCGGTCGCTCCACAACGCCCGCCCAGTTGTTAGCTCGCTTGCAACCCGCCTTAGCTGCGGATTTGCGCCAACATCCGCTGATTCAATCAGCCTTTGCTAGCTTACAGGTTGAGCAGCCCCAACTGCCCGAGACGCACTATGAGGTTTGTCATGGTGATTTAAATCATAAGAACTGGTTGTTGTCCGATCGCCAATGGTTATACTTGGTCGATTGGGATGCCGCGACGTTTGCTGATCCAGCATTCGACCTCGGTGCACTACTTTGTGAGTACGTGCCGTTAGAGGAGTGGCAACGTTGGTTACAGGACTACGGTGAACGGTTGACGCCGGACTTAACGGCCCGCGTGAACTGGTACGCCCGGGTTCACTGCTTGAGTGTGATTGCTGAAAGCTACCACCAACAACGCTTCCAGATCATGAACCAACATTTAATTTTATTAGAAAAACTGACGAGAGAGTCAGTGACTGATTAGAGACGTCGGCGGGAGCGGGGCAAACCTCGTGCCCGCCGTTGTTGTTTAGAACTCGAGTGCAATCAAGGAGGAATTTTACGATGCGTGTGCGAAACAAGCCGTGGGCCAAGGACTACATTGAGGACCATGCCGACAAGATGGTCACGGAACCAGAACCACTGAAGGGCAACTGGCAGAGTCGCTTCCCAAGCGAACAGCCGTTGTTTGTCGAAATCGGGACGGGAAAGGGCCAATTCATTGTTGAAATGGCGCGTCAACATCCCGACCGCAATTTTATTGGGATCGAGATTCAGATGTCCGTGATTGCGGCCGCCCTTAAAAAGGTCGTTGCCAGTGGGTTGACCAACATTCAAATGGTCCACACGGATGGTGAAGCGGTGAATACCTTCTTCGATGCTGGCGAGGTTGCCGGCTTATACCTAAACTTCTCCGATCCTTGGCCAAAGAGTCGCCATGCTAAGCGGCGGTTGACGTCTCCCGTCTTCTTAGCCCACTACGCCGACGTCTTGCAGCCAGAAGGTCAGATTCAATTCAAGACTGATAACCGGGGCCTCTTCGAGTATTCCTTGGGGAGCCTTAACAATTTCGGCTTAATCTTCGATGGGGTCTGGTTGGACCTGCACGCCGCAACCGATGGCGTTGAAGACATCGAGACCGAATACGAACAAAAATTCTCAGCTAAGGGCCCAATCTATCAAGTGATTGCGCACTTCCCCAAGGCTGCCGAATAGCTATGATTTAAAAGAATCGCGATTGTCGAGTTTAGGCGGTTGCGATTTTTTTGTACAATTAAATTTATTTTGAAAATAAAAAATGGTTCACAGCCCTTTACGGAGTTAGTCAGTGTAAAGGGGATGGGAACCATGCTGATTGCGTTAGTCGAACAGAAATTAGTTGATGCTAAAGATGCCGCTCGGTGTGACGATTACTGTTGCCCCGCGTGTCAGCAAACTGTAATTCTTCATCATGGAACGCGGGTTCAGCCGTACTTTGCCCACAAGAGTCTAGGGGACTGTGCAGTGGCGACCGAGGGCGAGACGCAACAGCACGTTGTAGGCAAACGACAGCTAGCGAAGTTCTTTCGGGGTTGGGGGCCAGTGACACTTGAGAAAATTCTACCGGAGATTCAGCAGCGCGCCGATTGTTGGGTCGCTCGCGCCCATCCCGTGGCTGTAGAGTTTCAATGCAGTCCGATCAACGCCGAACAGGTAGCACAACGAACGGCCGGATATCGCCAATTAGGGGTCTACCCCTGTTGGCTATTAGGTGAGCGCTTTGGTCGGCAAAAAATTGGCTGGTCTTTGATCGACCGGTTTGCTAGTCCATTACGAGGCTGGGGACTGTGCCTGCTCTTTTGGGATGTGGGTCGCCAACAGATTCGGCTGGTCCACCACCTCTATCAGGATGCCACGGGGACGTATGGCTTTTGGCAGAGTTGGGTGAGTAGTTTGGCAGAATTAGAGGCCGGAAATCAGCGACGGTTATGGGTGCCGCCCATCAACGTTCGCCAATTTCGACGCGACTTAGATCAAAAGTTACTGCGTGCGACCCCCGCCTTGCGTCCGTTACAAGAAACCCTATACCTGCATGGTCACCATCTGGCGGGGTTCCCGGCAGCCTTTGTGACGCAACACGTGACGCTCCCCTTATTCGGGCAGGGACTGCTCGTCTGGCGAGCGATCGTGGGCGCCTGGATATTTTCCTTGCGTGGTGAGGTACTGACACCGGCAACGTTGGGGCGGTTGGCCGAGGAGGGGTTCGCCTTGATTGGCGGTCACTTGCAGGCTGGTCGGTTTAGCGGAACCGCAGAACTAGCTCGTGCCCAGCGGGACTTTATGGCAGATCTGACCGTGGCCGGTGCCGTTATTAAGGTCAAGGATGGTTGGCAAATTAACGCGGAACCCCAGTGGGCCACTGATTATACGACATGGTTAAAAAATGATGAGAAAAAGTTGGGCTAAATGGCCAAATAATGAGATGAAAGTGGTAGACTATTATTATGCAAAATTAAGGAGGACGAAAATATGAAGCAAATTCCCGCACGTTCAGCGGTCCCAACCGAGTTAACCTGGGACCTGACCCCAATTTTCCCCGATGACGCAGCTTTTAAGGCCGCCGTTAGCGATGTCCAGCAGGCAGCCAAGCAAGCAGCTGAGTTAAAAGGCCAATTGGCTAAGAGTGGCCAAGCACTTTACCAAGTCACCACCACGGTCTTTGACTTGAATCGTCAGTTGGAGCGGGCATACGTGTACGCCTCTCTGAAGAATGATCAAGACACTGGCGATGCCAACGCACAAGCCTTGTCTGGTCAAGCAGACAACTTGATTGCAACGGTCTCGTCTGCAACCTCTTGGTTTGAACCCGAAGTTCTAGGGTTGCCAGCATCAGATCTGCAAGCCTTGATCGATGCGGAACCAAAGTTAGCGGCGTATCAACACTACTTTGATGTGTTAGGTCAACAACGCGACCACACCTTATCCGCTGCCGAGGAAAAATTGTTGGCAGGCGCTAGTGATATTTTTGCGGCCTCATCGAAGACGTACAGTGTCTTAAGCGATGCCGACTTGAAGTTCCCCGTCGTTCAGGATGAAGAGGGCAACGACGTTCAATTGTCAGAAGGCCTTTATGGGGTCTTACTGCAGTCGACTACGCCTAGTGTTCGTAAGCAGGCTTTTGAGGCACTTTACAGCGTCTACCAACAATTCCGGCATACGTTTGCTTCAACGCTGTCTAGCGAGGTTAAAACGCATAATTTCGGCGCTGAGGTTCGCCACTATGGCAGTGCGCGTGAAGCAGCCATGAGTGCGAACAACGTTCCTGCCGTTGTGTATGATACCCTGGTCAAATCAGTCAACGCCCATTTGGATTCCTTACACCGTTACGTTGGGTTGCGTAAGGAAATCTTGGGGCTAGAGGATCTACATTTCTACGACCTCTACACACCGATCACGGGTGAACCCAGCTTAAGCTACACTTACGAAGAGGCGCAACAAGAAGCCTTGAAGGCGTTAGCGGTCTTAGGGCCAGACTATGTGGCTAATGTACAAAAAATGTTCGACAGTCGGGCTATTGACGTCGTCGAAAATAAGGGGAAGCGGACGGGTGCCTACTCCGGTGGGATGTACGATACTAAGCCGTATATCTTACTGAATTGGCAGGACAGTCTGGAAAGCTTGTTCACGCTGGTTCACGAAATGGGTCACAGCATGCACAGCCACTATACCCGGACAAATCAACCTTACCAGTACGGGGACTACTCGATCTTTGTGGCCGAAATTGCGTCGACAACGAACGAAAATCTCTTAACGGATTACCTGTTAAAGACGCAAACCGACCCGCAAGTTCGCGCCTACGTCCTGAACCATTACCTGGACGGCTTCAAGGGAACGGTTTATCGTCAAACACAATTCGCTGAATTCGAAGATTACATTCACCAACAAGCCGCAGCCGGTGAAACGTTGACGGCCGACTTCATGAGCAAGTTCTACGGTGATTTGAACGCCCGTTACTACGGTGACAACTTAGCTAAGGACCCACAGATTGCTGATGAGTGGACCCGGATTCCGCATTTCTACTACAACTACTACGTTTACCAATACGCGACTGGCTTTGCGGCCGCAACGACACTTTCACAACGGATCTTGAGTGGGGATGCTGCCAAGCGGGACGCCTACCTGACCTACCTGAAGTCAGGGAGCTCAGCATTGCCATTAGACGTGATGCGTAAGGCCGGCGTTGACATGACCCAACCAGACTACTTGGAAACGGCCTTCGCCACCTTCGACAAGCGATTAGCTGAGTTCAACGAGTTAGCTCACCAACTGAAGAAGTAAGCGACATTTTCGCCTTGCCGGGCACCAGATATGGGCTGGAAACGGTGCGAACGCGCCCTGAGCCCATATCTGGTGACCTCTCGGCTTACATGGTTGCTTTCTGACAACTGGGTTAAAAACTGTTATCAGTTGGATCGTAAAATTTTATGACAGGCAAATTTTTCAATGATTGTTGTGGCAGAGCACAATCAGAGCCGGAGGAGGCCAGGGGTGTAGCCAGCCGTGATAATGGCGTTGGCTGGCGTTCCTGAAGTGCCGTAAAATTATTAGACAGAGAGACTAATAATTTTGAGGTGGTTCTAT
>NZ_AZDP01000061.1:0-35832 GCF_001435525.1 Levilactobacillus koreensis JCM 16448
TCCCTAAGTAAACAAGCTTTGATTATTTGCTTGTCTACCTAAGTAGGAGTATAGCCCTGGTCACCAATTGAGGTCTCTTCTTTCAACATTTTTCTAATCCAATCAGTCATATCCTTATAGGCCGTCTGCATGTCCTTGATTGGTTTAGAAGTTGTTTTCACCATTAATGCCTTCTTGTTACTACTGATGAGATCATCAAAGAAATCTTGTAATCTTGTATTTCCATCTCGATCAGCTACTGGTTCAACGACTAAAGTTGGCGATTGATCATCATCCCTGTACAACGCTTGTTCAACCTGCAAGCGAATATCACGTAATAAGTCGCTAACCTCTAGGCTGACACTCCCGTTAGAATTTTGCGTGTTTTTTTCATACATTTCATTAGCAATATCACGAACGGCTGCCATAAAAATCACGCTGGTTGTTAGCCGTTGCTGGCCGTCAATAATTTCCTGAACGCCACTACTATCTCTATAAGTGACAATCTGACCGAAAAAGTGACTATCTCTTCTCCCCTTAACTAAATCCTTTAAATCTTCCCAAAAGTCCCCAACTTCACTCTTTCCCCAAGCATAATTACGCTGGTAAACCGGTACGACAAAACAATTATCACGAAAAAGATCCTCAATCTTAAATCTTGATGGCATCGGAATATCAACCCGCATACTATGTTCCCTTCTTCATCCCCTAAATTTTAAACTAGCCACTCTTTCAACAAACAGCCAGTCCATATAGGATGTTAATTAATGATAACCCATATTTTAGCTGTGATATACTATTTTCCTTCATCTTCTAAAATCTGCTATAATCATCATAATAAATCCGCTTACAAAGGAGTTCCCACTAATGTCTCCCATCCAATCCTATCTCAATACCCCAGCCGCAACCGACCACCACGCCGAGCTCGTCGCCATGTACGATCTGCTCAAGTCGCTGCTTCCCGAGGCTACCGAAAAGCTCAGCTACGGCATGCCTGCCTTCTACATTGCCGGGAAACCCGTCATTTACTTTGCGGCGGCCAAGCACCACCTCGGCCTCTACCCAACGCCTTCTCCCATCGTGCATTTCGCTGAAGAATTGGCAGCCTACCACACATCCAAGGGTGCTATCCAACTGCCTTACGACCAGCCACTCCCCGAAAAGCTTATCGCCGCCATCGTCGCTTTTCGTGTTCATGAAATCAACGATTAACCACAAAAATACTGGTTAGACTCCCTTTTCGAGCCTAACCAGTATTTTTTATTCTTTAATTTAGTCTTCGCTGCCCATCATTCGGCCAACGAACGCTGCTAAAATCGCACCGACTTCTGGGGCCAAAATGTACAGCCACAGGTGGGACAAGGCGCTACCACCAGCGAAAATTGCGGGGCCAAATGACCGAGCTGGGTTCAATGAACCGCCCGTCAGGTTCAGTGCCACAATGATCAAGAAGGCCAACGTTACCCCAATCGTCAGGCCGGCGAAGTCACCGTTTCCATGACGGTCGCTCGTCACATTTAGAATCACCAGCAAGAATAGGAACGTGACCAGTGCTTCCACCACGAAGGCCAAGCCCATCGAAATCTTGGGGAAGTCCGTTTGGCCCAGTTGGTTGGTCGCTAAGCCCAGACCGCTGACAAATAATTTAATAAAGGCTGAAGCTACCGTCGCGCCCAAAACCTGCGCCACGATGTACCCCACCGCGTCCTTACCGCCGATTCGCCGATTGATCAGCATGGCCGTCGTCACTGCCGGATTGAAATGTCCGCCTGAGATGCCGCCAAATGCGTACGCCGACACCGTAATTGCCAACCCAAAGGCCAGCCCAATCGTCAACGTGTTCCCCGCGGCAACCGTTACAGCACCGGTTCCCAAGAAGACCAGCATAAAGGTCCCCATAAACTCTGCAGTATATTTCTGCATGATAATTCCTCCAATCTCACTTATATAAATAATTATAGAACACTTCGGCAAACGACGGTACCAATACGCAAAATGTCCCGGCAACTCGTCTATTTTTGATTACTGGTACTAAAAAACGCTTCCCCCACAATGAAGAAGCGTCCGAACCTTACTCCGCTTGCTGAACGATTGCCGTAATCGCCGCCGTGATTCCCCGCACATCGTCCGCCAATGACAGTGACGGTGTATTGGGCCGTTTGGTCACCTGACTCGGCAGAAACGGAATGTGCATAAATCCCGCACGTAACTCGGAAAACTCGGTCGCCCGCAGATACTGGACCTGATACATGATGTGATTGCAAACGTACGTCCCGGCCGTCGTCGACACGGTACTTGGCAAACCAGCGGCACGAATCGCCGCCACCATGGCCTTGACCGGCAACTGTGTGAAGTAGGCCGTCTCCCCATCGGCCTGAATCGGCTGATCGACCGGTTGTTGGCCCGCGTTATCTGGAATCCGGCCATCACTCAGGTTAATGGCGACCAACTCTGGCGTTAAAGCCGCGCGACCACCCGCCTGGCCAATGCTCAAGACCACGTCCGGTTGCTCACGGACGATGGCTGCTCGGACAACCGCCGCGCACCGATCGAAGACGGTCGGAATTTCTAATTTTACAATGCCGGCACCCGCAATCGTTGCTGGCAACTGGTTCACCGCTTCAATCGCCGGGTTTGTCGTCTCACCACCAAATGGGTCAAAGCCCGTCACTAAAATTTTCATCGCCGCCACCTCCACTAAATATTAGTCCCATTATACGCTAAAGAGGCGACCACGCCGCAGCGTAACCACCTCTCGTTTTCAATTTTTACTTTTCGACCGCATCAATTACTAGCAGGCGGGCACTGAAGTCAAACGACTCCTCGATACCCTCCGTACTATCCTGCAGATGCGGAATGAACACGCCGGCATTCATTAACTCATCGCCGTAATAAACGTGGTCGTTCCCCGCAATTTTGTAACGCTGATCCGGTTGTAAGCCGCGTAAGTATAACCGATTATAGGCTGGATTAGGATGATTCAACACCTGATACCGCGCCGCAATTGCGTGCTTGCCATCCGCGCTGACGACCTGCCAACTGCCAACGTTACCATCGCCCGTGAACGGACTATCCAGTCGGTAGAACTTGCCCTGCTGGAACAGCTCGCGGTGCGCCTTGTAGAAAGCAACCTGTTCCTTGATGGCCGCCTTTTCAATCGCCGAACATTTCGTCACATCCAACTCGTAACCCAGGTCACCAAAGTACGCCACAGCCGCCCGTGTTTCAATCGGCGTGATCCGCCCGGTTTGGTCATTCGGCACGGCCGACACGTGTGCGCCCATCATCGTTTGCGGATAGCCATACGATGTCCCAAATTGAATCTTCAATCGTTCTACGGCATCCGTATCGTCGCTGGTCCAGGCTTGTGGTGCATACGCCATCATCCCCAGATCAAAGCGCCCGCCACCGGAGGCACAGGATTCAAACAACACATTGGGATAGGCCGCCGTTAATCGACCATACAGCTGATAAACGCCGAGCATGTAACGATGAGCGAACTCCATTTGCTGTTCAGCCGGTAAGGTCGGACTGTAGGCTTCCGTGATGTTGCGGTTCATATCCCACTTGATGTAGTCCAGATGCGCATCCGCGATCAACCGACTGATTTTACCGTACAGGTAGTCAACCACTTCCGGATTGGCCATATCAATGACAAATTGGTTTCGTCCTGGCGTCATTTCCCGGTGTGGCGTCCTGACCGTCCATTCCGGATGAGCCCGGTACAAGTCACTGTCGATCGAAATCATTTCTGGTTCAAACCACAGCCCAAATTTTAATGCCATGGCATGAATCTTATTGGCCAGATGGGCGATACCATTGGGGAGCTTCTGTGCGTAAACATCCCAATCCCCCAGCGATGTCGTGTCATCGTCACGGTGACCGAACCAGCCGTCATCCAGCACAAACATTTCGATTCCGAGGTCCTTGGCGTCACTAGCAATCGCCGTGAGTTTGGCCTCATCGAAGTTAAAATAAGTGCCTTCCCAATTGTTGATCAGTACCGGCCGCGGCGTCTGCGCAAAGTGAGGGTTCACCAAGTGATGCTGGTAAAATTCGCCCATTTGCTGGCTCAACTGATTCAGCCCGGCAGTCGTGTAGCTGAGCACGGCTTCCGGCGTCTGGAATGTCTCCCCCGGTGTCAACTGCCAACCGAATTCTTCCGGATTGATTCCAATTAAAATGCGCGCCGTATCGAAGGCATCGACCTCGACTTGGTCCAGAAAGTTTCCAGAATAGATCAGATTGAAGCCAAACGCCGCCCCGTGGTCTTCATCCGTTGTGGGTCGCGCTAAGAACATGGCCGGATTCTGCTGATGACTAGAAGCTCCTCGTAAGCTACCAATGCTCTGCGACCCGCTATGGAGTGGCGAGCACACCAGATGGCGTTCACGCGCCCAGCTTCCGGAGAACTGCATCAACTCGTAATTGGCATCCGGCAGGTCCAACTGACTACTCATGGCACGGTCCAGCAACAGCGTTTGCTCACCGGCATTCGTGAAGCGCGCACTCCGCACAATCACGTCTTGATGGGGAAAGACCGTGTACTGCAGGGCAAGCGTTAACTGCGCCACAGCATCACGCAATGTCACCGTCAACGTTTGCACATCGTCGGCGGTTGCAAAGGTCGATGGCAAGCCATTCAGCCGCTGTTTCCCGTCCGCAATCTGGTAGTCTTGATAACGAAATTCTGAGATTCGACTGCCATCTGGCGAGGTCACCTGAAACGCGGGATCACGATAATCGCCCTTACCTAAGCTGGCATACTCCTGCTTCAAAGTTTCCGGTTGAAAATCCGGCCGGTCAAGCCGCCACGCCGGAATCGCACCGTGTTCTTCGCGGGCAGTCAGGTCCGGATAATCAGGCTGGTCATGAATCCGCTGACCATAGTACAACTGGCCGAGTTCCCCGTTCTCCATGACGTGAAACAGATAACTGGTATGGTCGGTCTGCAGATGAAATTGGTGCTGTTGAACTGAAATTGGCATGTTCGTTGCTCCCTTCAAAGTCGTTTTCCGTTCTCATCGTAGCATATTTTGGCACCGCTTACAGTTATTACCCACAAAAAATAGTCACCCACCGAATGGCCCCCGACCACTATCGCTGGTTCTCTGCACATACTGGTCACAGCTAATTCAATCGGCTATCGACCCAGTCGCCTTGATGGACAATTCACCCCGCAAATGCTAAGCTAGCTTGCACGGATTACTACTCGAATAGCGGCCATCAACGCATTTTCGTATGGATCGTATGGATGTTAAAGCTTAACTACCTCCAGCCGCAGCAATCAATAGGAAAGGACCTGGCAACATGGCATTAACGCAACTCAACCTCGGCAGCGAGCTTGGCGTCGAGGTGCTCCATCAACGCTGGTACGCCCTCATCTTGTACCAACTCGATCCTGAACCCACAGACTTCATGGAACTTCGCCGCACCGTTCGTGGCATTTCAACCTTCAATCTCTTGTTGCAGCTCAAACAACTTGCGGATCTCGGGCTGATTGAAACTTTAGCAAACGATGATTACAGCTATCAGCTCACGGATAGTGGGTACATGTTTCATAACATCTTGCTGTCCCTGGAACACTGGGGCAACGCGACTTTAACCCATGAGCTTAGCCGTTAACCAAAACCGACGAGCAGTTAGCCAACGAACCTTAACATCGCTAGTCGAAGGATCTCGGCTTGGGATTGTTTATCTAGCAACGTTAAGCGGAGTTGACCGTCTTTTATCCCCCGTTTCAGTAATATAAAATCGGCGACATCAAAACGAGTCTGGGATTTTTGCCCCAGACTCGTTCGTTTTATTTAGCCTATTTTTCTTTGGCGTCATCCTTGCCCCAAGTCTTCTCCAACTCGGCAACGATTTCCGCATGCTTTTCTTCGGTAATCTTAACTTTGCTCAAGAAGATAATGGTTCCGATAATCACCGTTACTATTGGCGTCCCCAGCATGATTGCTTTCAACGTCCAAACATTGCTGGCCGTCATCGCACTCACTTTGGCATTACCGGACATACCGGCCATCACCGCCGTCATCCCAGTAATCCCAGTCACAATCGCACCAGACAGCTTATCGATCAATGGCCGAATAGACAGCACTAAGGACTCATCCCGGTGTCCCAGCTTCAGTTGCCCATATTCCACGATATCTGTGAAGGTCATCAAGACAACCAAGAAAATCAGTGGTTGTGGCAGATTGAAGAGTGCCCCGGCCAACAGAACTAACCAGAAATTCTTATCGGCAAAGGCGAAGATTCCGATGGCAACGAAGAGAATGACGACACAGATAACGAATACGTTCCGCCGTTTGAATTTCTTAGCTAATGCTGGGAACAGGGAGACGGCCAGTAAACCAATCCCCATGTTCAGCATCCCCAAAATGGAGAATTTCGCGGCATCACCTAAAACGTAGGTGAAGTAATACAGCATGAGTGAGTTGGTCAGGTAGACCCCCGACCCATACAGAACGTACGCTAGCGCCAACCAAAGCAACTGATCATTGTGGACCAGAATCCACAGCACCTTTTTAAAACCAGTTTCCTCTTTGTTTTCCCGCAGTCGCGAGTTGACTTCCTTGGTCCCAAAGCCAATTGAAACCGCTCCCAAAAGTGCGATGATTGCAGCGACGACGGCGTACAGGAACCACCCTCGGCTATCCCCGGTACCACCCTCGTTAGTGGCAGAAAACATTAAAATCATAGGAATGATCGTTACGGTAACGATCGTCCCACCTAACGTTGACCCGACCCGCGCAATCGTCGCGGTCTTTTCCCGTTCCAGTGAGTCGAAGGACAGTGCTGGTAGCATGGACCACAGCCCGATATCTTTGAAAGCAAAGAAGATATCCATCACGATGTAGACGAAGGTAAAGATGAATAAGTAGTACATTGGCTTGCTGGTCAGGCCCCACATATCACTGAACAAGAGCATCATAGCTAAACCAGAAACGATGGTTCCGACAACGACCCAAGGCTTGAATTTCCCCCAACGGGTTTGCGTCTTATCAATCGTGTTCCCAATAAAGGGATCAATGAATAATTCTGCGACCCGCAGGACAAAGATAATGGTCGTCATCACCCCGATCATTTTATTGTTATAGGCCGTATCTGACGAATTGAACAGATGGTTCGTGACGAACATAATAAAGTAACTATTCATAACTTGGTTGAATAAGTCATGTCCGAAGGCCCCAAACGCATAAGATGTTCGGCTGACCCAACCGTGATTTGTATTATTTTCCATGATCTTGCGCCTCATTTTTCCTTAATTTGACGATAACTTACGGTAAGCTGGCAAGGATTGTAAAGTTACCGGTACTTGCCGCTCAGCTGGTCCCGTAATGATGGTGGCCTCACCAGTAATGGATTGCCATTGACCAGCAGGGAAGTAAATGGCTTTCTGGGTTGCATGTTGCTCTAAGACGGGAGCAACCAGAAAATCATTTCCCAACATAAATTGTGTGTTCAGGTACTGGCGCTTCGTTTCAGCAAAGTTGTAAGCCATGGACCGCACAATTGGCGCGCCGGTCTGCGCAGCGTTCTCTGCCAACGTCGCAATGTTATCGGCAAATTGCTGGTGCAGTTTCGCCGCTTGCCGACAGAGGGCCAAGTGTTCCTTATCCAGTACCCGCCATGGTGCCACGGAGAATTGCATCATCGGCATCAGCGCTGAACATTGGGCAGAGCGGACGATGAGCTCTTGGTCGAAATGGTCGAGAGTGATCAAACTCCGAATCTCACCGCCGCCAATCATATCCGGACAACTAAAGTAGTAGCCCAATAGACCCTGCGCAATCGTATCCGGAATCAGTTCAGCTAGGCCGTCCTTGCCCCACTCAAAACGCTTATCTTGTAGGCGGTTAACCAGTGGTGCCCCTTCATTACGGTAATTAGCCCGAAACTCGTTGTAAGGGAATTCCGCACCAAACTCACCCCATAGTTGGGTTTGCTGTTGCGGACTCAATTCGCCAGCTGAGATATCGGTCTCCTGGTAGAATTGAGGATCGCCAGCATCGAATTTAAAGCCATCGACACCCGTATCCGCTTGCAATTTTTGCAGCGTGCCTTTTAGCCAGTCGTACGTTGCTGAATTACTCAAGTCCAAGACGGCACTGTAACCATTCCACCATTCACGGACCACGGGTTCACCCGACGGCTCACGTAACAGCATCTGCTTATCGCGTAGCTCACGGTACTCCATGGAATCCGCACTAACAAATGGGCAGACCCACACCATGACTTTGAATCCCATATCGTGCAACTCATCGATCATGGCTCTGGGATCAGGAAACTTCCGGGCTGAGAATTCCCACCGGCCATAATAGTCGGCCCACAGGTCATCGATCATGATAATTCCTGCTGGGAACCCGTTATCAGCAATCCCGTGCGCATACTTCAAAACATCGGCTTGGTTCTGTTGATAGAGGAGCTCGATCCACGTATTCCACTGCGGTAAGTCAAAGAATGCCCGTGGTGGCATCTTCCCTAACTGAAAGGCCTGCTCAGCGACCACTTGTTGGGCACCACGTAACCCATCAGCTCCCGTTACCATTGAAACGGCACCGCGCGTGACGATGTGGAAAACACCATCAGCCAATGTCAACTTGAACGGCGTCGCACTCCAGATAGCCCGTCCCTTGGTCGAGAGAAAAATCGGGGCGACCTGGTTGCCATTCACCAAATGAATCAAATCAAGCTCATATGTACTCTCACGAGTTAACGGGTACTGCGAGCCATCAGCCACACAACCACCGTACCACTCTTCATCTTCCAAAACGGGAATCTCTAGTGGTGCGGTCAAACTTGCGGTCAATTCATCAAAAGTTATCATCAGAACTTCCTCCCAATATTTGGTGATTTCTGTCTTATCATAGCCAAATCTATTTAGAAACGGTAGCAACTCGAATCGCTATCGTTTTACCCCTTGGAGTAATTAAGTAACTTAATTTTTAAACCGCCCCTCATGAAACGCGTCCCGAACGCTATGTAATAGTTTTGTGTGGTTAGTGTATTGTTTTAATTAACCCTACTGACAATCTCTAATCACTACGCTATGATGTGAATGTAACTGGAAATGAAAACGTCACCGCACTTTTGAAAGGCAGGTATTTTCATGAAAACTAGACAACGTACTTGGACCAAGCGCGCCGCAACAATTCTTTCTTTAGTGGCCGTCACGCTTCCCATGGCAACCACCGTGGCTAGTGCTGCAACGACTACCGATGATCTCTCCGCCCACGAAGCCCCCTACGGCTACTTTGTGGACACGTATCAACAAAACACCAAGAAAAATACGACTCAGACCAACAACCCCGTCGTTGGTGAAATGGCTGAGTTCTCTACATACTGGAATAACGACAAAGCGGCAAACCCTGTCCTACTCGGCGAAAATGTGGGTAAGGCAGCCGCTATTACGCAGAAACGAACCGACGCAGAAGCCACTCGCTCCTACCTGACTGATCGTCGCGACCTGCGTTACAACTTAATTTCTGGCTTAGGACCTTACGCTTCAGCATTCATTAAGAACGCCGATGCTAAAACCGACTTTACCAGCATGCCAAGCACGCCACTGCCCGCAAATGCCCCTTACAGTAAGGTTACCTGGGCATCTACGACCTCACCACTTGGTCCCCTAGTTAAACTTGTCGACACCACGGCCCGTTCACCATTCTCTGGGACTGGAATCGTCAAACACGTTGTTCGCTACGTCCGCCCTTACCGTCAAAGTACCGATGTTAAGGTCGTCCCTGCCCTTTCTAAGGTCATGGCCGCTGCCAAGGCTGACGACTACGACTTTCCAAGTGGCCATACCACCGCTGCCTTTGAATCTGGCGAAACCCTGGCCTACGCCGTACCTGAACGGTTCCAAGAATTAATCACGCGGTCCTCCGAAGTGGGCTACGACCGAATCCTAGCTGGTCGACACTCACCATTAGCCGTAATGGGTGGGCGGATGGTCGGAACGGCCATGACCGCTGCTACTCTAAATGATCCTAAGAACCAAGAATTGATGAAGCAGGCCTACGCTGTTGCCCACACCGATTCCCTCTTGAAAACCAAAGATCTGTCCGCAAACGACGATTTCAAGGATTACCAAACGAACCGTGATGCCTACCGTTTCCGAATGACTTACGGCTTCAGCCAAACTGGCAATACGACTCAAACCATGCGCGTTCCTAAGGGGGCCGAAGTGCTCTTAGCAACTCGCTTGCCTTACCTGAACGCCACGCAACGTCGGGACGTCTTATTCACCACAGGGATGCCATCTGGCTACCCTGTCATGGATGACGCCGAGGGTTGGGGTCGCTTAGACCTCTTCTCCGCTGCCAATGGTTACGGTGCCCTCAACGATCAGGTCACGGTCAACATGGATGCTAGCCAAGGCGGCTTCAATGCCAAGGATAACTGGCGCAACAATATTGCCGGCAAGGGCCGATTGACGAAGACCGGTTCTGGTAGCTTAACGCTGAGTGGGAATAACAGCTACACGGGTGGTACCTTATTAAAGGCTGGTGCCTTACAATTAGCAACCACCTCCGCACTGGGCAAGGGGAACGTCACCATCAAGGGTGGTCAGCTACAATTAGCAACCACTAAGGTCACCATCAAAGGTAATTTCCAACAAGCCAAAGCTGGTCAATTGAAGCTAAGCCGCGACGCTCACGTCAACATCAAGAAGACAGCTAAACTGAACGGAACGTTGAAGTTAACGGCTGGTTCCTTGAAGAATGGGACGAAATTAATTACCTTCCACGCACACAAAGGGAAGTTCAAGCACGTCTCCGGTTTACCTAAGGGCTGGCACGTGGTCTACACTAAGCACGCTGTAAAATTAGCAAAGTAACTTAAAAATGAGTACAAGAAAAGGTCTGGGCAAAATCCCAGACCTTTTGTGTCGCCAAATTTATATTGCGGAAACGTGCGACATAAGGAAGCCCACTCTGCTTGACAAACAATCCAAGCCCGGGATTATTCATCTAGTGACGTTAATGCTCATTGACTAACTGCCTTTCGTCCCACTCGCTTTCTTGTGCCTTCATTCTGCCGTATTTTCGCGATAGGCTAACAAGTCTCCCGGCTGACACTGCAACACGCGGCAGAGCGCTACCAAAGTTGAGAACCGAACGGCACGCGCCTTCCCATTTTTCAAGATCGACAGATTAGCCATGGTGATACCCACCTCTTTAGAAAGTTCCGTCAACGTCATCTTGCGCTTGGCCAACATCACATCCAAATTAATTACAATCATATCGTCAACTCATTTTCTGTTTTGAACGCCAACGCACTAGTCACCAATTTCTGTAAAATGCTAGCGAAGACCCCAATTACGGTCGCAGCTGCCAAAATAATACACGACATTAGCAGAATTCCTGGTGCATCGGCTGCATCCGTCCACCAGTAAGCCAGCGGCAACATTGCTAAGAACATAAGTGCAACCAGATACGCACTCCACTTGATTCGCTTGAGCGCAGTAACTGACTTCATCGAAAATGCCGTATTCTGATCAATCCGCTGTAATAACGTATACGCCTAAACGACCGCATTTAGGACACAACCACACGTCACCAGCAATCCGCCACCCATAACAAACGAAAGTCCGTGCATGATGTGGGTCGTGCCGTCCACCAAGAACGGTACCACAATTATTCCCAATACAATGACGATCAAGCCGATAACGGCCAAGGCTAACTTTAGAAATAACGTTTCTCGTTTCAAGACAGGTCCCTCCTCTATTTACCTTTAGAATACGCCATTTATTATCGATAAACAATAAATAGTTATTAAGATACGATAAAATTCAACCGACCCACTTAAAAAAAGCGTGGTCACGATTTTCATCGCGACGCACACTCCGCCTAACTATTCTTTGAATTGAATTCTAACATAATCTTTGTAAATTGGCAGGCTAGCCATCAATTCCTGATGAGTGCCGTGACCGCTAATGTGGCCATTTTCCACGAAGTAAATATTATCTGCATCCACAATGGTACTCAAGCGGTGCGCAATAATTAGCGTAGTCCGGCCCTTCATCAGTTGGCTTAGCGCCTGTTGGACCATAGCTTCTGACTCCGAATCCAGACTAGCCGTGGCTTCATCCAATAGTAGAATCTTCGGATCACGCAAGAACGCACGAGCAATCGCTAAACGCTGTCGTTGGCCCCCACTGACCTTAACGCCACGTTCACCGACCTGCGTATCCAAGCCATCGGTCATGTGACGAACAAATTCATCTGCCGAAGCCAATTGCAAGACGTGCCATAACTGATCATCGGTGTACGTTTGATCAGAACCATACGTCAAGTTGTGGCGAATGGTTCCGGCCATAATAGCTGAATCTTGACTGACATATCCAATTTGTGATCGCCAATCACTCAGGCTCAGAGTGGAAACGTCCTGACCACCAATGGTAACTCGGCCATTCTGCGGTTGGTAGTAACGTTCTAATAGTCCAAAGATCGTCGATTTTCCACCGCCAGACGGCCCCGCAAAAGCAATCACTGAGTTAGGCTGGGCTTCAAAGTTCACATCATGAAGAATCATTTCGCCATCGTCGTCATAAGCAAAGTCAACGTGTTCCATCGCTAGGGACTGGTCGCTAACGGACTGTGTCTTGCCGGTCGTTAACTGTTCCTCAGGCTCCGCAAGTAAGTCACGTACCCGCTCTGTGGACCCACTAGCCTTCGATAACGTCGTGAAGAAACGGGCTAACGTCCCCGCTGGACCAATGATTTGGAACAAATACATGAGAAATGAGAACATCGTCCCCATGCTCATGGTTCCGGCCGCAACTCGAGCCGCAGCATAGGCCAAGACCCCCACAAAGACCGCTAACATCGTTGTCGTCATAACGGGGCCGGCAATCGCGTCATAAATCGCTTCCTTTAATCTAATTTGGTAGAGCCTACTGATCTGCTGCCCACCGGTCTGCGTTTCGTAATCCTCGGCATTGGAGGACTTGACCAACCGAATCTCACCTAACGTTTCGTTGGTTGCACCACTAAATTCTGCCATAGTATCTTGCCGTTGGTGACCGATCTTATTACTTAACCGCATAATCGGAAACATGACTAACATCATTAACGGTACGGCAATAAACATAATGGCCGTCATCTTCCAGTCCATTAACAACATGATCACCAACGCGCCACCAAGTTGGAGCAGGGCCGTCACCATTTGTGGAAATGAATTGGCCAATAGGTCTTTGATCTGCATCGTGTCGTTGACCAGGCGGGAGGTCATCTCACCAGTCTTAACGCTGTCAAAATAACTCACCCGTAGCCGAACTAACTTCTGCCACAGAATCTCCCGCAACCGGGCAACCACATTTTCCCCAAAGAACCCTAATAGGGCACCCGAAAAGGCACTCACCAGAGCACTGACGATGAATAAGACGATTACGCCAATCAGCAATGGCCGATTCAGGGACTGTCCCAGACCGTTAATTAAAGATTGGGCAAACTTAGGCACGGCCAATTGGGCACCCGTGGCCATTGCCCCTAATCCCAGCCCCAACCACAGTTGCCAGTACTTAGGCTTGGTCTGGCGAATCAAATGCATAAAGCCCCGAAAATCAAACTTGCTTCCGACCCGGGACCGCTTAACGCTTGGTGCTGCAACTCTTCGTTCCATCTCTCTTACGCCTCATTTCAATTATGCTTAAAACCAGCGAGGACCAAACCCATGGTGCGGCCAGTCGTTACCATGACGGTTCAGGTCAGCCCAATCCAGGTCACCCACCTGATGATTGAGCTTCGTCAGCAACCGTTCCAAAGCGGCTTGTTCATCCGCATCCAATCCGCCAAAGATTTTTTCGGACAGACCATCGACGCGCTGATCATACTGATCAAACATTTCTTGTCCCCGGTCACTCAACTTAACAATGACGGCCCGTTTATCGGCTTTACTTGGAACCCGCTCGGCTAACCCCATGTCCTCCAACCGGCTGATTGTCGCACTGACCGAACTTGGCCGAATATCTAAAATTTCCGCAATATCCGCATTGGTCATGCCATTTTTAGCATGGTGCAGGAGTTGTAGCAAGCGCATCTGTCCTCGCCCGCCATTGGGACCACCGTGGCCCCCCATTCCCGGTTGGTGACCAACGACCATTAAAAATTCTCGGTTCTGAAACAATTTGCCAAAGCTCTGTAATAAGTCACGACTTTCATCTGACATGCTTTGAACCTCCTCTTTTAAATTTGTACTATTATCTTAGCATTTTAGTTAGCTTTTAACAACAAAAGCTAACTAAAAGCTAACGACTAATTTAGAATTCCCGTCATATCAGCGTTTCTTGGTCCAAAAAGAGTGGGCCACAAGGCAGTCAGCTGCCAAGCATTAAAACCGATAACCGAATAATTCCGAGCTTGGATTGTTCAGGTTTAAGCGGATTCAATTACCTTTTGCCGCTTCCAGTATAGATTTGGAGATGCCAAAAATGAGTCTGGGGAAGTTGTTCCCAGACTCACTTTTACGCCGCTAGACTTATATCTCTAAAACATACACCCCAAGGAAGCCGGTGTCGCTCTTTCTTTAAATTTACTATTTTACTTGGCCGACCGCAAAGTAGGTCCCATCCGGATCCGGAAAACCAAATGCGAGCTGACCATTATCATCTACGATTTCAGTCGCACCAGGTAATTCATCATGTAATTCCTCAAAACGGTCACTAAACAACATCAGTGATGGCACATTGTTGAGCACCTCTGGGGAATAGGCGGCAATAAAGCTACGCGAAAATAAGGAAAGTTCGGTCCCGACATTCACTGTAAGCACCACATTTTGGGACCCATCGGCCAAGGGTGTCTTTGCCACAACTGGCAACTCAAAGTAGTCTTGCCAGAATTTAACGGACCGATCAACATCTGTCACGTAGAGCATGATTCGTGTTTTTTGCATTTGGTTCACCTCGTCTTTTGATACCCCGTATTCTACCATCTAAAACTAATTTAGAGAACTTACAAGTTTCCCTAGCTTTTCTGCGATAGAACAGGTATGCTTATCTATGCAGGTTTGCACCTGTCTAGTTGCTCTGTACATTCCAAAATGTAACCTATGGATCAACTAGTTGCCTCCATCTCGGATTGATGGGGGCTTTTTTGTACCCTTTTTTTAATAAACGTACCGTTAATCGCTTACAAAGTGGCATTTCACTAAAAGTTATTGAACAGGTGTTGATTTTTTATAGTTGTGTGCCTATACTATATATCGTTATGTTGATTAAACATAGTTAGAACCATTCTAACAATAACTAAATTAGACAGTAACTTGTATTCAAAAAGTGCATGGAGGTTGCCCGTCAATGGACCGGAGAACGCTTAAGACACAACGGTTAATCAAAGATACTCTGCTACAGCTTTTGCAACGAAAACCCCTGCATAAAATCACCGTTTCGGAGATTACACAAATAGCTAATATTGGGCGAGGAACCTTCTATGTCCACTACCCAGATGTCGACAGTCTGTACGATCAGATCATCAACGAAGCTATCGACAACCTCACTGAACTATTCGACCAAACGTACCCTAGTGGCGCGGGCAACGCAGACTTCGTTGCCCTTTTTCGCGCCGTTACCCAATATCTGACGGCCAATGCAACGCTCTTTTGTGTCCTCTTACAGAATCAAAAGAGCGGTAAGGTCATCCGTCAAATCAAAAATCTCTTCGCGCAGCGGATCATGACTGAAAGACAGTTCGACCCTAACGACCCTGAGATTCAAGTGACCGTTACATTCACCATAGCTGGTGCTATCGGGGCACTTACCGACTGGCTCACTGGCGATTTAGATGTTAGTGCTGATCAGCTCGCCCAAATTATTGATAAGATTCTCGCCAAGTTTTAACCTTAGGAGGTCACGATTACGCTTACTTTAACCCCATTCAACCACACGTCAATCAAGGATCAGCTCGCTGTTCGGCGCTTATATCTGAAGAGTTGGCCCACAACTGAACAGGTTCCTTTTTCCATTCTGCGATTCAAAGCGCAATCGTCGATCGTCCACTTCTACTCGTTATATGATGGCTCGAAATTTGTAGGCTTTACGTATCTCATTTTTCACGAAGAGACGATTTACATCTTCTACCTCGCCATTCAACCTGCTAGCCGCACACAGGGATATGGTGGAGAACTACTGGAGCAACTAAAAGCGACCTACCCTCAAAAACGGCTTAGCGTGACCATAGAATATCTCAGTGCCCGCGCCGAAAATTACACTCAACGTGTTCAACGCCGCCGGTTCTTTGAAAACCATGGCTTTACAATGGCCGATTTCTGGATCGAAGAACAGGGCCTGCCCTACCAAGTTATGACTTGGAATGGTGAGATGGATAGTAAAGAACTGGAAAAGGTTGTCCGGCATTACTCCGGCATTCTCTTTCGATTCTTCGTCAACCTAGAGGTCCATACCATGGGTATTCCCGATGATTATTAAAACAATGAAAAGCGGCCGACTCGCAAAGGTGAGTCGGCCGCTTCTTTGTATAGTCTGCCTAGTGTGCAGCTTTAGTTAAAAGGTTAGCTTTGATTGCCTTGATTTGTGCTGGCGTAATCTTCAAGCCCTTCTTCACGTAGTTGTCCATAGACCCGTATTGCTTGTCTACTTGCTGGTAGAAAGAGTTCAGTAACGCTGGCTTTGCCCACGTCACGTTTAATTGCGTGTTGGACAGTAGGTAATCGCGTTGAATATCGCGTTTGCTTACACCTAAGATACTGTAGATAATAGCCGCTGACGTTCCCGTCCGGTCCATTCCGTGGGAACAATGGAACAGGAGTGCGCCCTTCTTGTTTTCGGAAATTTGAACCAATAGATTGCGGTAACTACGACGAGCAGCACCCTTGGTCGCCATGTCGAAGTACATCCCCTCGTCATCGTTGTCGTAGTTCGACTTCGTTCCCAACACAGACGCCTGCATGTATTTCACGCCATCCATCACAGGGTCCGGCTTCTTCAAGATTTGTTCCGTCGTCCGTAAATCAACGATTTCACTCAGATGATAATTTGCCGTCAATTGGAGCTGGTCGGAAATCGTCATCTTTTCTAAGGAATCACTCCGAAGCAGCTTGCCCATCTTGACCCGTTGGCCGGTCTTGGTCTTATAGCCCCCCATGTCACGCATGTTTTCAGGACCACTCAAGTGAATTGGCCGACTCACTTTTTGTGAGATTGCGGGTTGCAGTTGAACATCTGTTGGTGTTGCGGTAGCGGCGTAGGCTGGTGTCACCGCAGTCGCTAAGATTAAGGAACAACCGAGTGTTGCCAGTACTGTCTGGAATCGCATAGTTATTAATTTCCCCTTTCTGAATAGTCTTATCATAGCAAGCTCATGTAAAGGACTAGCCAACTTCATGTAAGTATTTTGTATAAAATCTTATCAAATGCATAATGAAAGGGCCCTCAATCCCCGTCCGTTGACTTTCCCAATGAAGACGTTCAGACTTGAGTTTAAAGATTTAAAGGAGGTCTCCAGATGTCCTGGTTACTCATTATCATCCCCTGCATGCTTGCTGGCCTCGTGCAAGGACTCACGGGATTCGGTGCGGCAATTATCATGATGATTTTTCTACCGGCACTCCTCCCCATCAACCAAAGCGCCGGTGTGGCGGCCCTAATCATGTCAGCTAGCGTGCTTACCCTAGTCATCCGCTACTGGCGCGAAATTCGCCTTAAACGGATCATCATTCCCTTCCTGATTTATGCTAGTGTCGCGTCCTGGTCCGTCCATTTGGGTAGCGTTCTTGATGTCCAGCTGTTACGGGAACTTCTGGGTGGCCTACTGGTCGTTCTAGCCCTTTATTTTTCCTTCGTTAAGCGGGCCGGCAACCAGCAGTATCCGTTACTCGTGGCCGGCACTTTTATGATCATCTCCGGCTTTTTCAATGGTCTATTTGGCATCGGTGGCCCGCTAATGGCGCTGTATTTCCTATCCCTAGCGAAAACGACGTCCGAGTACATTGCCATTGTCCAAGCCTTCTTCTTGATCGACATTGTCTATATCACCACGCTACGGGTCGCTACCGGTATTCTGGTCGTTCAAGACATCCCCATTATCCTCGTTGGCATGGTGGGCGCCGTCTGTGGCACGATTATCGCCAACCACCTACAAACTCACATGAACATGACCATGGTCCAGCACCTGGTCTATCTCTTCATTGGCATCAGCGGCGTCTACTATCTCTTTTTCTAAATTATCAAAAACGGGTCAGATGGCAAGGTTGTCATCGACCCGTTTTCTATTAATTTTCCTTCTTCAACTGTCGTGCCAGTAGCCAGCAGACAAACACCATCCCCGTTGACAGCAGGTAACTAAACTTGATGCCCACTAACTGGCTGTTCATCGACCAGTGAATGTGGCTGGTGCTCGTCAGACTGATGATAGCCACCAGCAGTGCGGTCCCAAATGAAGCCGCCACCTGCCGCAACGTGTTGTAGACCGCCACACCATCCGGAATCATTGGCAATGGCAGCATGGACCAGGCGTGCGTCTGAATTGGAATCAGCACCAACACCAATCCCAGCTGGCGAATCGTCTGCCCAGCAATCACGTAGGCCATTGACGAGTGACTCCCCGTGGCACTCAACAATAGCGACCCACTCATATCAATGGTCAGCCCCACCATCACCATTCGTCGGAAATTATACCTGTCGTAAAACCGACCACTCAACGGTGAAATAATGGCCGTACACACCGACCCTGGGAGCAACGTTAAACCCGAAACCAAAGCACTCTGATGGAACACATTTTGCACCAAAACTGGAATGATAATGGCATTCCCGTACATCGTGACCATCAGTAGCATGTTAATCATTAGTGGCAGATTGAACTGTCGGTAGCGAAACACGTGTAGATTCAACAGCGGCGCGGTCTTCGTCCACTGACTCTTGGCAAATAATCCCAATAGGATGGCCCCCAACACTAGGGGAACGATGCCCTTTAGCGACAAAAATGCCGTCTCCCCCACGTTGGAGAAGCTGTAAAGTGCCAGCGTCAATCCCAATCCTGACAGGAACAGCCCCGTCCGGTCTAGCGGTTGACGGTGCAAGTCGCCCACATTTTCTAAAAATTTAGGTGCTAATAACACGTCGATCACCATCAACGGTAACGTCAAGCCAAACAGATACTGCCAGCTCAGATGGGTCAAAATGACCCCCGCCACCGTTGGCCCCAAGACCGGCGCTAGGTTCAACGCCAAACCGACGATTCCCATGGCCGCGCCCCGCTCACTGGGTCTGGTCGAGGTCATCACGACCACGTTGACCAGCGGAATAATGATGCCCGCCCCCAGCGCCTGAATCATTCGGCCAATAATCAAGACCGGATAGACCGGTGCCGTCGCGCCAATCAATGACCCGAGGATGAAAATCAGCGACGCTGTGAAATACAATTGGCGCGTCGTGTAGCGTTTGATCAGATACGCGGTGGTCGGAATCATAAGCGCATTGATCAGCAAATAACCGTTGTTGAGCCACTGGCCCTGCGCCGTCGTGATGTGAAACGCCCGCATGATTGCCGGCAAGGCGGTGGACATCAACGTCTGGTTAAGGACGCTGAGAAACGCACCGACCATGATCAGTGCGAAAGAGAAATGATTCTTATGCATAAGTTGCCCAACGACCTTCATATGTAATTTTGTGCCGAGATTCAAGCAGAACCGCTTGCAAACCATCTTCTAAAATCCGCAGACTGCTGAATCCCCATAAAACACTCTTTTTAGCATATGGATACCCTCACCATTTGTCAACTTGAGATGGCTCACCCACTCAGTCATTTACCACCTAAAAAACACGTCCACAGATTAGTGTGAACGCGCGTTTTGTTGTTTATTTAGTTTGGAATCGTTTCAACCCACTTCTTCAGCAAGAAAACGTTGATAACCGACTCAACCAAGGCCACCACAAGGACCCCGGCAATGTTGATCAAGAACTGAGTTTGTTGCCCGCCGCTCAGGATGCCGCCGAGGTTATTGAACTCGTGCAGCATAAACATAGCCACCCGCGTTACCAGGTAGATGACGATGATGTACAAGACCACGTCCACTGCCCGCCGGCTTACATTTGGCAAGAAGTTATTCGTTGCGCTAACTGCCAAATGGACCAGAGAGATGGTCGCCCAACCCATGATGAAGATGGCCAGCGCCATTAAGAGAACTCCACCGGCAATCTTTGCGGCTTCAAGTGTGCTGTAATCCGGACCACTCATTTGTGCCAAGAGCTGTGTCAGATAACTATTTTCTGCGGCAGCTGTAATCATGTACAGCACGAATTGAACGAAACCAAAGTAGATGAACATGACAAACGTCGTGACCAAATTGCTCAAGTATAATTGCGTTTCGCCAATTGGAATCAACCGGTACGTGTCGCGCGTATAGACGTGTTCATTTTCAATGCTGAGCATGATAAAGGTAATCCAGATTGCGGGGGCGGACCAAGCCGCGGTGACGCCAATCAACTCACCATCGCCAATCCCATGAGTAGCTAAGCTCCACAGCAAGGTAACGGCAATCACGGCCAGTTCTGCCAAAATAATCTTATTGACCAATCGGAATCGACTCCGACCGAGCACCTTAAATAATGATCCAAAACTAGTCATGGTTAACGCTCCCCTCGTACAAACTCTCGTAGTATGCTTCGATGCCAATACCAAACTCTTCGCGAACCGCATCACTCTGTTTATGGGCGTAAATCGTTTGGTCCTTGACAATAACGATCTCATCTAAAATCGGTGCGATTTCTGAAACGTAGTGATCACTGATGACCATCGTTGCGTCGTCTGGCTTCCATTTGATAATACTGCTAATAATCTTCTTACGGCTCATGCTGTCGATTCCGCTAAACGGTTCGTCCAGCAAGTAGAGATGCGTCTGTCGCGCCAAGGTCAAGGCGATGATGACCTTTTCCTTCATCCCCTTCGACAGTGCACCCAGCTTCAGGCTCGTATCGATCTGGAGGAAGGTCACCAGTTCTTCGTAACGTTGACCACTAAAATCTTGGTAAACCGTCCGGTAAAAATCAGCGATTCGATCAATGCGTGTGCTTGGCCGAAATCCCCGTAATTGTTCGGTGAAGCTCACGTTACTCTTGTGATGGGCGGCAACACTATCCCCACACACCGCAATCGTTCCGGACCCCTTGGCACTCCCAGTAATCAATCGCATCAGGGTCGTCTTCCCGGCACCGTTTTCCCCTAGCAAACCAACGATCTTACCCGTTTCCAGGGTCAGGTCGATACCGTTTAAAATCGTCTTTAAGTTATGCTTGTACGTCAGATTTTCAATTGCTAAAACGTTAGTCATGTTGCTGCCCCCTTCCTGCGATATAAGTCTTTAGGCTCGAAATGATTTGCTCATCCGTCATATTCAGCGCGTGTAATTCATTGTAGACCCGCTCCAATTGTTCCACGATCAATTGCTCCTTTAACTGGGTAATCCGATTTTTATCCATCGTAACGAAATTCCCCTTTCCCCGTTGTGACTCGATGGTGCCCTCCGTGATCATTTCCCCGAGTGCCCGCTGAACAGTGTTGACGTTGACCGTCAGATCCACCGCTAACTGGCGAACGGCCGGCAACTTATCCCCTGGCTCTAGCGCACCGGTCATCATTTCATGATAAAGGTAATTCTTGATTTGATAGTAAATTGGGACCTTATCATCAAATTTCATATTGTCCTGCCTCCCTAGTGTTATATTTTACTATTACACTATAACATGTAATTTTCTAATTAGCAATAGTGAACGCTAAATTCGAGTTGAATGGCCGCGCTCCGGCTGACAGGGATTCCGTCTGCTGTGGGGACGTTTCAGCCTGAGAGGCGGGCTTCTCGCTCGATTTGAAGCCGTGAAAAAACCACGTCTTCAAAGTCGCCCATGTTGTAGGCTAGCAAAAAAAGCCAGCCAACAACATGACCACGGCTGACTCCATCCCTGTCCTCCTCCGGCTCATACTGATTTTTTCCATGACATAGGTTGAAAGCCAAAAGCACTTAGACTTTCTAAATTGCTGGCGTACATATAACTCAGTGTGACTGTAGACGCCAAGAAACCACTGCAACTCCCCCCTTTTGTCCCTTAAATCAACGACCATCAATTCTGTCAGGCAAAAAGGGGGGGCAAACTGCTAGTCTACTTCAATCCATGATGGCCTCGTAAAATGAACTATACTTCCAGATTAAATAATTTCATTCCCGTATCCTATCTGATATTAGTTTCTGAACAGCCAACCGCTGCTTTCGCCAACTAGCAAGCACTATCTAACTCCTACTCTACCTTGAGTCCACAGTTGCATTGACACAACAAGTACAGGTCACTTGCCAGACTAATCACCTCAACAGCACACGGCTAAACTACAATTCCACAGTAGCTCGTGTCCCACAGCAAAACACCCACCAACAGAATTGCCACGCCCTCCATTCAAAGGTTAACGCAGCTTCTACGGTCTCAACGTCCAAAATTGCCTCGCACAATCAAAGCCGGAGGCGGCCAGGGATGTAGCCGGCCGTGGAAATGGCGTTGGTCGGAGTTTCATCCCGACCTACACCATGGGCGACTTTGAAGACACACGGTCTTGGTGTGGCTTCAAAGCGAGCGAGAAGCCCGTTTCTCAGGCTGAAGCGTCCCCACAGCAGGCGGAATCCCTGGCAGCCGCAGTGCGACCATTCTTAACCAATCTACTATCTTTAAGAAGAGTCAAAAAAGACGCCACGTTAGTAACTAACGTGACGCCTCAACACATGCTATTGAGAGATGATTACTCCAGGTATTGCTTAGTTGAAGCCACAATGTCTTGTAGCCCCTTCTTAGCATCGGAGAAGAACATCTGCGTGTTGTCCATGGAGAACAGTGGGTTCTGCACGCCGGCATACCCAGTACTCATGGAACGCTTGATGACAACGACGGACTTCGACTTGTCGACGTCCAGAATTGGCATCCCAGAAATTTCGTTACCACTTTCCCGAGCTAACGGGTTGGTAACGTCGTTGGCCCCAATGACCAGCGAAACGTCGGTGCTTTCGAACATTGGGTTGGCATCATCCAACTGCTTCATTTGTTCATAAGGCACGTTGACATCGGCCAACAGCACGTTCATATGACCAGGCATCCGTCCAGCAACTGGGTGAATGGCGTAGTTCACATTGATTCCCTTATCGGTCAAAACCTTGGCCAATTCGGCAACTTCATGTTGGGCCTGAGCAGCGGCTAACCCGTACCCAGGAACGATCATGACGTTTTGCGCGTAGGCTAATTGCAACCCAATATCATCGGCGGAAGTTTCCTTGACGTCAACTGGCACGGCATCAGCAGCACTACTCGTGTCACTATCGCCAGTCCCAAAGCCCCCAGCCAAAATGTTGGCCACGGACCGGTTCATGGCATCGGCCATTTGCAAGGTCAAGATGGTTCCGGCAGCCCCAACTAAGGCCCCGGCAATAATCAAGACTTGGTTATTGATAACGAACCCGGCAAAGGCAACCGCTAAACCAGTAAAGGCGTTTAACAGTGAAACCACAACGGGCATGTCGGCCCCACCAATTGGCAACGTCATTAACAGCCCGAAGACCAAACTCATGGCCAAGGCTAAGATGACATACCAGATGTTGGTTGGGTAACCAATCATGAACCAAGCTGAAGCTAAAATGGCAATGACCACAATAATATTTAAGATTCGTGCACCGGGGACCGTAATTGGTTTCCCGGAGACGTGACCTGAAAGTTTCCCGGTCGCAATCAATGACCCGGAGAAGGTAATCCCCCCAATAATAACGTCCAGTAGAACTGGCAGGGAGAAGGCGATACTCAAGCTAGCACCGTCACCTTTAAGTAAGTAATCGAAGATCCCGATAACGGCAGCAGCACCACCACCAACGGCGTTGAACAGACTAACCAATTGTGGTACGTCGGTCATTGGCACCTTGCGCGCCTTGACGACCCCGTAAAGGATCCCCAAAGCCAGGCCTAAGATCAATACGACCCAACCAATGGCGTCAATTTTACCTTCAACAATAATCGTTACAATAATCGTAATAACGGCGAGGAACATCCCGACGGCTGACAGGCCATTCCCGTGTCGAGCGGTCTTTGGTGAACGCATCATGTGCACACCCAAAACGTAGCAGACCGCGGATATCAAATAAATTAAGGAAGAAATCGTCTGTAGGGCACTCATTTCTGATCATCCTCCTTTTTGGCTGCTGGTTTGCGGTCAAACATCCCTAACATCCGGTCGGTAACGGTATAACCACCCGCAACGTTGACGGCCGCAAAGAAGGCCCCAAAGAATGCTAAACAATAGAAGACCCAGCTATTGGCCTCAGCCGCGATGACAAATGCCCCCACGACAACGACCCCGTGAATCGCGTTGGCCCCAGACATCATTGGGGTCTGTAAGGTTGCTGGAATTTTACTCATAACTTCAAAACCGACTAATAAACTCAAAACAAAGATTGCTAAGTTCGTAAATAGTTCTTCACTCATGCTTGATCAACTCCTTTTTTATCGTCTGGTTGATCGGCGGGCGTCTCCTCCGTGCTAGCAGGGTGACGTTCTGGTAGATCCATCGCCGAACGTTCGCGACTACTAATGATTTCTCCTTGGTAGGTCGCGAGCAATTCACCAACTACTTCATCATCTACGTCCATGACCAGCTCGCCATCCTTGGTAATGTCCGTGATGACCGACTGAACGTTCTTGGCGTACATGTCAGAAGCAGAAGCTGGCAGTTGACTGGCCATATCGCCAGCACCCACGATTTGGGCGTCATTTGGCGTCGTTACCGTTTCGCCTGGCTTAGATCCAGCAACGTTACCGCCTAACTCACTAGCGGCCAAATCGATGAAGAGCTTGCCAGCCTTAGCTTCGTCCACCGACTTCTGCGTAACCAGTAATGGTGGCCGGCGTCCAGGAACTTGAGCGGTCGTAATGACCACGTCGTTTTGGGCGATAAATTCAGCTAATTCAGCCTGTTGTTGAGCGGTTTCTTCGGGTGTCAGTGCCCGCGCGTAACCGCCTTCACCAGTGGCCGAAACGGAGGTCGTCAGGAACGTTGCCCCCAGGGATTCAACTTCGCCCCGTGATGCTGGCCGAATATCGTACCCCGAAACCATGGCTCCTAACCGTTTAGCAGTCCCAATCGCTTGCAGACCAGCAACCCCGGTCCCTAAGACTAAGACCTTGGTTGGCTTCGCGGTCCCAGCAGCGGTGATCATCATTGGTAGGTACCGGGAGAACCGGTCCGCTGCCAACAAGGCTGCCTTGTAACCGGCAACACTGGCTTGTGAACTTAAAACGTCCATCGTTTGCGCCCGTGACACCGTCCGTGGCAAGAGTTCAAATGCCAACGCATTAACTTTTTTAGCCGCTAATTTCTTAACGAAGTCTAAATCCGTTAATGGTGATAATAAACCTAAAAGCGTCTGGCCAGCTTGCAACTGGTCAACCACGTCATCGCCGGGTTGGCCAACCGTTGCGATAATGGTCGCCTGCTTCACAGCAGCAGAGCGGTCGACAACTTTCGCCCCCGCATCCGTGTAGACAGCATCTTGATAGAAGGCTCGTTCACCGGCCCCCTGTTCGATCAGCACTTGATAATCACTTTTGACCAGCTTGCGAACAACGTCCGGTGACAAAGCAACCCGGTTCTCGCCAGGTGCCTCTTTCAAAGCCGAAATGGTAATTGACATGCCATACATCCCCTTTTGATAAAGTCTTCACAACTCAACTATAGGGCATTTCCGGGTGCAAAACAATGCTCGGACGGCCGAATTGATAAATATCTTGATAATTTGTTGAATTTGACCAATTTTAGGGCAATTAAACTGGCTATTTTCGCAAAAAATGGGATTAATCGTCAATACCGTCACTATCCTGAGCAGTGACTAGTCAAACCGGAAGTTATAAAATTCGACCGGACTCATTTCACCAAAATTGGGTTGTTGTCTCAAAAATGATAACTGCCTGCTAACTTTGAAAAGTATCTTTACAATTCGGGTTGGACCGCAGTTGAGCCATTGGCGTTGTAGTCGTTGATTTATAAAATTTGCACCTTACCACGAGTCGCCAAAAAGGCCCTGTGCCAGTCCGTCTTCACGCACCGGCACGAGGCCCTAGGTTCATCACATTTTAACTTAACCAGCCGTCCATCCAGAACTTCTTGGTCACAATAATCTCGCTCGCTGCGGTCGTGAGTTGTTTAACCATCTGGGCGTAAGCGTTGTTGGCCGTAACCTGTTGTAACCGGCCAGCTAGCGTAGTCATATCATCTTCGCCAAATAACCACTTCAACGCGTCCTCTTGTTCTAAAATGATCAATAAGTTCAACGTCGAGTGAGTTACCTGACCGGACTGGAGCTGCTGCTTGAGGGTGTCGATCATCTGTTGGCGACTGGCGTCCTTAGGCTCGTAGATCACGTGTGGCGTTAGGTTGTTCTGAAATAACACCCGTTCCGTTGTCTCGGCTGCCAAGGTCTCGGCACCGATGCCGTCATAAATGGTATTCGCAATATCCCAGCTCGTCACCAATTTTAAAATCGACTTCAACTGGGGAGTCTGCATCAGGTCGTTCCGCAGCCGCATCTTGAAGGCCGCCAAATAGGATGGTAGGTTCTCCCACTGCGCGTCGTCCGCAATCGCTAAATTATCCCCGGTCACGACCAGAACTCGCTGATCGATCAAATCGAGTAAGGCCCCCAAGACGAAATAGGCCTGGGTCGTGAACCGCGTGCGAAGGGTGGGTTTCTGCCCGATTCTTTCGGTCAAGAGTAAGTAATTTGTTGCGGTCGTGAGTGTCACGCGTGGTTCCTCCTTGTTGGTTTAAACTCCGGTCAGCTGACATTAAGAATTACCAGCGCCGATAGCTAAGAATTTACAATTTTATACATTCTGAATTTCTTACGAACCGTTAGTATACCACACCCACTCTTGGGAAGCGAGGCAGTCCACGTCTGGCATGACGCTTTCTTTCAAAACTTTATAGTAATCAAGTGATAAAAAAAGTGTGTCCTGAACGACACACTTTTTAATACAGTAGCTGTATATTTAGCCAATTTGGCGCGAGAACTTCTTGAAGCCGAACAACTTATCGATTCGCGCGTAATATTCCGCTGGAATGTCCAAGTCGATGGCCTTCAGGTTGTTCTGCAATTGCTTGGGCTTGCTGGCGCCGGTAATCAGGCTGGAAATCCGGGGGTCGCGTAAGCCCCAGGCCAAGGCAAATGTCGACAGATCTGTATCCAATTCAGCGGCCATCTTGACCAACTCTTCGACCTTATCCAAGTTGTCATCGGTCAATAACGCCTTAATCTGCCCTTGGTAGGTTGCCCGTGAACCGGCTGGAATCGCCTGTCCCTTGCGGTATTTACCGGTCAATAATCCCTGTGACAGCGGCGAGAATGGCACAACGCCCAGACCAAGCTTGGCGCAGACATCGAGCAGTTCGTGTTCAATGTAGCGGTCGAACATATTGTACTGGGGTTGGACCACGGACATCGGATGCAAACCGCGTTCTTGGATGATTAGTTGGGCCTCTAGGATTTGAACTGGCCGCCACTCACTGACACCGTAGTACAGAATCTTTCCCTGGTCGACCAAGCCACTCAGGGTGGTCAACGTTTCGGCCAGCGGCGTTTCGGGGTCAAATCGGTGACAGAAGTACAGGTCGAGATAATCCGTCTGCATGTTGGTCAACGATTGATCCAATGATTCGGTAATGTGCTTACGGGAAAGGCCACCATCATTTACACCCTCACCCGTTGGGAAGAAGACCTTGCTGGACATCACTAATTCCTTACGCGGGAATTGTTTCAGTGTCTTACCCAAGAACCGTTCAGCCGCGCCACCACTATAGGCGTCAGCACAGTCAAAAAAGTTGATACCATTCTCATAAGCTAACTTGATACTCTGAGCGGCCAGGTCCTGCTTGTCACCCGCGCTCACGTCAGTCATCCAGCTCCCAAGTGCCAGTTCGCTCACGCGTAATCCTTGTTTTCCTAAATGCCGATACTTCATGTGAAATCCTCCTAGTTTGTTGTGAGTCCTGATATGGAAACGGTCTCACAACGTCATAGATTTAGTCTACCAGATTTCACGCGACTAGGTCAGTAACCTGAATAATATTGGGCGAAAATTTTTGCGGTGACAACCTTTTTTAGCAACGACCACCGTCCCACGTCAGCTTATGTACGCGAAAGAACACGTTCAGGTTATCATTTGGTCTGAACGTGTTCTTTCGATTGAATCCTTCTAAATGCTAGTCAAGCCAGAGACGTAGGGCGTTGGGCCACATTCCCTTAACTCAGCAATACTTCCAGAACCAAAATCACGCCACCAAAGCCCAGGACGAAGACCACCACTGGCCAAACGAACTTAAACCAGTGCGAATACTTCATGTCGAGCATTTGTAACGTTGCCATCACTAGGCCGGTTGGGGCCAGGAAAAGCATCGCGTACTGCCCAAATTGGTAGGCCGTTACCACGGCAAACCGTGGAATATCGACCGTATCGGCCAGCGGCGCAAAGATCGGCATCGCCAGTACAGCCAATCCAGATGAGGATGGCACGATGAATCCCAGAACGAAGAAGATCAACATTTGAATCAGGATAAAGACAGGGCCACTCACGCCTTGAACCAGCGTTGACGAGAACTGGAGCACCGTGTCGGAAATCAGCCCTTCATTCATCACTAAATTGATGCCACGAGCCAACCCAATGATCAGTGACACCCCAACCAAGCTGGCCGACCCATTCGTGAAGGCATCCACAACGCCCTTTTCGCCAATGCCGTATTTACCAGTGGCCGTTAAGAACATGATAATGATTGCGAACAGCAAGAACGAGGAGGCCATAGTTGGGAACCACCAGCCCTGTGACATCACACCCCAGACCATGATGGGGAAGGTCACGACGAACAGGATCAGAATCAGTTTCTTCCGGAAAGTAAAGTCGGCATGTTCACCATTTTCACTGGAAGCCACCGACCACATCTTGTTGAAGGACGTGCGGTCCTCATAGGTGTACGAGAACGCCGGCGTGGCTTTGACCTTCTTGCTGTACCAATGCAGGTAAAACAGCACGAAGATGGTTGCCACAACCAACCCACCGATCCGCCAACTAATTCCTTCGGTAAAGTTGATACCAGCCGCATTGGAGGCAATCACGACGGAGAACGGGTTGATCGTTGAAAATGCCGTCCCCACCGAGCTGGCTAGGAAGATTGCCCCCACACAGACGATGGAATCATACCCCATTGCGATGAAAATCGGCACCAGAATCGGGTAGAACGCCACCGCCTCTTCTTCGATCCCACAAAGCGTGCCCCCGAGGACCATCAACACGGAAACCAGAAAGATCAGCATGAATTCATGTCCCTTGGTCTTCTTGGTCAGCGCCATCAAGCCGGACTCAAACGCCCCACTGGCTTTGACGACCCCGATCAAGCCCCCGAGCACGAAGATGAACACCATGATATCGACGGCTTCAATCGTCCCCCTGACCATACTGCTAGTAATCTGACCCGGACCAGCCGGATGCTGCTTTAACCGTTCATAAGTATTGGGAATCGACACGGCCTGCGTGATGCCACCCGAAGTGAATTCCCCGATTTGAATCTTTACGCCCATTTTATCCAGTTGCTTTTGGGTCGCGGGAACCGCCTCTGTCTTACCGGACGGTTTCGTAATCACCAGTTCTGATTTCGCCGAATCATAGGCTAACTTGGAATACGACCCGGCCGGAATGATCCAGGTCGCGATAACGGCCACAATCGTCAGGATGAACAAGATGACGAAGGCCCCGGGCATTCTTAGTTTAAATTTTTTCTTTGGTTGCGTCGCTGTATCCACAATTTCCACCCCTAACTTTCAAATAATGGCTAAAAAGAAGCGTGGTCCAGGTTGGGCGTTACCAAAACGTCCTTTGGACCACGCTCTATAGTTTGCTTAATCTGTGATCAATGTGCCGACTTTGCCCGCTAAGGCATCGTCCAAGTGGTCTAACGATGTGATCAACGCCGTGCGGCCCGCGCCTGACGCCACAAAGCCCAAGCACGCTTCGATCTTCGGCAGCATACTCCCGGGGGCAAATTGGCCCTCGTCAATGTACCGTTGGACGTCCTGACTGGATAAGGTTCGCAGCGACTGCTGATCCGGCTTGCCGTAGTTGACGTACACGTCATCCACCGCGGTCAAAATAATCAGTTGGTCGGCCGCAATGTTAGCCGCCAGTAGTGAACTCGACCGATCCTTGTCGATCACGGCCGGGACGCCTTTGAGGCCAGTGTCCGTAGTCACAACGGGCACCCCACCACCGCCACCAGCGATGACTAGGTTGTCGTTTTCAATCAAATCACTGATACTCTTGAGCTCCACGATGGCCTGCGGAAGGGGCGACGGGACCACCTGCCGCCAGCCACGGCCAGCATCTTCGGCAAACGTGTAGCCCTTTTCTGCCTCGATACGGTGGGCATCCGCCTCGCTATAGAATGCGCCAACCGGCTTCGTTGGGTGTTGAAATGCCGGATCCGCCGTATCGACCTCAACTTGGGTAACGACGGACGCCACATCCTTATTGATACCGCGCTTTTGAAGCTCATTGTGCAGGCTCTGTTGCAGGTGATAGCCAATGTAGCCCTGGCTCATCGCGCCACATTCGGGGAACGGGAAGGCGGCCGTCTGGTCATGTTCCGCTGCAAAGTTCATCCCCAGATTGATGGCCCCGACTTGCGGACCGTTCCCATGACTGATGACGACCTTGTGGCCCGCCGCAACCAAACCAATCAGCGAGGTTGCCGTATGTTTCACTAAGCTTAATTGCTCTTCGGGGGACTTCCCTAACGCGTTACCCCCAAGAGCGACAACGATTTTTGCCATGTGTGTCTCCTCCTAATCACCCAAGGTTGCGACCATCACGGCCTTAATGGTGTGCATGCGGTTTTCGGCTTCCTGGAAGACCACCGACGCGTCACTTTCGAAGACTTCATCGGTCACTTCCATTTCGGTAATGCCAAATTTTTCAGCAATTTCTTGACCGACCTTGGTCTGGGTGTCGTGGAATGAAGGTAGGCAGTGTTCGAAGATGACATTTGGATTGCCAGTCTTGGCCATCATTTCCGCCGTGATCCGGTATGGTGACAGGAGCTTGATCCGTTCCGTCCAGACTTCATCGGGTTCACCCATGGACACCCAAACGTCGGTATAGAGGACATCGGAGCCCTTAACCCCTTCGTCCACGTCATCGGTGACCAGGATAGTTGCGCCCGTCTTGACTGCAATCGCCTGCACCTTAGCCAACAACTCTGGCGTTGGGTTCAGTTCCTTTGGGCAAACGAGGTGGTAGGTCATCCCCATGATGGCCGCACCAATCATCAGGGCGTTGGCCACGTTGTTCCGGCCGTCGCCGACATAAGTAAAGTGAATATCACTGTAATTCTTCTTCAGGACTTCCTTGGCCGTCAAGAAGTCAGCTAAGACTTGAGTGGGATGATCTTCGTCAGTTAGGCCGTTCCAAACTGGCACGCCAGAATACTTTGCCAAAGTTTCCACGGTCCGTTGAGAAAAGCCCCGGTATTCGATACCGTCGTACATGCCGCCGAGCACCCGCGCCGTGTCCTTAGCGGATTCCTTCTTGCCCATTTGCGTCCCAGTCGGTCCTAAGTAAGTCACGTGCGCGCCTTGATCGTAAGCCCCAACTTCAAAGGCACACCGCGTCCGCGTCGAATTCTTTTCAAAAATCAAAGCAATGTTTTTACCAACCAATTTCTGTTGTTCGGTCCCAGCATACTTGGCGCGCTTCAAGTCTTCGGCCAGTTGTAGCAGGTGACCCATTTCCTTAGGGGTAAAGTCCAGCAGGGTTAAGAAACTCCGGTTACGTAAATTGTACATTGTGATTTCCTCCTTTGTTATTTACAATGGCAGTATACGTAAGCGGTTTCACAGAACTTCAAATTGCTTCAACTCTTTACAAAAATAAATTAAAAATCGTTATATTCGCCGCGACTGATTGCGTTCTGGTCGCCAGGGATTTCGCCTAATGTGGGACATCGCTTCCCGCAATGAACACCACCCGTCAAATCGATCACCCTACAATCCTGACAACTGCTAGGTGGCCGTAAACCTGACCAACTACCTCCTTTGTAAGCCGGCTAGTCCAGCCACTCTTCCTCCAATACCCCCAATTAAAGTTAGGAGCATTCCCATGTTTAAACAATCTCGGTTCATCGTACACGAACGTTACCGGCGCATCTTGATTGCGGCCGTTTGCGTCGCCCTGGCCTCACAGGTCAACATTTCCGCGTACACGCCTGGCCTCATTTTGACGCTGTCGGTCTTTCTACTCCCCATCTTTCTTTACTTCAATGCCGATCTGAATCCACTACACCTTTTATTTGCCGTTGCGGCGGCCTCACCGCTCTTTCGCGGGATGTTGCTTTTTATCGGCCACGACGTTTCCCCACACGCCAACCTGCTTTATGTATTGGCCGACATTGCCTTTTATGTCTGTTACGGCGTGCTGTACTACCTGCTCTACTGGCGGCGCGGGCAGCGGAGTAACACCTCATTTTTCCTAGCAATTCTGCTATGTGACTACCTCTCCAATCTGCTCGAAGTCAGTATTCTCACCAATTTCAACGGCTACACCTACCGCTTATTTCAGATCCTCTTTATCACCGCGCTCGTCCGCAGTCTGGTCAGCTGTCTGCTCGCCTTTCTCTACCACTACTTCACGCTGATGATGCGCAAGGAAAATCACGAGGAACGTTACTACCACTTCATCTGGGTCGCCTCGGCGGTAAAAAGTGAGGTCTACTTCATGCGCAAGAGTATCAGCGAGATTGAAAATATCATGAAGAACGCCTACCAACTCAATCAGCGTCTAGAAAAGGCTAACGTTGACGAACAAGACCGCGACATGGCGCTGGGAATTGCCCGCGACGTCCACGAGATCAAGAAAAACTACCTCAATGTGATTCGTGGGCTCGGCGACTACTTCAATGACGACCAGGACGTTCCCATGCAACTGGCGGAAATTCTGAAGGTGACGACCAGCTATATCCGTGAGTGCCTAAACGTCAAGCAACGCAGCGTGCTCATCGAGGTCCACAACCAAGTTGACCTCATCGTTCCCAATCACTACTACGTGGTCTCCATCCTCTCCAATCTGATCTTTAACAGCGCCGATGCCATGCTAGACCAACCCAGTGGGATGATCCGCGTGACCGTCAATGACGCTGGCGATGACATCTTGATCAACGTTGGCGACAACGGTAGTGGAATGAGTGCGGAGACCATGGCCATGATCTTTGAGCCCGGGTTCACGACGAAATTCAATGAAAATACCGGCGACGTTTACCGCGGTATTGGCCTTTCCCACGTCCGACTGATCGTTCAAGAACAATTTGGCGGCGACATCAGTGTCGAGTCTAAGCTCGGTCAGGGCACCAATTTTCAAGTTCGACTCAACAAGCAACGACTCATTCAGGAGGTACAATCATGAAATTCTACATCGTCGATGACGACCCATCCATCCCCATGATTCTGCGGCAAATTTTGGAAAAGGACCCGAACAATACCGTAGTCGGTATCGCCCATGACGCCAAACAGGCCCTGGCCGAGGTCATGCTAATGGATATCGACATTGTGCTGGCCGACCTGTTGATGCCCGAAATTTCCGGGATCGACCTCATCAAGAAACTCAAGCCGGCCAAGCCCAACCTGCGTTTCATCATGATCTCTCAGGTCCGCGACAGCGATCTGCGAGCGGAGGCCTATCAAGCCGGCATCGAATTTTTCATCGACAAGCCCATTAACATCATCGAAGTGAAGACCGTGATTGAGAAGGTCACCCAGAGCATCGAAATGGCGGCTAAGCTCAATCACATCCAATCCCTGGTCGGTGGCGGGAACGCGGCCGATTCGGTCGTTGACCGCCATCACCTGCAAAAGGATAAGATCCTCTCCATTCTCCGTTTCCTGGGGATCACCTCCGAGGCCGGGTCCGCCGACATTCTTTCCATCTGTCAGATGATGCTCGACCGCAACCTGAGCTTTCGTGACATCGACTTTGCCGCGGAATATCACATCGACGAGCGCGAGAAGAAGATCATGTTCCAACGCATTCGGCGCGCCATTAAAACCGGTCTCACCAATCTCGCCAACCTGTGTCTGGACGACATGGGCGACGAAATCGTGGTGGAATACGCAAACACCCTGTATGAATATAAGAACGTGCGTAACGAGATGCTCTACCTGGAAGGGACGCGGACGACCGGCGGCAAGACCTCACTGAAACATTTCTTTGACGGGTTAGTCCACGCGCAATAGGGCCACGACCTTACTAACGAAATAACCAGCGATTTAGTCACCCGAAATTCTCAGGTATTTGCGTTTGACTTAAGAATTCCGCGTATACGCCGCCAAAATTTGGGCGTATAATTAAAACCATTAATTAGTTCACCCGACATACAATCTAAAGAAATGAGAATCAAGCCGATGAGACATAACGAACCGCAATCATTCTTACAAAAACTCTATAAATACCGCACTTATTTGCTAGGACTCGTTATTTTAGTGGTCGGTATCGCGAGCATCGTTGGCGTTCAAGCGCACCAAAAGAACGTGACGGAAGCCGATTCTACGTCGGCCGTCCGGGCTAAGGGCCCGACTGCTCACGCCATTCAGGCCCAACAAAAGCAGCTCAAGCACAAGTTGACCCACTACTTGAAATCGGTTACAGCTGACGGCACCGCCAGCGTTAGCTTCTACAACCTAGGACCGACTGCTGGGAGTTCGGCCGCAAAATCTCGGACGACCCGCCGCCTTTATAAACAGGGCCAGCTCGCCGCCTCGGCCAATGCGCATACCCCCGCAGTCTCCGCTAGCACCTATAAGTTGTTCATCGCGGCCTACCTGTTCCACCAGAACCATTTAGGCTACTACGACTGGACGCTCACCGAAAAGGACGGGTTCCAACGGATGATCGTTAACAGCGAAAATGACTTCGCGGAAGGCGTATTGGACGCTTACGGCCTAACTACGCTTGACGACTTCATCGCGAGTGAGGGCTGGTACTCACCCACTTTCGTTGCCAACCAAGCTTCCGTCACCACGGCCTACAGTCTGACGTTGCTCTTGAAAAAGTTAGCCCTCCAGCAAGCACCTTTTAACCATGCTCACGACCGGCAGTGGCTGCTTTCGCTCATGAACAAACAGATCTACCGAACGGGAATTCCGGCCGGGGCGGCCACCGCGAAGAAGGGGACGGTCGTTGCCGACAAGGTTGGGTTCCTCGGTGACATTAACAACGATGCCGCCATCGTCACCCTCCCCAACGGCCAACGCTACGTGCTGGTCATCATGACTCACGGCCACGGTCAAACCGGCTTTAGCGGTTTTCCCCGGATGGCTGAGATCACGACCCACATTCAGAAGATGATGTACGACCCTAGTATCGTGAAGGGGCTTAATAAATAGACTTGGGAGTCATGACACACGCTGTCATGGCTCTTTTTTTGCACACAATTGGCGCATAAAGCCCGGGACACTTTCCGACGCAAGCGTCTATCCACGGTCACATTAATTACTAAAGGTTGAAAGTTCTAAAATACCAGTCATGCCTGCTCTAGCAACAATAGTGAGACTAAAACCCGGCAACCTGGTGGACCCTTCGCCTTACCGGCCGGCAGATATGGGCTGGATCGGTGCGAACACAACTTGAAGCCTCGAAAGAACCGAGTCTACAAGCTTGGTTTTCTGCTAAGCCGGCAAGAACCGCCGACCAAGCAGAACGACGCGCCTGAGCCCATATCTGCCGACCTCTCGACTTACACAGTGTGCGTAGACGACGGAGATAATGACTGTAACAGTCGTTATCGATTG
>NZ_AZDP01000061.1:35842-49764 GCF_001435525.1 Levilactobacillus koreensis JCM 16448
GTGCTAGATCTCCACGTCTTCCAATCGTTGTCATGGTAAAACACAGTCAGAGCCGGAGGAGGACAGGAATGCAGCCAGCCGTGGAGGTGGTGTTAGCTGGTGATTCATCAGCTAACACCACGGGCGACTTTGGAGACACGCGGTCTTCGTGGCTTCAAAGCGAGCGAGAAGACTGGTGATTTTCCAGTCTGAAGTGTCCCCACAGCAGGCGGAATCCCTGTCAGCCGGAGTGCGCCCAATTTATACCTACTTTCGCCCCACAACTAAATTCATCAATCATTTTATGTTGACAAATGTAATCGATGGCGGTAAGCTACGTTTATAGATTACAGATGTAAACAAAGAAAGCAGGGATTTTCCATGATCAAATTAATCGTCCTCATCGTTGCCGCTGCACTGATTGGCTTCATCGCTTGGTGGTTCTTCGGCAAGCACACCACCCAGGCCGTGGATGCCGCCCTGACTGATGACACCCAAGACGTGGCCGTTGAAGTCAGCGGCGGTTACTCTCCCAGCACGGTCGTTTTGAAGCGCGGCGTGCCCGCCCACATCACCTTTAACCGCAAGGACCCATCGAACTGTCTGGAACAGGTCGTCTTTCCCGATTTTGGGATCAACCAATTTCTCCCTAAGGATCAAGACAAGGTCATCGACATCGACACGAGCAAGGCCGGCGAGTTCGATTACGCGTGCGGCATGAACATGTTTCACGGCAAAGTCATTATTAAATAACGGAGGTCTTCATCATGACAATCAAGCAAACTGCAACCATTATCGTCGACGGTGGCTACTCACCTGCGACAGTTGTTTTAACCCAGGGCGTTCCCGCCGAACTAACATTTAACCGCATCAACGACGCTGGCTGTCTGGACCAGGTCCACTCACAAGCGCTTAATTTCAACGAGAACTTACCACTCAACACGCCCCGGACCGTGACCATTGATACCAGCCACACCGGTGAATTCGACTTCAGCTGCGGCATGGACATGTTCCACGGAAAGGTGGTCATCAACTCATGAGTATCAAAAATCGCTTCGTCTTCTCACTGATCGTCTCATTCCCCATGCTCGTGGAAATGCTGGCGAAACCCTTTGGCTTCATGCTTCCCGGCGGCGCTTGGACTATGTTTTTCCTGACGACCGCCGTCATGAGTGTTTCTGCTCGCCCCTTCATTCAAAGTGCCTGGGCCGCCTTTCGTCACCACCACGCCAACATGGACACGCTGGTCGCCATTGGGACGGCCACGGCCTACCTCTACAGTTTTTACGCGATGCTGACCGGTAAGGCCGTTTTCTATGAGAGTGCCGCCTTCGTGGTCACTTTCATTCTGCTCGGCCAGTACTTCGAAGAAAAAATGAAGCACTCGGCCTCGGGCGCCGTTAGTAAGCTGGTCGATCTGCAGGCCAAAGACGCCGAAGTCATGCGTGCCGGTCAACTGGTCAAGGTTCCCTTAGCCGAAGTTGTGGTCGGTGACATCGTGCGCGTGAAGCCCGGTCAAAAGGTGGCCGTCGATGGCGTCATCACCGAAGGCACCTCGACCATTGACGAATCCATGGTCACCGGCGAAAGCATGCCGGTCACGAAAAAAGCCGGCGATCACGTTATCGGTGCGACCATGAATAACACGGGAACCTTTATGTTCCGCGCTAGCAAGGTCGGTAGTGACACCCTGTTGTCGCAGATCGTCGAAATGGTCAAGAAGGCTCAGACCAGCCATGCGCCCATTCAGAAAACGGTCGACAAGGTGGCGGATATTTTCGTCCCTGCCGTTCTGATCATTGCTATTTTAACGTTCACGGTCTGGTACGTCTTCCTGGGTGCCAGCGTGGTCAACGCCATGCTCTTCGCCGTTTCCGTCGTCATCATCGCGTGTCCCTGTGCGCTCGGTATTGCGACCCCTACGGCCTTGATGGTCGGTACTGGGCGGAGCGCGAAGATGGGCATCCTGATTAAAAATGGTGAAGTCCTCGAAGCCGCTAACCGTATCAAGACGGTCGTCTTCGACAAGACGGGAACCATCACCGCCGGCCATCCCCAGGTCACGGACATTGTGGGTGACACTGAGACCGTCCTCGACGTGGCTGCCAGTCTGGAAGCCTCATCGGAACACCCCCTCGCTGCAGCCATCCTGGACAAGGCCAAGACTGCCGGACGACCCGTTATCGCCGCAACTGATTTTAAAGCCATCGAGGGCAAGGGCGTTCAGGCCACGGTCAATGGCCAAGCCGCGCTCATTGGAAATGATAAATTGGCCGCCGATAACACGTTGACACCGGAACTCAGCACGCAGATGGCCCAACTCCAAAGTGAAGCCAAGACGGTCGTTGTGGTTGGCTTGGCTGGTAAGATCATTGGGCTGATTGCGATTCAAGACGCCCCGAAGGCCAGCTCTGCTAGTGCCATCGCCGCCTTGAAGAAGCGCGGTCTGCGGACCGTCATGCTGACGGGTGATAACCAACGGGTCGCTCAGGCGATTGCCACCGAAGTTGGGATCGACGATGTGATTGCGGACGTCTTACCCGGCGACAAGGCCGATAACGTCAAACGGTTACAAGCGGACGGTCCCGTTGCCTTCGTGGGTGACGGTATCAACGACGCCCCGGCCTTAACGACCGCCGACGTGGGTATCGCCATGGGCTCCGGCACTGATATTGCGATTGAATCCGGTGGCATCGTCCTGGTCAAAAATGACCTACAAGATGTCGTGCGCGCCCTGGAACTCAGCAAGAAGACGTTCAGTCGAATCAAGCTAAACCTATTCTGGGCGTTCATTTACAACACGCTGGGCATTCCAGTAGCAGCCGGCGTCTTCTTCGCCCTAGGCCTCTCATTGAGTCCAGAACTTGCTGGATTAGGAATGGCCTTCAGTTCTTTCTCAGTCGTTGCCAGTTCCCTACTGCTAAACACGTCGAAACTGACGTCCACACCAGCACCCGCTGCCGCTTAGGAGGGATTTTCAATGGAAGAAAAATTTTGGAGTAAAAGTACTTGGCTGACCACGTTGGTCGCTGTCGTCTATACGATTGTGGCGATTGGCGCTGGGGCTTTGATTGGGCATTAAGAAGTATGTAAAAGGATCATCGTAGCGACTAGGGCTGCGATGATCCTTTTTAGTATACCTATTTATTTTCCGCCAAGGCCTTAACGATATCCGGTTCAACCTTCTCTGGCGTGGTAATCGGGGCGTAACGGTCGATCAACCGACCATCGCGTCCAATCAGAAACTTCGTGAAGTTCCATTTGATGTGCCCGTGACCCGCGGTTTTCTTGAGGTAGGTGAACAGCGGATCCTCGTCATCCCCGTTGACTGCAATCTTTTTCGTCATGGGAAAGGTGACCCCGTAATGCATTTGGCAGAAGTCGCTGGTTGCCTCATCCGAATCCAGTTCTTGGTGAAATTGATTGGAAGGCAACCCGAGCACCTCGAATCCTTGGTCGTGATACTGCTGGTACAGGGCTTCAATTCCCACCAGTTGCGGTGCCAAGCCACACTTACTGGCCGTATTGACGACCAATAGTACCTTGCCCCGATAGTCTTTAAAATCAATAGTCTTGCCGCTCATTTCAGTTTCCTTAAAATCATAAATCGTTGCCATAACGCCTCATCCTTTCAAAATGAATCAGCTTAAAAAACGATTGTGCACAAATTAATGATACATCAATCGTTTGCGATTAGCTTCTATTTTGCTAGGGGTTGCGTGTAAACTGTGGCAAAGTTCTCCGCCCAGAGACGCTCATGGTGGCGCCGCATCTGCTCGGCCGTTAATTCTAATGAATCAAAAGTCGTTTCCAGCCCCGACTGAAGCGCCATTTGAAAGCCCTGGCTGTGCCCTACGCGAATGGCCGTGTCCACAGCCAGTTCGGTCTGCAAGCCACACACCTCGAGACTTTTGACGTTCAGATGCCGCAGTCGCTCGGTCAACCCGGTCTCAAAGAAAATATCCTCATGATAGTTAAGGACGATCACGTCATTTTGCCAGTGTAACCGTGCATCTAGCCCCCACGATGGACTACTGTACACCAGCTCGTCATCCGTTTTCTGTAGAAAAATCACGGGATGGTGCGCGTGGTGGTACACATCCAAGCGCCGGTTGATCTTCGCAACCAAGTCATCATAGCCGACCGCTTCACTGTACCCATTCTGTACGTTGATCACTAACAACCCATTTTGTACTGGCAAATAAACTCCCCCTCTTAACCTCTAAGTATCCCCATTAATCGGCCCGACCGCGACCGGCTTGAAATGCCTCCCAGCCTTCGCTCGCAATGAAGTAGACCAAGACCAGCGCGGCAACGGAATCGCTCCACCACCAGCCAACCCACGCCGTCAACGCCGCACCGATCAGGACCGTGGCGGCCATGTAAGCGCAGGTGATATTGCACATGCCATCCTCGGTCAGTGCCGCCGAATGGAGTTGCTTGCCCAGTGACCGCTTACGCAGTGCCAACAACGGCATTAAAATTACCGAAGCAACGGCAATCCCCATCCCGGAAAAACTGGTATCTGCGGCCTGATGAAGCACCAAGTTGGCAATGGCGACCCCGGTCACGTACACCGCCAGCAATAACAGAACCGTCCCCACAATCAATGATGACCGGCGTTCCGCGTGTTTAATCTCGGCCGCCGGTGCACCGTTAGCCTCCTTACGTAGCCGCCAGATCAGCGTGCTCCCGGACACGATTTCCAAGCAACTATCCAGGCCAAAGGCAATCAGTAAGATTGATCCCGCCTTTAGTCCAGAATAGAATCCCACCAGAAATTCGAAGACCATCCACCCGGTCGAAAAATATTCCGTTCGTAAACTGTGCCGCACTAAGTTGCCCGTCTCATTTGCCATTGTTCGTCCCCACTTCCCAAGTATCCTTATCTCCTAGTCTACCGCAAGGCACCGACATTGTAGATAACAAAATCGTCAAATACAACAAGGGCGATATTGTTTATCTGCTTTAACTATGCTACTATCATATCTGTAAGCGCTATCACTATATTCCAGGGAGGCCAATAACATGGCTAGTTTGTCAGGTAAAACGTTATACATATTAGGAGCATTAGGGTGTTTGGGCGCAGTCGCCGGTGGCTTGATGAGTCCATCATCGTCACTAAGCCCGCAAACAACGGCATATGCCAAGAAAGGCGCCAAAAAGGCGAAACCAACCAAGAACGTTAAGATTCCGGTCCAGTTTCTAGGGATCAACGACCTCCACGGTGGGTTACAGGCCACCGGGAAACTCTTCATGGACAGCAAGACGATTGAAGGGGCCGGGACCGTGGCTCGTTTAGGCGGCTATCTCGACCGGGCACAGACCTCGTTTAAGAAATCCCACGCCAACGGGGTCACCGTACGCGTTCAATCCGGGGATATGGTCGGGGCCAGTCCCGCCAACTCGGCCTTACTCGATGACGGCCCGACGCTGAGCACGTTGAAGGCCATGAAGGTCAAGGTCGGAGTCATCGGTAATCACGAATTTGACCATGGCTTAAGTCAATATGGCAATCTCGTCAACGGGAAGAAACCTAGCACAACGGGCATCAAGAACCCCCAACAGGTCCAAGCCATTAAGAAGTACCCGTTCGTGAAGACCGGCATGCAGATTGTCATCGCCAACGTCCGCGACAAACAAACCAACAAGATTCCCGCTCACTGGAAACCCTACACGATCAAAAAGATCACGGACCCGAAGACCAAGGCCACGGTCAAGGTCGGCTACATTGGCATTCTGAACACTAATTTGCCCGGCATCGCCAAGAATTATAAGTTGCTTAACGAAGCCAAGACCATTGCCAAATACGACAAACAGTTACGGGCCAAGGGCGTTAAGGCCATTGTCGTTCTCGGCCACACCGGCGCGGTCACGCAAAACGGCAAGACCACTGGGGATGCCGTCAACGACCTCAAGGAGTTAAACAAGATTGATCCGAAGAACAGCGTCGACATTTTCTTCGCCGGTCACAGCCACCAGTACGCCAATGGTCGCGTCAAAGGCGTGCCCGTCGTTCAGGCCGGCATGCAGGGCCGCGGCTACGCCAACATTACGGCCAAGCTCAGCACCAAGACCCACGATTTCGTCAAGAGCAGCGTCAAGGCCAAGGTCGCCCCAGTCTTCTCACTGAAGGACGACCCCACCGCCACGTTTGCTAAGGATAAGACCGTTAAGAAAATCAACGGTATCATCGCTGACGCCAACCGTCGTGTAGCCCCGATCATCAACACCGAAGTCGGGTCTATCGCCGGGGGCAAAACCATCAGTAACGACCTATCCAGCAACAAGGAATCCGCCGCAGCTTACGTGGTGGTCGACGCCCAACGGACGACCGCAAACGAACAGAATCATCAAGTCGATTTCGCTGTGACTAGTAACGATTCCATTCGTAGCGATATGAACGTCAACGCTGCTGGCAAGGTCACGCTGGGAACCTTGTACGACATGCAACCTTACGGCAATAGCCAACCCATCGTCGAAATGACGGGGAAAGACATCGTCGACCTATTGAACGAACAGTACACCAAGTCACAACTCTACTTCCTACAGATTTCTGGACTGACTTACAAGTACAGCCCAGCGACGACCGGCGACCAACTCTTTACGGTCACCGACGTCAAGACAGCCAAAGGTGACGCCATCAACCCGACCCAGAAGTATCACGTCTTAACCAACGACTACCTCTCCACGGGTGGTGACGGCTACGCAGCCTTCACGCACGGCACGATTGTAGATAATGCCGGCCAGGACATCGATCTCCTGACGACTTACCTACAAACGCACAGCCCAATCACGACACCAAAATTAGACCGAAAAGTACCGCTGGCCTAAGCCTTAATTAACCTTAAAATGCCCGGACATCAGCCCCTTTGCACTGATGTCCGGGCATTTTCTATGAAATCACTTTTTGTCATAAATACTCCTCAAACTCTGCACATCGGCCGCGGACAACTGCGTATTACCGTGGTCGATCGGCGTCATCACGGAGTCCTTGTCGGAACTGTGGTCGAGCCCCAAGGCGTGCCCCAATTCGTGGACGGCTACGGAAAGCTTAACCGCCTGCTTATAGGTCACGTTGAGTTTGGCCTTACCGGCATTAGTCGTTTGAATACCCCGCCAACTGATTCGCTGCGTAATTTGCGGACCCCCGTGACCAAATTCAACGGTGCCCTGACTGAGCTCCTCTTTCTTACGGTAGGCACTCAACGTGATTTGATTCTCATTTGAATTGGCCTTGCCAGCGGTCAACTTCACGATTCCAGTTTGATTGTAGATTTGAATGGCCGCATTAAATTTTTGCTTCACCCGCGATGGCGTATCCGCCGCATAATGGTAGTGGTATGTTTTCTGCAACAACACGCCCTGCATGGCCTCCTCGACCGGCGTATTGTCCGCACCAGTCCGTGTTGTCGCATCGGTAGTGTTTCGTAAAATATAGCCACTCGACCGGTAGTCCGCTGACTTAGTCGTAGTCGTTTTTCCGGTCACTAGTCCCGTTGCTAACGTCGTCAACGCCGTGCGGTAGTAACTGAGCGAGCGCCAATTACTGACGACAAAGAGTGCCACTGCTAACGTCATGACCAACATAAATCGCCTGAAAAATTTCAACCTCACTTCGTCCCTTCCCGTTCTCTCCACCGAATTACTTAATTCTGTTTAGATTCTAGGACATCTAGTTGCGCACATCAACTAGTTAGGCTCGTCAGTTTTCAAGTTATTTTCACCAAACCATACAAAAACGCCGCGACCAGTCCGAAAGACCCGTCGCGACGCTTTTTAATGCTTAAACTAAGGCTAACACTGTAAAGTTAATGATAAACAAGACGGAAACAATCCAGATCAGTGGATGCACTTCCTTAGCCTTGCCCAGGACAACTTTTACCAGGCAGTAGAAGATGAACCCGGCGGCAATCCCGTAAGTGATATTGTAGGCAAATGCCATGATAAACGTGGTCATAAATGCTGGAATGGCCTCGTTTAAATCGTGCCACGGAATCTTGCTGAGGGAACTCATCATCATGATACCAACCAGAATCAGTGATGGTGCAATGGCGGCGGTTGGAATGATGGAGAGGAGTGGCGATGCCAATGAACTCAGCAGGAAGAGAATGGCAACGACGACACTGGTCAGTCCAGTTCGACCACCGGCACCGATCCCCGCGGAACTTTCCACGTAGGTCGTCAGGTTAGAGGTCCCGAAGATGGACCCCACACCAGTCGCGATGGAGTCAGCAAACAACGCCTTATCCAACTTGGACTTGAACCCGGGTTGACCTTCCAGTGCGAGTTCCTTCGAGCCAGAGAAAATCCCCGTCTGTCGGCCAGTACCGATAAACGTCCCCAAAGAATCGAAGGTATCGGATAGGCTAAATGACAGGATCGTCATGAGCACCAGGATGACTCGGTTATGTTCGGCAAACAGTGACCCCATCCCCTCATGAGAAAAGGCGGCTAGAAAGGTCGTGCCCAACTGATGGACGGATGAGCCAATCGAATAGCTACTTGCCAAATGAAGGTTGGTCACGCCCATTGGAATCCCAATCACGGTCGTGGCCAAGATTCCGATCAATAGGGCGCCTGGCACCTTGCGTACCTTGAAGATGACCGTAATGACTAACCCAATCAATGCTAAGACAAGTGCCGGTGAGTTAAAGTTCTCCAATGCGGGAACGATTCCCCCACCGGTGACGACGGTGCCAACACCTTGACTGAATGCCTTTTGGGTCGCATCAAAGGCCTTCCCATTGATTGAAAGAATGTTGCCAGCATCACTGGTAAATTGTAGGAAGTTCGCATTTTTCAGACCAACGTAGGCAATAAAGGCCCCAATCCCACCGCTAATGGCGAGTTGTAAGTTCATCGGAATCGCTGAGATCAGCATTTTCCGAATCTTAGTGGCGGTGATAATAATGTTGATAATGCCACAGAAGAAAACTAAAGCTAAGGCTTGTTGCCATTTGAACCCTAACCCCATCACCACGGTATAGGTGAAGAAGGCGTTCAATCCCATTCCGGGCGCCAACGCATAAGGAACGTTGGCGAAGAGTCCCATGACCAACGTTCCCGCAACGGAAGCAATAATGGTTGCTAAGAAGACGGCCTGTTGGGGCATCCCCGTCTGACCTAAGATCTGCGGGTTAACAAATAGGATATACGACATGGCGAAGAACGTCGTGATGCCGGCAACAACTTCGGTGCCGACAGTGGTTCCTGATTCTTTAAGCTTAAAAAACTTATCCACGGTGGATTCCTCCTAAAATACGAACGTTAATAAAATTATAGTTGATAATCATTTGCTATTACATTCAAAACTATACCAGATAGTCGGTGTCAAAGCTACACAAAATAAAAATAAACGAACTTTAACGTATCTAGCCTTATATTTAATTCGCTAGCTATCCGTTCAGCCACTATGGTTAGTCGACCTTGCGCCCATTAATCAAGTTGACTAATTATGGCCATTTATTGTTCAGCACAAAAAAGCAGTTATCGCGTTTAGGCCATAACTGCTCTCACTGAGTTTGTAATTCTAACGACAACTTTGATGTGCATCCTGCCGCAACCGCTGTAGGTCCCGGTCACTCACCACCAGTTGAACCACTCCGGTATCCAAGTCTACCTGAGCCTGAACGGTCACCTGCTTCTCACTCACGGTATCTCGCTTCAACTTCAAGGGTCCACTATACGCCAACGTCTCTAACTTTTTCTGCACGGCTCCGGCTCCTCTCTGAATTTCACGGCCAGTTTAGCATATTTTTTGATTGGATTCGGGCCAGACGTCTTACAAATAATTTTATAAAAGCGGCCCGCCGATTTTCACCGTAGGGCCGCCATTTTAGCTTATTTTAATCGTCAGAACTAACGACACTAATTTCACCGTGTTGGCGTCCTAGTCGCACGTACACGGCAAGCATCACGGCACTGATGACCAGCATGTATACTGGCAACGTGGCAATCGAACCGTTATGCACGAGGCTCATGCCATACGTGACGGCGCTGACCAACAAATAGTAGCCCAGGCTGAACCAACCACTGGCGCTGCCCATGACGGCCTCGTAGCCGACCAGTGCACGATTCAGAGCATTGGGCAACGTGATATTCAAGCCTAAAAAGGTCAGGAAGATCCCGCCAATCATGGCAAGCGCCGACTGGAACACGGCTGCGGCTAATAACCCACCCCCGGCAACGACACTCATGATTAGCCCAGCCACCGCAACGCGTTCGGGTGACCAGAAATTCAGGGCAGCGTTAACAATGACCGCGCCTAACAGACTAGCACTCGCTAAAACTAGGCCCAGCCAACCATAATGCACGGCGGAATAGCCAAAGTGCGTCATGAAGATAAACGGTGCCTCCGCGTAATAGCTAAATAGAATTCCGTTGATGCCGCCAATCAGGATTCCGTAACCCCAAACCACTGGATCAGTCAGCAAGCGACCAACTAGTTTTCGCTGATTGACGTGCGGTGTGGCAATCTGAGCCGGCCGTGTTTCGGGGAGACAACTCAGCGCGTACAGACCCACGGCAACGGCCATCGTCACCAGCGTGGCAAAAACACTGCGATACCCGAAGTAGGTCTGGACAAGCCCACCAATCAGTGGTCCCAAGGCTGGTGCTAACGCCATGGCCGCACTGGTACGCGCAAAAATTTTGGCTCCCGTGATGCCACTGAAACTTTCACGCATGATGGTCTGCGTGACCACGGAACCGGCACTGGCGCCAAAGGCCTGCACCAATCGCCAGCCTAGAAATGGGAGAAAACTCCCACTCAAATACAGACCGCAGTTACCTAATAGGTAAACGGCGATACCGGCCAACATGGCGGGGCGCCGGCCCCCTTTATCGGCGAGTTGGCCCCAAATCAGGACCCCAATAGCAAAGGCAACAAAGTAGGTGCTCATGGTCAGTTGAACCCGGTTAGCGCTCACAGCAAAGACCCGCTGGAGCTGCGGCAGAACCGGGGTGAAGATGGATTCGCTGATTTGTGGGAAACCAACGAGGACAATAATCAATCCCAATGAAGGGACTGCGTGACGGACGTTTTTCATCGTATTTCTCCTTATAATTTACTCTACGGAAAAACGTCCTTGCCCGTTTGCGGGGACACACGCCATTAACTTTTCTAAATCCATGGGGTCATCCCCCCTCTCTGTGTAATATTGTCCTACCATACGGGAGATTGTGAGTCCTGTCAAGCAACGAAAAAGAACGTGCGACAAAAGGCAGTTAGTCAATAAGTATTAACATCGATAACCAAATAATCCTGGCCTCGAAATGTTTGTTTACCGGGATTAAGCGGTGTTGACTGCCCTTTATCACACGTGTCGACCATCTACGTTTGAAACACAAAAAGGGCCCGAGACTTTCGTTCCAGGCTCTCATTGAATTACAAAATAAATTTCTCGATAGCATCCGCCACGCCACGTTCGTAATCGTTAGGTGTGACAAATTTAGCGACCTGCTTGACCTCATCGATCCCGTTCGCCACGGAAATGGGGAGGCCCACCTTGGTCAGCATCCCCAAGTCGTTGGCGTTATCCCCGATGGCAATGATCTCAGTGGCACTCGCGCCCAGTTGCTTACCCAGGTCCAGAATCGCCGTCCCCTTGTCGACACCAAAATGGTTGACCTCCATGTAGATACCGGAGGAGTAAGTACAGTTGATCTGTTGGTTAAACGCTGCCGTCACGGCTTGCAGCATCTCTTGACGCACACCAAAATCCGGATTCATGGCGATGACCTTCATAATCTGGTCATCCTTGAACTGGTCAAACGTACCAATCATTTCGTCATAGTGGACACCTCTCGTTTGCAGGTAATGCTTATCGTCGGCGCGCGGCTGATAAATGTACAAGTGGTCTAGTGTGTAAACGTGAATATCGACATCGTATTGGCGCATGATGTCAAAGACCCGCTGTGCCTCGTCAAATGGCATGGCATTGCTGACAATAACACGGTTATCTTGATTCTCGATTACGGCGCCACCGTTGTACGACACGACGTATTCGTTGGGCTGTTGGTAGAGATGTAACTGCCGTAAAAGGTCTTGGATGCTGGTGAAACTACGGCCCGTGTTGGGGACAAATTTAACCCCTTTGGCCGAAGCCGCAGCAATTGCGTCAATGTTGGCCTGCGAGACCGTCCCGTCTTTTCGCAGCAGCGTTTCATCTAAATCACTCGTAATAATCTTGTACAAGTCGCTTCGCTCCCTAGTTTTCGTTTAGCTCAACTATACCATGAGAAAGCGGCTTGGTATAGGCCAGTTTATACTTGCCGCGCCCGACCATAAATGGCAAAGATGCCGCTGACCGTCAACGTCCCAATCCAAATGGCCCGCCCAACGACGTAACCAAAGGCATAACCGGCACTCGTGGCGCCATTCGCCGCGTTAGACGCCAGCATGCTGGCTTCCGGTTGGCCGGTGATGGTCACCACGATGACCGTATTCAGGACAATTGCCATGATTGTGATCAGTGCCAGGTGCCAACCGTGAATCCGCCACGTGCCAAAGTCTTGGTAAGCCGGCGCCAGAATAATCAGGTTGATCAACAATAAGCCACCGACAACTGCATCCAGCATGTGTCCTGGCAAAAATAACAAGACGTAAGCGAGAAACAGAAGCGCAATATTCGCATATAACGTGACTTCTACGACGCGGTCATTCCGCCGACTAACCTTTTCTTGATGTTGATAATGTTGTGCCATCCCTAAGTCTTCTTTCATTAAGCGATCCAACGAAATCTGATAAACGTCCCCTAATTTTACTAACGTCAGGATATCCGGATATGTCCGCCCATTTTCCCAACTTGAAATGGTCTTCCGTGACACGTGTAATTCGGTCGCGACATCAGCCTGAGTCATCCCCTGCTGATGCCGGACGTTTTTTAAATTATCCGCAAAGTTCATTAGCCCCGCCTCCACAAAATAGCTTACCGAAAATCGCGTTGGGCGGCAAGCTCGGGTTTGTAGCATTCGCGGTACGACGGCGTTTAGCGGGTCTTGTTTGTCAGAGGCTTTGTTGAAAAAATGTACACTGACCATCATGAAATGAACAACAGATTAAACAATGAAGAACTCATTAATAAAAGAAATGGTAAAATTCTGAGTCCATTTCGTTATAGAATACATAGTACGAGAGAATAGCTCCAATTTCGCTTTACCTGAGCAAGCTAAAAGTTTGACATACGCTTCTTTTGTATATATATTTAATGTATATCAAGGAGGGTGTCAAATGGCATCAGTTAAACTCAGAAAAGTTGGCGATTCAACTGTTCTAACTGTTCCTAAAACCATAAAACCACGCTTCAGTAATTATGAAGCATTCTCTGGACGAGATGGCGCAATCGTGTTCTTGCCTAAAGAACCCAATCCTTTTACTGACGAAAACTTTATCAGGACTCACTTAGATTCACTCACTGAAGAATCTACTACAAAGGCTGAGCTAATCAATCATGAATTCTAAAGCAGCTATTAAAGACTATCCAGAGCAGCAGGAAATCATTTGGATTGACTTTCAGTCATCGAGGTCAAACGAACTACGTGATCGGCATCCTGCCGTCGTTCTTAGTACTGTCGGCTTTTCGAAAATCACGAATCAAGTTGCTGTATCACTAATCACACATGCTACTAGTAATCGTCTAAAAGATATGTTCGTTCCCGTAGCTAATAATCCGCAAATCGAGGGCTATGTTAATCCACTTCAATTTCACACTTTTAGTCTTAAAGGACGCGATATTACAACAACGGGAACATTTCTGGATGATTATGCTTTTGCTAAGGTCCTTAGAATTCATAAACAGATTCTCAATATTTAAATTTTAAAAAATCGATCATCCTTTTGTGGAATGATCGACTTTTTATTTGAACATATTCAGTTATTACTTTACGCGTAGTGCTAGTCTTGTAACATTTATGTTTATCCCCAATCATCGCTAACTTTG
>NZ_AZDP01000007.1 GCF_001435525.1 Levilactobacillus koreensis JCM 16448
TTAGTGCCTTTAGGCCCAGTTGAGCACGCTAAAGCGTGCGAAACAAAAAACCACCCGCTATGCGGGCGGATAGCAAAATAGTTATACCAAAAAGCCCTCCATAAGAATTAGAATGTAGGTGTCGAAGCCAACATTGCTAAATCGAAAGGGGACTTTTTAAATGGCGAATAAACTCAATAGTCTTGCGCACACAAAATGGTTATGCAAGTACCATATCGTATTCACTCCAAAGTATAGGAGAAAGATGATTTATAATCAATATCGACGTGACTTACAGGAGGATATCCGGCTTTTGTGCCAGTATAAAGGGGTCAAGATTCTGGAAGGTCATATGATGCCAGATCATGTCCATCTCCTGGTAAGTATCCCGCCCAAGCTTAGTGTGTCGAGCTTTATGGGATATTTAAAGGGGAAAAGTGCGTTGATGATGTTTGACCAGCATGCAAATTTGAAATATAAATTTGGAAATCGACATTTCTGGTCAGTCGGATACTATGTGAGCACGGTGGGTTTGAACGAAGCCACCATCAAAAAATATATTCGTGATCAAGAAAAAAGTGATCAGGCAGTGGATAGACTCAGCGTTCGGGAGTATGAGGACCCTTTTAAGGGTCAAGGTAGGTAATACAAACGCCGCTTAGAGCGGCAGCAAAAGTGGCAAACGCAATTTGGCTTTGACACACAGAAGCCAGCGCCTTGAGACGCCGGCCGGTACCCAGGGCTTATAGCCCTCGAGAAAACCACCCGTTCAACGGGTGGTTTTTATT
>NZ_AZDP01000062.1 GCF_001435525.1 Levilactobacillus koreensis JCM 16448
GGGTGGACATCTTTGGTCACCTAGTTACTTCATGAGTACTCTTGGTGATATGAGCAAGACGACCGTAGAAAACTACATTGCCAATCAGCGAAAAGTATAGTGACATTCATCCCTTGTTTGAAAGCAAGGGAATTCTGCCTAATTTATATTAAAGGTTAGTCGTGCGCGTTTGATTGTTCGGGTAACCAGGGTCACCCACAACAATAACTATGATAGCACACCACGGCGATTAGGCCAAAGTTGTCTTAAACATTTGCGTCCCATAAAATTGGTAATATATGGCCCATAGCCAAACTTAATCGCGATGATTATAAATAACATTCGGATACGTGTTCGCGGGTTGTATGCCACTTATGTAGGAAATTACAAGAAGATCTGCAGTGTCCATTGGCTATACAGTGGACCAGCCTGTTGCATACTTTGATTAAATTTTCTGTACCATCTGGTAAGCTGTCATCGAAATGGCCGTGCCCACTTTGATGTCAGTATTTTGTTTCTGACGCCGCGGGGTTGCCAGACACACCGCCACTGCGGTCATGCGCCCGCTCTTCCTGTTCTTTTTTTGCACAAAAAAAGAACCCAATCACTGGGTTCTTTCGTTCGCGTGGCAACGT
>NZ_AZDP01000063.1 GCF_001435525.1 Levilactobacillus koreensis JCM 16448
GTAAGCACCCAATAACTGACCGTATTGAATTTTAGACTAAAAATAAGAATGGCGTCCTCGAGTTTTGAGGGCGCCATTCTTATTTCCATGTTTTAAGCGGCTGCTGTATTTAATTGAGAGTTACCAATAAAATTCCATGGTAAATAAGCCATTAGTTCCGATTCTCTTGCGAACTCCGGTAGTTGTGGCATGTTTTCTAAAAGATATCGAATATAGTCTTGAGGATTATTACCACTTGCCTTAGCCGACTCAATTAGAGTCATCCAAATGGCTGTAGCTTCCGCTCCAGCTTGGCTAGTACTGAACAACCAGTTCTTTCGACCAATCACTAGACTCTTCATATTACGTTCGGCAGCGTTGTTACTAAAATCAAATTCACCGTGATCAAGGATTCTGTTCAATGCCATTCGTTGGTTTTGTGCGTAAATAATGGCTTTCCCTAATCGACTTTTGGGCAGTTCATCAGCTTGATCAATCCATCTCCAGAACTTACGAAGAAGTTTCCGGAGTTGCTTCTTTCGACTGCGCTTTCTAGAGCGAGGAGAATGGTGTTGCCACTTTCGTTCAAGCGCAAACATTTCATCCAATAGCTTTAGTGGCTGGCTCATTTTGATTTTGCCATTAATGTTCGCCGCATCATAGAACTTTCGCCGAACATGGGCAAAGCAACCAACTCGAACAACCGAGTCTTCTAAGTAGTTGTAGCCGGCATAGCCGTCGCATTGAAGAACCCCAGTAAAACCTCGGTAGAGGTTCTGGGCAAATGCACCTGAACGTGTATCTCCATAAGCATACAATACTGCTTGGACTAGAGCCTTCTGAGTTGATCTTGCTACCCACATATAAGATTTTGAAGTAGCCTTTTTCCCGGGTTCTCTTAGAACCTGAATCGGTGTCTCATCACCTTGCAGATAATCTTGGGCCATCAATGATTTCCGAATCAGGTTATATACTGGTTTTACTAACTCACTCGTCTTGATTATCCAGTTAGATAGGGTCGTCTCCGTTAAGCTAACGCCTAACCGTCGCCAATCCTTTAACTGACGATAAAGAGGGACTCCTTGTTCAAACTTCTGATGAATGATTTCGGTTATCAATGATGCCGAACCCAAGCTATGTGGGATTAATGGTTTAGGTGCTCGTGCTTGAATCATCTTAGCTAAACCACCAATGACTTCACATTTCTCGCACTTATAGGTTTTCGCGTAAACTTCTTCGACAAACAGTTGTGCTGGCCGGAAGTGAAGCTCCTGACGAACAAACTTTGTGCCTACAGAAACTAAGCAGTGTCCGTGAGGACACTGCTTAGTCTCAACATCAACGATAGTCTTACGAACCGGTAAGTCGGCACTTAAGACTTCTTTGCGCGTTTTTTTGCGTTTTTTCGTTGACTGTACTTGATCTGTTTGGTTTTCTTCGCCAGTTTGCTCTGGCTCGGTAAAAACACCATCATCCTCGTCCAAAAGCGATAACTGATCTGGATCGATTTGTTCTGCTTTCTTGCCGAAGAGTTTTCTCGTCAGGTAATCGATAATTTCAGCTTGTTCTTTCACCTTTTGAGTCAACATAGCGATTTGTTCTTGTTCAGAAGTCATTGGCTATCCCACCATTCAATACTAATTATTTTTGAGTTTACCATAGCCTTCCTCAAATAAATAGCTATCTTTCCGTGGTCATACTTGCACGTCTTGGCGGCCTTATTTTATGGATGGTCGCGTCAAGCGACCACCCGCTCAACAGACGGTTTAATTGTTTGAGATTCAGTTTACGAATGGCATCTTGATTGGTCGGCCACTGAATCCGGCCATTCTCAAGTCGTTTATACATAAGGAGAAAACCGTCGCCGTCCCAATAAAGGGCCTTGAACCGATCCTTCCTAGTACCGCAAAACAAATACAACGCTTGGCTGTACGGATCCAGATTAAATTGCTCTTGAACAATCGCCGCTAATCCATCGATTCCACGACGTAGGTCAGTTTTTCCACATACAATGAATATTTGTCTAACCCTGGTTGAATCAATGAGCATCGTGGAACACCGCCTTAAGCACGGTTTCCACAATATAACCATTGGCTTTATTGTAGATGATTACTGACTTATTCTTGCCAATTTTCAGTTGAACTGCCCGGCTGGGAACAACTGCCGTTGTTCTAGCAGCCTCATACGGCATTTTGATTTGAACGATATCCTGTTTGTCCATAATAAGAACCTCACCAATTTTATTTGATGAGACTATCATATCGTGGATTTGCCGCCAATCCTAGACGGTCAATTATTGGGTGCTTAC
>NZ_AZDP01000008.1 GCF_001435525.1 Levilactobacillus koreensis JCM 16448
GGAAAACCGACAATTTCTAATTGCCATTTTCCTACATTTTACGACCGCCATATACAAACAGTCATATCTGGCGGAAACTGGCGAAGCAGTTTATCGTAAGCACCGGCTAAACAGCTGTTATCGTGGACTCTTTGATCACTGTCAAACCTTCTGTAATGCTTTGGTTACAGCTTTAAAAGCTCGCCCCAGAATGCATAGTGTGGATACTTTTGTTCACCAATTCAAGACTAATTACCCAGGAGTTGTCTGTCCCTCAACACCGACGGTGTATCGATACATTGATGACCAGCGTTTAACTATCCGTAATTCAGACCTACCAGCTAAACTCCGTCGCCGAGTCAAACGTCCCGGAACAAAGCATCACCGAATCAATAAGAAGAATCTGGGCCATTCAATCGAAGAGCGTCCCACTGTGGTTCAAGCACGTCAAGAGCTTGGACACTGGGAAGGTGACTTGGTCAAAGGTAAACGAGTTGAATCTGAGCCAGCATTAATGACTTTGACTGAACGTGTTAGTCGTTTAGAAATCATCGTTAAACTTCCCAATTATCATGCCGACACTTGCTTGAAAGCCCTCCAGAACACCTTATATGACTATGGAACTGAGTACTTTAAAACCATTACTTTTGATAACGGTGCCGAGTTCTCAAGCTTGAGCCAAGTGGCGGGAACGGACATCTACTTTGCCCATCCTTATTCACCATGGGAACGCGGAACCAATGAGAACACTAACGGCCTTTTGCGCGAGTTCTTCCCGAAGGGTAGATCCTTGGTTTTGGCCTCACTCATTGATATTCAGCTGGCTCAGGATACCTTAAACAACCGGCTGCGGCGTTCATTAAACTATCGTTGCCCAGCCGATCTAATGCCTGAACTAGCTTAGCAACTAGACCACTTCTAAGAATAGATTCTTAGTGTTGCACTTGATTTGACAATTGAGGAATTTTACAATCTACCTAAAACTAAATATAATTTTTCTAACTTAGTTGTTGCACTTAAACTACTGCATACTCATTTTTCAGTCTTACTTAATCTGCCTCGATGATAAATTTTCTTTTGGATTAAGTATTGATCCTGATCTTGAGTAATAAATAACGGAGAACTTTCTTCTATGACATTGCTAAACTCCAAACCATACCATGAAATAGGTGAGGCCGTAATTTTCTGCAAATAGATGCGCCCGCCAATCAATCTTCTATCTAACGAGCTTAACTTATCATTGACAATTAAATCTGCTGGTTGTTCCTTTATAATAACAAACTTAAAGTCGCCGACTTTCCGTTGTCGCTCTGTTGAATACGTGGGTATTTGTGGTTCTAAAATACCTTGTTCCACTAGATGATTTACAATTTGATGTAAATAGACACTAACGGATTGAGATTTCCTAAACCCTAAGTAAAGTTGAACGTTAACAACATTATGCGTCTCAAGTAAATCAACTGTATAATTACTTTCATAAGGTGCATTGGTTTCATTGACTGTAACAAACCAATAAACTTTAGCTCTTTTAGGTTGTCTGTCGAGAATAGAATACATGGTGCTACGCTTAATTTGGTAATCACCCTTAATTTTAGTCATATACACTAAGTTAGTCGTGAACAAAGGTACTGTATTGTCTGCGCTTAATTTAGAGAGTTGATCACGATAGTCAAGAAGTGAAACATACTCGCTTTCTTTCTCATAATGTTCTCTTCGTTTATTTCCAAAGTACCAAAGCCACATAATATAAAGAATGCCCAACATGATTGTTAACGTAACATAACCGCCATGAATAAACTTAACCAAACTTGAAATTAGAAAGATTAACTCAATAAAACCAAAAAACAAGGCAATTATAAGTGCTGTTCCCTTAGCCAGGTGTTTCTTTAAGAATTCATGCAAAAGCACAGTAGTCATAAGCATGGTAATAGTGATCGCTAAACCATACGCGGCCTCCATTTTTTGTGAACTACCAAAGAACCAGACTACACTAATTGTTATTATACATAGTATCCAGTTAACAGTTGCAATATAAATTTGATTTTTTATATTACTTGGATGTCTAATAACCATTCTAGGTAAAAATTTTAAGCCAATTGCTTCATCGACTAAAGTGTAAGAACCCGTAATCAACGCTTGAGAGGCAATAATTGCAGCGAGTGTGGCTAGCAAAATGCCAACTAGGCGCCAAGTTCCGGGGAGCATTTCATAAAAAGGATTTAAGTTCGATAAGTTCCTGTAAGCAGTATCACCTGCATGTCTAATTATCCAAGCACCTTGACCTAAGTAATTTAAAAATAGGGTACTATATACTAGTGGCCATGTTACATAAATATTCTGCTTGCCAACGTGACCCATATCGGAATATAAAGCCTCTGCTCCTGTGGTTGCCAAAAAGATACTTCCAAGTATAAAGATTCCCACTTTGTTAACTGGACTGAATAGTATCCTAATTGCATAATAAGGAGAAATAGCCTTCAATATCATTGGATAATTGATTAGATTAACGATTCCAAAGACAGCCAAAAAGCCAAACCATAAAATCATCACTGGTCCAAAGGATTTCCCAATCATACCTGTTCCAAAATGTTGAATCATAAATAATACGAGTAGAACAACTGTTGTGATAATCAAGACGTTATGTTGAGAATTACTAAACACCACAGGGCCAAGGTGTTGTTTTTTTAATCCCTCAATGGCTGAAGTCACAGTTACTGCAGGAGTTAATGTTCCATCGGCCAAAATGGCCGCCCCGCCAATCAAGGCTGGCCAAATTAACCATTTTGAATTTTTTCGAACCAATGCATATAAAGCAAAAATTCCGCCCTCACGCTTATTATCGGCTTGCATTGCAATGACAACATACTTCAACGTTGTAATGATCATTAATGTCCAAAAAATCAACGAGATCGATCCAATCACGTAATTGGGAGAAATATTTCCCATTTTACCGGCGTCACCAATCAATGCATTCATAACATACAATGGTGAAGTGCCAATATCACCGTACACAATTCCTAAAGTAACAAGTGCCCCCGCAAAAGAAACACGTTCTAGTTGCTTATTCATATTTGCTTGCCTCCAACGCTAATTATTGAAATATAGCACTGCAAAATAGTAAGCCTAAACACGAAGAAAAGCAACTATGCCATATACATCATAATGAAATCACTTTAAAGAAGCTCATAATTTACAATCTACCTTAACATTAAATTTCTTTCGATACCTTATAAAGGTTGTCCGTTTAATTCCTGTATTACGGGCAACATCGACATCACTCATGCCTGCCTGATAAAGTTTAAAAGCATGTTGCAAGCGGGGATCGTCTTGGGTGTATTGGGGTTTACGCCCATGATATTTACCCTGCTGCTTAGCTAAGGCAATCCCTTGCTGCTGGCGCTCAATGATTCGCTTACGTTCACTTTCGGCCTGATACTTATAGAGTTCAATAATCAAGTTGGTCATCAGTTGACGTAAATTTGGGTCAGCAATCCCTGTCATGGACGGCAAATTCAACACATCTAGGGTTGCTCCCTTATTTTGAATGGTGTTCATGATCTGGGTTAAATCCTGGTTGTTTCTGCCTAAGCGATCTAATTCAGTGACCAGGACAATATCACCCTCACGAATATAGGCCAGCATCTTTTGCAGTTCTGGCCGATTAATGTTAGCCCCACTTAATTTATCCGTAAATAATTTATCAACGTCTTTTAAAGCCGCTAACTGTCGATCTAAATGTTGCTCCTTGGAACTCACGCGAGCATAACCGATTTTAGCCATTTTTAGCTCTCCTTTTGGACAGTTCTAATGAACACTTGTAATTCCTAGTATAGCACAGAAACAAGAAAGGCCACTAGGGTATACCCTAGTGGCAAGATGCAGTTTACAGAGAATGGTCTGAAAAACAGTTAGACCAGTAAAACCCCTGAGTTTGGATTTACTCCAACTCAGGGGTTTGCTTTACTTATTAATCTAATAAATCTTTTCGTTTGGTGCTCAATCACTACTTATTTGATGCACACCAGGTAACTGGGTCAAGGTAAAATTAATTTTTCAGTTGGCAAATTACAAGTTTAATCCGAACAAGCCCGGAATCTTTCAATGGCAGTCTGTTGATGATGTATTTTTAATGGTCGTTGATTAATTAGTTCAAGTGCTGCTAGGATCTCATCAGTCGTTACTTGGCTAAAATTGGTCTTTTTCGGGAAGAACCAGCGTAACCGTCTATTAAAATATTCATTGGAACCTCGCTCCCATGGTGAATATGGATGGCAAAAATAAACTTTGATCTGATAATCCTGTTCTAAGGCCTGATAATTGGCAAACTCTTTACCATGATCAACAGTAATGGATTTTACTTGGGGACCGAAGGCCCCCATAAACTTGCCAAAGGCGGTGTTTAGAGCCTTAGCCGTTCTATTAGGGGCTTTGATGGCCCATAGAAGTCGGGTCTTACGTTCTACGAATGTAACCAGACATGATCGTGGCTCACTTCGACTAGAAAGCACCGTATCTACTTCCCAATGACCAAAAGCTAACCGTTGATTAACAGTTGTTGGCCGTTGTTCGATGGAAGTCCCACTTGTAAATTTCCCACGATTTTCGCTCACTCGGTGCTGGCGGACATTCCGATTGGGTAGATCAGTCAATTTGAAGGGGAGCCAGCCACGATTAAGCCAATTATAAATTGACGCAGTGCTCAAGTTATAAGCGGCCGCAATGGTTTCTGGTGACCAGGTTAATCGTAAGTGATTGGTAATTAAAGTCGCTAATGCTGCCGTCAGCATCGAACGACGACCGCAATTCCGCCTTTTGCGATCTGCATCTTGCTGAGCTAATTCTGGATCATAAGGTTTAACCCGGTCCAACTCATAGCTAATCGTAGCTTTGGCGACGCCTAAGGCGTCAGCCATTACTTGGTAAGATTTATTTCCCTCATTGACCAGTTGTGCTAGTGCGCCACGTTGAAAACGTGATAAAGTAGATGTACCCAAAGTAATCACTCCCTATATTGGTTGGAATTAGCTACTACCATTGTAAGTGATTGCTTTGGGCTTTTTAATTTCTGTTCGGATTAATTATAGAATTTGCCTTTTTCAAACAGCTAGACGATACTATAGCTCTTCATCAGCGTAAGCTTGAAAAACTCCAGGAACTCAAAAAAGGGTATCTACAAAAGATGTTTTGCTGATTCTTAATTTGATCAAATTTAGGATCCCATGAAACTCCATGATCTATTTTTATTGTGCTTGGTCAATACTTAATTCACCTGTATAATAGATTACGCAGGAAGGTTTAAGGGCGGTGGCTGTCTTTTCCCTTGTGAGGTGAGGCCCATGGGAACATGGAATAATCTTCAGGAAGGTTTCACAGTCAATGAGCGTCTTCCAGGCACTCTCGTTGATGTTGCTGTTTGGCACGTTTTTAATCGCGCTACTCAGCTATATCGACAAGCACCACAAATAAAAAAGCCGCCCTGCGTAACTTTGGTAGGTTACAGGGTAGCTTAATGCTGTCTTATTAACTTCGCCACCGCCTTTGAAGCGGCTTGCGTAGGAAGTCTTGTTAGCGCAAGGCTTCCTTTTCTGTCTACATTATAGCATGACTATGAAAAATTGGGTAGCAAGGCATTTTCGGCATATTATTTATCTTTGTATTTTTCAAAATAGGTTCAACTAATTCTGTTTCAGCGTTTTTCGTACTTCACCGTATTTGTATATAGTTTTCCAATACCCGTTGTGCTAGTTGAAATGGGACAATTAAAGTACATAAAAAGCCTGGCAGGCTTACACTTTTAAGTATCCTAAACAAAGAAGTGTGAACGATGTCAAGCCAATATTATCTTACTCAACCTACAACTATCGTGCAAGCACCTTGGCAACCCTGGGTTGCGGTTGTAACGCCACTATATCAACGTTATGTTTCCTGCAAAATTCGGCAAAGAAAGAATGCTAATCATGCCAAAATATCAGATGTAACTATCATGGCTTTGATGTGTTGGCAGGTATCACTTGGTATCACTAATCAATGTGCTTTTTATCGTCTGTTAGTTGGGTTAGGGCTGACTGGTTTGCCAGAACGATCTCGTTTTAATCGACGGTGCACAGCTATGGGCTGTCTGCTCCAAACCCTGCGGGTTGGTTTAGTTAAACACTGTTTACCATCAGTGACTTACACCATCATAGATAGTTTTCCAATCCCATTATGCCAATCAATTCGTAATCATCGAGCCAAAGTTTTACGCTCACTTGCTGACATTGGCTATAATGCCACCAAGAAACAATGGTTCTATGGTTTAAAGGGACATTTTCAGGTCACCAATCAAGGCATTGTAGTGGCCTATTCAATTTCAGCTGCTTCAATTCATGATATTCGTTTAGTGCCAGAATTGATTGACCAATACGCTTGCTCACATGTTTTGGCCGATGTTGGCTACCTTAGTCAACCACTAAAAGATCAATTAAAGCAACGACACATTGATTTCTGGACACCCAAACGCCGTAACATGCCCCAATCACGACTGAATAGCACCTTATTGAAGCGCCAAAGGCGCATGATCGAAACTCTATTCTCTAAATGGCAGGTTTTATTTCAGGTTGAACATAATCGGGCCCGATGTCTGCGTGGTTTCAAAAGTCGATTAGAACAACTTTTATTCGTAGATACCTGGCAGCTAATTAACTAGCACAACGGGTAGTTTTCCAATATGTTTATGTCTGCCAACGGACCCACTTAATCTGATACCTACCATTATGATAAACCAATTTACCTATTAACTTAGTCTTGGTGCTTTTTTTCTAAGGTTGCTAATAATGCATCAATCCGTTGTTTAACTTGGGGTCGTTGGGTTGTATCAGTTAACAGTACTAACGTATCACCTTCATGAATCAAGGTGTCACCATGTGGAATCACTTCTTGTTCGCCACGCCGGATTCCAATGAGCAGTGCTTCTTTAGGCCATGGCATGTCTCGGACCATTTTGCCGTTTAAGGGACTGCCAAAGAAAACCGGTATTTCCAAATGATCAGGTCGATGAAGTTGCTGAACAGTTTTAGGCATTGTCATCTGCTTAAGCAATGCTTCATAGATTGGTGCACCGCCTAATAAATCAACAACAAGGTAAGCAGTTAACGATATGACTGCTAATGGCATTAAATGTGTTAAATTGCCAACCATTTCTGTTACCAGCAAGATAGCTGTGAAGGGAGCTTTTCCGATTCCAGCAAAGTAACCGGCCATGGAAAAAATGATTAGGTTCATGATATAGACATGCGATAATAATCCTAATTGATTCATTAAGACGCCATAAACCGCACCAATCACAGCACCTAAAGAAAGAATCGGCAAGAAAATACCGCCAGGTAATCCGGAACCATATGAAATCATTGAAAAGACGAATCGTATAATAAAAATTGCAATTAGTACAAACAAAGGTGGAACATGCTGGCCAAATCCCAAAATTAAGCCATTACCACCACCGAGTAAATTTGGCGAAAAGTAACCAACTAAAATTACCAGCAGAAATGGTACGACACCTTGTATTGGGCGTGGCAAATGTGTCAATTGATGATACCACCTAGGCATAACTAACAAGACCCGTTGATATAAGTAACCAAATAATCCCAAAACAATGCCGAGTAAAATTAAGTGCCAATAATTTGATACTGGTAAACTACGTGAATAACTTAAATGTAACACGGGAACAAGTCCGAAAACATTCAGCGAAATAAAATTTGAACCAATTGCTCCGGCTAATGCTGTTAACCAAACCAGCGGTGAAAAATTATGGTAAATCTCTTCTAAGACAAATAGAGTTCCAGCAATGGGGGCATTAAACGCTGCTGCTAATCCAGCAGCGGCGCCTGATGCAATTAGTAGTCGGCGATCAGTTCCTGATAACTTAAACTCAGAAGCGAAACCTTGACCAACTGACGCACTTAATTGAATCGCTGGTCCTTCTCGTCCGAGAAATAATCCAGGTCCCAATGCCAGAATACCACCGATAAATTTTCGCCAAAGAATTGACCACCAGTGCATTTCCAATTCACCAGCCAATTGACCTTCAACTTGCGGAATTCCAGAACCAGCGATATAAGGTTCTCTCTTGAGAAGTCGAGCCACAATTAACGCTAAACCAAGGTTGATGCCTATCAACAATGCCCATTCCCACCAAACAAACGGCGCGATTCGTAAGTATCTATATACCAATCGACTATAGTGCAGCCCTATCTCAATACAATAGCGAAATAAGCTAACAACGGTGCCACTCATTAAACCCACAAGCAGGCCGAGTAAAACAAATCGCAAACGAGTAACGTCAAATTTTTCTTTTACAAGCTGTATCAAATAACTAATCCTCCATTATAACCAATATTATATAATTTAGTACTTAATTAAACTAGGCAATATCTCGATGAAATCTAGTAGTTATTTTTCACAGAGAAGGGGTGTCATACCGCTAAAATGTTTTAGTAGTTTATATGACGAGCCGCATGTTTGAGTAGTAATGGTGCTAATAACGTTGTTAGGATAATGGCAGTGATAATTGCCGAATAGTAATCATCACTGATTAGTTTGGATTGGTAGCCTATTTGAGCGATAATCAAGGCCATTTCCCCACGCGAGACCATCCCTGCACCAACGAGGTAAGCTTCATTCGAACTGAATCCGGCCCATTTAGCCCCACTCCCCGCTCCTAATAGTTTCGTCAGTGTTGCCACAATTGTCAATACGATAATTAATAACAAATCGTGTTCTATGCCAGCTAGTGACATACTTAAACCAATTGAAACGAAGAATACAGGAATGAAAATCGCATAACCGATTGGTTCGATACTTTGATCAACTTCATGAGCTACATGAGTTTGTGCAATCGCAATTCCTGCAAAAAAGGCCCCAATTACTGCACTCAGTCCAATCAGATTTGCAATATATGCCATACCAAAACACAAAATCATCGCCATTATAGTAGGTCCCACTGGATTCAATAATTTGGTGCCTAGTCTAGCGAGGAGAGGGGCGATAAAACGCATCACGAAATAAATTGCGGCAAAGTAAATTAGCTGCTCTAAAAAAGTCAGAGCTAGCGGTATCTGGGTATCCGTACCAGCCTTTGTACCTATTAAACTTACCATAATGCTAAGTAAAACGACAGCTAGCACATCGTCAACCACCGCGGCACCGAGGACTGTTGAACCGCTCTTACTATCAAGTAAATTTAGTTCTTTCATGACAGCAACTGAAATTGAAACCGACGTTGCGGCAAAAATAACGCTCAAAAACAAGCTTTCAAATTGTGTCAAGCCAAAAACAATACCAACTGGATAGATCAGTACCATCGTAATCAAAACTCCTAACAACGCGACAATTATGCTAGGACGCAAATATTTTTTAAGCAATGTAAGATCACTCTCAAGTCCGGCGATAAACATTAAGATGATAACCCCAATCTCTGAAAAAATATGGATGAAATCATTGGCGTGAACCCAATTCAACAACGCAGGGCCAAGAATAATTCCAACAAATAATTGACCGATCACTGCTGGGATACCAACCCTAGAGGCTAGATGGCCAAATAGACTAGTTGTAATCAAGATGATCACCAAGGTACCTAAAAATTCCAAACAAAAACCTCCTCATACAAAAAACGTAAACCCAGATACCTCTTACACACCCCTGAAAGAGAACACCTTGAGCTTACGTCAACTGATTTATTTATTCATGTTTTAATAATACTTCTTATATGCTAGCAAACTAATCAAAAATATTCAAGTAACGATAAGTTGTCACATTTAGTTACTTATTCGAAACACAGACACCGCCAACTTTAAAAGTGATTTCTGAATTTTCTTTATCTGGCAAATTACAAGTTTAATCCGAACAAGCCCGGAAACTTTCAATGGCAGTTTGTTGATGATGGATTTTTAATGGCCGTTGGTTAATAAGTTCAAGCGCTGCCAGGATTTCATCTGTCGTTACCTGGCCAAAGTTAGTCTTTTTCGGGAAGAACCAACGTAACCGTCGATTGAAATATTCATTGGAACCCCGTTCCCATGGTGAATATGGATGGCAAAAATAAACTTTAATTTGATAGTCTTGTTCTATGGATTGATAATCGGCAAACTCTTTACCATGATCAACAGTTATAGATTTCACTTGGGAACCAAAGGTTCCCATAAACTTTTCAAAGGCGCTATTTAAGGCCTTGGCAGTTCGGTTAGGGGCTTTTATGGCCCATAGAAGTCGCGTCTTACGTTCTACAAAAGTGACCAGGCATGCTCGTGACGCTTTCCGGCCAGAAAGCACTGTATCTACTTCCCAATGACCAAAAGCTAACCGCTGATTAACAATTGTTGGTCGTTGTTCAATCGAAGTCCCACTTGTAAATGTGCCACGGTGTTCATTAACTCGACACTGTCGGATATTTCGATTAGGTAGATCAGCTAATTCGAAAGGTAACCAGCCACGATTAAGCCAATTATAAATTGAAGCGGTACCCAAGTTAAAAGCAGTCGCGACCGCTTCTGGTGACCAGGTTAATCGCAAGTGATTGGTAATTAAAGTCACTAATGATGATGTTAGAATCGAATGGCGACCGCAAGCCCGTCTTTTGCGGTCAGCATCTTGTTGGGCCAATTCAGGGTCATAAGGTTTAACCCGGTTCAATTCATAGTGAATGGTAGATTTGGCAACGCCTAAAGCGTCAGCCATATCTTGGTAAGTATGATGACCTTCACTGACTAGTTGTGCTAGCGCGCCACGTTGAAAACTTGATAAAGTAGAGATACCCAAAGTAATCGCTCCTTATAGTTGGTTGGAATTAGCTACTACCATTGTAAGAGATTGCTTTGGGCTTTTTTTAATTTTTGTTCGGATTAATTATAGAATTTACCCATGTAAAAACTTATGACGATCAGAAATTAGGCTAAGAAACTTTGCGAGGTCATCATCGGTAGGTAGTTGCTTAACAAAGTTACGTGCTACTGACCGCTTGTTAATATATTGTTTTTATCGTCCTATTTTTTATTGGCCCGTATTTGAGATTCAGTTAATTTAGACATGATATTTTCTCATTACTTATTTAAGTTAGATACATATTATATGTACGAAGGCATTTCATTTACACAAGATTCTTGACGCTACCAGGCATTTCATTTACACAAGATTCTTGACGCTACCTCGTACTCATACGGATCAGCAAACATCGCTAACGTCGTTTTTAAAACTAAGTCATAGACTTGATGCTGTATTTTAGGTAAGGTAGCTAATTGATCTTTAGTCGGGACGACTTTAGTCATGATAATGGCGTAGTGTTCTTCAACCTTTTTTCCATTAACATAGCGCTTATTTGGGGTGGTATTGGTTAAAGCGACTGGCTTAGAGACTAAACCCAGATACTTCGTCAGATTAGCCACTAAATAATCAAATTCTTCATCAGTGATGTAAGCACAATCGGTGCGGGGATAACTAAGGTACTTGGCTTCGTATAAACTCTGAATGGCCGCTAAGGTTTGACTGGCGCTGGCGTGATAACGTTTATTCATGGCACTTTGCAGACTGGATAGCGAGAATAGTTGGGGACTAGCACGTTTTTTAGCCTGGTTTTGAACGCCCTTGATTAAACCAGCCTGTGAGCCTTTCTGAACGTGTTTAGCTTGCATGAATGTCGTTAGCCCTGCTTTGTCTTTAAATCGCTGATAGGGGGCTAATTTCGCGACGAATTTTTGCTGATTAGCTACAATTTCCGCATTTAGTTCAAAATAGGGTTCCGGCTTAAAGTTTTTGATTGCCTGGTCTCTTTGATAGACCATACACAAGGCTGGCAGCTATGGGTAACTAATCGAGCACGCTCTACGTACCAAATTTTTATCAATATAAAATACATTATGGGCTACCATTCATACCAATTAACCAGTCGCTAATTTTGTGATTACAAGTGCATGCCCCCATCTTCATGCCGGTTTCGAGTTTGGTGTTGCCGTTGCTTTTTCGTCATTTCCCACTCAGTCTCCTTTAAACCTTGCGCCTGTTTTTGCCGTTCGTAATCTTCATCACGGGCATATAAGGCGGTCATGATTGCGTTACTAAAGGCCGTCTTTAAGTAGTAGCTTGGACTAACTGGCTTGTAATTTAGCGGTTGATAATGTCCAATATTTACTTTTCTATACTGGTCGTCCTTGGCTTGTTGCCCTTTTAACTGCTTTTGGATTTTCTCAATCTGACTGTTCTTAATCATTGGATCGACTTTGCATTCACCCAAAAAGAGTTGTTTAGTGCCATCATGCTTTAAAACCCGTTGTAAGTGATGATTTTCTAACTGATCTAAGCTAAGCTGTCCCGATAAATAAGCTAGTCCTTGTTGATGTTCTTGGGGACTGAACACCTGTGGTGGATTTGCTTGCCACTGTTCAATTGTTTCAGCCTGACATGGCTTTAAAACAGGATCATAGTACATCACGGCTGTGTAGGCTTGTTCCTGTTTAATCATTGGTAATTCATTAAAATTGCCGTTAGGAAAGGCTCTTCTTAAAACTTCCTGGTATTGGGTTTGAATAACTTGCTTAACAGCCATGATTGTTCGCAAATCTTTGACTGCGCGAGTAATCTTTTGCTGCTCGGTTGGTGAATACTTTTCTAGTAGACCTTGATCAACGTGTTCTAGACTTTCTAAGCTATCATCATGAATCATCAGCGTATATTTAAGCTCGATTTTGACTTCCTTTTCTTGTTGCATTAATAACTTCCAGCCAACGTATGGCCGTTTGGTAAAGGTCAATAATTGTCGGATCAATAAATCATCACGAATATTCATTAAACGTTCGTTTAATTCACTGCCTTTGAAAATCGTTTGTTCACTATTAGTTTCTTTAATCAATTCCCGTCGTTCAGCCGCGGTTGTCTGTTCAAAATCAAGCTCTGGATAAAGTTTTTTAGTCGTGCGATCAACTACTTTATTTAAGAGCTCATCTGCTTTTTTTAGTGAACTTTCTTGTTGGTTAATTGTCAATAATTGCTTAGTGACATCTTCACCAACAGCGTGCTTAATTAAGGTACTGTTTTTCCAATTAAATAGCATGCGCCGCTTATCATCTAAACTTTCCAAACTAATATAAGTTTTCAGTTCGTGGCTTAACTCTTTGACCACTTTTTTCTCGTTAAACGAGAAGTGTTTACTTAGGCTATCCAAGTGGCCTTGATTAACTACTTTCTCCTGCATATTTTTATAGCCAGCTTGGGACTTACGATAGTTCTTAACTTGTTGATTAAATGCCTTTCTTTCATGCCGTTTGCTATTGATTCCCTCGTGTTGCATTGGTGTGTCAGCTATTCCCTGTTCCACAAATGATTTTTCACTGATCCGATCAGGAATGCTTTTTTGCTCTAAAGCCTGATTGACACTTGCCGCCCAATTGTGCCGCCATTCAGTTATTTTTTCTTTTTTATCCCAATCAACCAACCAAATTTTTCGGTTTCTCACATTCCCTGCAGGGGTCTTAGTTTTATTACCATGACTATCTAAAATGTATTTGGTTTTTGTTTTCTGTCCCCAAGTACCATCGGGGTTAAATGGGCGATTGGTTAACATCACGTGTGCGTGTGGATTATCTGGGTGATCACGATGAATCGCTACATCGGCTACCATGCCTTGATCAACAAAGTTTTCTTGCACGTATTTAGTTAATAATGTTTTTTGTTCATCTTCACTTAACTCAATTGGTAAAGCCACGTTAAACTCTTTTGCATACCGTGAGTTTGATTTACGATCTTTCTTTTCAACTTCATTCCATAATTGTTCTCGATTACTGGCCCATGCTGGTGCATTTTTTGGCGTCAAAATAAAGCTTTCTGGCATAACCGAGCGGGCATAAAAATAGTGGCGACCTTCCTTATCATCAAATAGCTTTTCACCACTTCGATAAGCGGCACTGGCAATCGCACTTCGTCCTTTACCAGCACTAATATTACTAAAACTCATGTGAAAAATTGCCATGTCGGTCACCACCTTTCTTTGGGTTTATGGGTTTGACTTTGTTGTCGCCATCGGCGACTTCTAATACAGGTTTTAATGGGTTTAGCACAACGTCATCAAAGATGACGTGTAAGTGCGCATTGACCTCGTTTCACTCGGTCTTCTGATTCTCTTAACTTTAATTTAGTGTATGCCTTCCGCTTCGCTATTTCAAATTTTATACTTTGACTTAACGTTTCTTATATGATATAGTTTCGGTGATTATTTCTAATATGATTGGAGGGATCGTTATGTCTCAAAGTAACTTAGAAAAACAAGAAGCTAAATTAAAAGCCCTCAATCAAAAAATTAAGGACGAAAAAAATAAGATTGAACAACGGCTAGGTAAACAAATCATCAGTCAAGCCAATTTAGATTATGCTAATTTGTCTAACGATCAGATTAAGCTTTTAGCCAAGCAATTTTCTGAATTTTTAAAGGTAAAGTCCGTAGATCATTAGCCATACGAGATGGGGAAATTCCATGTCTAATCAATATGAAAAACTAGTCGAGCAGCAAGCGCGTTTAAAACAAAAAATTGAGCGGGAAGATTTTAAATTACGGCAATCTAAATACTATGAAAATCGACAAGCACGAAAAGCCCGTTCTCGCCGATTAATTCAAAAAGGCGCTTTATTAGAAAAGTACTTTCAAGCTAATAACCTATCGGTCGAACAAACCGAAGAACTTTTAAAAACATTTGCTGACTATGTTAACACCCATAAACCGGATAAATTAAAAAACGATCAACCTAATAACTAGGCCGATCGTTTTTATTTTCAGAATTGTTTTTTGGCTTAATTTCTGGATTGTTTTTAGCAAAGTCTTTTAACTGTTTTTGAATTCTTTGTGTAAGCTCTGCTTTACTTTCTTTGTGCTTCCTTTTACTTGATCGCTGTTGAATTATCTTTTGATCCTTACCTCTTCTTTTTGATTTTAGGGCAAGCGTAAAATCTGAAATTTTATTTTGATCTAGCTTACTTAAATGACCGATTTCTTTAAAGTTTAAACCGGCTTTGGGAAAGCGATAAATATTACCAAGATCGACCCAGGAAGGTTTCTTCAACCCAGCGGATTGCCAATCTTGAATCGGATAATATTGTTGCTTGATATAAGCCGACTTCTTTTCATACTGACTAGTAATTTTAAAAGCCTCGACCGTCTGTTCTGATACCCGACGAATTAAAACTGGCCGAGACTTGCCACCGTTAGTTTCTACAAAACTAACGTATAGGCTGACTAAGTCATTAGTCCTCATCTGGATCATTGAGCCAATCAGCGACTTCTTTGGCGTCTTTGAACTCTGTTACTGGTGTCCCTTCGGTCGCCTTTAAAAAGCGTAAATTAGCTTTTTCTTCTTCGCTTAAAGACGCATTAAAAGGTAAAGCACCATTAGCAACAATCCGCTTGTAAAACATGTTAATGGCCGTGGTTGGATTTAAGCCCAATTCGCTTAAAACTGCTTCGGTATCATCGGCCAAATCTTTATCAATCTTGACTTGGACCCGTTTCTTTTCCTTAACTGCCATGATTGTCTCATCTCCTTTCTTTTGCTACTACTATTATACTACCTTTTAAGTACCTTATCAATAGATAAAGCCCTGGCCTCAAATCACTTGAGCTTGGCGTTGAGCTAAAGGCTGAACTTTTGAGCTGGTTAGCCTGGTTAGCTCTGGCACTCATTTAAAAGCCCCTATTCTTCTGTTTAAGACATTTAAATCTAACTTAAGTATAAAGGGGAGGTCGGCAAGCCTTAAAACTGCTTAGAAAGGATTTTGTAGCCTTTTAGGATTAGTAGTACAACCCACTGTTGTCGTTGTCGGCCGGCTTTTCTTCTTCGGGGTGTTTGGCCGCGTATTCACTAGCCGCTTGTTTATTCCACCAAACAGCAAATAGTACGACACCAAAAACTAAGCAGTATTCATCATGTTACAGCACCCAAGTAAAAGCTACGAAGATAAAAACATTCATCCTCAAAATATGTAACCTAGAAAAAAGGCCTCCAGGGGTATACTCCTACCAAGGTAGACAAGCAAAAGAAAAATATCTCACAGTTCAAGCACTCTCGAAAAAAGTAAATCCCGACACTAATCAAGTGTATGGGATTAGTTTCATGTGCCAGTATGTCGGTGTATCTCGAGCTGCCTACTACAAGTGGCTTCACCGTAAAGTTAACGCGCATGAACTGGAGAATGAAGCCATTTTGGCGCATATCATTAAGCGTGAAGAATCAAAGAATTATATTTTTGGCGTCCGGACCATGACAACGTATATTAATGAGGAGACCCCGTACCATGTTAGTGAGGGTCGGGTTCGTCGTATCATGCGTCGTAACGGGATTCAATCATCAATTCGTGCGGCTAAGCATGATCGAAAACAGGAGAAGAAAGACCACATTTACGCCAATAAGTTACTAAACGAAGATGGTAGCCATGATTTCAAACCTGAGCAACCAAATATGACTTGGGTGACTGATTGTAGTGAATTGAAATTTGGGCCCGACCAGAAGCAACGCTTACGTGTAAGTGCCATTAAAGACCTTTGTGACCGCAGTATTATCGCATGGGCGGTCGCCAGTACTGAGACCAAGGAATTAGTATCTGAAACACTCAAACAGGCCCTGAAAGCAACTCGTGGTGTGAAACCACAGATTCTTCATTCCGATCAAGGCTCGGCTTATACTTCTGGTGACTACAACACCCTATTATCTGGAAAAGGGATCGTCCATAGCATGTCGCGACCAGGAACACCAGGCGACAACAATGCCATGGAGTGTTTCTGGAGCCAGCTAAAGACTGAAGAACTGGCTTTCAAGGCACCACTCTCGGAAGTTGAATTAATCGGGATTATCAAGGCGTACGTCACATGGTATAACACGGAACGACGTCAGAAAACACTAAACGGCATGACTCCGGAAGAATACCGGAATCATGCCGTTCAAAAGAGTGCATAAAACTTTAATTATTTGACTTGTCTACTTGACAAGGAGCAGCTCCCAGTGTTAAACCGTGAGCCTTTTTTAGTATACCAATTTCTACTTCACATAAGGCGGCTTATCCCAAGTAACCCACATTCACCGCGGTACTTCCACATTCCGTTATTTTTTGATTGTGAACTTGTCCAAAAAAGAAGTGGTATAGGTCGCAGATTGGCTTTAATTGGGGAAAATGAGTTTGTGAAATTCACTGAAATTACATCTAGGCCATTCCCTTGAATTCAACTGTCTCATTCTTTGTATTAACCAAAAATTTGCCAACACTTCCCCGATACTTCACGGATACTTTAAAGGAATACTTGTAATTTACTCGAGTGTATCGAATACTACTAATTCTTCCCTGATACCCTTGACTACGCAAAACTCTCTTCACTTGGTTCCTTTGTCGCTCAGTAATTCTTGCAGAACTCCGATAGATTGTCTTCTTAACGATCACATCTGGATTCAATGGAACAATGTAATCCTTACATTCCAACAATTCCACCAACTTTCTTTTTTTCTTTGGAATTTGACTTGACGGGTTACGGTTTTCCATTCAGTTTAGAGGGAGTGACGTTTTGAGCGCAGAATTGTTCCCTGGAATCAGCTATTTGGAATAACTGAACCAGAGTACAATTCTACTACTAAAAGTTTCCCCTTAGTTCGTCGGTCGTTAACGCCCGTCGCTTGTCTGTACAATTGCGGTATTGCTACCACCACTCATTATAAACCTACGTTTTCGGTTTAACCTACTAAAAAACGCCCTAGCAGGCGTTGGTAATACGTATTTATTTTTGTTCGATCACCAACTAATCAGTGGCACCAAGCCGAAGCTTCGTTTTACCACCCGCGCCGTTAATGGTCGCGCTCACCATTCACCACCCAGCCGTACAGATGACCTTGTTGTGGTATAGCCAGACTTATTGAAGTCGCACTGGCAAACGTGTCCCCTTGGATTTAGACCCCAGCTTGTCCCCTAGGGCTTTAAAAATCGCACCGGCCATGATATAATAGTCATTAAATGATGATGACTTTTATGTGGCGCTCACCGATGCCAGTCGGTGGGTGTTTTTTTTATGCAGTTTTTTAGGTATTACTTCTTTTGAACTACTGACAGTGTCCCCCATGATTCACAGTTAGTACAGCAAACGGTGGAAATAATGTTAAAAGCACATCATATAATAGGACTGTCAATACCAATGATTATAGCCCTTTCATAGGATATCTGTCAACAATTATATTTAATTTCCCTTTTTCCCTTTATCTATTTTTCCCCAAATAGAATTATCCCTAAATAGAATTATCCCTATATCCCTTTTTCTATTTAGGGATATTTTTAATTCCCATTCTAACAGTGTTCTCAGTCGATAAGTATCCCTTTTTCCCTTTATCCCAATTTCTATATATCCCTAATTCTATATATCTAAATAACTATTTAGGGAAATTCCCCTTTTGCTATTAAATTGTGGTATACTAACTAAAAATCAATTGGAGGTCGTTGTTATGGATATTCCAGACGTAGTAAAGGCTATACAGTCTCGTGATGAGGCATTAACCATTGTGATTGGTAATCAAAAGGGTGGCGTGGGAAAAACAACTAACACGTATCTCATCGCTTATACCTTAGCTAAAATGGGAATACATACGTTGGTTGCAGACTTAGACCCACAAGCCAACGCCACTAAAACACTAATGTTAACGAAAAGTCAGCAGGAAGATACCGTGTACTCAATTAAAAAAACTCTGATGGTAGGCGTACAGGAGAAAGATCTAACAGACTTACCAGTTAAGATAATGGATAACCTTGACCTAATTCCTTCATATATTGATTTCCAAGATTTCACGAAATATTTATATCAGAATACGAATAATGTGTACGAAGAAACACATCTGTTGGAACCCTTGTTTAATCCATTGAAGAAGAAATATGATGTAATTCTGTTGGATGTGCCACCATTTAGTATTGAGATTACCCGTAATGCTGTTATCTTCTCAGACTTTGCACTTATCAGCTTGCAAACACACGATGATAGTCTATCCGGTGCAGAAGAGTATGTGAATACCCTTTCCAAACTTCAGCAAGAGTATCAGCTAGATATAGAGGTAATTGGTATCTTGCCAATGCTTCACGATGCCCGTAACGGCGTCGATCAGACAATCATACAATCTGCTAAGGATGAGTTTGGAGAAGAAAATGTATTCACAAATATTGTTACTCAAATGGCCCGGATTAAACGATTCCCAATTAATGGAATTACCGATAAGGACCGCTTCGATAAGCGAGTGTTAGACAAGTACCAGCAAGTTACCGATGAGTTATTAAGCCGGATTGGCTTATTTATAGATGATAAGGAGGCCAAGTAAGATGCCAAGTAAAAAGCCTAATATTCTTCAACGAAGGGTTACCGGAGCGGTAAAGCCATCAGAAGAGTACCATGCAACAGATAATGCTACGAAAAAAGAGAATAAATCTTCCTCTATACCAAAAAATCAGAAAAAATCCCTTAAGGTATCCGCAGAGACTTACAAGGATATGAAAGTCCTGAAGACAATTGAACATGTTGGCTTCGACTACGAGATTATCCAGCTTCTTATTGACCAGTATTACAAGGATATGACCGAGGAACAACAGCGCAGGTATACCGTATTGCGGGAGAATATGTAAGCAGTGCTACATTAAAATAAAAGAAAGAAGTAATGGTAGATTGCAAATTTAATCCGAATTTTTTGACAAATTGGTCAGCATGACCTGATAAGGTGTTTGCCAGTCAAGTATTTTAAGTGGTCTCTGATTAATTTCGAGTAAGGTGGTTTTCAAGCCTTGAGCACTAATGTGCTCAAAATAAGTCCCCTTAGGATAAAAATAGCGTGAGTTCCGATTAAATCGTTCATTACTGCCGCGCTCAGCTGGCGTATAAGCATGGCAGTAATAGGTCTTAATACCGTATTGTGCTTCAAGTGATACTAGCCCACTAAACTCAGTGCCACGGTCCACCGTAAAACTATGCACCGGGCCATTAAAAGTTGCTAGAAACTTATTTAGGGCTTCATTAACAGTTACTGCTGTCCGGTTTTTTAATCGGTAGGCCCAAAGGAACCGTGATTTGCGATCGATTAAGGTTAATAAAACTGCCTTACTATGCCCACGGGGGCCAACAATTGTATCTAATTCAAAATCACCGATGCGATTACGTCGATTAACCACGATGGGTCGCTGTTCAATTGACCGTCCTAATGATTGATTATATTTAGAACGTTGGTCAAGGTTACGCCGTTGGCGCACGCCATGTTCAGGCAAATCATTTAAAGAAAACTCAATTTTCCCTTGATTTAACCAATTATAAATTGATTTAGTCGCTAGTTTAAATTCGTGAGCAATCATTCCTGGTGACCAACTTAGCCGTAAATGGTTTAAAATTATTTGCCTTAATTTGTCATTCAATTTAGTCTTTCGGCCACATCGTGACCGCTTGTATTCGGCATCTGTTTGGGCCACTTCGGCTGGTAAGGTTCACATCGAGCTAATTCATAAGAAATTGTGGCAGGTGATCGTTTTAGGCGATCGCTCATTTGGATATTGGACAGCCCTAGTTCACAAAAGGTTTCGATTTTAATTCGTTCAGAATAGGTTATACTAGACAAAAGATCAGCTCCTAAAAGATGTGTTTGTGGTAAACACCATTTTAAGGGAAGCTGATCTTTTTTGTCCGAACAGCGTCGGATTAATTTTACAATCTACCGTTCAGCACTTCTTTCGTACCATCTGGACGAATGCCAATCGCAATATGAACGGCTTCTTTTTGAACGGTATCCCGCTTTAACGGCAAGTAAGTAGCATCTAAGAAGATGGCCACATATTGTGAAGCCAGTCGACGTTGCTGGAAAGCTTGAACCTGTTCATTGACGGCTTTAGTCATGTTGGAAACCGTGGCTTGAGAGTAGTGAGCACCGTACATTTTTTCAATGAGTTCGGCAATTTCAGCAGTGGTAATTCCCTTGGTATACAACTAAATGACCGTTGTTTCTAAATTATCACTGTGCCGCCCGTAGGCTGGCAAGGTATGATTTTCAAACCGGCCATTGCGATCTCGAGGAATGGTTAAGTTGGCCGTACTTCGTATCAAACGAGCGCTCATAACTGCCGTTGCGGTTATTACCAGTGTTAATCCCAGCGTATGAGTAGCGTTCGTAACCCAAAAACTCTGCCAATTCGGTTTGAAGCAGCTGGTTAATCGCAATTTCGAGGTGGTGACGAAAAACTTCGTCCAAATCTTGCTTTTGGGCTAGTGCAGCGATAATTTCTGTGGTAAGTTCATTCATGGGGAATGCCTCCTGTGATGTTTTCTGTGGTTACTAAATATCATAAGGGAAGGCATTCCCTATTTCTATACAATTCAGAAATCTTTTATGCATTTACACAAGATTCTTGACGCTACCCTTTTATAATTGTGCTATATTGAACATGAAGGAAGCGAAGCACTATGACTATGGTGAAAGCAGCTGTTATTTACGGTCCTAAGGATATCCGCTTTGAAAAAAGAAATATTCCTGATCCGGCACCAGATGAAGTTCAAATTGAGGTTGCATTTAATGGTATTTGTGGTAGTGATATTCATGAATATTTAGAGGGTATGGATTTGGCGACAATGCCTCATCCGCTAACCCATATGCAGGCTCCGCTGATTCCTGGTCATGAATTCTCTGGGACGATTTCTAAAATTGGAAAACAAGTATCTAAATTAAGAATTGGAGATAAAGTTGCAGTCGAGCCAATGATTGCTTGTGGAAAATGTCCGGAATGTCTTTCTGGTCATTATAATTGGTGTGAGCATGCTATAGGTAGTGATCAATCAGCAGGATTCTTAGGATTTTCGGCTAACGGTGGCTTAGCTGAAAAGTGCAATGTAAAAAGTACCTTTGCACATCTCTTGCCAACTAACTTTCCGCTTGATTTAGGGGCTTTAGTTGAGCCAGTTTCAGTTGCTGCACAAGCAGTTATGGCAAGCCGAGTGTCTCCTGGAGATGATGTCTTAATTCAGGGTGCTGGTCCAATTGGATTGTTCACGGCCTTAATAGCACAAATTTCTGGTGCCCATCACGTCATAATAAATGACATGTCAGAGGAACGTTTGGATTTAGCAAATGAATTAGGGGTTCAATACCCAATACGTGCTGATAGCCAAAAGTCATTAGCTCACGCTATCAGCACTATCACGGAAAATCAGGGAGTAGATGTTGCATTTGATTGTGCCGGTGTACAACCCACACTTACTGGTGCCATTCAGGCTCTTAAAAACGGTGGCAAGGTTACCGTGATTGCATTATTTCAACATCCACCAGTTGTAGATGTTAGAGCTCTTCTTAAAAAGGGTGGTAGTTTATTAACATCTTATGGATATGCCAATATCTTCGATCGAGTAATTAAGATTATAGATACCCATCGGTCACTATTCAAACGTGTCATTACAAAAAAGATTGAATTAAATGAATTAGTTTCAGAAGGAATTGAATCCTTAGAAAAGGATAAAAAACAAGCAAAGATTTTAGTTCGTTTGCATTCTTAGTTAACATCAGTTTTCTCAACCCAAGTGCCCTATAATTATGGCTCTACGTCAACTGGTGTTGAAGAATAAATTTATCATTTGAGGCGGTTCTCCATTTGGGGAGCCGTCTTTGTCATGTTATGCCGTGATTTGGTAGATTCGTTTGAAGAAGTTCAGCTGATTCTTGAAGCCAAAACAGGATCGTTTGAGTGACTTGATGAGGTGGTTAACCCCTTCGATCGGACCGTTGGAATAAGGGCTGGTGACAGCGACTTCGTGTCGCTTAAGCGTCACGATCGTCATGTCCATTGCCGTACCGTTTAGCTCGTAAGTAGCTAACAGGATTGCCAGTTCCGCGGGATGTTTCCTCACCATCAAGGCATCATGAGGCGCTAAGTAGGTCTCGTAGGTTTGCTTGAACTTGGGCAGAGTTTAACACTAACGTGTAGTGATCTTTGATTTACTCCACATTAATTATGCCAGTTGCGACAAGGGTTAGCGCCATTTACTACACCTGAGCAAGATTATTCACATTCTGGTCATAAACAACCGGTTTTTAGTGTTGCAATGGGCGTAACTCAATGGTGATGTAGCTCTATCAATGCGTGTGCACCGCTTAAGATTCGTCGGCTGATTATTACACCCGTAGCTGCCTTATTAAGAACCTGTCTAGTATCTTTTAAGAACTATCTTCAGGAAGGCCAATACAACCATTTGAAGACTGCTGTTAAGGGCACGTTCACAGTTTTTCCAAAGTCGCCGACATTTGTCTAGCCAACTCCATGAACGTTCAACGATCCATCGTTGCGGTAACACCGTGAACATATGCAACTCGTTGCGTTTAGCTACCGTCGTCTTAGCATTCAAAATGAGCTTCACCTGATCCGCAAAGTCATTGCCAGTGTAGCCACCATCAACCATGACATGCTGAACCAGCTCTAAATTTTGGCTAACCAAACTAAACATAGCCAATGCACCTGAACGATCTGATACATTAGCTCGTGTCACGAGAATGGCTTGTGGTAAACCATTAATATCAACCGCCAAATAAAAACATGTGGTATTTTGGTTGGGAGAGTGGGTCGTCGATTGGGGGAGACAACTAGCAGGTCTGGATCGTGTCCGTCTTAAAGCGGTTGCTAGAATAAGCATATCGCATATCTAAATAACGGGTTGTCAGCATGCTAAGTGCTAAGGCCCATTATAAAGTCACTTAGCAACTGAGTAACTTTATAATGGGTATTGGTGGGGGGACACACGTGCTTCAGCACAGATTTAATATAGTAGAAAAAAGATTGCGAATCAGAAATGATCCGCAATCTTTGCATTTGTTTATTAATTTAGAGTGGCTTTTTAGTACCAGCCATTAGCAAGCCAGTGACTCTTGGCGTTGCTCCATGAACCATAACGTGAAGCAACATAACTGTTAGCAACACGTTCTTGGTTGGCAGCGGAGTAGTCACCGTTTAAGTATGAAGCACTTAATTGGTACTTACCGATGTATTGACCGTTACGAGCAGAATATGAACCACCAGATTCTTTACCAGCAATCCAAGCCTTAGCAGCACTATCAGAACCATTGTTGCTATAGTTTGATGTTGAACTAGACGTTTGAGTCGTCGTCTGAGCAGCAGGTTTGCTAGTTTGTGTTTGACTTGATTGGGTCTGGCTAGCTTGGCTCGGTTGAGCTTGAGTTTGACTAGTCTGAGCTGATGATTGTGTCGTGGTCGTTTGTTGAGTCGTCTGTGTTGAAGTCGTTGAGGTTGTTGAAGCAGCTGAAGACGTAGCTTGGCTAGTTGCTGATTGTGGTGCAGCACTTGTAGCAGCAGAAGTCGTGGTTGTTGTAGTAGTACCATTGACTTCAAGCTTATCACCAATGAAGATTAAGTTAACATTAGCTAACTTGTTTGCCTTTTCAATGGCTGAAACTGAAGTGTTGTGAGCTTGGGCAATTGCTGAAACAGTATCGCCGGCCTTAACAGTATAAGTATCAGCGTTGGCAACCGTTGTTGAGATAGCGAATAAAGCTAATGCAGCAGTTGATGATAATACAAGGTTTTTGATCTTCATAATAATTAATACACTCTCCTATAATTTGCGTGTATTCGATTATTTACATATATTTTCTATTGGTCGAGCAGTTGATGTCTCAACCAATCAACAGTGACTAGTATAACTAGTGAGTGTTGCAGTGCAATAATCAGAACATTACGTTTTTAGGGGGTGCTTGTAATATAAGGCCGTTTTTGTAATGAATTGTAATATTTGGTAGATTGTATCAACATTACTAGAATAAAAGTAGCGGGATAAATATTTCACGACCAAATAGTATCTAAATCTATACGTTCAACACCAAGCAATCACACACCACAACACAGCACACCGTATAGACCCTTTAAAACGTCTTCTAAGCGATTTTAAGGTGCATTGCTTAATTATATATGGCGAATTGTCAAACTAAGTGCAACGGTTTGTCAAAAAATACTTCATATGGGGTTTCATAGTTTAACACTTTGCGAGGACGTTGATTTAACTGCTTTTGGCAGTGTTCAACGTCCTGTTCTGTATAATTATCAATATCTGTTCGCTTGGGAAAATATTCCCGGATTAATCCATTTGTATTCTCATTTGTTCCACGCTGTTCAGGCGAATATGGATCGGGCCAATAGACAGTAACACCTAACCTTTCGCTGATTTCATCAAGATGAAGAAATTCGGTCCCATGATCTGGTGTAATAGAATGAACAAATTCTTTAGGAATGGCCCCTAACAGTTCAACTAAGCCTTTATTTATCTCCTGCGAGTCCTTTTGCACAACCTTTTTGATAAGCGTAAGCCGACTAAGCCGATCGACAACCGTTAAAAGGATGGCGTGACCCGTTCGACCAATCACAGTATCAATTTCCCAGTCACCTATACGTTGACGCTGGTTGATAAAACCAGGGCGCTCATGGATCGAGATATAGTCGGTCTGTACTTCTCGATGTCGTCTAGTATTCTTTGAATGCCGAGTCCGATGTTTATGTCTGAGATGGCGCTGAATACCGGTATCACCACGTGAGGAGTACTTCTCACCTAAATTGTGTTGATAGATATGACGGTAAATTGTGTTGTAGCTAACACACCATTGATGTTCCTTATTAAAGCGAGCGGTAATCTGCTCTGGTAACCAGTGCAGATCTAAGATGTAATGAACAATTTGACGGCGTAATTGTGGATGGCTGTCTAATAGCCGCTTCTTGTGACAATTCTGCCGCTTTTGATGATAGTCATTATCTGCTTTGCTTGGGGAATAATTACCTGCACAACGTTTTAACTCCCGTGAAATAGTGCTTGGATTTCGCCCCAGCCGTAACGCAACAGCCCGGATAGATAACCCCTTAGTTCGTAAAAACATAAGTATTTCACGTTCTTTTATAGTAAGATGTTTATAGCTCATACCGGATACCTCGAATTGTTTGATTTGGTCGTTAAACATATTCTACCCGGTATGGGTTTATTTTTTTACTTTGTGTTGCATTTCAATTGTAAATTCGCCCTATTAAAAAAATTCTAATCACGTTCTAAAGCTGGAGACTTTTAAAAAAATCAAAATTTTGATATAGTGGATTATAGTACTTTTAGGTAACCAAGAAGTTTTTGAACGCCTTATGAAGGTTGAGTATGATGAAATTGGTTGGATATGGTGCTAATTTCTTGGTTTAGAACAAATTGGTGAATATAAAAAATGTAAATTTTATTTTGACTCATTCATAGCGTTATACACCATGTCTACCCAAGCGCGTGGCGCATGTTACCCAGATTATTATTCCTTATGAATAATAATCTGGGTAACATGCTAATACATGGAGGTGTATGTTGGTAGAAAAAGTTAAAGTTAAAAATGTAACTAAGATTTTTGGAAAGCAAATATCTCTAGCAAAAAAATTGTTGCGTGAGGGAAAGTCTAAAGCAGAGATCCTTTCGCAGACAGGTTGTACTGTTGGAGTTAATCAAGCTAGTTTTGCTGTTAATGAAGGTGAACTGTTTGTAATCATGGGGCTGTCTGGAAGTGGAAAGTCTACGATTATCCGAATGATCAACCGCTTGATAAATTCGACTGATGGGGATATTGAAATCGATGAACAAGGTGTGATGGGCCTCAGTAAGGAAGAATTACGTCACTTGCGCCAAGATAAGATCGGCATGGTTTTTCAAAATTTTGCCTTGTTTCCGCATAAGTCCGTATTACAAAATGCGGCTTATGGATTGGAGCTTAAAAAGTTTCCGTTAGATGTACGAAACAGGAAAGCTCATGAAGCATTGACACTAGTCGGCTTGACCGGGTATGACGACCAATATCCAGATCAGTTATCAGGCGGGATGCAGCAGCGGGTTGGTCTCGCGCGCGCTTTGGCCAATGATGCCGAGATTCTGTTGATGGACGAGGCATTTTCGGCCTTGGATCCGTTATATCGGAAAGAAATGCAGGATTTGTTATTGCAAATTCAAGAAAAAATGCATAAAACGATCATTTTTATTGGCCATGACCTGAACGAAGCTTTGAAATTAGGGGATAGGATTATGATCATGCGTGATGGCCATATCGAACAAATTGATAATCCGGAAGATATTTTGACTCACCCGGCTAATGATTACGTAGAACGCTTCATCGAAGGGGTCGACCGGACAAAGGTCCTGACGGCAAGTAGTGTAATGACGCAGGCCCAGGTGGTTAATATTGGAAAGGCTGGACCACGGGTGGCTTTGCGGAGAATGCGAGCCAACGATATCTCTTCAATATACGTGGTTGATAATGACAACAAATTCGTGGGTTTTGCCGATGCGCATGATGTTTCGGATCTGATTAAGAAGGGCAGTGAAGACCTGAAGTCAGTCCTTAGGACAGACGTGCCTAAGACAAGTGTGGATATGCCAATCAATGCATTGATTAACGATATTTCGAAGGCAGCAATTCCTTATGTCGTGTTGGATGATGACGATCATCTACTAGGCATCATTCTACGGAGTTCTGTTTTGGCGGCTATCGCTGGGGAAGAGGTGAGTGCTTAATGAATATTGGACAAATACCTTTAGCGGAATGGATCAACTCAGGTGTTGACTGGCTGAGTCAATTTACCGGATTTTTTTATAGTGTGACGATCTTTTTCCAGGTAATCATTGACGGTATTCAATGGGCTTTTGACTTCTTGCCGCAATGGGTCTTTATCTTGGTGGTCTTAGCACTCACGTACTGGGTTAAACGAGGACAAAAGAAAATTAGTTTCATGGTGTTTGAAGTTTTGGGGCTGTTATTGATCTGGAACTTAGGATACTGGCGTGATATGACCCAGACCTTGACGTTAGTTTTGTCGTCTAGTTTGATTGCAATCGTTGTTGGGATTCCACTTGGAATTTGGATGGCAAAAAGTTCAAGAGCTGAGATCGTAATCAAACCAATTCTTGACTTCATGCAGACCTTGCCAGCGTTTGTTTATCTAATACCGGCCGTTTCATTTTTTGGTATCGGGATGGTACCGGGGGTGTTGGCTTCAGTGATTTTTGCGACGCCACCGACAGTGCGAATGACAAACTTGGGAATCCGGCAGGTGCCAAGTGACTTGATCGAGGTAGCGGATTCCTTTGGCTCGACCAGCTGGCAAAAGCTAATCAAATTACAGTTACCACTAGCAAAAACAACAATAATGTCCGGAATTAATCAAACGATGATGCTTGGACTTTCAATGGTCGTGATTGCATCAATGATTGGCGCCCTTGGTTTAGGAACTCAGGTTTACTTTGCTGTGGGGCGTAATGATGCCGGGGCAGGATTTGCCGCAGGAATTGCTGTGGTTATTGTAGCTATTATTTTGGATCGAATCACACAATCGTTCAACAAAACATCCAAATAAAGGGGGAATGATTAGTTTGAAGAAAAGAATTCTCCGTTATTTGCAAATGGCCACAGTGATTATATGTTTGACAGCCATAGTTAGTGCTTGTGCTAAACCAGCTGAATACGACTCACATAAAAAGTTAGGACCGCAAATCAATTATACGATTACAGGGATCGAAGCTGGTGCGGGTGAAATGGCTAATACACAAACATTGTTGTCAAAATATAAGTTGAAACAGGCTAACTGGCAGATCATGCCAAGTTCTACAGCTGCGATGATTAGCACGTTATCCAAGGCAGTTAAAAATAAACAGCCTATCGTTGTTACTGGCTGGCAGCCACACTGGATGGTTGCTAAATATTCGTTGAAATTTTTAAAAGATCCAAAACATGTTTATGGTAATGGTGAATCAATGCGCACCATTACACGTAAAGGGTTGGAAAAAGATAATCCAGGTGCTACTAAGTTACTAAAGAATTTCCATTGGACAATTTCAATGTCAAATCCAGTAATGCTGAACATAAACGGTGGCATGAATAAGCAAAAAGCTGTCAATCAGTTTATTAAAAACCATCCTAAACAAGTCAAAGCATGGACAGCGGGGGTGCCAAACGGTCATGGCAAAAAAATTAAATTAGTTTATACACCATATGACTATGAAATTGCGGTAACCACTTTAGTAACGACTTTGTTGAAGCAAAAAGGATATAAAGCTACAATGCAACAGTTAGACGTGGGAGTTATGTGGAATTCGATAGCTAATGGTAGTTCTGACGCTTCCTTGACTGCTGAGTTACCAGTTACCCATGGCTTGTATGCCAAGAAGTGCAAAGGTAAGTATGTTCAATTGCGCAAAAATTTGAAGGGTGCTCAAACAGGGTTGGCAGTTCCCAAATATATGAAGAATATTAATACTGTTGATGATCTAAAAAACAAATGATATTGGCTGTAAAATTTCTGGCATTGGACCACACCAATGCCAGTTTTTTTGTTATTTGTCATGTGAAGTTGATGGAATCCTTATGAAGTATCTGGAGCTTAATTGGTCTAGGTACTTTTTTATACCGTCACAGTTTGACGTGCTGGGTGAAGCCATTGGCGTTGAATCTTAATACGGTTGACAAAGTTCTCCCAATTACGGAAGCCAAAAGCAGTGTTTTTAATCTTCTTAATTCGGCCGATGTTGCCCTCTAAATAACCGTTTGAATATGGTGATTCAACGGCGTTCAGGGCCTGTTTCCGGTACTTCTTAAAGCTTTTGATGGTTGTGCCCATTTGTTTAATTAGTTGATGATATTGGCATAGGAACTAATGAAATAGGTTTGTATTATGAATGCGCAAAGACTTTATGATGTCTTGATAAATCTCATAAGTTGTTTTGAAGTCTTGCCCCAAATTTGAGACATTCGGTGACTTCCTCGGTAATAATTTTGCGTGTCAAAATCAAAAGAAAAGACGACCACAAAGGACCTATACTTACTTACCGCAGATGAACGTATCAAGATTTAGCTCTTTTGGAAGGCCAAGATAAAGGGGTTCCTATGATGTAATGACGGACAAATTGTTCGGTACATTACACCACCGTAGGAGTCATGCTTAAAAATGATCGAAAGTCAGTTATAACCACGTTATAATAAAAACAGCAAAAGGAAGTACCATCGAAAACAGGGCTTCCCGCGCAAGCCGCTTCAAAGGCGGTGGCCTTAGCTAAAGAACGATATCAAGGCGCCCCATAACCGTTCAAAGTTATGTAGGGAGGCTTTTTTATTGGTAGTGCTTGTTGATATAGTTGAGTAGCACGATTAAAAATGTGCCAAACAGCAATATCAGCGAGACTGTCTGGAAGACGCTCATTGACTGTGAAACCTTCTTGAAGATTATTCCATGTCAACTCGCAAGGGAAAAGACAGTCACTGCCCTTAAAATTGCTTAGTCAAGCATACAAAGAAATGATGGATTGACCAAGCCACAATAAACATTAAGGTATCAAGCTTCCTAGAAGCCCAATTTGATTGCATTAAGTATCAGCAAAACATCTTTTGTAGATATCCTTTTTTGAGTTCCTGGAGTTTTTCAAGTTTACGCTGATAAAGAGCGATAGTCTTGTCGAGTTGTTTGAAAAAAATGCCAATTTTCTTTTGTTCTTGTAAACTTTTAGGTAGTGTTACTTTGAACTGTGATAAAGATCTTTGACTAACACCTTTCGCAGTACCGCCGCTTGATAAGGATGATAATTCATTAAATGATTTCGGCGAACGTAACAAGACAGCCAAGAAATCATTTGTGATTTTATCTGAAGCAACATCAAAAGCGATTGTTCGTTGACTGAGAATATATTTGTTGTTGTCCGGTATTTGTGCCACATTTCCCATTGGTGCCTCTGTGGTAAATAATACTTGGCCCTTATAAAGTTCTTTTCCAGTCATCCACTTATCATATAGTTTTTGATTTCCATAATGTGCATCAGCAGATGGATCAATATAACCATTTTTTACATTAAGAGCTGAAAGGGCAAGATATCCAGACTCGCTCCAATCCATATCCAGTTTTTTGGGAGTACGTCCACGAAAATCTACTGTACGTCTAATGTTGTCGAAGAACTTACGCTGTTCCAAAGCGTCAGCAAACCCTAAAAATCTTAATTCTGGGAACTTGCTCCCATTTTTGGGGAACAATTTCTGCAAATAGCCCTGTTTAAGTGCCTTAAGCTTAGCTAACTTACGCTGGTTGACTGCGATGAGGGTGTCGAGGTGTGGTAGATTGCAAATTTAATCCGAATTTTTGGACAAATTTGTCAGCATAACCTGATACGGTGTTTGCCAGTCGAGTATTTTAAGCGGTCGCTGGTTAATTTGGAGTAACGTCGTCGTTAAATCTTGAGCACTAATGTGCTCAAAACGAGTCCCTTTAGGATAAAAATAGGTAGATTGTAAAATTAATCCGAACGCTGTTCGGATTAATTTTACAATCTACCATATATCTAAGCTTTTTTAATGGTGAGAAACTTTGCCACTTGCAATGCTCGATTAATTACTTAGGTATACAAAATGATTATTGTCACGAGACTAAAATAATCTTAATGTTTAAATTTTCTTCATTTCAATAAAAGACCGGTCTGCCAAAACCCAAAGATTTTAACAGACTGATCTTTATTTACATTAGTACATCTTGACTTATCTTGAAAAAACTTTAATTTATCCTAGCAAGTTGTTGTGACAAAGTTTCCACTTGTTTAGTCAACTTCTCCAGATCGTGACTCTGGTTGAAAGCTTTTAAGTTCGCTTGCACTTGCCGAACACCTTCCTGGACCCTTTCTTGGCCATTAACAGTCAAAGATAGCCAAACAATTCGTCGATCATTTGGATTCACTTGTGATTGAATTAAATTATCTTGAATCAATCGCCAAGTATTCCTGGAAATTAGTGTGCGCGTGACCGTGAATGCATCAGCTAATTCACTAGCAGTAGCTTGCCCATGTTGTTCAAGATAGACTAATATTCCCCACTCACGCATTGAAAATTCAGTTTTGGCCAGTCCTTGCACTAACATCTGGTATGCCTGATTCTGAATAGCTTGCAGGGTTGTTAAGCTCTCAAACTGGTTCTTAATTTGCTGCTGATTTAGCATATAATATCATCCTATTCTTTGTACTGCCGCTGAGTCATTCCGAAGAGTTATAACAAACTACTCATGGCTAATAGTAATAAGCCCCTCAGTGTCATATGTCGTTGGTCAGTTTCATCAGTTCGAGGCAACCATTGATCTACAAAATTAGTAGCCTCTGTTTGACCAGCCTGAACCGGTTTAGCAGCATCGTTGATTGGCTCGGGTTAATAGAAACTCTAAAATCTGTCGATAAACTATTTATAATTCTTATTATAATAAATTGATTCAAACTCATTATGAACGTTAGAAATATTATTAATATGCATTGAAGGTTAATTTTACAATCTCCTCGATTTAAAATTGAAGTGCAACACCTGCTCTACTAGACCAGTTCTTTATTCAGACTAGTCAAAAAGGCCATGAAGACCTATTCTTAATTCACCACAAACAAGAAAGAGGTATCTTCATGACCCGAATTAAGAATATCATATCTAATCAGTATCACCAACTCAATTTAGCTGAACGTGGTCGAATTGAAGCCCTAAGGGGCTTAGATTGGTCCATCCGCCGGATTGCCAAGGCTCTTCATCGTAATCCCAGTACGATTTCGCGTGAATTAAGACGGGGGACAACAACACAGATTAACGCTAATACTCGTATCTTCGAACAGTTGTCAATAGCGGCGTAGAAATGTTGGAAAATGGCGGTTTAAAAATGTAGGTTTTTG
>NZ_AZDP01000064.1:0-14177 GCF_001435525.1 Levilactobacillus koreensis JCM 16448
TCCCTAAGTAAACAAGCTTTGATTATTTGCTTGTCTACCTAAGTAGGAGTATAGCCTCAACTTCCATGGTCCCTTTAATTTGCACTGGATAAACGGTTATTCAAATGAGAGCTCGACCAAATAGGTCTGTTCATCTGGCACGTAGCCAGTGGTGATCCAGACATCGCGATAGTCTAGCTTAGACGTGCGTGTCTGGTCAAAGAACGTATTGAGGAGATCCCCGTTTTTAGCTAAAAAGTCTTCATCCATCCGGTTGACCAGCAGGTGGCCCGCTGGAAAGTAAATGTCAGCGTTAGCGACCGGTACCGTATCGGGGACGCCAATGGTGATGACGTTGCTGTTGCGTTGCCGAATGAACCGGACCTGTTGCGGATGTCGATGAATGTAGGTTAAGACATTATAGATTGAATCAGAGTTGCTCGCCACAGTTTTCTGTCTCCCTTCGGTGTCTACTATTGTAACAAATATTTTTAGCTTTACCAGTGGGATGTTTAGTCAATTAACCGATTGGGGGAGCTGGTCGAGTGGCGGCGTTGATTGAGAAAATGGTGTAGATGACCGCTAAATTAGTAAATTTATTATCGACAGTACCCGAAATGATGTCAATGGCCTACCTCGGAATTATTCTGGTCATACACAGGTCGCTGATAGCTATTTCATATGCAGTGACCTGCTGCAAGCCGTGAGATATTGAGTCGTGGGGTGTCGACATTGTTCGCGGCGGTGATCAATCAGCGGCATCGGTGGCTACAACCGGGGATAGCTCTGGCAATCACGGGTGGGCATAACCCGCTGCAGGACCCGTAGCATTTAAAATTAATTGTAGTAACGAATCAATTTAACTGACGCATTAATTAGGAGGTGTGAACAAGGTCGATTTGCGAGTAATCCTTTATTGCAAACCGAGTTTAGCAGAGTATAATTATCGCATATGCAGTTTTGAAACTTTTACAGAGTGTACAGTATAGAAAGAAGGCCAAAATTCAATGATGCGACTTGCCCGTAAACACTTGGACTGGTGGGCAGTAGTCCTTGCGGTGGGTTTTATGATTATTCAGGTTGCCTGTGATTTATCGTTGCCAACACTAACCTCTAATATCATTGATAAAGGGATTGCGAACAATGATATTGGCTACATCTGGCGCACCGGTGGTCAGATGCTACTTCTGAGCTTCATCGGTGTGCTGGGTGCGGCAGGTAACGTTTACTATGCGTCAACACAGTCGCAGAAGATGGGGCAACGGATTCGGACCAGCCTCTTTAAAAAAGTAACGTTTGCCTCGACCGAAGAGTTTGAAACGGTGGGGAATGCCTCACTGATTACCCGGACGACCAACGACGTGGTTCAGATTCAAAACGTCATGGTCCAAATGCTACGGATGATGCTGATGGCACCAATCATGTTAATTGGTGCTGGTGTCTTAGCCTACGTCAAGAGTCCACGGTTAACGCTGGTCTTCTTAGTGGCCTTGCCAGTACTGGCAATTTTCACTGGCGGCGTCATGGTTTTTGCCGTGCCGTTATTTAAGAGTCTCCAAAAGAAGATCGACCGGATCAACTTGGTCTTCCGTGAAGGATTGACTGGTGTCCGGGTCATTCGGGCGTTCAACCAAGATAAGTTTGAACAGGACCAGTTTGAAGGCGCCAACCAAGACTATACCCAAACTGGGATTAAGGTCTTCATGATCGTTTCGCTGATGTTCCCAATTATCACGTTGATCGTGAGTGGTACCAACATCGGTATTGTCTGGTATGGCGGTCAACTGATTGGGAGCCAAGCGCTCGAGGTCGGGAATCTGGTTGCATTCATGACTTATGCAACGCAACTATTGATTAGCTTCATGATGGTTTCCATGGTCTTTGTCTTCGTTCCCCGGGCACAAGCTTCCGCGGCACGGATCAATGAAGTCATGGACTTGAAGTCCAAAATCAACGATGCCGATGCACCGGTTGATTTGACGCAGGGCCAAGCTAGCTTGACCTTTGACCACGTCAATTTCCGTTACACGGGTGCTGAGAAATTAGCGCTAGCCGACGTGAACTTTAACGCGACGGCCGGTCAGACCGTGGCAATCATTGGGGGGACCGGTTCTGGGAAATCGACGCTGGTCAACCTGATTCCACGACTGTTTGATCCCGAAAGTGGGCAAATTAAACTGAACGGTACGCCACTGACGGCGGTTAGCCAAAAGGCGTTGCACAATGCTATTTCCATCACGCAACAACAAGCGGTGCTGTTCTCGGGAACGGTTCGTAGCAACATGGTCTTCGGGATGCCTGACGCGACCGATGACCAAATTTGGCACGCCTTGGACGTGGCTCAAGCCAGCGACTTCATCAAAGAAGAGGGTGGCTTGGACATGACCGTTGAACAAAACGGGGACAACTTCTCCGGTGGACAACGGCAACGGCTGGTCATTGCACGGACGATTTTGAAGCGTGCTAGCGTCTACATTTTTGACGACTCCTTCTCTGCCTTGGATTTCAAGACGGACTCGCTGTTACGTCAAGAATTGCGTAAGGACGATCAAGTTCAGGCTGGTGTGACCGTTATCGTCGCCCAACGGGTATCTACGGTGGCCGACGCCGACCTGATCTTAGTCATTGACGGCGGTAAGATCGTCGGTCAAGGGACGCACGATGAACTGAAAGCAAATAACGAAACTTACCAAGAAATTCTGGATTCACAACTCCGAAAGGGGGACGTCGTCGATGCGTAATGGACGCGGCGCCGCTACGAAACAGCGGCCACAAAAATTTTGGGGAACGACTTTCCGGTTGTTCCGATACATGAAGCGTTGGCTCCCCGGTATCTTCATCGTCTTAGTCTTCGCCGTGGTCTCGGTGATTCTTCAGATCAAGACACCGAAAATCTTAGGGGAAGCCACCACGGAACTCTTTAAGGGTGTGATGAAGGGCCAGGCCGAGCTAAAAGCCGGGATCGGCATTCATGGCTTCCCAATCGATTTTAGTAAGATCGGGCATATTCTGTTGGTCGTCGGCATCATGTATGCCGGAGCCGCCCTGTTCGGGGTCGTTCAACAGTTGATCATGAGCTGGATCTCGCAAAAGGTGGTCTACCGGTTACGGCGCGACTTGAAGCAAAAGATGCAACGCCTGCCAATCAGTTATTACGATACGCATAGCAACGGGGACCTGATGTCCCGGATGGCGAACGATATGGATAACATTGGTGGGACGCTACAACAAACGCTGTCCCAAATGGTGACTAGTGTCCTGACCTTCTTTGGGGTGCTGTACATGATGTTAACCATTAGTGGCTGGTTGACGTTGGTTGCCCTGATCTCCGTACCACTGAGTTTACTGGTGGTCATGATCGTGGCACCTAAGTCACAACGGTTCTTCGCGAGCCAACAGAAGAACCTGGGACTGTTGAACAACACGGTTGAAGAAACCTATGCTGGTCATACGGTCGTCAAGACCTTCAACCGCGAAGGTGCGACCCAAGAAGAATTTGAAGAGCACAACCAAAAGTATTATCAGTCAGCTTGGAAGGCACAATTTGTGTCTAGTTTGATCTTCCCACTGATGAACTTTGTTAAGAACCTGGACTACTTAGCCGTTGCGGTTATTGGTGGGATTCAGGTTGCTAATGGGACGGTTAGTTTGGGGAACGTGCAGGCCTTCCTGCAATACACGAACCAATTCTCCCAACCCATTACGCAAATGGCGAACTTGACCAACACGATTCAAGCGACGATCGCGTCTGCTGAACGGATCTTCTCCGTCTTGGACGAGGACGACATGCCCGACACGGCGACGGCTGAAGTGCCAGCAGCAACGACGCCAGCGGACAGCGTCATCGAATTTGATGACGTGGCCTTCCAATACGTGGAAGACAATCCACTGATCGCTGACTTCAATCTGAAGGTCAAGCCTGGTGAAATGGTCGCCATCGTTGGCCCAACTGGTGCTGGGAAGACGACCATTATCAACCTGCTCGAGCGGTTCTACGATGTAAAGTCCGGGGAGATCAAGTACCGGGGCCAAAACACCAATGCCGTTGACCGGGCTGGTTTACGGCGGAACTTTGCCATGGTGCTCCAGGATACCTGGTTATTCACCGGAAGTATCTTCGACAACATCAAGTATGGTCGTGAAGATGCGACGGATGACGAGGTCTACGAAGCAGCCAAGGCGGCCCACGCCGACACCTTCATTCGTCAGCTGCCAGACGGGTACGATACAATCCTGAATGAATCGGCAACGAACATTTCGCAAGGGCAACGCCAGCTGTTGACGATTGCCCGGGCCTTCGTGGCCGATCCCGATGTGTTGATCCTGGATGAGGCAACGAGTTCAGTCGACACGCGGACGGAAATGCTGATCCAGCACGCCATGGAACGTCTCTTGGCTGGCCGGACGAGCTTCGTGGTCGCGCACCGGTTATCCACGATTCAAAACGCCGAAAACATTGTGGTCATGAATCATGGGCACATCGTTGAAACGGGGAACCATGACAGCCTGTTAGCTGCTAATGGGTTCTACGCCGACCTGTACAACAGTCAGTTTACAGGGAATAACTTGGCTTAAGCGTTTAGAAAAAAATGGGTGTTCTACCAGTCTTGGTGGGGCACCCATTTTAATATGCCGCGGAGTCAATCGGCCGAGAAAATTTAGTTTTTACTGTCATTTTCACTAGAGAATTGCGTCCACGGTCCAGCTGTGGGTACAATGAAGGCTAGAGAAAGTAGAGGCGATGGCGATGACTTATCCACAAACAAAGGCGGCGCTGCAGCGGTTGGTGACAGAAAAGGTTGTCCCAGGTGTGAGCTACGCGTTGATCGACGGCGATAGTGTGGAACTTGGAGAAATGGGACAAGCGGCGCTAGTGCCCCAGCCAGAAATTTTACGGTCGGGGATGGTCTATGACGTGGCCTCACTGACCAAAGTTGTGGGAACGCTTAGTGTGGTGCTACAACTCTTAGACCAGGGACGGCTCCAACTGACGGATCCGGTGTCGCAGTGGCTACCGGAATGGCAGGATAGCCGAGTCACGTTACGTCACTTGTTGACGCATACGTCGGGCATTGTTGGGTACATCCCCAATCGTAACCAACTAAACGCAGCGGACCTGACGCACGCCTTACTTCACCTGCACGTGGGGGCAACGTTTAATCGAAAAATGGTCTACGCGGACGTCAATTACATCTTCTTGGGGTGGATCGTTGAGCGGGTCTTGGGTGTGCCGATTCAGGTGGCGGCGAAACAGCGGGTCTTAGAGCCCCTGGGGATGACGCACAGCACGTTTACGCCGACTGATCCGCAAAAGTGCGTGCCCACGGCAATTACAGCCGGACGGGGATTGGTGCGTGGTGAAGTTCACGACCCCAAAGGTTACGTCTTGCAACGCCGGTGTGGTTCAGCCGGTCTATTCAGCACGGCCAAGGATCTGGCGACATTTTGCCACGCCTATCTGCACCCAGAGACCTGTCCAGCAGTGTTGCCGCCAACGTGGGTTCATCGGCTAACCGAAGACTGGACACCAACGGGACAGGCCGGCCGCTCACTGGGCTGGGCACTGACCGCCTCCCAGTGGCCACGGCCGCACCGCGTCATTTGGCACTCCGGCTTCACGGGCACGTACCTGGTCATTGACCAGCAGGTTCAGCAGGCCATGGTGTTCCTCACGAACCGGGTCCATCCGGTAGCGCCAAACTTGCCATACTTGGACCAACGTAACGCGGTGATTGGCACTTACTTGGCTGAGAAGTAGTAGATTAACGTCTGAACTTGCTGAGGATGGCGCACTGTGGCTGTCAGGGATTCCGCCTGCTGTAGTGGGGCGTCTTCAGACGAGGAGCGGACTTCTGTCTCGCTTTGAAGACGTCTTCAAAGTCGTCCCCGTGATGTAAGCTGACAGAAACGTTATCTAATGCCACCTTCGCGGCTAGCTATATCCCTGCCTTCCTCCGACTACAATTGACTGTTAACACGACAGGTGGTCAAATCTTGAAATATTATAGGTGACAGATTGCGGGAATTGTAGTTTTTATCAGATTTGATTTTGTCGTTATAGGACATCAGTGTAAGCCGAGAGGTCGGCAGATATGGGCTCAGGCGCGTCGTTCTGCTTAGGCAGCGTTCTTTGCTGGCTTAGCAGAAGACCAATCTCAGAGACTCATGATTTTTGAGGCTCTGAGTTGTGTCCGCACCGTTCCAGCCCATATCTGCCGGCCGGTAAGGCGATGGGGACGCCTGTGCTGCCCAACTAACTTGAGTATATGAAAAAGGACGTTGTCCCGTCAGAAATGACTGGGACAGCGTCCTTTGTGTTTGCGTTAGAAGGTTGCGGGAATCGGTAAAGCTTCCTGTTGACTGAAATCGGCATCCGGATACTTCCGCCGCAGTGCGGCCACCAGCAGGTGCTTGGCGATGTCACCGTTTCTGGTGAGAATCGGACCGTGGAAGTAGGAGCAGTAGACGTTCTTGTAGATTGCGCCCTCCGTGCCGTCTTCGCCGTTGTTGCCTTTGCCAGAGACCACGTTGCCCAGGGGACGTTCGCCATCACCCAGGAACGTGCGGCCCTGGTGGTTTTCAAAGCCGTGATACGTCTCGCCGGTCTCTTGGTTTTTAATGACGATGTTACCGATGAACCGGTTGTGGTCTTGGGCCAACGTGTAGTGGTCCAACGCGCCAATGCCAGGCAACTTTTCACCGTCGGCCCCAATGTAGTAGTGGCCAAGTAGTTGGAAGCCACCACAGATGGCCAATAGGGGCCCATCCGACTCAATAAACTTGGTCAGTTCGGCCTTCTTGGTCTGGATATCTTGAGACACGATGGTCTGTTCGAAGTCCTGCCCACCGCCGAAGAAGGCGAGGTCATAGTCGGCGGCCTTGAAGTCGTCCTCGAGGCTGACGACGTTAACGTTTAAGTGGACGTCCATTTGCTTAGCGTAGTAGTTCAGTGCCAGGATATTACCGACGTCACCGTAAGTGTTCATGAGGTCGCCGTACAGATGGGCGACGTTTAATTCGTAAGTCATACGCCGAGACCCTCCTTGATGTAGCCCTTAGTTGCTAAAATTTTTCGTAGTTGCAGCATGGCCGTGTAGGTCGCCAGCACGTAAACGCGTTCGGTTGGGACCTTTTTGATCCGGTCGACCACCTTTTCCAGGTCGGGTTCAACGATATGCTTGTCATCGGGAATCCCAGCGACTTTTAGGCGGAAGGTGATGTCCTTATACCGTTCGCCACCGGTAATAACGGCAGGAATGTCTCGGTCGGTCAGCTGTTCAAAGTCACCGTCCCAGATCCAACTGGTGTCGATTCCGTCCGCGTAATTGGCATTTAACAGACCAACCAGTGAAAATGGGTGTGTGTCCGTGCCAATCATGTGCAGCACTTGGTCGAGGCCCACGGGGTTCTTGACCAGAATGATCGTGACTCGTTTGCCATCGACATCGATGACTTCTTGCCGACCGAAGACCTGCTGGTTGGCATTGAAAGCATCACTAATCTGTTCGGGTTCAACGTCCATAAAACGACCGACGGCATAGGCAGCTAGCGCATTATAGATGTTGTAGGTCCCGCCGACTTGAATCTTGAAGGGGTGACCGTCGATCTCAAATTTCGAAGAGGTTGGCGTTTGTTCGCCCAGCTTAGTCAAGCGGTAGGTCAACTCTGGCCGTGAGAACCCACAGTTTGGACAGAAGTACTTGCCTTGGTTGCTGTAGGTCAAAGAGTGGTAGTGCAAAATGTGCTCACAGTTGGGGCACAACACCCCGTCCGTATTGGGCTTGGCCTTGAAGTCACTGTCGGGTTCGTTATCGAAACCGTAATATTGAATCGGGTTCGGGAGCTCCTTAGAGTGGAAAATTGGGGAGTCGCCGTTGGCAATGATCGTTGCGTTCGGTGCCAGCGCCACGCCATCCAGAATCTTTTGGTAGGTGGTGTAGATTTCCCCGTAGCGGTCCATTTGATCACGGAAAATGTTGGTGAACACAAAGCCCTTAGGTTCAATGTACTGTGTGACTTTGATAACGTTGGCCTCGTCGACTTCCAAGACGGCTAGTGGGCGGCCAGTCTTAGGGTTCTTGGCATTGAGAAAGGTCGTGACGATGCCTTGCTCCATGTTGGAACCGGTCGGGTTGGTCAAAATTGACGGGTACTTTTCGTGGAGCACAGACACCGTCAATGCGGTCGTCAGGGTCTTCCCGTTGGTCCCGGTGATGACGATGACGTCGTATTTGGCCCCCAGGGTTCGTAAAATGTTGGGGTCGAGTTTTAATGTAATTTTACCTGGGAGAGAACTTCCCCCGTGAAGAAACGTGTGGAGAAACCAGTAAGAGGATTTCCCCGCGAAGGTGGCTACGCCGCTTCTGAATGACATGGATATTCGCTCCTTAATCGCGACAAGATTTTTTAGTGTCGGGTACCTTAATATTCAAGCCTTAATTTTAGCATTTTTTAAGCGTTTAGGGGAGGACCTTGCTTGAACTTTGGGAAATCGCAAGGAAAGTTTGCTCGCGTGACGGTCGAATTTTGCCAGCTAATCGGCTATAATAGATAGAAACTGTCAAAAAGGTGGGAGTAACGTGGCGCAGCTATTTTTCCGTTATGGCGCAATGAACAGTGGGAAGACCATTGAGATCCTGAAGGTCGCTCACAATTACGAGGAACAAGGTAAGCGAGTCATTATTATGACCAGTGGGCTGGATACCCGTGATGAGGTCGGCTACATTGCTAGTCGGATCGGACTCAAGCGTAAGGCACACTCAATCTTTAAGGAGACCAATCTGTACGATGAAATTCAACGCATTGACGCGCAAGCTAACTGTGTGTTGATCGATGAAGCTCAATTTCTAACCAAGGCCCACGTGCTCCAATTAGCGAAGGTCGTTGATGACTTACACATTCCAGTGATGACCTTTGGCCTGAAAAATGATTTTCGTAACGAATTGTTCGAAGGCTCCAAGTACCTCATGCTGTACGCGGATAAAATAGAAGAAATGAAGACCATCTGCTGGTTCTGTACCAAGAAGGCCATCATGAACTTACGCTTCCACGACAACAAGCCGGTCTACGAGGGTGAACAGGTCCAAATCGGCGGCAACGAGGCTTACTACCCAGTTTGCCGGCGTCACTATTTCAATCCACCATTAGACAAAATCGGCAAGCAGGACTAGCGGTGAAAAATAAGCTCGGCTTGGCCGGCTAAATGTGATAAACTGGCAGTTCTGAGGCAAATCACATGTAGACTGAAAGATAGATTGTTCTGGCTGGTCGCACTGCGGCTGCCAGGGATTCCGCCTGCTGTGGGGACGCTTCAGACTGGAAAAGCACTAGTCTTCTCGCTCGCTTTTGAGCCACGAAAATCACGTGTCTTAAAAGTCGCCCATATGCTTGGCTAGCTTTGCCAGCCAAGCATATTACCACGGCTGGCTACATCCCTGGCCTCCTCCGGCTTAGGCTGATTTTTTCTATGACCGGGTACTGGAAACTGTAAGTAGCGAGTAGATACAGCATAGCTTATGACAACTAGTATGGTTATTAGCTAGTGTTGTGTTGCCACAGAACACCAAAGTAAGCCGAGAGGTCGGCAGATATGGGCTCAGGTGCCCGCACCGTTCCAGCCCATATCTGCCGGCCGGTAAGGCGAAAGAACCCACCATGTTGTCCAGCACTGACGTAAAATAACATAATAAAAATGTAGTTCCACAAATTGAAACGAGGTTAAATCGAATGGACGAAATGTTTGACAAGCTCCAAGCCGTGGCGGACCGCTACGACGAATTAAATGAATTGATCAGTGACCCTGAAGTGATTGCGGATACGCAAAAGTTCATGGCACTCTCTAAAGAAGAAGGGGAATTGCGCGAGACCGTCGACAAGTATCACCAGTACCAAGACGTGACCAAGCAGATTGCCGACGATGATGAAATGTTGCGAGAAAAGCTCGACGACGACATGGACGCCATGGTCAAAGACGAATTGAAGGACCTCAATGAGCAAAAGGCCAAGCTGGAGGAAGACATCAAGGTCCTACTCTTGCCTAAGGACCCGAACGATGACAAGAACATCATCATGGAAATCCATGGGGCAGCTGGTGGGGATGAAGCCAGCTTATTTGCTGCTGACCTGTTTAGCATGTACTCCAAGTACGCCGAACGCCAAGGCTGGACGATCGAAGTCGTTGACGAGAACGCCACCGAAGTGGGTGGGTTCAAGGAAATCGTCATGATGATCTCCGGTGATAAGGTCTACTCCAAGCTGAAATATGAAAACGGGGCGCACCGTGTGCAACGGGTCCCCGTTACCGAATCTGCCGGTCGGGTGCATACCAGTACGGCGACTGTTGGGGTAATGCCCGAAGAAGAAGATGTTGATATCGACATCGACCCTAAGGATATTCGGACCGACGTTTACCGGTCATCCGGTGCCGGTGGACAACATATCAACAAGACGTCTTCTGCCGTGCGGATGACCCACTTGCCAACTGGGATCGTCGTTGCCATGCAAGATGAACGGTCACAACAGCAAAACCGGGCCAAGGCCATGACCATTTTACGGGCGCGGGTCTACGACTACTACAAACAACAAGAAGAAAGTGCCTACAACGCGGAACGGAAGTCTGCGGTGGGAACTGGGGACCGGTCTGAACGGATTCGGACCTACAACTATCCGCAAAACCGGGTGACCGATCACCGTATCGGGTTAACGTTAAATAAGCTTGACCGCATCATGAACGGTGAATTAGACGACATCATCGACGCCTTGATCTTGTCAGACCAAGCCGCTAAGCTTGAAGACTTGAAGAACAATGGCTAAGCTGACTTTTTTTCAGCTGTTAAAGGCGGCTGAGCAACAACTGCAGGCGGCTGGTCAGGATACCAGTGCGGCACAGTATTTGCTACTGGAGGGGCGGCAGTGGACGTTTACCACGTTGATCCAGCATTACCGCGATGCTGTGCCTGCCGAGTTGGCGGCGACGTATCAAAGCCAAATCAAACGAGTTTGCGCTGGTGAGCCCGCCCAGTACATTTTGGGTTGCGCACCATTTTACGGGCGAGAGTTTCTGGTGACCCCGGCGACGCTGATTCCCCGCCAAGAGACGGAGGAGCTGGTTGAATGGGTATTGAGCACCACTAAGCCCACAGCCGATCTCTTAGACGTGGGAACGGGTAGCGGAGCAATCGCCATTTCAATCAAGGCAGAGCGACCGGATTGGGCAGTCACTGCGACGGATGTTTCTGTGGCAGCCGTTACCGTGGCGCAGCAGAATGCGCAGCGACTACAGGCACCGGTTACGTTTGCGGTGGGTGATCTGTTGGAACCGGTTCAGGGTCAACGGTTCGATATCGTTGTGTCGAACCCGCCCTACATTGACCGCGCGGAGTTGCCCGTCATGGACGACTCCGTTAAACGTTACGAACCAGATTCGGCATTGTTTGCGGATGACCACGGGTTGGCGTTCTATCGTCGCTTTGCGGCCAAACTGACCACGGTCTTACGACCGGCTGGTCAGTTTTTCGCTGAAATTGGCTATCAGCAGGGCGCGGCGGTGCGCGACATTTTTGCGACCGCCTTACCCGGGGCTACGGTGACGGTCAAGACGGACATCAACGGCCATGATCGGATGGTACGCGTCCAATTGAAGAGTTAGGATGGGAGATTAGGGAATTAATGGAAACGAAGATTTTTCAACCAAATGAAATTGATGAGGCGGCCGCCGCTATTCGTGCGGGGCAATTGGTGGCTTTTCCCACCGAGACCGTCTATGGCTTAGGCGCTGACGCCACCAACGAACAGGCCGTTAAACAGGTCTACATTGCTAAGGGGCGTCCCAGCGATAACCCGCTGATCGTTCACGTCACGGGCGAGGATACGGTGAAGCAGTACGCTCAGCCACTATCTGACAAGGCCGAAGCGCTGATCAAGGCGTTCTGGCCGGGGCCTTTAACGTTGATTTTTACCCTACAGCCCGGAAAATTATCGAAGGCGGTCACCGGTGGCTTGAACACGGCGGCCTTTCGTAATCCGGATAATCAGGTGACCTTGGATCTGATCAAGGCAGCTGGTGTGCCGTTGGTGGGGCCTTCTGCGAATACGTCGGGTAAGCCTAGTCCAACCTTGGCGAAACACGTCTATCATGATTTGAACGGTAAAATCGCTGGCATCTTGGATGACGGTCCAACTCAAGTCGGAGTTGAATCGACGGTGCTCGATATGTCGACCGAAATTCCAACGATCTTGCGTCCGGGTGGCGTGACCGAGAAACAACTGGAAGCCGTAATCGGCACAGTTCAATCGAACCACCACAAGGTCGGCAAGGGTGAGATTCCCAAGGCACCCGGGATGAAGTACAAACATTATGCGCCAAACGCGCAGGTCACGATTGTCGACAACGAAGCCGACTGGCCAGCGGCATTGGCGTGGGCAGCGCAACAGGATGGTACGATTGGGGTCATGGCGTTAGACCACATTCTGAAGGCCAACCAGTTGCCGGCTAACACGGAAGCCTTTTCGCTAGGGGCTGACATGGCCAGTGCCAGTCACCGGCTGTTTGCGGGTCTCCGTCATTTTGACCTGGAGTCACCCGTAACGGGCATTCTGGCACAAGGCTTTGCGGCCGAGGGCTTAGGTGCAGCGTACATGAACCGTCTGAACAAGTCTGCTGGGCAACAACATTTCGAAAAGTAAGTAAATGGGCACGTTGGTCGTTAGGGCTGACGTGCTTTTTCTAATAGGGAAATTGATAGCAACTGTGTATGTTGATTGGCTTAGAGTTTCTTCACTTTATTAAAAGCTAAGCAGAAAACCTGCGATTTTAATCGCGGGATGAATGCCAGAACTTAATTTTCTTTTTTAAAACGTACGTTCCCCTTGGAGTCTGAATATGATATACTTAATCCAATCTACAGGGGAGGTATCCATTGGCTAAATTAGGGCGAACAATCAAGATGAGACTCTATCCAGACACTGATCAAGCAGAACAATTTCTAGCGATGAGCCAGGAATATCAACGGTTAGCCAATGTTGTTAGTCAATGGATTTTTGATCATGTATTCCAGTTAAGCTGGTTAAAAATCAATCACCAGCTGTATAAACAATTCAGGCAGGAATCACCGCTCAATAGCCAGATGATTCAGTCAGTCTTTCGGACAGTAGTGGCTCGGTATAAGACTGTTCGAGAACAGATGAAGCAACATCCTTACCACTACAAGAACGAAGAAAATAAGTGGATTCAGATTCCAAAAGATTTGACTTGGTTGGTACAACCTATCCAGTTTCGCCGACCACAAGCAGACTTGGTTCGTCAGAGTAACTATTCTTTAGTAGATAAGATGCAACAAATCTCAATAACCACTCTAGATAAGCGGACTAAGCTAGGGTTTACCAACAAAGGTTTTGAGAAATACTTTGCCGAGGACTGGAAGCTAGGGACTGCCAAGTTGGTCCACAGTCAAGGTAAGTGGTTTCTGCATATCGGTATCACGAAAGAAGTTAGTGATTTCGATACTAAGGATAATCCCAAAATTGTAGGGATTGATCGTGGATTACGTTTCCTGGCAACTGTCTTTGATAGTGAAGGAAAAACGTTGTTCTTTGATGGTCATAAGATTCTACGTAAGCGAAAAAAGTTCTTAGAAATTCGTCGACAACTGCAAGGTAAAGGGTCCAAGTCTGCCAGGAAAAGGCTGAAGCAACTAGCTCGACGAGAGAACCGCTGGATGACCGATGTGAATCATCGGCTAGCTAAGACACTCGTTACGGCATATGGTTCGCATACGCTTTTCGTTTTGGAAGACTTAACCAACGTGACCTTCAACACTGATGATTTGCCTAAGTCCTTGCGTAATAGCCATCGTTCTTGGTCCTTTTTCCAACTAGAATCTTTCTTAACGTACAAGGCTCAGGCTATTCAAAGTGCCGTTGTGAAAGTGAATTCAGCCTTCACCTCTCAGAGATGCCCCAAGTGTGGGGTAGTTGAGAAGACTAATCGCCATCACAAAACTCACGAATATTGGTGTGCCCAATGCCAGTATCGGTGTAATGATGACCGATTAGGCGCTATGAATATCTCGATGCTTGGGCAAGACTGGTTAAACGGTGTCAAATATCCAAAGATTAAGAAGTTAACAACTGCTGGGTAAACCCGGCAGTTAAACGGGTAGCCGTCAATTACCCGATGATGTTGCCACTACGAGTAGGAG
>NZ_AZDP01000064.1:14209-103744 GCF_001435525.1 Levilactobacillus koreensis JCM 16448
TGGTTGTCAGAAGGTCATCGTCACCGGATGGCTAGGAGAAGTTATTGTTATCGACCGGAACTGAAATATAGGTTGTGCAAGAAATTAACGGTGAAGTGACTGTCCCCACAAACTAACAGAAATTCTGACTAGCGAGGGTATAGCTCTTTTATCGTTGAATACTTGTGGGTCAGACGATATTGTTATGAGTTCAGTTAGAGATTCTAAACTGTTGTTTTGTGGAAGTACAATCTGAGCCGGAGGAGGCCAGGGATGTAGCCGGCCGTGGTAATCTTGTTAGCTGGCCGCTGGCTAGCTAACAAGATGGGCGACTTTTAAGACACGGGCTCTTCGTGGCTTAAAAGCGAGCGAGAAGACTGGTGTTCTTCCAGTCTGAAGCGTCCCCACAGCAGGCGGAATCCCTGGCAGCCGGAGTACGGTCAATCTACACCATCCCTGGCAACTAATTTCATCAAGGGGCAGGGGAGTTTGTAGGGGCGCATACCACAACGCCCGCTATAAAAAGATAAATAAGCCCTCATGGCCCCACGGTGCGAGAAAATTTGGTAGAATGAAACTAATTACAGTTCAGGAGGGATTGCCAGTGAATTTTAAAGAAAAAGATCCAGAATTATGGGGCGCCATTGCTAAGGAAGAGCAACGACAAGAAGATACGATTGAATTGATTGCTTCCGAAAACATTGTGAGCGAAGCCGTACGGACAGCACAAGGGTCCGTGTTGACGAATAAGTATGCTGAAGGTTATCCGGGTAAACGATACTATGGGGGTACCCAATACATTGACGTGGTAGAGCAACTTGCCATTGACCGGGCTAAGAAGCTGTTTCACGCTGAATATGCGAATGTCCAACCCCACTCCGGGTCGCAGGCCAATCAAGCCGTCTATGCGGCATTTTTGAAGCCTGGCGACACGATTTTGGGGATGGGGCTTGATGCCGGTGGTCATTTGACCCACGGTGCCAAGGTCAACTTCTCTGGTAAGATCTACAACGCCTATAGTTATGCGTTGAATCCCGAAACGGAACTCTTGGACTACGACATGATTCGCGAGGTGGCTCAGAAGGTCAAGCCGCAGATGATCGTTGCTGGGGCTTCCGCGTACTCCCGGTTCATTGACTGGAACGCCTTTCGTAAAATTGCGGATGAAGTTGGGGCCTACTTGATGGTTGACATGGCCCACATTGCCGGTCTGGTCGCCACGGGCTTACATCCTAGTCCAGTGGGAATTGCTGACGTAGTGACGACAACCACGCATAAGACGTTGCGGGGACCACGCGGCGGCTTGATTCTTTCCCAAGAAGAGAATGCCAAACGCATTAACTCGGCTGTGTTCCCCGGCACCCAGGGTGGTCCATTAGAACACGTGATTGCCGGTAAGGCAGCAGCATTTTTCGAAGACCTACAACCGGAATTCAAGGACTACGCTAAGCAGATCATCGTGAACGCTCATGCCATGGCCGATGAGTTTACCAAGTTACCGGCCGTACGTGTGATTTCTGGCGGGACGGACAATCACTTGATGACCCTCGATCTGTCGGCAACGACCCTCAATGGGAAGCAGGCGCAGGACTTGTTGGATAGCGTCATGATCACGACCAACAAGGAAGCCATTCCGAATGAAAAATTGAGTCCGTTCAAGACGTCTGGGATTCGAATTGGGACGCCAGCCATCACCACCCGCGGCTTCAATGCCGATGAATCACGGGAAGTGGCTCGACTGATTGTGCAGACGATTACGCACCCTGACGACGAACAAGTCTTGGCCGATGTGCGGCAACGCGTTCATGCATTAACCAGTGCCCACCCGTTAAATGCCTTACCCTAGAAAAAAGTTTTAGAAAAAACGTTTTCATTTAAAATTTGTCCGTTTTGGTAGCGTAGATAATGGTACAATTGTAAGAAATCATAAAGGAGCGTTTATTCATGGGGAAGTTTCAAGTACTTGACCACCCGTTGATTCAACACAAACTGACGATTATCCGGAACAAAGACTGTGGGACCCGCAGCTTTCGGGAGGTAGTCAACGAAATCTCGACTTTAATGGCATATGAGGTTTCACGTGATATGCCGCTACAAGATAAGAAGATCGAGACGCCAGTGGCTAAGATGACGGCCAAAGAGCTTTCCGGTAAGAAAGTGGCCATTGTGCCGATTCTGCGTGCTGGGATCGGGATGGTCGACGGTATCCTTGAGTTGATCCCTGCTGCTAAGGTAGGTCACATTGGGATGTACCGGGACGAAGAAACACTCCAGCCTCATGAATATTTCGTTAAGTTGCCGTCTGACATTGATCAACGACAAGTCTTTGTTGTGGACCCAATGTTAGCAACCGGTGGCTCTGCTATCATGGCGATTGACGCACTGAAGAAGCGTGGCGCTAGCAACATTAAGTTTGTTTGCTTGGTATCCGCTCCTGAAGGGGTCAAAGCCCTGCGCGAGAAGCACCCGGACGTTGACATTTATACGGCGGCGCTTGATGACCACCTGAACGAAGATGGCTACATTGTGCCTGGTCTCGGCGATGCCGGTGACCGGCTGTTTGGGACGAAGTAAACTTTAAAGAGATTCGGCTAATGAGGCCGAGTCTCTTCTTTGTTTCAGTAAGGTCACTTTTTTAATGATTGAGGTCAGTTTTTTAGCGGGGCCATTGCGCACGCAAATAGACTGTGAAAACGCTAACTACCCTTTTAGGGCCTGAATTTTACCCGACTAGTCGGGAATGTTTAGCCTGTGAAAAATTGTTTTGTTTTTTATTAGGATTGGTGGTATCATTTCCAGTGTATTTGAATGGAGCGCTCGCTTCGTTCGCTATTCCGCATTTCGTGAGAGAACCGCTTGCATGAGGGGGTTTACCTTAGGAATTGCGTCCATATAGTGTTGAAAAGAGGTGATATTCGGTGAGTGATGATCCAGTTTCAACCTTCCAGTTCTTGGGACTGACATTTAGTACTGCTAACGTTGTATCCGGTTTGGTTGTTTTCCTGCTGGTGATAGCAGTCGTTTTTTTCACTTCTAGGAAATTGGCCATGAAGCCGACCAAGGGGCAAAACTTCTTGGAATGGTTGATTGATTTTACCAACGGAATTTTGAAGGGATCCATTCCTGCCGGCGATGTCGGTAAGTTCGGTTTGTGGGGGTTCACTCTGTTCCTGTTTCTCTTTCTTTCTAACGAAATTGGGTTGTTTATCCAGGTGGCGACCCGAAGTGGGGCAACGATTATGCGTAGTCCAACTTCAGATCCTATCGCGACGTTGACGTTCTCGTTGATGACGATGATGATTGCCCAATTCGCTGGTGTTTGGAAATTAGGTTACAAAGCGCACTTTGCAAACTACATGAAACCCTTTGTGTTCTGGCTTCCGATCAGTATTTTTGAGGAATTCACGAACTTCTTGACGTTGGGTCTTCGTATTTTCGGGGTTATCTTCTCTGGTGAAATGCTATTAGGAGTAATCTGGGATCTGGCAGTTTCACACGGTATTGTAACGATGATTATTGCATTGCCAATCGAAATGGCTTGGCAAGGGTTCTCCGCGTTCTTAGGGGCTATCCAAGCGTTCGTTTTCGTTACGTTGTCATCAGTTTATATTTCTCAAAAGCTAGAACTCGAGGAATAAGTTTTATCTAATTTAAGGAGGAAACACAGATTATGGGAGCTATTGCAGCTGGTATTGCTATGTTTGGTGCCGCCATTGGTGGGGGTATCGGTGATGGTATCGTTATTTCCAAGATGCTAGAAGGTATGGTTCGTCAACCTGAATTATCAGGTCAATTACGGACGAACATGTTTATTGGTGTTGGGCTGGTTGAAGCCATGCCTATCATTTCCTTCGTTGTTGCTTTGATGGTTATGAACAAGTAGTTACAACGAACAACCGGTAAAATTTGTAAATATCTGATAGCAAAAGGAGGTGTCAATAGATGCTCTCACATTTAGTAGTTGGTCAGACGCTTTACTTTGGAGATTCGCTTTTCTATATTATTAGTTTCGTACTTTTAATGTGGATCATTAAGATCTTTGCATGGGGTCCAGTGACGAAGATGATGCAGGACCGGGCTGATAAGATCAGTAATGATATTGACTCAGCAGAAAAGTCCCGTACCGATGCCGCTAGCTTGGTTGAAAAACGCCAAGCAGCCTTGGCAAATTCTCGTTCTGAAGCCCAAACGATTGTGAGCGATGCCAAGTCCAATGGTCAACAGCAACGCGAACAAATCGTGACGCAAGCACAAGCGGACGTTCAGACGATGAAGCAAAATGCCCAAAAGGATATTGAACAAGAACGTCAAGACGCTCTGTCCGATGCCCGTAACGATGTGGCGGATTTATCTATTGAGATTGCTTCCAAGATCATTCAACGAGAATTGAAGGCTGACGATCAAAAGGCGTTAATTGATTCTTATATCGAAGGGTTGGGGAAGCAACATGAGTCTTAATAGGGCAACGGTAGCCAAGCGCTACTCTAAAGCATTATTTGATTTGTTGTCCGAAAAAGACCAACTGGAGTCAGGCTACACAGAGCTACAAGAACTTCGGCGTATCTTCCAGGACAACCCAAAATTGAGCACGATGCTCTCAGACGCTAGCCTGCAGGTTGCTGATCGCGAAGCGTTACTTCAACCACTGTTGAAGCAAGCATCACCGTATATCAAGAACCTGATTCAAATGGTCTACGACTACGGTCGCGTGGAAAATTTGGTCGATATTATCGATCAATTCCAGGTCCTATACGATGAATTACATCACACGGTTTACGCACAAGTGACGACGGCAGTAGCCTTATCTGATGACCAAAAGTCACAGATTGAGACGGCTTACGCTAAGCGAGTGGGTGCCGAAAAGGTCATTTTGAGCAGTCGGGTTGACCCCGCTGTGATTGGTGGCGTCATCGTTAAGGCTGCTGATACGGTTCTTGACGGTAGCTTACGAACTAAAATTAATCGTTTACGGCAGCAACTGCTAGCATAACGAATTCGGTGATAAAGAGGTGAAACTTTCATGAGCATTAAAGCTGAGGAAATCAGTGCTCTAATTAAACAACAATTAGAAAGCTATCAAGATGAAATCTCAGTTGAAGAAACTGGTACGGTTACTTACGTTGGTGACGGTGTCGCTCGGGCCCACGGTCTGAACAATGCGTTACAAGGTGAGTTACTGTTGTTTGATAACGGGGTTTATGGGATGGTCCAAAACCTCGAAGCCAGTGACGTTGGTATTGTTATCTTGGGTGATTTCACTGGAATCACTGAAGGCGATACCGTTAAGCGGACTGGCCGAATCATGGAAGTTCCCGTTGGCGAGCAATTAATTGGCCGGGTTCTTAACCCATTGGGTCAACCAATTGACGGTAAAGGGGACATTTCCACAGACAAGACGCGTCCTATCGAACATAAAGCACCTGGTGTTATGGACCGGCAAGGGGTTAGTGAACCTCTACAAACCGGGATCAAGGCCATCGATGCTTTGGTTCCAATTGGTCGTGGCCAACGTGAATTGACCATTGGTGACCGGAAGACTGGGAAGTCCTCCATTGCCATTGACACGATCATTAACCAAAAGGGTCAAGACATGATCTGTATTTACGTTGCCATTGGTCAGAAGGCTTCTACGGTTCGTGCACAAGTGGCGACGCTGGAACAATACGGCGCAATGGACTACACAATCGTCGTTACGGCGAGTCCTTCTGAACCAGCACCTATGCTGTACGTGGCACCATATGCCGGTGCAGCGATGGGTGAAGAGTTCATGAACAACGGTAAGCACGTGTTGATTGTCTACGATGATTTAACCAAGCAAGCCGATGCTTACCGTGAACTTTCATTGATTCTGCGGCGTGCACCAGGTCGTGAAGCTTACCCTGGTGACATTTTCTACACCCACTCTCGTTTGTTGGAACGGGCAGCTAAGTTAAGCGATAAGCTTGGTGGCGGTTCAATGACGGCTTTGCCTGTCATCGAAACCAAGGCCGGTGACGTTTCTGCTTATATTCCAACCAACGTTATTTCCATCACCGATGGTCAAATCTTCCTGAACAGTGATTCCTTCTATTCAGGTATTCGACCAGCCATGGATGCCGGGACTTCTGTGTCTCGGGTTGGTGGGGACGCTCAAATCAAAGCCATGAAGAAGGTTGCTGGGACGTTGCGGTTGGACTTATCTGCCTACCGTGAACTGGAATCCTTTGCCCAATTCGGTTCTGACTTGGATGCCGCTACTAAGGCACGATTAGACCGTGGTGCCCGGACCGTGGAAGTCTTAAAGCAAGGCTTGCACGAATCCGTTCCGGTTGCCAAGGAAGTTATTATCTTGTTTGCACTGACTCATGGTCATTTGGACAAGCTTGAAGTGGCTGACGTCTTACGTTACCAAAACGAACTGTTTGATTACATGGACGCTAGTCACCAAGACCTTGAAGACACGATCACGACGACCGGGAACTTACCTGAGGGTAACTCTCTGGAAGACGCCATTGCTGAATTCGATACGACTTTCCAGCCGACTGCCAAAGCAGATGATACGGCGGCCAACTCGGCTGATTAAGAGTACTTGAAGGAAGGATGGTGAGAAATAATGGCTGAATCAATTCATGACGTTCAACGTCGAATTACGTCCACGAAGGCGACCCGTCAAATTACGGCGGCGATGCACATGGTCTCGACGGCGAAGTTAAATAAGATTCAGAAACAAGCAGTCGGCTACCAAGACTATGTTTCTAAGGTTAAGGCTGTCGTCATGCATCTTTCGCAGTCTCATCTGTTGGATAATTCCTCAAGTAGCCTGCAGTCGAACCGTCCAGTAAAGAAAACCGCATATTTAGTGATCACCTCCGATCGTGGAATGGTTGGGAGCTACAATAGCAGCGTTTTACGGGATGCCAATGCGTTCATTAAAGAACGGACGCCAAATCCTGACGACTACATGGTGTTAGCCGTTGGGGGCACTGGTGCTGACTTTTACAAGCACCGTGGCGTTAACGTAGCTTATGAATACCGTGGCGTCAGCGACGTTCCTGAATTCAATGAAGTTCGGGAAATCGTTAAGACGGTTACCACGATGTTCAACAACGAGGTCTTCGATGAACTCTTCGTATGCTACAATCACTTTGTAAACCGGATCTCATCCCGTTTTCGGGCTGAAAAAATGTTGCCAGTCGATGGGGAAGCCCTGTCTTCTGATGCGGCAAACGATACGAAAACGACACCGTTGACGGCTGAGTACGACACAGAACCTTCTGAAGAGGGTGTGCTGCAGGTCGTCCTGCCACAATACGCAGAAAGCTTAGTTTACGGTGCGATTTTGGACGCAAAGACGGCCGAACATGCATCAAGTACCAATGCGATGCAGTCTGCTACTGATAATGCCGATGATTTAATTGCGACCCTGCAGCTGCACTATAACCGTGCGCGTCAAGCAGCGATCACGACTGAAATCACCGAAATTACCGGTGGGCAGGAAGCCTTAAATAACTAATTACGGGAGGAATTAACGAATAATGAGTGCTGGTAAAATTGTTCAAGTTATCGGACCTGTTGTTGACGTTGAATTCCCGCTGAACGATGAATTACCTGATATCAACACTGCCCTTAACATCAAAAAAGATGATGGTAGTATCCTTGTAACCGAAGTTGCCTTGGAATTAGGTGACGGGGTTATGCGGACCATTGCCATGGACGGTACCGATGGTCTTCGCCGGGGATTGGAAGTAGAAAACACTGGTGCTTCTATTTCTGTTCCTGTTGGTGACGACACACTTGGTCGGGTATTTAACGTTCTCGGGAATCCCATTGACGGCGGTGCCGAATTTGGACCAGACGCAGAACGGATGCCAATTCACCGTGATGCACCTAAGTATGACGAATTAAACCCTACGACTGAAATCCTGGAAACTGGGATCAAGGTTATTGACTTGCTCGAACCTTACGTTCGTGGTGGGAAGATTGGGTTGTTCGGTGGTGCCGGTGTTGGTAAGACCGTTTTAATTCAAGAATTAATTCATAACATTGCTCAAGGCCATAACGGGATTTCCGTCTTCACCGGTGTTGGTGAACGGACCCGTGAAGGTAACGATATGTACTGGGAAATGAAGGGGTCCGGGGTTCTGAAGCAGACGGCCATGGTTTATGGTCAAATGAACGAACCTCCTGGTGCCCGGATGCGGGTTGCCTTGACTGGTTTGACGATTGCGGAATACTTCCGTGACGTTAAGGGCCAAGACGTTCTGTTGTTCATCGATAACATTTTCCGGTTCACGCAAGCCGGTTCTGAAGTTTCTGCTCTGTTAGGGCGGATTCCTTCAGCCGTTGGTTACCAACCAACGTTGGCTACTGAAATGGGTCAGTTACAGGAACGGATCACGTCGACGAAGAAGGGGTCTATCACCTCGATCCAAGCCGTTTACGTGCCTGCCGATGACTATACCGACCCTGCTCCTGCCACGACCTTCGCCCATTTGGATGCGACGACTAACTTGGAACGTTCTTTGACGCAACAAGGGATTTACCCAGCCGTGGATCCACTGGCTTCAACGTCAACTGCCTTGGCCCCTGAAATCATCGGTCAAGAGCACTACGATGTTGCCACGGAAGTTCAACACGTCTTACAACGGTACCATGAATTGCAAGACATCATCTCTATTTTGGGGATGGATGAACTGTCCGATGAAGAACAGACGATTGTTAACCGTGCTCGGCGGATTCAATTCTTCCTGTCACAACCATTCTCCGTTGCTTCGCAATTTACGGGTATGGACGGGAAGTACGTTAAGTTGGAAGATACGATCCGGAGTTTCAAGGAAATCCTCGATGGGAAGTATGACGACCTACCAGAAGATGCCTTCCGGAACTGTGGCGCTATCGAAGACGCCGTTGAGAAAGCGAAGAAAATGAACGCTGCCGTTGCCGACAAGTAGGGAGGGATTCTAATTGGCTGATAATCAATCAGTGTTATCTGTTAGTATCGTTACCCCTGATGGTCGCGTCTATGAAGGAGACAGTGATTTACTGGTTGTCAAAACGACAATTGGTGAATTAGGGATCATGCCGAATCACGTGCCGCTCATCGCTTCACTCGAAGTTGATGAGACGCGGGTAAAATTAGGCGATCACGAAGACGAAATTGCCGTTAACGGTGGTTTCATTGAGTTCTCCGACAATGTGGCGACCATTGTTGCGGACAGTGCGGAACGTCAAGACGATATTGATGTTGATCGGGCGCAGAGTGCACGTCAACGGGCTGAAGAAACGATCAAGAAGGCACAAGAGTCTCATGATCCAGATACTTTAGCGCGGGCTGAAGTCGCTTTGCGGCGTGCCATCAACCGGATTAACGTTGCTAATCATTAAATATTGTGTAAACCATTTTTGGTTCGCTTTAAGCGGGCACTTCCATTGCGGAGTGCTCGCTTTTTTGATACCCTGGTATCAGGTTCGTTCGGTTAACGTGGTTAATAAAAATATTTGTAATATTACAAATGCCGATTTTAAAGGAATCTCAGGGACACACACGAAAAATTATGCTATAGTTAGTGAGAATGTTTAGGAAGGATTGAGGTAATGAAACTCATTGGGTTACAGGCCATATTAACGATCATCAGTCACTTGTCCTTTATCGCGTTAGCTTTTTGGGCGATTTCGGCGTTGCACATTGAGCGATTAATGACGTTTTACCCTCGCCAATCGCGCGTCTTGATTGTGATGTTAGCGGTTGCGGTTGGCTTTGCTTGTAGCTCATTCTTTTTGGACTTCATCAATAACGTTCGTAATCTAGGCTATCTGTTGTGATTGGCCTATAAAAATCTTTGGAGGTATCCCATGGAAAAAATTGTCGTTCATGGTGGGAACCGCTTATCTGGTGTGGTCCACATTGAAGGGGCCAAGAATGCCGTATTGCCAATCTTAGCAGCGTCCATTCTGGCTCAAGACGGACTCACTCATTTAGCAAATGTTCCAGTTTTGTCTGATGTTTATACAATGAATAAGGTTCTCCGTTTCCTGAACTTGCGCGTTGATTTTGACGAAGCCAAGCGGGAAGTGACGATCGACGCGACGAAGCAAGTTTCCAGTGAAGCGCCGTTCGAATATGTCTCCAAGATGCGGGCTTCTATCGTCGTCATGGGGCCACTGTTGGCTCGTCTCGGCCATGCCCGGGTAGCGTTACCTGGTGGTTGTGCAATCGGTACGCGACCAATTGATTTACATTTAAAGGGCCTCGAAGCTTTGGGCGCCCGAATCGAACAACATGATGGGTACATCGAAGCCTTTGCCGATCGGCTACAAGGTAGTCACATTTACTTAGATTTTCCAAGCGTAGGGGCCACCCAGAACATTATGATGGCCGCTTGTTTGGCAAACGGGACAACCGTGATCGATAATGTTGCCCGCGAACCCGAAATCGTTGACTTGGCAAATGTCTTAAACAAGATGGGCGGCCGGGTCCGCGGTGCGGGGACCGAAACGTTACGGATCGATGGGGTCGAAAAGATGCACGGTGCCGAACACAGCGTAGTCCAAGACCGAATTGAAGCCGGGACGTTCATGGTCGGTGCTGCCTTGACACACGGGAACGTGTTGATTAAGGATGGTATCGTTGAACATAACAAACCTTTAATTTCAAAAATGCAAGAAATGGGCGTCCAAGTTACGGAAGAACCTGCTGGTATCCGTGTTATCGGACCAGACAAGCTCAAGCCAACGGACGTGAAGACGTTGCCATATCCGGGCTTCCCAACCGACATGCAGCCACAGATGACCATTCTACAACTGGCCGCTGAAGGTACGAGTACCATGACCGAAACGGTATTTGAAAACCGCTTCATGCATTTGGAAGAATTACGCCGGATGAACGCGCAATTCCAAATCAATGGTCGCACGGTCGTGATGCATGGCCCAACTGATTTCAACGGTGCCGAAGTGGCCGCCACGGACTTACGTGCCGCAGCTGCTCTGGTTCTCGCTGGCCTAGTTGCCGATGGCTACACGCAGGTCACGAACCTGAAGTACTTGGATCGCGGCTACTACGACTTCCACAAGAAGTTGAGTGCGCTGGGGGCTGAGGTTAAGCGGATCGATGTTCCTGACGATGATACTGTTGTGTTGAAGAATACCCACGTTAATAATTAAGTAATCATGAGGTGGCAGTGTTTGCCGCCTTTTTGTTTTTGTTAGGTGAAATGGGGGAGCTAACTGGTCGGTCAGAGATGACGCCTGCTGTGGGGACGCTTCAGCCGAAGGACGGGCTTCTCACTCGCTTTGAAGCCACACAAAAATCGTGTGTCTTCAAAGTCGCCCATGCCATTATCACGGCTGGCTCCGTCCCTGACCTCCTCCGACTTAAACTGGTTTTTCTTGCAATCGTAGTTGAATGACGAGAAACGCTGAACTTTAAATTGTGTCTGCGGTAGGCTATGTCGTCATCAATTTATTGTTGAACGGAGGATCTGCTTCAACTCATTTTGACGAGATTTTTTCTTAGTTGAGAATTTTATCCCAAATATAAGCTAATGCTGTTGGTCTTCTGATCTCGACGGCTATACTGTTAGTGGTCAATCTGAGCCGGAGGAGGCCAGGGGTGTAGCCAGCCGTGTCGACGATGTTAGGCGGGGTTCTTTCCCGGCTTACATCGTGGGACGACTTTGGAGATGTGTGGTTTTCACGGCTTCAAAGCGAGGCGGAAGCCCGGTCCCTAGGCTGGAGACGTTCCCCATGGCAGGCGGAACCCCTGGCAGCCGGAGTGCGGCCGTTTTATATAACCCAAGAAAACGGTAACAAAGGGGCTTAACCGAACATTCCCCGAGAAATCATTTAGTGTTCGCAAGGATTATGGTATAATGAAATGTTGAAAATTGGCATTAAAAATCAGGAGGACGCATAAGTATGGCGAAAGACATTGGAATTGACCTAGGGACCGCGAACGTTTTAATCTACGTGGTCGGTAAGGGTATTGTATTAAACGAACCGTCCGTTGTGGCAATCGATACCAAGACGGATAAGGTATTAGCGGTGGGCTCAGAAGCTTACCGAATGGTTGGACGGACACCAGGTAACATTCGGGCCATTCGTCCCCTTAAGGACGGGGTCATTTCTGATTTCGATATTACCGAAGCCATGCTCTCCTACTTCATTAACAAACTTAGTGTCAAAGGTTTCTTATCCAAGCCTAACATTATGATCTGTGCACCCACGAACATCACGGAAATCGAACGCAAGGCCATCATTCAGGCTGCTGAAAAATCTGGTGGCGCCAAGGTTTACTTGGAAGCTGAACCTAAGGTCGCTGCGTTGGGTGCTGGGATGGATATCTTCAAGCCTAGTGGTAACATGGTCATTGATATGGGTGGGGGAACTAGTGACATTGCCATCCTTTCTCTGGGTGACATTGTGGCTAGCCGCTCAATTCGCGTTGCCGGTGATCGGATGAACTCTGAGATCGTCAATTACGTTAAGCGTAACCACAATCTGATTATTGGGGAACGGACCGCTGAAACCATCAAGATCAAGATTGGGACAGCTTACCCAGAACCTGGCAATGAAGAAAAGACCATGGCGGTACGTGGCCGGGATTCCGTTAGTGGGATGCCTACCGAAGTGACGATTACCGCCGCTGAGGTTGAAGAAGCTATTCATGACTCCGTTGAACAAATCGTTTCCGCAGCAATGGCTGTCTTGGAAACGACACCACCAGAACTGGCCGCTGACATCATCGATCGGGGCATCATGCTGACTGGCGGGGGTGCTTTGTTGGACGGTATCGACAAGCTGTTCTCAGAACGGTTGACCGTTCCCGTCATCATTTCCGAAGACCCACTGGACAATGTGGCTAAGGGTGCCGGCGTTCTGCTGGAACACATGGATACGAAGACGGCTAAGGAAAACAACGACTAGTGAGTCATTAAAGGGGGACTGGCGATGCGTCACCTACTAAGCTTCTTGGTGCGGGGATATCAGCGGTTTATTTCGCCGTTATTTCCACCGACCTGTCGGTACTATCCGACCTGCTCAACCTATATGTTGCAGGCGCTAGAGAAGCATGGCGCATTCAAGGGAAGCCTCATGGGCATTGCGCGTATTTTACGGTGTCAGCCGTTCGTTCGGGGCGGCGTGGACCCAGTACCGGATCATTTCACCCTGAAGCGTAACGTGGCAGCGGAGAAAGAATACCGTGAAGCCATGAAATTGGATCAAGAACCCCCCATCAAGTAAAGGAGAGTTGGCATGAGCAAACGAGAAAAGTCTGTAGAAGTTACCGTTGACGACCAAAAACTGCCGGACGGTGGCACGATGTCCGTGTTAAAGATTGGCGATGAAACCATCGGGACAGTTACCCCAATGGATGACCGTTTCGAAGCCCAATTGAATGACGGCGACGTTTACCGTGTAAAAACGGTCGACGAAGGTGTCGAACTCCTGTTGCGGGACTACCACCTGCATCGCGGTTAATAAATTTTAGTAAAGTTGGCCGGAGTGTGACGTTATCGTACACTTCGGCCTTTATACTTACAATGTGCGTGGACGACGAGACGGGCTTGACCACTGGATAATGGCGTGGTCGGCTAGTCGTCTTGGTGACTGCCGGGTTGGCGGTAGGGCTTTAGCGCTGGTCAACTTAGGGAAAGTCACTAAGGAAACAATCTATTTTGAATTAAGGAGCAATCATTGTGGCAAAGAATGCGACGGAACAACGAAGCGAGCCTGATTCCCGGATCGATTGGGGAATTATCTTCTGTGTCCTGATGTTAGCGCTGATTGGGCTAGCATCAATCTACGTGGCGGCGACCCACGATAGTAGTGCCACCAGCATTACGTCGGCCGTGGTTTCCCAATTGATGTGGTACATCATCGGGACGGTCGCCATCGTGATTATTATGCAATTTGATTCAGAGCAACTGTGGAAGGTGGCACCGGTGCTTTACTGGCTGGGAATCTTCCTGTTGGTAGCCGTGTTAGTCTTCTATAGCCGGGTTTACTACCAAAATACCGGGGCGAGAAGTTGGTTTGCCATTGGCTCACTGACCTTTCAACCCTCAGAAGTCATGAAGCCCGCCTTCATCTTGATGTTGGCCCGGGTCGTGACGGAACACAACAACGCGAATCCCCTGCATACGGTGCGGACGGATTGGGTGCTGATTGGCAAATTGATTCTGTGGACGTTACCGGTCGCCGTGTTGCTGAAGGCACAAAATGACTTCGGAACCATGTTGGTGTTCTTTGCCATCGTGGGTGGGGTCTTACTAGTGTCAGGAATCACCTGGAAAATTATTGCACCAGCCTTTGGGACGGTTGCCGTTGTTGGGGGGACCGCATTGACGTTTGTCACCACTGACTGGGGTCGCAAAATCTTGGAACGTGTCGGCTTTCAGGCTTACCAATTTTCCCGGGTCGACAACTGGTTACATCCTTCATCCGATACGTCAAACTCCGGGTATCAACTCTGGCAAAGCATGAAGGCCGTTGGGTCCGGTGGTATCTTCGGAACCGGCTTCAACGTGTCCCATGTGTATGTGCCCGTCCGTGAGTCCGATATGGTCTTCTCCGTTATCGGGGAAAACTTCGGCTTCATCGGCGGATGTATCTTGATCTTCCTGTACTTCCTGTTGATCTACCAAATGATTCGGGTAACGTTTGATACGAAGAACGTGTTCTACGCCTACATCTCGACCGGGGTCATCATGATGATTCTCTTCCACGTGTTCGAAAACATTGGGATGAGCATTGGTCTCTTGCCACTGACGGGGATTCCGTTACCGTTTGTTAGTCAAGGGGGGTCCGCGTTGATTGGGAACCTGATAGGGATTGGTTTAATCATGTCAATGAGGTATCATTATAAGAGTTACATGTTTAGTCGTAACGAATCGTTTAAGTAGAAGGAGACTATTTACACATGAGTGAAATGGTAAAGTATTTCTGGACTAAAGCTGTTAACGACGGTACGCGAATTGGTTTAACGACCGAGGGTCAAGACGAACTGGGAACGATTAAGTTTGCTAAATTGCCAGAAGTTGGCGACGACGTGAAGAAGGGTGAAAACCTGTTGAGCGTTGAAGCTGACAAGGCGGTTTCGGACATTCCTAGTCCAGTTTCTGGTAAGGTTGCGGCCGTTAACCCGGCATTAGCCAACGATTTCGATGCTTTAAACGGTAGCGATGTAGATGCTGCATGGTTCGTCGACGTTCAAGAGGACTAAGCACGAACTGAAGCATGGCGTTATTCCTTTTTGGGGATGACGCTTTTTTTAGTAGATTAGTTTAAAGCGGTTTAAAGCAGATTAAAGCAGATTCCGCACTCCGGCTACCAGGGACTACACCTGCTGTGGGGACGCTTCAGCCTGAGAAGCGGGCTTCTTGCTCGATTTGAAGCCACGAAAAGCACGTGTCTTTGTGTAGGCTAGCAAAGGCTGCCAGCCAACACAATTACCACGGCTGGCTCCGTCCCTGGCCTCCTGAAACATGCTACACCATTTCCCCTTTAGTAAGACGTGTCTGATCATCTACTTAATGCGATTGTGGATAATAAGTGGGTACTGGCTAACTGTGAGTTATAAATGTTGATAGATGGCTTCTTGCTAGTTACAAACGTAAGAGTTGAGCGGCACAACTAATGCTACAGTAGGCGGTCTGCTCGTGCCCCTAATCGGTTGAAACGATAATTCTAGTAGATACTTAGGGTTTTTATCGTTGGTCGGGTATAATGAAGGTGGCGGCAGTTAGTGAAACTTCTCAAGTAAGGACAGTTAACTAGTTACCAATCTGCTTGGTATATACATACATCTAATGTCGGTTGAGATTTATTGGTGAGGGTTGCACGTGCTGATGTAACGCAAAGGGCATGGAAGTAGCTAATCCAGTTACCAGATATGGGGCTGGAGGAGGTCTTTCAACGTTTGTTATGGCAACCGCAGTATACATATAGTTGACTTGCTACCAAAGCAATCAACCAACAGTTTTTAAATCTAAGGGAATGGAGTGAGTGATATGCAAGAAAAGAATGTTTTTCATATCAACGGGTACCTGGGATTAGTCATTGTTTTAGCACTGATCATCGGGGGCGGCTTTTTACTGGCGACCGGTACAATGGTCGTGTTGGGTGGCTTGGTGATCGTCGTGGCCGTTTTGGCCGCTAGCAGTCTGACCATTATCAGTCCCAATCAGTCTAAAGTGCTGACGTTCTTTGGTCGGTACATTGGGACGATTCGCGAGGCCGGGCTTTACTTGACGGTGCCGCTGACAAATAAGTCGACGGTGTCATTACGAGTGCGTAACTTTAACAGTGCCATCTTGAAGGTCAACGATCTCCAAGGGAATCCTGTGGAAATCGCAGCGGTTATCGTTTTCAAGGTCGTCGACACCAGCAAGGCGTTGTTCTCGGTGGAAGACTACGAACAGTTCGTAGAGATCCAAACGGAATCCGCTATTCGTCACGTGGCTTCCGAATATGCCTATGATAATTTTGGCGATGGGAAAGAATTGACGCTACGGAGTAATCCGACCGATGTCTCAAATCGACTGACCGAGGAGTTGCAAGAACGATTGAACGTGGCCGGTGTCAAGATTATCGAGACTCGGTTGACGCACTTGGCTTACGCAACCGAAATTGCTTCGGCGATGTTGCAACGGCAACAGTCACAAGCGATTCTGTCAGCACGAAAGATCATTGTCGAAGGGGCCGTGTCCATTACGGAAGGGGCCATCGATCGGTTGGGTGCCGAGACAAATTTGAAATTAACGGACAACCAAAAGTTGCAATTGATCAATAACATGATGGTTTCAATAATTAATGAACGGGGGTCGCAACCGGTGATCAATACCGGGAAGATCGATTCGTAATCAAATGTATGGAGGGTTTTTGATGGATGAACAGATAGGCGCGGTCATGCAGCAACTCGCGACGTTAAATGAGCAGGTCAGAAACGGTGAGGTCTACCAATCGCTGGGTACACGGCTGGGAAAAGTCATGGACGGCATTCACCGGCAGCGCCGGACGCCCGTGACGCTTCCAGATGACGATGACGGGGTGAAGGACATCTTGACCGAACTGACCCGCCAACTGGGTGAAAATGTTCCAGTGACTTTGTCGCGGGAAAAATTAGGCATTTTGGTTGACCACCTATCCTCAACTGACCCTCAGATTCGGTATAACGGTATTAATTTCTCGGTATACGATGCCTTGCAGCAGGATGCGCTTGATTCCGCGCAGATGAAGTACCTGTTCGAGCGGTTAACGCAACAGGACGATTTGTTTGACCATATCCTCGAACCGGCTAATGCAGCCGTCTTTGGTCGCTCAGCGCGCTTGGCCTTACTGGCGGTCCTGCTCCACTTTATGGACCCCATCAATGCGCGCGATGTGGACTTGCGACCAATCGTGTTGCTCACAGCGACCTATATTTGCTTGGAGACGGACACCCGCGGTTTCGTGAATCATCAGGGCTGGGCGCACGCCTACACGGCCATCACGGACCTGTTAGCGGTCTTGGCGGGTAACAGCGACCTGCCACGAGCCGATAAGCTATTTCTGTTGGTCACACTGATGGAACGGCTGAAACGGCTGACCACGCCGCTGATCTATGGCGAAAATGACCGGATGGCGACGTATCTGGTGGAGTTGGCCAACCGCCATCCGCTGTATGAGACGACCTTTCTGATGACGCTTAAGCAGTGGCGTCAGCAAGTGGCCTATAAGCGGCGGCCCGACACCATCGCCGGGTGGAATCAGTTCTTTAACCGCAAACGGCTGGTGGACGCACTGCGCTTACACCAAGACCTGCCAGCCAAGCTCCGTGATTACTTGAACTCAACTATCGATTTTTTAGGCTGATTTTATTCTCAATTTTTAAGAGAAATGGTATACTGAAGGCTAACCGAAATATATACGATAGGATGAGTGACAACATGGAAACGAAAAGCAAGTTACACGTAGGTCTATTATTCGGTGGTAATTCCTCGGAGCATGATGTGTCTAAGCGTTCTGCCCACAACATCTACGATGCAATGGATAAAGCCAACTACGATGTTAGTCTATTTTTACTGACACGGGATGGTTTTGTGCTAAGTGACGCAGCTTCACGGCGCGTCTTCGATGGCGAAGACGAGGCCACCGTTGCGGCTGAGGAAAAGACCAAGGTAGACCCTTCCAACCCATTGGCACCCATTTGGAATTTATCTCAGGCAAAGGATATCGATGTTTTCTTCCCAATTATTCATGGTAATTTGGGTGAAGACGGTACGATCCAAGGGCTTTTCCGCTTATTGAAAAAGCCTTATGTGGGGAGTGGCGTCTTGGCATCGGCTGTGTCCTTTGATAAGGATATGACGAAGCAGGTTTTGACGGCCCATGGCATTCGCAACACGAAATACGTGGTGTTAACGCCGGATAACCGCGACGCATTTGATTACGCCACGGTCCAAGCTAAATTAGGCGACAACGTCTTCATCAAGCCCGCAAACCAAGGGTCTTCGGTCGGAATTCACAAAGCAGGCAACGCCCAGGAGTACAACGACGGTATTGCTGACGCTTTTCGGTACGATTACAAGGTACTGGTTGAACAAACGATCGATGGTCCCGAGGAAGTCGAAATTTCCATTTTGGGTAACGAACGTCCCGAAGCCTCTAAACTGGGTGCGATTCGGGTACCAAAGTCGGATGTTTTCTACGACTACAACAACAAGTTCGTCGATGCTAGCGGGGTGACCTTTGAGGTGCCCGTCGAATTACCAGAAGACCTGACGCAGGAAATCACGCAAATGGGGCTTCAAACCTATGCGGCATTAGGCCTTAAGGGGATGGCCCGTATCGATTACCTGGTCTCCAAGGATGGGGTGCCATACGTGGGTGAGGTCAACACCTTACCTGGGTTCACCAACATCAGCTTGTATCCACAATTGTGGCAAGCCACGGGGATTAGCTACGCCGACCTGATCGACCGCCTGATTCAACTCGCTTTAGATGAGTTCAAGGTGCAAGACCAACTGGCTTACGACTTTATTCCACTGAGCGATAATTCAGCGGCCTCAACGTACAAGCCGAAGAACTAGCTAGATAAGCGGAGGCTGACGGATACAGGCACCGGCATGTCGTTCTGCTTAGTTGACGGTGGTTTAGCAGAAGACCAACTTTGAAGACTTGCAATTTGCTAGTCTTCAAGGTGTGTTTGCAACGTTCCAGCCCATATTTGGCGGGCAGTAAGGCAAAGGACACATTAGGTTGCCTAATTCTTATAAGAATTAAAAGCAACGACAAGTCGGCTGGGAGCGGAAACGTTCCGGTCGGCTTTTTTTTGATGGGGAGGGATTTTATGCGTGAGAAATGGCGTCAACTACGGCAGAGTTGGCGACGGGGGTTGACATCGCCGGGGTTGTTCCGGGGATGGGGTCTGTTGATCTTGGAATTTAGTGGCCTCCGGTTGCTGGCGACGCGGCCGGGCTGGTCGGTAGCACTTGTTTTGGTGCTAGTGGCGACATTGGTGACCAGTGCCGTTCAGCTGACCCAGCTGGCATTGACGCTGGCCAACGTTCCCGTTAGTGACCGCCGTGTCAGCTATCGGTTGGCCGCACAGCACTGGGTCACGTGGTGTGGCGTGCTAGTTGCCGTGGCTATTTTAACGGTACCGTGGGGACTATGGGGGCTTGGCAGTCGTTTTTTGGTGCGTCTTCCCGTGCCAGCTAGCTGGGTCAACTTTGTCGGGCTTAATCGGCGTCCAGTCTTAATGGTTGCGGCGGTCGTTTATTTTCTGATTGCTGGCATCGTGCTCTTGCGCGGGCCCCATTACTTTCGCCGACTCACCCCACAATTAACGCAGCCGGGGTCTATCTGGCAAATGGTTACGGGCCTAGTGACGGGTGGCGGGCTGACCCTGCTGTGGCTGGGCGCTAGTGAGCTGCTGGTGGCCGTTAACGTCTGGGTGGGACAAGTTATGCAAGCTGGTCGAAGAGTCGTGGCTAGCACGTCACTGTGGCTAATTTTAATGGGGTTTACTTTAGTAGCGATTTTGACGGTGATCACGATTATTTGGAGTTGGACGGGGCAACAACCGCAGCGAGCCAGCTATTATCGGCGGCCGATTTGGCGGCTGGCCATCGTCGCCGGGGTGATAGGTCTGGCTGTCGTGGGGCAGACGATGACGCAGACCCCGCAGTTTACGACGGCCACCTTGATCAGTCACCGGGGCGTCGACCATCATCAGGCCGTGCAGAATTCGATTACGGCGTTGCGATTGATTCACCGGCAGCGGCCGACCTACGTCGAGATGGACCTCCATGAGACGCGGGACCATCAGTGGGTGGTCTTGCATGATGAGAATCTGCAAGTGCTTGCGAAGAAACGCGTCACACCGCACCAATTGACCCTGCGTCAGCTTCAACGGTTGACGTTACGCGAGGATGGTCATCAAGCAAAATTAGCGGGGTGGCCGGCATATCTGAAAACGGCCGAGCACTTACACCAACGCTTGCTGGTCGAAATTAAAACGACCCCGCAGGATTCACGGGGGATGACGCGCCGATTTGCCCGACAATACGGGACACGGCTAGTCCGTGACCATGCAGCGGTCCATTCGCTGGATTACCGGGTCGTCCGCCAGCTGCGAGAGATAGCGCCCCAGTTGAAAGTGGGGTACATTACGCCATTCAACTGGGTGGCGCCCAATGTGGTGCCGGCCGACTTTTATTCCTTTCAGCGGATCTCGATGAGTCAGCAATTCTTGGCCGCTGCGCACAGTACTGGCGCGCCAGCTTACGTGTGGACGCCGGATTCACATGCGGCGATGACCCGGACCTGGGCGTTAGGGGCCGATGGCCAGATCACCAATGAGCTGACGCGGCTACGGGCAGTGACCCAGCAGAATCCGGAAGCCAACTGGTGGGCGGTCGTCCAGAACTTTATTTTGAGCTATGTTTAGAACGGCGTGTGGTTAAAGACAGGGGTAATGGTCTTGGCCGCACGTTTTTGTTTGGTGAAATACCATTTATAACAGTAACTAAATGAATTAATGACGAATGTTATGTCGTATTAATAAATTTATATACGGTAGGGAAGCCGCTAATATAAATATATTTATTTTAAAATGATAAAATGGTATAGACAGATTAGAGTTCCTTCATAAATTGGTTTATTGCTTGTAATTCCTTACAAATCGCTTATTATAATAATTAATGATGAAGCGACCGAGCGGTTATCATCATCATCAGGGAAAAATCATCGGTGAATCGTGTGACGGGTCGGGGGACGATTGCTGGTGGTCGCTTAGACAAATGTTCGGTTTTTATCATTAATTGGTAAGTTGCCCAGCATCACGATTCGTGAGGGAGAGATGAGATGCGTTTACTAGGGAATAAGATCAAACAATACCGTAAGCAAAAGAATTTATCGCAACAGGAGCTCGCCGAGGGAATCTGTACGCAAGCGACTGTGAGTCTGATGGAGAAGAAAAATAAGGTGCCGAGCATCAAGATTATTTTGCAGATCTGTCGGCGACTGAATGTGTCACTGGGAGATATTTTGTCTGGACTTGGCAGTAGCATGGATGACCAGTTTGAGGCCATTTCTCAGGCAATTCGGCACGACGATTATCCAACGGCGGGTGAGTTGTTGACCAAGGTCAATATGACCAGCGTCCAGAATTCATTTGACCGGGAACGATATCACTATTATCGCGGCTTTATTGAATTAAACACGCACAATCGGCCGGATGAAGCTATTTTCCATTTTAATTTATTATTGCACCGGTCTTACCGGATGCCGTGGGACCTGTATGCTATCGTCGGTAACGTGGGGATGGCCTCGGCTTACGTTGCGCGTAAGGAGTTCGACAAGGCCCACTATTACTTGAACGAAGCTGCGGGATACTTGGATGATTTCGAGTGGCACGACGAAGCTAACTTTAAACGGTTAGTCTGGGCGCGCTACCAGATTGCGCTGATGTACTTGGAATTAGACCAACCGCAACTCGTCATTGAAAACGTGGAAGCGGCGTTGACCGCCGTGAAGAAGCAAGCCTCCTTGTACCTGATCGATGTCTTGTACGAGGTTCGCGGTCAGGCCGAACAAGCCTTGCTAGCAACCGTGGCTGCTAAACGGAGCTTGACGATTGCGAAAACGTTGGCGTTAGTGACGCACAACGTAGCCTTACAGGAACGTTTAACGACGTCTCCACTAGGCGCAGTAGCCGATTGAAGTTGAATAAATAAGGAAACCAGCCGAATTAACTTATTTAGGCTGGTTTTAATTTACAAAATAAAAAAACACCGCTACCCGAAATTCGGGAGCGGTGTTGCTGTTTCAAGCTAACTTAGCCTTCTGGTTTGGTAACCTTGGCTGGTTGGTTGTTCAGATCAGTCCGAACAACGATAACGTCGCAGACAGCAGTCCGGGTCACGTATTCAGTTACAGAACCGATAAGGAGCCGTTCAACGGCATTCAGTCCAGTAGCACCGATCATAATCAGGTCGGTATCGTTATCCCGGGGAACGTCGCGAGCAATAATGGTCTTTGGCGCCCCGTATTCAATCGCGTAGTCAATGCTTTGCAGGCCATCAGCCTTTGCATCGGCAACGTACTTGTCGAGTGTCTTCTTTGCCGTTTCCGTGACTTGTTCAACCATGCTGGTATCGAAGCTGGAAATGTTTTGGAAAGCCCGCGTATCAACAACGTGAACGAGATGTAAATCAGCATCGTTACGTTTAGCCACAGCGACCGCCTTCTTAAAAGCTAATTCGGCTTCGTAGGACCCGTCAACTGGAACTAAAATGTGCTTGTATTGTTGTAACATATTGTTCACCTCTCATTACTTTATACTCTTATCATACGTTATTTACCGCCAAATAAAAAGCAAAATGGCAAAAAAGGTGACGAAAGTTGTAACCGGTTACCCCTTAGGAAACCAGTGCAACAAGATGAGCTGGATGGCCATGATAGCGATGACCCCAACCAATAAAACGGCCGCTAGAAAAATCGTATTGTTCATGATGGTTGCAGCGGCCGAGAACCCACCGATGATCATCATGATGATTCCACCAATTGATAGGACACGTTGTAATTCACGACTTTCTTCGGGATGAAAAACTAGAAATGGCCGTTGGCGGTGACTAAAAAAGTACCAGCCAAGCCCAAAGGAAATCAGGGTGTAGCAAATCATTAGAATCGTTATAGCCAAGAGAGGACTCCTCCTTAAATTATCTATTGCCTAGTATACCCGAGTCCAGGCGTAAAAGCAGTAGGGGAGTGAAATTAGTGGTGGGGAACCAATTTCTTCTTAGGTCAGGAATTACGGCTTGGGTCAGAAAGTGTAACGGGATAGTTAAGCTTATTAGAGCAAACTTCAATAGGCCAACCGTACCCGAGGTGTCTGTTAAGTAGAGCTGAAGTTTATCCTATGCGACCAGTATTGCATAGGAATTGCCGACTAAATTAGTTATAACGCGGCTGAAAAGTTAAAGGTTCTTGGATTCTCAACCAGTATAATTGCAGATATCAATCAGAGCCGGAGGAATCCCTGTCAGCCGGAGCGCGGTCATATTTAGCAAATCCATGGTTTTAAGAGACACCCAGGAAAGATTAATGGGCAAAAGAAAAAGGCCATTCAATGGAATGGCCTTCAAAGCACGAGGCTTTGGTTGATCTAAGTGGTGCCGTTAATTGTCCAGTCATGTTGACCCGCGATGACAATGCAGGGGGGAGCGTCTGATAAAGTTTTTGACTTCCAAGTGAAAAGGCATGTCAGCTACGATATCGTTAGGCGTTCCCGTTTAAGAATTACTTGTTCGGCAACTTGTAGTGAGACAACGCGTACACCTTAGAACCACTTGTATATTATCATATAAATAATAAAAATACAATTTTTCCATTACCGGTTGGCTTGGCGGAGGCGGCGGTATTGTTCCGCCAATTGAGTTTCGAAGCGCCCGTTGGTTTTCGGCTGGTAGTATTCGGCACGTTTGAGGTCGTCGGGAAGGTATTGTTGTTTGACCCAATCACCCGGGAAATCGTGCGGATACTGGTAGTCGTTGCCGTGACCGAGCTTCTTGGCACCGCTATAGTGGGCGTCCTTTAACCGGTCGGGGACGGCGCCGTTGTGACCATTCATGACATCGGCCAATGCGGCATCCATTGCCAGAATGCCAGAGTTGGATTTTGGCGACAGACACAGTTCGATGACGGCGTCGGCCAACGGAATGCGCCCCTCGGGTAACCCGAGTTGTTGGGCTGCCTGAACGGCTTGAACCGTTCGGCCAGCAGCTGGTAAATTGGCCATGCCAATATCCTCATAGGCGATGACCATCAGGCGCCGACAAATCGACGGCAGGTCACCGGCCGCAACCAGCTGGGCCAGGTAATGGAGGGCAGCATCGGTATCGCTCCCCCGAATCGACTTTTGAAAGGCGGAGATTACGTCGTAGTGTGCGTCGCCGTCCTTGTCACCCATTAACGCCTTGCGTTGGAAGCAGGCTTCGGCTACCTCAAGGGTGACGTGAATTTCACCATCTTTGGCGGGCGGCGTGGACTGTGCGGCCAATTCGAGACCGTTCAGGGCACTCCGGAGATCGCCGTTGGTGGCACCGGCCATGAAGCCCAGGGCATCGTCGTCGACGGTTAGCTTCAGTTTGCCGAGGCCCCGTTCTTCATCCGTCATGGCGCGTTTCAGGGCAGTCTTGATATCGTCCAAAGAGAGCGGGTGGACCTCAAAGATCTGGGTCCGACTCCGAATGGCCGGGTTGATGTTGATATAAGGATTTTCGGTCGTCGCGCCGATCAAGACGATACGGCCACTCTCTAAGTGGGGCAACAAAAAGTCTTGTTTGGTCTTGTCTAACCGATGGATTTCATCGAGCAATAGAATGACGGTGCCACTCATCTTGGCTTCTTCGGCGACGACTTGCAGGTCCTTTTTGGTGTCGGTCGCGGCGTTTAGTTTGCGAAAAGCATACTTGGTCGAGCCGGCAATGGCACTGGCGATACTGGTTTTACCGGTGCCCGGCGGCCCGTAAAGAATCATGGATGAAAGTAATTTGGCGGCGACCATGCGGGCAATAATTTTCCCGGGGCCGACGAGGTCTTGTTGACCAACGACTTCCTCCAGGCGGCGAGGCCGCATGCGGTAGGCTAACGGATGTTGTGCCAAGGAATGGGACTCCTTTCTTAGTGCCCCAGCAGCTTGTCGAGCCAGCCCTTCTTAGTGGGGCGTTCAGGTTCTGCTGGTGATTTCGGTGGGTACTTTTTACTTAGGGCAATGGGACTCTGGTCGATAGCGTGGTCACTGGCCACGACTAGACCGAGGTCACTGTCGTTGACGCCATAGATGGTGTCTTGACGAATCGTAAATTTTAGATTGTGTTGGCTCGCCAACTTGAGGTACGGGGCGAGGTCGGCCTGGTCAACGTGGCCATTTAGGATGACCTGATAGTCCGGATGCGCGCTGATCTCCGTGATAAATGAATCCAGGTTGTCGCGGTCCGTGACTTCGGCAATGGTCATTGCCAGGGAGACCCGCTCGCGAAACGTCCCCAAGTAGTGGCGTTGTTCATCGGGATTGATCTGCGGCGTACCGTAGACGGAATTTTGTAAATGTTGTTCCATTTGACTCTTCTCTGCCATGGGATTCCCTCTTTTCAAGTTAGTTTCACTAGTATAACATGGAATTGAACAGACGTTTAGGAAGGGGGCTTTGGATGTATCAGGATCAAGATTTTCGCGTGTGGGATGATCAGACGTTGCCGGGACGATTGGGAAAAATTCGAGCGCAAATTGACCCTAAATTTCAGCAGACAGTCACGGAACTCGTACCGGTTTTCGCGGAGTTGGCTGTGCCAATTTATGATCACATCTCGCTTCATCGGCGACGGTCGAAAAATCCACCGCCAGATACCTGGGTGGCGTTTAGCACGTCCAAACGGGGGTACAAAATGTTACCGCACATCGAAGTGGGGTTCTGGGACGACCGGTTCTTTATTTGGTTAGCCGTCTTACAAGAAGCCAAGGACCGTCAAGCCTTGCTGAGTCGCTTGAAGGAAGATACGGTCATGCAGTTACCGGCGGGTTTTGCGTGCGGTGGTGACCACACGGATAAGGACTGCGGGGTGCCGTTGATCCGTGAAAACTATCAGGCGTTGATGGCCACGCAACCGAACCGGCATGCCGAATGGCAGGTTGGTCGCAACTTCATGCGGGGGAGTGACTTCTTCGCGGTGTCGGCGGCCGAGCAGACGCAGATCATTCAAGCGACGGTGCGAGCCCTGTTGCCACTGTATGATCAGCTGATTCGTATTTAAGTTTGATTGGGAAATCTGGGAGTTAGTTTCCAGATTTTTCTGTGTTCCGGTGGTTGATTGCAATCGTCGGGACGCATGTGTAGGCTGAAATAGAACTGGGGTCGAAGGGGGATTTTTAGTGATTGAGATACTGAAACGATGGTGGCAAAATCCACTGACAACGTATTATTTGGCGTTGGTGCTACTGATCATCATTGCGTGGGAGGTCCGCGACTTCTTGTCGTTGACACTCTTCACGATTATTTTTATTTACTTAGGGAATGCGGCTACCATGGGCATCGAGCGTCACGTCCATCTGCATCATCTGTGGTCAACGTTACTGGTCTATATCTTATTTCTAGGGATTTTGGTAGCGGCGTTTGGCCAGATCATTCCGCCACTCGTATCGGAGGCATCTAGTCTGCCCCAGGCGTTGGACACGTTGATCAAGACCTATCCGCAGCTGGAGACGTCGGTGACCAAGCTGGTGAAGAATCTGTCGCAAAATGCGTCGGTCATCAGCAATGGGAAGATGCTCTTTACTAGCGGCATTGGTAAGCTCTCGCGTCTCAGTTCGGGAGTAGAGACCATCGTCTTGGCTTTCTTCTTCAGTTTCATTTTTAACCTGACGAAGAATCAGCTAAAGACGTTTGCCCATGCCTTTACCCGCAGTCGGTTTGCCGGTCTGTTCGTACCGATGGGAGAATTGATTTTGAAATTTGTCCACATCTTCGGTACGGTCATTGAGACGCAGCTAGTGATTTGTACGATCAATACACTACTGATGGTTCTAGGCCTGTGGGCAATTGGCATGCCTAGCTTACTGATTTTAGGAATCTTGGTCTTCTTCCTAGGCCTGATTCCGGTGGCTGGGGTCTTGATTTCGCTGATTCCATTGACCGCGGTGGCCTTTATCACGGGCGGCCTGATTCGAGTCTTAGCGGTGTTGGTGCTGGTCATCTTGATTCACATGTTCGAGTCGTACTTCTTACATCCTCGATTAATGGCCAACGCCACGAACCTGCCGATCTTCGTCACCTTTATTACCCTGATTATCAGCGAGCGCATCTTTGGTGCCTGGGGACTACTGGTAGGGGTGCCATTGGTGGCATTCTTCCTGGATGTCTTTGACGTGCAGCTGAAGCCAAAACGGATTACGTCGGAGGAACTGGCGGATAAGAAATAAAAGGTGTATCAAAATAAGCTTAGCACCCCAAGTGAGTAGGGGATGCTAAGCTTTTCTGGTTGAAGCTAGTGAATGAGTAACTTGGCAATAATAAAAATAATCAGTAAGCCGGCGTAGTAAAGCAACGTTTTATTGGTCACTTTAGGCGTCTTGCTGTGGCGGTCACGGAGCCAGAGGACAAAAACGACGAGTAGGGCAATCACGGCTAGACCAAGTAGAATATTCAAGATGGATGACACACTCATAACAACGTTTAGGATAGGCATAATGGCGCCTCCAGTATGTATTTCTGCCAACAGGCGAACTGCTGGCAGATAATGATATGAAAAAAGCCCTGCCAAACGGCAAGACTTCGTTCAAACCAATTAAGAAGTTGATCTTAACGGTTGTAGTATTCAACGATAAGAGAATCGTCGAGTTCTGCATCTAATTCTTCACGTTGTGGTAAGCGGGTAAGGGAACCTTCCAGCTTGTCAGCGTCGAATTGGACGTATTGTGGACGACCAACAACGGCTTCAACAGCGCCCTTGATGATAGCCATGTCCTTGGACTTTTCACGAACTGAGACAACTTGGCCAACTTCGACTTCGTATGAAGGGATGTCAACACGCTTGCCATCAACAGTGATGTGACCATGGTTAACCAATTGACGAGCTTGACGACGAGTCGTTGCCAAGCCTAAACGGTAAACCACGTTGTCCAGACGACGTTCGAGTAAGATCATGAAGTTAGTACCATGGGTACCTTCCTTGATCTTGCCGGCACGCTTGAACAAGTTGTAGAATTGACGTTCAGTCATGCCGTAAGTGAACCGGAGCTTTTGCTTTTCACGCAATTGCGTACCGTATTCAGAAAGTTTCTTTTGACGACCTTGACCATGATCACCAGGTGCGTAAGGACGACGGTTTAATTCTTTACCAGTGCCGGAAAGGGATACCCCTAAACGACGGGAAATACGCCAGCTTGGGCCAGTGTAACGAGACATAGATAGTTCCTCCAATAAAATATTATTTGGAGTAAAATAAGCTGTATATAAGTTTAGTATTCGTGCAGATTGCTTTGCAGGTTTCACCGTATGCAGCCGCAGGTTACTTCCTGAACCAATTGAACGGCAACAATCTGTTGACGAGCTTACCACTTATCGCTGCATTATTTTACACAAGCACCAGTATAACCAGAACCGCTAGTCTTTGTCAATGTGTTTTAACAAAACGCGGGCGAATTCTTCCAAAACGGCTTGGTCATCCGCCGAGAAACGATCCTTACTAGGGGAATCGATGTCCATAACCCCGATCTTGCCAGTCGCTGTGGTCAGAGGGACGACGACCTCCGCGTTACTGGCGGAGTCGCACGCAATGTGGCCAGCGAATTGATGAACATCGGCGACGCGTTGGGTCTCTTGTGTGGCTAGGGCCGTTCCGCAGACACCACGGTTATTTTCAATGTGCATGCAGGCCACGTTGCCTTGGAAGGGTCCTAAGATCAAGTCATCGGTTTCCGGTTGGTACAAATAAAAACCGGCCCAGTTGACATCGTCTAGGGTTTGCTTCAACAGTGCTGAGGCATTTGACAAGTTAGCAATGACGTTGGTTTCTCCGTGTAAGAGCGCGTCAAGTTGTTCAGTGATTAAAGGATTAATTGAATCACTCATTTAAAAAGACCTCCTGTAGATGATTTCAGTAATTGAATATAGGAAAAAAGGTTAAGGTAATCATGAAAACCTAGTGAAGCGTAAGCGTGACTTATGCTATAATCGAAATTAGATTAAATTGTAAAATGAACCGAGTTATTTTGCAACTCGTTAAACGTTTAAAAGCGGATGAAGGATGGGGTCAAAATGTTAGGTGTTCTAATCGGAGTCGTCGTAGTGGCGATTATCGTCTATGTCGGCGTACTCGTTTACCAGCAACGAATACGGCAACAGGTGGCGGCGTTAACCACGAAAAAGGAAACTATGGTGGCAATCCCACTAGCCGACGAAGTCAATCTTGTCGGTCAATTAAGTCTGACCGGACAGTCGTTGGAACAATATCAGCAGCTGCAGGCCGATTTTACTGACATCACTGAGAACCGGTTTACCCGAATCGACCAGCAGCTGGCAAAGCTGACCGAAGATTCTCGCGGATTAAATCTAATGGGCCTTCGTCGGGACCTCACTAAGGTTACTGAGTTGGTTAACCAAACGGATGAACTCGTTCAATCCGTGCAGGCCAAATTAGCCGCTTTACAAGAGGTCGACAAGCAGCATCGACAAGCCGTTCGCGACCTAGAACAAAAGTATCAGGACCTGCGGAAGACGTTGCTCGCCAAGAACTTTGCGTTTGGGCCAAGCATTGACGGCCTCGAAGAACGCCTTAGCCAATTAGAAGATAACTTCGACACGTTCACGCGGTTGACCCAGTCAGGGGACCACGAACGGGCCGCCGATGTGTTGAGTCAGTTGCAGGACGATACGGCCGACCTTGAAGACCTCATCAAGACCATTCCGCTCCTGTACAAAGATTTGACCGTCATTTATCCCGACCAAGTTAAGGAAATCAAGGGTGGCTATCAACAATTGACGGCCGACCACTATCAGTTCGGCGATGAAAATATTCCGGAACTGGTTCAACAGGTCTCCGACCGAATTAGTGAAAACTTAGAGACGTTGAGTAAGTTGCGGCCAGACGATGCCAAAGTCGTTAATGACCGGATCGCCGGGCAAATCGATCAGCTCTACGATTTGATGCAAACGGAAATCGATGCTAAGGACCCCGTTGAAGCTAATTTAGACGGAGTGGCGAAGTTTATTGCGCACGCCCAAAACCAGAGCCATACGTTGCTTAACGAGTTGGACCGGTTGAGTCAAAATTACACGCTGGACCATCAAGAATTAGAAACGGCACGTGAACTCAATGAACAATTACGGGCCATTGACGGTATTTACCAGCGGGACGTGCAAGATTTGACGGGGAAGACTGCGACCTATTCACACGTTTTGGAACATCAAAAGCAGCAAGAAAAAGATTTGAAGCAAATTGAGGAACAACAAGCACAAATTTTGAATGGCGTAGCTGGTCTGGCCGACGAAGAACGGCAGGCCCGCGACACGCTTCAACAATTCGACTTTAATCTACATAGTTTACGGCGTCAGGTGGAGAACTTAAACCTCCCCGGGATTCCCCAAGATTACTTGGATTACTTCTTCGTCGTCCGTGATGAAGTGGCGCAGCTAGCAACCGACATGGATCAACCACAGATCGACATGGAACGGATCACCAAGCAATTGCTGATCATCCAAACGGACCTGGATACCCTGCAGGAAAAGACGGATGACCTGATCGACAGCGCACAGCTAGCGGAACAGCTCTTGCAATACGCTAACCGCTACCAGACCAGTCACGAGAACGTTGCCGAAGCCAGCAAGAAGGCGGCCGATTTGTTTGAAAAGGATCACCAGTACGCCCAGGCCTTGGAAACCATTGCCACGGTACTGGACGACGTGGAACCAGGCTCCTACAAGCGATTGGAAGACGCCTATTACCAACGTAAGGGAACGGCGAAGCCAAAACGCGACGATGAATAAATTGATTTAAAATTGAACACGGGCGTTACGTCGTGTGACTATGAGAGCATGGTCACGTGGACGTAGCGCCCGTGTTGCCTTTTGAGACGGCGGGATGGTTAAGGCACAGGTTGAAACTCGATGTGTCTTTCCAAGTTGAATACTACAACCGTTAAAATTTACGCTTAAGCGTTTTAAGAGAAGTCTTTGAATTCTTCTGATTTTGGTTGATTTACATTGAGTCCCACCAAGATTCTGTAGACAGCATGGATTTCCACCTAGGTCTTTTTTACTAGAACACTAGTGTAAGCCGAGAGGTCGCTAAATATGGGCCCAGGCGCGTCGTTCTGCTTAGTTGACGGTGAACTTCTGTCGGCTTAGCAGAAGACCAAGCTTGTAGACTCGTGGTCTTCGAGGCTTCAAGTTGTGTCCGCACCGTTCCGGCCCATATTTGGCGGCCGGTAAGGCGAAGGTACCACTAGGTTGCCAGGATAAGAATATCAAGAACTTTAAGCCTTGATTCACCAGAAAACCACGAGATTTAGGCCGCGCCACTTGTGGTTCGTAAAGTTTGTGTTTATAATGAGAAAGAATTTCTATCGGAGTCGAACCAATAGAAAAGAGATAAGAGGGTTCTGTATGATTTATTTTGATAACAGTGCAACGACTAAGGCCGCGCCCGAAGTCGTTGATACTTATGCAAAGGTCAGCGCGAATTACTGGGGGAACCCATCAAGCTTACACAAGTTTGGGGAACAAGCTTTTAATCTACTTGAACAATCCCGGCAACAGATCGCTGATCTATTAGGCGTCAAGCTCAGTGAGATCCTTTTCACCAGCGGTGGTACCGAGGGTGATAATTGGGCCATCAAGGGAACAGCGATGGCTAAGCGGGAGTTTGGTAACCACTTGATTACGACCGAGGTCGAACATCCGGCGGTTCACAATTCCATGGAACAACTTAAGCAACTGGGCTTTGAGGTCACTTATTTACCAGTCGATGAAAATGGCCGGGTTTCCGCAGAAGACTTGCGGGCCGCCATCAAACCATCGACGATCTTAGTGTCCACGATGGCCGTGAATAACGAAATCGGGGCCGTACAACCACTCGAAGAGATTGCGGCCGTTTTGCGGGACTTCCCCCGGATTCACTGGCACATCGATGCCGTTCAGGGAATCGGTAAGGGTCTGGCCGACAAGATCTTTAACGATCGCGTTGACTTCGTAACGTTCTCCGGTCACAAGTTCCATGCGCCACGTGGTATCGGCTTTATGTACAAGCGACAGGGCCGTAAGCTTGATCCCCTGATGGCTGGTGGGGGTCAGGAACGTAATTTACGCTCTGGAACCGAAAACCTACCGGCTATTGCGGCCATGGCGAAGGCGTTACGGTTGCTACTCGATAACGAGGCGGTTAAGGTCAAGCGGCAGCGTGAGATTCGCTTAGCCATCTTGCATCACGTCGAAAAGTTCCCGAACGTCACGATTTTCTCTAAGGACCTGCCCGTCTTTGCACCGCACATTCTGTGCTTTGCCATCGCCGGTGTCCGTGGTGAAACTATCGTGCACGCCTTCGAGGAACACGACATTTACATTTCAACGACGAGTGCTTGTTCTTCCAAGAAGCACGTGGAGTCCAGCACGTTGCAGGCCATGAAGATCGATGATGGCATTGCCACGAGTGCTGTGCGGATTTCTTTGGACGAACATAACACTATGGCGGAAGCCGAAGAATTTAACCGTGTATTTGACGAGTTATACACGCAATTTGCAAAATTAAACTAAAAGTAACTACCAAACGAAAGGGGTCGCGCAATGGAATACAGCGAAATTATGGTCCGTTACGGCGAGCTGTCGACGAAGGGTAAGAACAAAAAAGACTTCATCAAGCAGCTGGGCCAAAACGTCCGCAAGGCGCTCAGTACCTTTGAGGGTATTGAAGTTAAAGCACAACACGACCGCCTACACGTGACGTTAAACGGGGCGGACTCAGAAGCCGTCATGAAACGGTTGAAGGGTGTCTTTGGTATCGAAAACTTCTCGCCATCGGTCAAGGTCGAGAAGGATATCGACGCCATCAAGGAAACGGCCGTGGCCATGGTCAAGGAAGCTTTCAAACCAGGCATGACCTTTAAAATCAACACGCGGCGTCAAGACAAGGAATTCGAATACGATACCTACCAGATGAACGAAATTCTGGGGAGTACGTTACTCGAAAGTATTCCCGAACTGACCGTTAAGATGAAGCACCCCGACCTGGAGTTACGGGTCGAAGTGCGGATGAACGGGGTCTTCTTATCCGGTGAAACCGTTCAAGGTGCCGGCGGATTGCCCGTTGGAACTGGTGGCAAGGCCGTCATGATGCTCTCCGGTGGGATCGACTCACCGGTCGCGTCCTACTACGCTTTGCGACGTGGTGTCAAAATTGACATGGTCCACTTCTTTAGTCCGCCATACACGTCCGAACAAGCCTTAGCCAAGGCCAAGGAATTGACGGCGCGTTTGGCTGGTTACTCCGGTGGAATTCAGTTTATTCAGGTGCCATTCACCAAGATTCAAGAGACCATCAAGGAAAAAGTGCCCGAAGGTTACCTGATGACGATTCAACGCCGGCTGATGTTACGGTTGACGGCGGCGATTGCCGAGAAGCGTCACGCCAAGGGGATTTTCAACGGGGAATCGTTGGGCCAAGTGGCCTCACAAACGTTGGAAAGTATGGCTGCCATCAACGATGTCACGTCCATGCCGATCTTACGACCACTCTTGTCGATGGATAAGACGGAAATCATCAAGGTTGCCGAAGACATCGACACCTATGACCTGTCCATTTTGCCATACGAAGACTGCTGTACGATCTTCACGCCACCAGCACCCAAGACGCATCCCGACTTGGAAAAGTCTCGGAAGTACGAAAAGTACATTGATGTTGAAGGTTTGATGCAGGAAGCACTCGACGGGATCACCATCACGGAAATCCGGCCAGGGGACAACTACCTGAACCAGAATGAAGACGTGTTTGCTGAATTACTGTAAAAAGAGTGTGCCAATAGGCGGTTAGCTGGCGAGTATTAAGATTGATAACCGAATAATCCCGGGTTTGGATTGTTTGGTTATCAGGCTTAAGCGGAACCAGCTGCCTGTTGGCACACGTTTCAGCAATCTAAAATTAGACATGAAAAGGACTGTGCAAACCCTGCATAGTCCCTTTTTGTATACAACAAATTTAATTAACGGCGTGTCGGCTGTGTTTGCCGTCAATGATGTCCTTAGCGTCGTTTAACGCAATCTCCAAACCGTTCTTCACGGCCAACTTAGTAAAGAAGGCAACGTGTGGCGTGACAATCACGTTTGGCATGGCATTCAACTCTTGGAAGTCCTTTGGCGTCTCGGCGTACGGCTTTTCGAGGCGGAAGAAGCCAACCTCGTTAGCCAGCGTGTCCAGTCCGGCACCGGCAATCTCTTTGGTCTTGAGGGCGTCAATCAGAGCCTGGGTGTCCACGAGTTCGCCGCGGGCCATGTTGATCAGGATGGCGTTGGATTTCATTTTCTTCAGTGCGGCCGCGTTGATGATGTTCTTGGTCGATGGTAGGAGCGGCGTGTGCAGTGAGATAATATCGGCTTCCTTAAAAATCGTTTCCAAGTCGGTGTAGGTCGTGTAAGGTTCCAGACCGGCGTCGTAGAAGGGGTCGTAGGTTAAGACCTTGGCACCCAGGGCGCTATAGATTTGGGCGGTGGCCCCGCCAATATGACCGGCACCAATCAGACCGACTGTGCAGTTGAAAATTTCGGTGCTACTCATCGACGCGTCCCAGGTAAAGTTGCCAGCGGCCATGCGGGCTTGATACTCGCCGATGTGGCGTAGCAGGTACATGGCTTGCGTCACGCCCATTTCAGCAATGGCCCGTGGTGAGTAGGAGGCCACGTTGGTCAGGGTAATTCCGTGCTTGCTGGCGGCAGCAACGTCCTGATTGTCGACGCCGACTTGACGAACGGCCAGCTGTTTGATGCCAAACTTTTCAAAGGTGGCGTAGGCTTCTTCGGTAACGGGAGCAATTCCTTTAGAGGAGACACCATCATACCCCTTCGCTAATTTAGCCGTGTCCGCGGTGAGCGCTTCACTGGTTGTGCCAACTTCGACGTTGTTTGCCTTGCCCCAGGCCTGTGCGTAGGGTTCCTCGATATCGATAACACCGTAACAAAAGATTTTCAATCTGAAAGCCTCCAAATGATTTTTTAATCCGCTTTCCTCAATTGAACTACAGAGGGGGTAGGGAGTGCAAGCCGAAAAGTAGTTTCTGGTGGAATTTGTTTTGGATATTAGACGAAAAAGTTAAGAATTAGGAGGGTCGAAAGGTGAGTATAACAACTGGTAAACTCACCTTTTAAAACTCAGTGAATTGGCAATTGGAGCATCATATGGAATTCAGATATAATATAATTAACCTTATATTATATTTATAGGAAACAACATTTTGAGAGATGGAATAACTGTGATAAGCTGATTTCGTGCTTTAAGCCGATCTAATTCTAAGTGAAGGTTATAGGAGGGGATAGGTGTTGACCAGTAGAAAGATTAAAAACATAATCAATCTGATCTTAGCCATTCTAATTGTAATTGCCATCTTTGCTGTGCGTGGCAATTATATTTTGTTTTGGGGAATCGTTCTGGTTATCTACGTGAGTCAGTGGGGATTATTCAAGTGGCTTGAGAAGCGCTAAGTTTGTTGTAAAGACACATTCTGAACCGGGGCGCGGCCTCTCAAACTACATTTTTCCTTGAATTTTCCTTGATAAAACACTCATCAATTAGTTTTTTCGTATTTTCTACCAAAAAGCTTGTCTTTCACCCGCCGAATGCGCGATAATTGAAGCAATTAATCGGTGAAGAACCGATAAATATCTCGAAGGGGTTGATCTGCGTGGAAGTTACACGACTCGGCGATACATTCTCTCTTTCCGGCGACTTGCCAGAAGTAGGGGATCAGTTACCAAAGTTTAAGGTGTTTGATCAGAACAATGTCAAAGTTAAAACTGCTAATTTAATTGGTAAGGTGACTTTGATCAGTGTTGTTCCGGACCTCGATACGCCCGTTTGCACGATTCAGACGCGGAAGTTTACCCAGCAGGCAGACCATTATCCAGACGCCAAATTCTGTACGATCTCAAATAATTCGATTGCGGAACAGACTGGCTGGTGTGCCGCTCAGGGTGTAGAAAACGTTGACCTGTTATCCGATGAAGAATTGTCATTTGGATACGAAATGGGCCTGTACGTTCCTAACCTGGGGAATTTGGCGCGGTCAATCTGGATCATTGATGACACTGGTAAGATCGTTTACCGGCAGATCGTCAAGGAACAAACGCACGAACCAGATTACTTGGCTGCTATTAACGCCCTCGAAAAGTTAGTCTCACGTGTTGACCTTTAGGCTAAAATTGAGTAGACTATGTGAAAGTAGCGTTGAACAAGTCAGTAGCGTTAGTTAGACTGCTTAGAGAGCCGGAATTGCTGGAAACCGGTGGGTCAGACTAACGCGAAAGTAGCTTGCGAGCTGCCGGACTGAACCAACAGTAAGTCCGGACCGGAGCACTCTCCGTTAACAAAGAAGTTAAGTGGGGCATGAACGCCCAATTTAGGTGGTACCGCGAAGAAATCTTCGTCCTAATTTTTTAGGATGGAGATTTTTTTGTGCCATCAAACGTTAACTTCGTGCAGACAAGAAAGGAATTGATTACAAATGGCTGACAAGCAAATCGATATGCCAACCAAGTACGATCCGACCGCCGTTGAAGCTGGCCGGTACCAAACTTGGCTCGACGAAGATGTTTTCAAACCCAGTGGTGACAAGAAAGCCACTCCTTATTCCATCGTTTTACCGCCACCAAACGTTACCGGGAAGCTGCATTTAGGCCACGCCTGGGACACGACTTTACAAGACATGATCATTCGGCAAAAGCGGATGCAGGGCTTTGATACACTCTGGATTCCCGGGATGGACCATGCCGGTATCGCCACGCAAGCCAAGGTCGAAGCTCGTTTGCGCGAACAGGGGATTACCCGTTACGACTTAGGCCGCAAAAAGTTTGTCGACAAGGTTTGGGAATGGAAGGACGAATACGCCGCCACCATTCACAAGCAATGGGCCAAAATGGGATTGTCCATGGACTACTCCCGTGAACGCTTTACCTTGGACCAGGGCTTGTCCGATGCCGTCAAGAAGGTCTTCGTAACGCTGTACAAGAAGGGCCTGATCTACCGGGGCGAGTACATTATCAACTGGGATCCTCAAGCTCGGACTGCACTGTCTGATATCGAAGTCATTCACCAAGACGATAAGGGTGCGTTCTACCACGTTAAATACCCATTTGCCGATCCCGACTATACGTTTAACGGCAAGCACTACATCGAAATTGCCACGACCCGTCCTGAAACCATGATGGGAGACACCGCCGTTGCCGTTAACCCTGATGATGACCGGTACAAGGACTTAGTGGGCAAGAAGGTTATTCTGCCATTAGCCAACCGTGAAATTCCGATCATTGCCGACCAATACGTGGACATCAACTTTGGGACTGGGATGGTTAAGATTACCCCTGCCCATGACCCTAATGACTTCTTAGTAGGTAACCGGCATAACCTCGAGCGCATCAACACCATGAACGAAGACGCCTCCATGAACGACCGTGCCGGCAAGTACGCTGGTATGGACCGTTTCGACGCCCGTAAGGCCATGGTCGCTGACTTGGATGATCAAGGCTTAATGATCAAGATCGATCCAATCGTTCACTCCGTTGGTCATTCCGAACGGACCGGGGTTCAAGTCGAAGCCCGGCTGTCCACGCAATGGTTTGTGAAGATGAAGCCACTTGCTGAAGCCGCCATCAAGAACCAAGAGGGCGACAACGCGGTTGATTTCGTGCCAGAACGGTTCGAACACACCTTTACGCAATGGATGGAAAATGTCCATGACTGGGTTATCTCGCGTCAACTCTGGTGGGGTCACCGGATTCCGGCTTGGTACAACAAGAAGACCGGCGAAGTCTACGTCAACGAAGAAGCGCCGAAGGATATTGAAAACTGGGAACAAGATCCCGATGTCTTGGACACCTGGTTCTCCAGTGCTCTGTGGCCATTCTCCACGATGGGCTGGCCAGACGAAGATAGCGCCGATTATAAACGTTACTTCCCAACCGACACATTAGTTACCGGTTACGACATCATCTTCTTCTGGGTTTCCCGGATGATCTTCCAAAGCCTCGAATTTACTGGCAAGAAGCCGTTTAAACACGTGCTCTTACACGGGTTGATTCGGGCCGAAGATGGTCGGAAGATGAGTAAGTCACTGGGCAACGGGATCGACCCAATGGACGTCATCGATAAGTATGGTGCCGACGCGCTGCGGTGGTTCTTATCTACCGGTTCAACGGCGGGCCAAGACGTTCGCTTCAGCTATGATAAGATGGACGCGGCCTGGAACTTTATCAACAAGATCTGGAACGCCAGCCGGTTTGTCATCATGAATTTGGGCGAAAACACCAAGCCAGAAGTTCCGGCTGCTGACAAGTGGGACCTGACCGACAAGTGGATCTTAAGCCGCTTGAACGGCACGGTTAAGCACGTGACGGAAATGTTTGACAAGTTCGAATTCGGTGAAGCCGGTCGGGCACTGTACAACTTTATCTGGAACGACTTCTGTGATTGGTATATCGAAATGAGTAAGGAAGTCTTGACGGGCGACGATGCAGCCGCTAAGGCCAACAAGCAGGACTTGTTAGCTTACGTCTTGGACCAAACCTTACGTTTGCTACAACCAATCATGCCATTCGTGACGGAAGCCATCTGGCAAGCGATGCCACATGATGGTCAATCTCTGGTTACGGCGGCTTACCCAGTCGACCACCCAGAATTTGACAATGCCACGGCGGAAGCTAACATGACTAGTTTGATCGACTTGATCAAGGCTGTCCGGAACATCCGGGCCGAAGCCAACGCACCGATGTCAACGCCAATCGACTTGCAGATCAAGACCAGCGACGACCAACTCCACAGTGTCTTTGAAAACAACCGCGACTACATCGACCGGTTCGTTCACCCAAAGAACTTGGAAATTGGTGCTGACTTGGTTGCACCGAAGTTAGCCATGACTGGTGTCATCACGGGTGCCGAAGTTTCTGTACCGTTAGCCGAATTGGTCGACCTACATGACGAAGTGAAACGCTTGGACAAGGAAGTTGACAAGTACACGGCCGAAGTTCAACGGGCAACCAAAAAGCTCGGTAACGAACGTTTCGTGGCCAACGCCCCAGAAGACGTGGTCAACGCCGAACGCGAAAAACAAGCAGATAACGAAAAGAAGTTAGCGGCCACGCAACAACGGTTAGCTGACATCAAAGCACAACTTTAAGCTATTCAATTAGCTTGAAGACGTCACTAGAATAGTCCGAGAGGTCAGTACTTGCTGACTTCTTGGACTATTTTTTCGGTTGTGGATTCTAAGACTATACCTGTTGCGGGAGCGCCCAAGCCGGTGAAGTGGGCTTCCTTTGATTGAAAACGATGCTTGTGTTTTCAATTAACATAGCACGGTTGAGACAGGTACTGTGATTAGATTGGCCACGGGGATTACTTTCAAGTGGATACAATGACAATTCACGTGAGCTGTAATTTTGCTAATGGTGGCTGTATGTTCCAGCTCAACGTTTGTTAGAACAGTAATCGATCTTAGCCGTAGGAGGCCAGGGGTGTAGCCAGCCGAGTGCAAAGACTGGCGTTCTTCCAGGCCGAAGCGTCCCCACAACAGGCGGAATCTCTGGTAGCCGGAGACGATAATTTTTAACAAGTATCGTCAGCAATGGAATTGCCTCTTCACTACCAGAGAAAATCTGCTAGACTGAGAAATAGCGATTAGTCGGGAGGTTTTAATTTTGGTAAAAACGTATACTGAGGCTCTGCAGTTCATTCACGGCAGAGACCGCTTCAAGAAGAAGCCCACGCTGAAGCGAATGCGGCAGTTTATGCACGCTCTGGGGGACCCGCAGGAGCGGTTGAAAAATATGATCCACGTGGCCGGCACCAACGGCAAGGGGTCTACGGTCGCTTTCTTACGGGACCTATTCATGGCCGAGGGGCAGACGGTTGGCACCTTTACCTCGCCGTTTATTACGCGGTTTAACGAACGGATCAGCACGGATGGTCAGCCCATCAGTGACGATAATCTGGTGACCATGGTCAACCGAATTCAACCTGTGGTGGCGCGATTAGATCAGGAATTAGCCGAAGAGGGGCCAACGGAATTTGAGATCGATACGGCCCTGATGTTTTGTTACTTCGCCAGTCATCCCGTGGATATTGTGATCGTCGAAGTTGGGCTGGGTGGACTGTATGACTCAACCAACATTATTCAACCGACCGTGTCCGTGATTACCACAATTGGTATGGATCATATGAAAATCTTGGGTGACACGATTCCTAAGATTGCCGCGCAGAAGGCCGGCATCATCAAGCCCGGTGTGCCCGTGGTCTGCGGACGGTTGACACCGGATGCACTGGAAGTCATGGATCAGACGGCCGCTAAGAATCAGACCGAGGTGCGGGCGCTGGACCGAGATTTCCACGTTCAGAATCAACCGGAACCCGGGTGGGGTGAGCGCTTTGACTACACCTGGAATGACTTACGCTGGCGGCATTTAGAAGTCGACCTACTTGGCCAATATCAAATCGACAACGCGGCGACGGCTCTTACGGCATTCGTCACGTATCATCAGTTGCGCGAGCTCCCATATGACATTGCCGACATTCGTACCGGACTGAAGCACACCGCGTGGCCGGGTCGGTTTGAACGGTTAGCAAACGAACCTCTGATTGCCATCGACGGTGCCCACAATGAGCCCGCCATGGTTGAAATGGTCCGGTTGTTACGGCAACACTTTAAGCAACACGATATTTACATTGTGCTGGCGGTTCTGGCCGACAAGCAGTACGGAAAGATGGTGCGGACCTTATTGAAGGTGCCTAACGTCCATATCATCGTGACCCAATTTCAGGGGCCAGGTAAGCGGGCAGCCGCGACGCCTCAGGCATTGGAAGACGCGGTGGCAGCGAACCAACGAGTCACCATGGCGACCGATTGGCCGAGTGCCTTAAAAGAAGCGATGGCAAACATTTCAGCCGATGATTTAATTCTGTTGACTGGCTCACTCTACTTTATTTCGGAAGTTCGGCAATATTTTAAAGAATCTGACGAATAATTCGTCTCCTTTTACGGAGTTAACTGTAAGGGGATGAGTTGATGCAACGAGTAAGGGTAACGAGTCATACGGAGCGCCAACTGGTCGGGCAGATTCTGACGCAGTTGGGATTAGTCACGGCTAAGGAGACCGACCGCTTCTTTCACTACTTCCATAGTGTCGCGGACCTCCGCTATGCGAGTCGGCGGCAAACGCAGCGCTATATTGCGGGTCACAACAAGCGGTTAGCATTATTGACGGCTATCGACCTAGGACGTTGGGCGCAGCAGGCACCACGGTTGATCCTGGGGGAGATATTGGCCAGCAGTCAGCTCGGCCAGCTGTTGATGGATGACCTGCGTTATGTGCCGCAGGAGCGTCTGGAAGTATTAGTGGTCGACGCCAAGCATCAGATTATCGACCGCCAGATCGTCTTTCAGGGGACGTTAGACAGTTGTCCGGTCCATCCCCGCGAAATCTTTCGAGTAGCCGTGCTAGCGGGCGGATCAGCCATCGTGATCGCCCATAATCATCCTAGCGGGGTCGCGGAGCCATCGGCCAATGACCTGCGGTTTATGCGACGACTGGCCCATTGTGGGGAATTGATGGGTATTCCATTACTGGATGGTTTTGTCATTGGGCTAACCACCTACTTTAGTCTCCGCGAGACCGGTCAGTTGCCGGTCGCCCAGGGGGTAAATGAGTCAGAACCTTTAAAAACTGATTAAAATCGCTCTTTGCTATTTCTTTCTCGTTAAAAGTTCGGTATTCTTGACATTGACGACGTGTTCTCACGTAGATAGGTATGTTATAATACGTCTATCAATGAATAAGACAAAGCATATTAATATTTTGTTGACAATGAAGGGATGAAACACAGTGTTCGGATTAGGAACGAAAAATATTGGGATCGATTTAGGTACCGCCAATACAATTGTGTACGTTGACGGTAAAGGAATCGTTCTTCGCGAACCTTCTGTTGTCGCCAAGAACACAAAGTCTGGGGAAATTGTGTCCGTTGGTGAAGACGCTCGAGCAATGATTGGCCGGACTCCGGCAAGCATTGTTGCCATTCGGCCCATGAAGGATGGGGTTATCGCCGATTACGATACAACGGTTGCCATGATGAAGTACTTCATCGACAAGACAGTTGGTCGTTCAGGTGGTAAGCCTTACGTTATGGTTTGTGTGCCAAGCGGTGTAACGGAAGTTGAAAAGCGGGCCGTCATTGACGCAACCCGTGTTGCTGGTGCTCGTGATGCATACGTCATCGAAGAACCATTTGCTGCGGCCATTGGTGCCGGGTTGCCCGTTATGGACCCAACCGGTAGTATGGTTGTCGACATTGGTGGTGGGACGACCGACGTAGCCACGATTTCCTTAGGTGGGATCGTTTCTAGTCGTTCAATCCGAATGGCTGGCGACAAGCTGGATGACGCCATTTCGACGTACGTCCGCTCGAACTTCAATTTGTTGATTGGTGAACGGACGGCTGAAAAGCTGAAGATGGACATTGGTTCCGCTTCGGTTGAAGATGCCGCTAAGATCGAAGGTGCCACGATTCGGGGCCGCGACTTAGTGACTGGTTTGCCAAAAGCAATTGAAGTCTCAGCGGTCGACGTGGCGAAGGCCATCCAGGAACCCGTTCAGGCAGTTATTACGGCAATCAAAGAAACACTCGAAGAAACTTCACCAGAAATCGCCGCTGACGTGATCGATCACGGCATCGTGTTAACTGGTGGTGGGGCATTACTCAAGAACTTCTCAGAAGTGATTGCGGATGCAACTAAGGTTCCGGTCTCCATTGCAAATGATCCGCTGGATTGTGTGGCAGCTGGTACTGGTGAATCCTTAAAGAGTATCGATGTCATGAAGAAAAAATAGGGACTAGCGGGAAGGCAGCTTCCCGCTTCTTTATTGTGACGGTATGCTTATCAATTTAATGAACATACCGAACAAGATGGAGGTCAAACATGCAGAAATTTTCTTTCAATCGGCGACTGGTCATTATCATTGTCTGCTTGATTGTTAGCTTTGCTTTGATGACGGTGTCCGTAACTATTCGTAATAAGAAGTCAACGCCACCACTGATTCAGCAATTTGGCAATGATATTGTTGGGCTGGTCGACCGGGTCGTTGCGTTACCTACCAACGGTCTGAGCAGTTCAGTGAGTTCCATTTCGGAGCTGTTGAACACGTATCAAGAAAACCAGCAACTCAAGCAACAGGTCAGTGAACTGGCACAGACTAAGGTGCGGGACCAGACCCTCGCCAAAGAAAACAAGCAGTTGAAAAAAGAACTCGAGTTAAACGCGTCGTTGACGGACTACACAGCCGTTTCCGCCGCTGTAATCACGCGGACACCATCGTCTTGGCAAAACCAAGTGGTCATTAACAAGGGGGCCGCATCGGGGGTTGAGAAGAACATGCCCGTGATGTCTGGTTCCGGTCTGATTGGCCGAATCGCCGAAGTGAACAAGACCAACTCTAAAGTTGAATTGATCACGGATAACAACGATTCCGCCAACCGATTTGCCGTCCAGATTACCACCAAGTCCGGGGCCACGGTCAACGGGGTGCTGAGTGGCTATAAGTCAACGACGGGGCAGATCACGATGGACAACATTACGACTAAGGCTAAGCTCAGTAAGGGCGACAAGGTCGTGACGAGTGGTCTCGGTGGTGTGACGCCTAAGGGCCTGTATGTCGGGACGGTCGCCAAGGCTTCGGGTTCTGATTACGGTTTAGCAACTAAACTTTATATCACACCTGCAACGGACCTGAGCAGCCTAAACGTTGTGACGGTAGCCGTTACGAAACAGTAGGGGGGATAAGTCGTGTATCGATTATCAAAGTTACGCTTCGGCTTTCCCATTGGGTTATTCCTACTGCTCCTGTTAGATGGGTCGATCAGTCAGAGCTTTAGTGTGCAATTATTTCACTATCCGTCGGCGATGGTCAGTCATCTCGTCGTATTGTGGCTGGTTTGCGGTGCCATTTTCGAGGCCGACCAGGGTGAAGCTTACCCGATGCCATTAGCGTCGTGGGCAGCCGTCGCAGGCGCCGTCTTTGACTTGTACTACACCGGTATTTTCGGGGTGTACGTCTTTGTCTTCCCCGTGGTCATCTACGTGACGCGGCGGTTAGTGCTGTACATTCGGCCTAACTTTTTGAGTGGCCTGTTGATCTACTTCATCGACATTACCATTGTGGAAGCGTTGGGGTACCTGGCAAGTCGGGCGATTCATTTGACGACGATGTCTGGGAGTTCATTTTTGGTGAACACTTTAGGGCCCACACTTGCCTTTAACCTGGCAATGTTTGTAATTTTATATTTCCCCATTCGATGGGTGTATAATTGGCTAAAATAGGTGAAGGGAACGAACGCTATGCAAGCTGCCGTATTACGGGGAACGCAAAACGGCTATGATTTGGTGCTCAAACAGTCGGCAAGTTTGGACCAAATCTTGGTCGATCTAAAAGCACTACTAGAAAATCTCAAGGTCGATCCGCAGGTGATGGATACCAAAGTTTCTTTGGATGTCTTGACTGAGGACCGTATTTTGACGGCCGATGAGAAAACTAAAATTGAACAACTTGTGGCGGGTTATCCGCGATTTGAAATTCATAAGATTGCGGCGAACGTGATTACGTTGGCGGATGCACTTCAGCTCCGCGAGCGGGAGAACGTTCACTTATTGAGCAAAGTCATTCGTAACGGTCAAGAAGTGGTCATGCAAGGAGATATCTTGTTTCTGGGCACGATTCACGAAGGTGGTAAGCTCCGGACAAGTGGCAATATCTTTTCCATGGGTAACGTCGCCGGAATTCTTCAAGCGGGTTATCCCGATGATGAATCCAAGCTGATTATGGGAAATCTTCAGACGGCACAACAAGTCCGCATTGCAGAACAGTTTGACATCGTTGAACCAGAGCAACTGACTGATTCGCGGCAAACCATCGCTTACGTTAACGACCTACACGTTTTGTCGTATGGTAAGCTTGAGCAATTAAAGAAGATCAATCCAAAGTTGTATAACCAGATTGGAGGAATTTAGAAATGGGAAAAGCAATTGTGATCACCTCCGGTAAAGGTGGTGTGGGTAAGACCACAACGAGTGCCAACATTGGGACGGCGTTAGCCTTGATGGGCAAGCGGGTGTGCCTGATGGATCTTGACATTGGGTTACGGAACCTGGACGTGGTGTTAGGCCTCGATAATCGGATTATCTACGATATCGTGGACGTCGCCGAGGGTCGGGCTAAATTACCGCAGGCACTGGTCAAGGATAAACGCTTTGACGACAAGCTTTACCTGTTGCCGGCCGCACAAAATACCGATAAGACGGCCCTCCAACCTGAACAGGTCAAGGAAATCGTGGATGAACTGAAACCGGACTACGACTACGTGCTGATTGATTGTCCAGCCGGGATCGAACAGGGCTTCATGAACGCCGTTGCTGGTGCTGACGCGGCCATTGTGGTCACCACACCAGAAATCTCCGCCGTTCGGGATGCCGACCGGGTCGTGGGATTGTTGGAACAACATCCTTTGACCGAGGCGCCACGCCTGTTGATCAATCGGATTCGCCGGAACATGATGCAGGACGGGTCCATGATGGATATCGATGAGATCACCCATCACTTGGGCATCGAACTACTCGGCATCATCTTTGATGACGACGCGGTCATTACCACGTCCAACAAGGGTGAACCCATCGTCATGCAGACCGACAATCCAGCTTCACAAGGCTACCGCAACGTTGCTCGTCGTTTAGAGGGTGAAACGGTGCCCTTGATGAAGATCGAGGAACAAGAGGAGACTGGTTTCTGGCACAAGGTCAGTGGCTGGTTCCATCGCGGTTAGTATAAAATTTTAAAATTTAGAGATTGGTCGGTTGCGCTTTAGCGTGGCTGGCCTTTTTTGTTGTTCAATTCTGAAGTGTTAGGAGCAGGGTAGGTGTAAACTGGTCGCACTGCGGCTGCCAGAGATTCCGCCTGCTTTGGGGACACTTCGGACTGAGAATCGGTCCTCTCGCTTTGAAGCCACACAAGAACCGTGTGTCTTCAAAGTCGCCGTGATGTAAACTGGCTGAGAAACACCAGTTAACATCACCTCCACGGCCGGCTACATCCCTGGCTTCCTTCGGCTTAGATTGAGCGTTGCCAATTCAAACGTTAATTTTAAGATTACTCGAATTTTTTTATTGTGATCGTTAGTCGGCGTACATACACAATCAGTATCCCTGAACAATACAGCCTGGGAGTTCAATTGGTCATGTGTTGAGTTTGTCGTTAATCTCCTCTTTTCGACGGTTGGGATAGTCTTAGCGGTATTTTTACTGGTTAGTTTGAGTATTACTGTTCACACTATCGTTTTTGGAATAAGGATTTGTTTGTTTGGGATTACAGTGAATGGCTAAGGGGACTTTGGCCCTCAACGTTTATCATGGAAAAAATCAGTCCGAGCCGGAGGAGGTCAGGGGTGCAGCCAGCCGTAGTAACCTTGTTAGCTAGCCGCTGGCTAGCTAACAAGATGGGCGACTTTTAAGACGGGTGGAGTTCCCGGCTTAAAAGCGAGCGAGAAGACTGGTGGTTTTCCAGGCTGAAGCGTCCCCACAGCAGGCGGAACCCCTGACAGCCGGAGTGCGGCAATTTTTAACCGATATTTGTTTCTATAGGCACTGTCAGAATTTAGCCAACAACTCCCAATTTAAAGCTAAGGTGAAAATAAAGACTTGACGCTAGCCAGAATTAATCGTAGTATATTGGCAATGAAACAAAAGACGTTGAACAGAAGAGTAGAGTAGCTAAGGATCACCAGAAAGCCCCGCTGATGGAAACGGGCGGTCTTAGTTAATCGAACCACATCTGTGAGTTGACCGTTTGAAACGAGTAGGATGGTCCGGGGTAGCCCGTTATCGCTGGAGTTGCTTGCAACTCACTGAGGTCGTTTTAGTGATAGAACGGCGAATCAGAGGTGGAACCACGATGTGATCGTCCTCTTAGGCTTTTGGGCCTAAGGGGACTTTTTTATTTATCGGGAGTCCTTCGTTGCAAGCAACTCGCTGAGTCGGCGTGGCGTGAGCCCGTCGAGTACATGAGGTGGCACCGCGTTGATACGCCCTCTTGAGATGAAAGTCTCAAGGGGGCGTTTTTGTCGTTTAAATGCCAATTACATAACTAGCTGTTAGAGTTGTTAAAGGAGGAAGCGCACTATGCATTATTTTAGCGAGATTTTACCATCATTGATTTCCGGGACTGGAATGACGTTGTCCATCTTCTTTTGGACCATCATCGTCTCAGTGCCCTTAGGTATCCTAGTTGGGTTGGGGATGAAGACTAAATTTAAGCCCTTAACGTGGCTCATCGACATTTACGTTTGGCTGATGCGGGGGACACCACTGTTACTGCAATTGATTTTCGTTTTCTATGGCTTGCCAATCATCGGTATTGTCTTCCAGCGTTACGACGCCGCTTTATTTGCCTTCATCCTGAATTACACGGCCTACTTCGCCGAAATCTTTCGGGGTGGGTTGCAAGCCATTCCCGTTGGTCAGTACGAAAGTGCCCGGGTGCTGCGGTTGACGCGGTGGCAAACGCTACGGAAAATCGTGATTCCCCAAGTGGTCAAAATCGTCTTACCTTCCATTGGGAACGAAGTCATTAATTTAGTCAAAGATTCCTCGCTGGTTTATGTTATCGGGTTAGGCGACTTACTCCGGGCCGGCAACGTGGCCATGGCGCGCGATGTAACGATTGCCCCAATGCTGCTCGTTGGCATTATCTATTTACTGTTAACGGCTGTCTGCACGTTAGTTTTGCACCAGTTGGAGAAACACTACAGCGCTTGGCGTTAGAGAAAGGATGGTCAACATATGTTAGAGCTTAAAGGAATTACGAAAAAATTTGGTGGCAAGACCATCTTGGACGGCGTTAACCTTACCGTGGAGGACGGCAAGATCTTAACGATCGTTGGCCCGTCCGGTGCGGGGAAGACCACGCTACTGCGGTGTATCAGTGGCCTGGAAGAAGTCGACAGTGGTGAATTTGTTTTGGACGGTCAGACGTTTGACCCCGCCACTAACCGCGACAACGATTCCGTTATCGGCGTTGTCTTCCAGGACTATCAACTGTTCCCCAATCTGACGGTCTTGCAAAACGTGACGTTGGCACCAACGATGGTGTTGAAGCAATCCGCTATCGACGCTAAAAAGGAAGCTAAACGGTTGCTGGATCAACTGAATCTGGGCGACAAAGCAGACCTATATCCGTACGAACTATCCGGTGGGCAAAAGCAACGGGTTGCCATCGTGCGGGCATTGGCCATGCACCCCAAGTTACTGTGCTACGATGAACCTACCTCGGCGTTGGACCCCGACTTACGACGTGAGGTACAACAGATCATTGTGAAGCTCCGCGACGAAGGCATTACTCAGATCGTGGTCACTCATGATATTCCCTTTGCTGAAGCCATCGCTGATCAGATGATGCGAGTTGAACCTAAGGACTAGGAGGCAACACGGATGAGAAAATTAGGACGTATTTGGACACTAATTGCCGTGATGATTGGCCTCAGTGGTGTGCTGGCAGGGTGTACGACCGTCACGCAGCGGGCCAACGATACGGATAAATGGTCACAGATCAAGAAGAAAAAGAAGGTCGTTGTGGGCCTCGATGATAGTTTTGTACCGATGGGTTTTCGGCAAAAGAGTGGTAAATTGGTCGGTTATGACATTGACCTTGCCCGCGCCGTGTTTAAGCTCTACGGTATCAAGGTCGACTTTCAAACGATCGATTGGTCGCTGAACGTCACGGAACTTCACAATGGCACGATCGACCTCATCTGGAACGGGTTCTCAATCACCCCACAACGGGCGAAGCAAGTGGCATTTTCCGACACCTACCTCAATAACGACCAGGTCTTAGTTACCTTGAAGAAGAGCAAGATTAAATCGTTTGCGGACATGCAGGGCAAGGTCCTGGGCGCGCAGACCGGCTCATCTGGTGCGCAGGATATCGACGCACACCCTAAGTTGTTGAAGGACCGCATCAAGAACCATGAGGCCGTTACGTATGACTCCTTCACTAATGCCTTTATCGACCTGAATGTTGGTCGAATCAAGGGGCTACTGATCGACAGTACCTACGCTAATTACTATATCAAACACCAAGCGCACCCCGAAGATTATCGGGTCACGGTGGGAAACTTCCCTAAGGAAAAGTTCGCCGTGGGTCTGCGCAAGGGGGATGTCACGATGCGGCGCAAGATCAACGCGGGCCTCAAGCGGTTAGCCGAAAATGGTACGCTGGAAAAAATCAACGAGAAATGGTTCGGTAAGAAAGTCGATACCCCACTGTTGAATTCTAAGTAGACAACGTGGTGGGGTCATTCGTCTTACCGGGGCAAGTGAAATATAGCAGTATACAAATTCTAAGTAACCTCCGATAATCACAGTTAGGCCGCGTCATGGTGACCGGTCTAACCGTGATTTTTTTGTGGTCGCCGCTTGTATTTAGGGCGGGGTTCCCTTAGAATTAAACACCGATTAGGTTTTTGCTGAAGGAGGCAATAGCGCGTGCATTTTCGCATTCGAGACGGGGTAACGTTAGACTTGTTACCCACTAAACAATTCAAGACTATTGGTATCAAGGTGGACTTTGTAGCGCCTCTGCAAGCAACAGCGATTACGGCGCGGGCACTACTGGCACAAGTTTTAGAGACCAGTACAGCAGCTTATCCTACCCAGACGGCACTGGCTAGGCAGCTGTCGCGACTCTATGGAGCTAGCTTTGGTATTAGTGTCATTAAGTTAGGGACTAAGCATGTGATTCGCTTAACGGTATCTGTAGTTGATGAACAGTATTTGGACCAATTTGCGGATAAGACGCCATTGTTTGAACAGGGGATGGCTCTCTTACGGGAGGTCTTGTTTAACCCCTTATTACCACAGGGCAACTTTGATCCGGCAACCTTTACCCAGCAACGGCAGAACTTATTGACGGCGATTAAATCGCTGGACGATGATAAACAGTACCTCGCTAACCGGCGTTTACAAGAACTCTTATTCACCGGTCAGCCAGCTCAAGCCATGAGCGCATTGGGTGATATCACTACGCTCGGTGAGTTGTCAGCCACGGCCGTTTTGCAGACGTACCATGACATGTTGGCAAACGATGCGGTCCACGTGGCCGTTATCGGTGACGTGACGCCTGAACGGGTTCAGACCGCATTAGCTGACTGGCCGTTGACCGACCGAACGGTGGCTGACCAGTCGCCATATTATCGGTGGGAGAAGCGCGACCACGTCCAAAATGGGGACGATGTTGCCCCCGTTGTCCAGGCCAAGCTGAATTTAGGGTATCAATTACCGGTTTATCGGGATGATGCGGACTTTCTGCCTGCCGTGGTCTTTAATGCGGCCTTCGGGGGTTCACCATTGTCCTTGCTCTTCACGAACGTCCGGGAAAAGGCGAGTCTGGCCTACTATGCAAGTAGTGGCTACAGCCCATTTACCGGGACCCTGTCCGTGCAAGCCGGGATTCAAGCCGAAAATCAGGATCGCGTTGTGGCCATTATTGGCGAGCAATTACAGGCCTTACAGCGCGGCGAACTGACGCCGGACCTATTGGCCGAGGTAAAGGCGAGCCTATTAAATGCCCGCCTGGCTGGGCTAGATAGCCCGCAACGTCGGTTGACCGGTCTCTTGAACTCACAACTTACACAATTAAATGAACCCTTAAAGAAATGGCAGGAACGCTTGGCGGCCGTGACGATCGCTGACGTCCAACGCGTTGCGCAAAAGGTAACGTTACAGGCGACTTACTGCTTACATGGAGGTGCCCAGCATGCTGAATAAACAAGTGTACGACCGGTTGGACGAGACCATTTACCAAACCACATTAGCTAATGGGTTAAAAGTAATTTTGATGCCTAAGGCTGGTTTTCATAAGACATTTGCGATTATGACGACCGACTACGGGTCGACCGACAACGAATTTGTTCCCCGTGGGCAGACTGAACCCGTGCGTTTTCCGGACGGAATTGCTCATTTTTTGGAACATAAGTTATTTGAAAAGAAGGATCATGACGCCTTTGACCTCTTTGGTCAGTATGGTGCCAGCGCCAATGCGTTTACGAGTTTTACGCAGACCAGTTACTTGTTCTCGACGACTAGTCACTTAAAGGAAAACTTGGATATTCTCTTGGATTTTGTTCAGCAGCCATACTTTACGGCGGCAACGGTGAACAAGGAAAAGGGGATTATCGGCCAGGAAATTCAGATGTACGATGATGATCCGGGCTGGCAGAGCTACTTTGGAATGATTGGTCAGTTATATCCCAAAGAGCCGTTGCACATTGATATTGCAGGGACCGTGGACTCCATTGACAAGATTACGGCCGATGATCTGTACGCGGCCTATAACACGTTCTACCATCCCAGCAACATGAGTTTGGTGGTCGTGGGCCAACTTGACCCAGAGGAAACCTTGGACTGGGTGACGACCAATCAAGCTGGTAAAGACTTTGGCCCCGCTGAACCGATCAAACGAATTCCGAGTCCCCAAGCGACACCAGCGGATATTGTGCCGGCCGTGACCCGTCATTTAGCCGTGACGCGGCCTAAGGTCAGCATTGGTATCCGGGGCTTCAATCAGGTCCCAAGTGGCCGAGCGGGATTAGCTTACAGTGTGGCATTGTCATTACTATTTGATCTGTTATTTAACGATACCAGTGATAATTATTTGCGATTATATGATGCCAACGTGATCGATGACAGTTTTGGCTATGATTTCCAGGTCCAACGAGGGGCCCAGTTTGCCCAATTGGCCGGTGATACGGATGATCCGGAGACCTTCATTAGTGAGTTGACGGCGATCTTAGATGATGCACCGGCTCAGTTGGCGGCGGCAGAAAGCCAATTTGAACTGGTCAAGCGGGAAGCCATTGGTCGCATCATCGGGGCCATTAATTCGGTTGAAGCGATTGCCAACCAGTACGACGGGCCGTTATTCGCGGGGGCAACTATTTTTGATGAGCTAGCAACGCTCGAACGCATGCAGTTCACGGACCTCATAGATGTTACCCAAACTTTCTTAACCAACAGTCAGCGTACGACCTACACGATTTTGCCCTAACTGGAGGTTAAGAAACCGTTAAATCCTGAAATCTGGGAGCAGTTGCTAAAAATGCGGCGGCGCCTATGCTATACTTTGCATGATAGAGAAATTTTGAACAGGTGGAGAATTTAATCATGAGTGATAACAGTAAAATTACATTGGGAAAGACGCTAAAGGATGCGCGGATCGCCAAGGGCTTTACCCTAGACGACCTGCAACAGGCGACGAAAATTCAGAAACGCTATCTCATTGCAATCGAAGACCAAAACTTTGACGAACTCCCCGGGGATTTTTACGTCCGGGCCTTCATCAAACAATATGCGGACATGGTTGACTTGGATGGTGCAGAACTGTTAAAGCAGTTTGACAGTGCTTTACCAAGTACCCAAACGCAAGAGTACGTTGATAAAGTCAACGAAAACAATCCCGAGACCCGTTCGCAACAACGGCAGGTCGATGAACGCTACGTGAAGTTACGGCGGACGATTCCTATTGTCGGGATCGTTGTGGTCGTGCTGGTCGTGTTGATTGGGATCTGGGTGGCCGCTTCTCGTAATGGCGGCACGTCGACTAAGAATAACGTTGATAGCAGTTCTGTGAGTGTTTCTGGCAGTAGCAGTAGTAGTGTGAAGTCTAGCAGTTCGAGCAAGAAGTCTTCTTCTAAGAAATCTTCATCCAAGAAGACGGCTAGCTTCAAACAGTTGAGCACCACGACTTCTGGGTCAACTTGGGAAATGAAGAATGCCGCTTCTAAGCCAAAAATCAGCTTGTCCGCAACCGGGAGCGCTTGGCTCTCTGTAACGGCCAATGGGTCCACGGTTTGGCAAGGGACTCTGTCCAGCTCAACTACGCATTCCTTGACGTTACCTAGTTCTGCGACGAGTGTGACCTTTAAGTTTGGGAACGCACCGGCAACTAAGGTGAAGGTCGATGGGAAGAGCTTTGACTTTACGTCAACCACGGCCACTAGTAACGCTTCTAGCTCGAGTTCGAGTGATACGACGACTACGAGTTCAAGTAGTACGACGGCCACCACGTCTCAAGTACAAAGTGTTATTTTGGAATTCAAATAGTCAAAGAGCGGGTCGGTCCGTGGCGACTGGCGCGCTTTTTGTGTGAAGTGGGAATTTAAGGAGGAATTTTTTGTGAACTTGCCGAATCGGTTAACTATTATTCGAATCATTTTGATCCCGGTCTTTCTGTTATTACTGGTCCTACCCTTGGACTGGGGAACGGTGACCTGGTTAGGAACGGCGATTCCTGTGACGCAAATCTGGGGTGCACTGATTTTTGCGGCAGCTTCCATTACGGATTTTTTGGACGGTCAGATTGCTCGGCGGCAACACTTAGTCACAAATTTTGGCAAGTTTGCTGATCCTTTGGCGGATAAAATGATCGTCATGACGGCCTTCATTCTGTTGGTCAACATGGGGGCCGTCCCAGCTTGGGGTGTAGCCATCATCGTTTGCCGGGAGTTGGCGGTGACCGGACTGCGGTTGATCGTGGTTGAGACTGGTGGCAAGGTTCTCGCCGCCGCTTGGCCAGGGAAAATCAAGACGACCACGCAGATGGTTGGGATCATCCTCTTGTTGTTGAATAACATCGGCTTTGGCGCGATTCACATTCCAATGGCGTTGATCTTCTTCTACATCTGCCTCTTCTTCACCATTTACTCCGGGATCGACTACTTCGTGAAGAATCGCGAAGTCTTCGCAGAGTCCTCAGCAGAATAAACATGTTATGATAACCTTCGTTGACTAACGAAGGTTATCTGTCGTTAGAGGGAAGATGTCAAACTGTTCGCACTGCGGCTGCCAGGGATTCCGCCTGCTGTGGGGACGCTTCAGCCTGAGAGGCGGGCTTCTCGCTCGATTTGAAGCCACACCCAAATCGTGTGTCTTCAAAGTCGCCCATGCTGTAAACTGGCTGATGAACCGCCAGTTAACACCATTTTCACGGCTGGCTACATCCCTGGCCTCCTCCGGCTTAGATTGAGCGTGCCAACGATAGATGTCAGGGATTGTAAATTTTTTGCAGTTATAGCCAACATATATTAGTTTTTTTCAAAGTTGTCATAGAGCACGAGTGTAAGCCGAGAGGTCGGCAGATATGGGCTCAGGCGCGTCGTTCTGCTTAGTTGGCGTTTCTGGCCAGCTTAGCAGAAAACCAAGCTTGGAGACTCGTGTTTTTCGAGGCTTCAAGTTGTGTTCGCACCGTTCCAGCCCATATCTGGCGGCCGGTAAGGCGAGGTGAACACTAGGTTGCCAAGTTTTAATCAAATTAATTTCAAAAAAGTTTTGCTAAATAAAAAATATTCGTAGAGTTTTTGCGGAGATAACTATGTAACCGTAGGAGGGGTCACCAATGCAAGCGGAGATCATTGCCGTTGGAACGGAAATTTTATTGGGACAAGTGGTGGATACCAACTCGGCGTTTATTGCGCGCGAGCTAGCCGAAGCCGGAATCGAAGTTTATTATCATTCGTTAGTGGGCGACAATGCCGATCGGTTAACGGCGGTGCTGGAACGGGCGCGGTCGCGGAGTGACTTGGTTATCATTAGCGGGGGCTTAGGGCCAACCAAGGATGATCTGACCAAACAGACCGTTGCCCAATTACTAGGGGTCAAGTTGGTTGAAGACGAGGTTGCTATGGCAAAGATTCAACATCACTTTGCTGTAACCGGTCGAAAATTGACGCCTAATAATCGTTTACAGGCGCTTTATCCAGCTGGTAGTCAATCCCTTAAGAATACAACGGGAATGGCTGTGGGTGCCTTCTATCAGTCTCCTAATGGGGCAGATATGATGTTGCTGCCTGGGCCGCCAAGTGAATTGGAGCCAATGTTTCTGAAGGAAGCTTTACCGCGATTAAAGCAGGCTTATCAACGCCAAGAATATTTGGTATCACGGGTACTACGGTTCTTCGGTATTGGCGAATCGCAGCTGGTGACGGAACTGGGCGACTTGATTGCCAACCAGACGAACCCAACGATTGCCCCATATGCCAAGGAAACCGAGGTTACACTGCGGTTAACGGCTAGCGCTGAAAATGAGGCGGCTGGCGAACGCTTGTTGGACGACATGATTGCGACGATCAAAGACCGAGTGGGCGACTACCTTTACGGCTACGGCGATGACAATACGTTAGCCCAAGTGGTCGTGAACGAGCTGATTGCCCGCCACTTAACCATTACGGCGGCCGAAAGTTTAACGGCTGGTGAATTCCAGAGTACGTTAGGCGATGTTCCTGGAGTCTCAGCTATCTTCCCCGGTGGTTTTGTGACGTACGCCAACGAAGCAAAGCATGCGTTACTGGGTGTGCCTGAAAAAACGATCGCCGAACAAGGGGTCGTGAGTGAAGCTACGGCCAAGGAAATGGCGGAACGTTCCCGCCAAAAATTGGACACCGATTTTGGATTGAGCTTTACCGGTGTCGCCGGTCCGGATGCGTTGGAGGGCCAACCCGCGGGGACCGTGTGGGTCGGCTTAGCTCAGCGAGGACAAGCTCCACGGGCTCAGTTGATTCGGTTGGCCGGCACCCGGGCTAAGATTCGTGAAAGAACGGTCATGACCGGATTAGACTGGATTCGCCGGATTTTGCGAGATAAAAAATAAAGGGGAACTTTTGTTCTTCTTTTGCTTGCATTTTCGAACATAAGCCGGTATAGTGTTACTTGAATATTGATGTTTCAAAGGAGGATTTGGATGGCTGACGAACGACAAGCGGCGTTAGATAAAGCGCTGAAGAAAATTGAAAAAGACTTTGGTAAGGGGTCCATCATGCGGATGGGCGACAATACCAAAATGCAAGTAAGCGTCGTACCATCTGGCTCGTTAGCTCTTGACGTAGCGTTAGGAGTCGGCGGTTATCCCCGAGGACGAATCGTAGAAATCTACGGTCCAGAATCTTCAGGGAAAACGACCGTAGCCTTACACGCTGTTGCCGAAGTGCAAAAGCGGGGTGGGACCGCGGCTTATATCGATGCTGAAAACGCCTTGGACCCAGCTTACGCAACGGCCTTAGGAGTTAATATCGATGATCTGCTACTCTCACAACCGGATACCGGTGAACAGGGGTTGCAAATTGCTGACGCCTTGATTTCCAGTGGTGCCGTTGACATCGTGGTCGTTGACTCCGTTGCCGCCTTGGTACCGCGTGCCGAAATCGAGGGTGAAATGGGTGATGCTCATGTGGGCCTCCAAGCTCGGATGATGTCACAAGCCTTACGGAAACTTTCCGGGACGATCAACAAGACCAAGACGATTGCGCTGTTTATTAACCAAATTCGTGAAAAGGTTGGGGTTATGTTTGGTAATCCTGAAACCACGCCTGGTGGTCGGGCCTTAAAGTTCTACGCTACAGTTCGTTTGGAAGTGCGGCGTGCGGAACAGATCAAGGACGGAACCAACGTGATTGGGAACCGGACACGGATCAAGGTTGTTAAGAACAAGGTAGCGCCGCCATTTAAGCGTGCCGAAGTCGATATCATGTATGGTCGTGGAATTTCACAAACCGGTGAGCTGATCGACATGGCCGTTGAAAAGGACATCGTTGATAAGAGCGGTTCTTGGTACTCTTATGGCGAAGACCGGATCGGCCAAGGTCGTGAGAATGCCAAACAATACTTGGCTGACCACGCTGATATGATGGCTGAAGTGAACCAACGGGTCCGGGCCGCTTACGGTGTTGCCGATGAGGACGATGCCCCTAAGAAGGCTAAGGCTGACGCCAAGGGTAAAGATAAGACCACTGAGAAGGATGCCAAATCTAAGGCAAAGCCAAAAGAGACGGCCACTCAGATGAACTTGACCCCAGATACGACCAAAAAACCAGAAAATAAATAAGTTGTTCCTGTAAAACGTTGTTTCTTCTTCGACCGAGAGTCGGGGAACCACAGCGTTTTTTTAGTTGCCGTAAATGTTTTCGGGCCAACCGGCCGAGATTCCAGTGAGTTTAGTTGACAGCGTTCATGGCAACCATTAAAATTGAACTTGTGTCAGTTATCATAATCACCATCTAAAAAAAGTCTGATTTTAAATTAGTCATTTTTGATGATGCGGAGGTGGAATCATGAGTGTTCCAATTATAATCCTCGCAATCATCGCTATCGTTGTTGGTGTTGTGGGCGGGTATTATTTTCGCAAATCTGTCCATGAACGCAAGCTAGATGCTGCCAAGTACACTGCTGAAGGTGTCTTGACGGAAGCCAAAAAGCAAGCTGAGACTGCTACCAAAGAGGCTTTACTTGAAGCCAAAGAGGACAGTCATAAGTATCGTGCAGAGGTCGAACAAGAGCTGAAAGAACGTCGTGCCGAAGTTCAGAAGCAAGAAGACCGGTTGATTCAACGAGAAGAAACGTTAGACCGGAAAGATAACTCTCTGGAAAAGCGGGAGAACTCGTTGAACCGACGCGATAAAAAGCTTAGCGGTGAAGAACAGAATTTAGCTAAGAAGCAACAGCAAGCAGACTCACTGATTGAAAAACGCCAGGCAGCGGTCGAAGAAGTCGCTGCCTTATCCCAGGAAGATGCACGTGACCTGATTATTTCAGAGGCTAAGAAAGCTCTGGCGGGTGAACGGGCTAAAATGATTAAGGAAAGCGAAGAGACGGCACGCAAGACGGCCCAGGCAAATGCCAAGGACTTGATTGTGTCTGCTATTCAAAGAAGTGCTGCCGACATGGTGACCGAAACAACAATTTCCGTTGTGACGTTGCCTAACGACGACATGAAAGGCCGAATTATTGGTCGTGAAGGGCGGAATATTCGGACGTTGGAGACGTTGACCGGGATTGACCTGATCATCGATGATACGCCTGAAGCCGTCGTTTTGAGTGGCTTCGACCCACTACGGCGTGAAGTCGCCAAAATTGCCTTGGAGAAATTGATTCAAGACGGTCGGATTCATCCGGCACGGATTGAAGAAATGGTAGCAAAGGCCAAAAAAGAACTGGACGAACACGTCCGGGAGCTTGGCGAGCAAGCAACCTTTGATCTCGGGATTCACTCGATGCATCCCGAATTGGTTAAGCTCGTTGGTCGCTTAAACTTCCGAATTTCCCATGGGCAAAACGCGTTGGCCCATTCAATTGAGGTTGCCAAGATCACTGGGGTCTTAGCGGCTGAACTAGGTGAGGATGTTACGTTAGCAAAGCGTGCAGGATTATTACATGATATTGGCCGCGCTGCAGAGCATGAAGATGACAATTCTTACATTACAACCGGAACCGAACTGGCCAAGAAATACCGGGAAAGTTCCGTTGTGGTAAATGCCATTGCCGCTCAGGCAGATCAAACGGCACCGCAATCCGTTATTGCGGAACTGGTTGGTACCGCTGATATGATTTCAGCCACCCGACCAGGCGCACGCTCCGATTCTCTCGAAAGTTACATCCATCGTTTGGACAAGTTGGAGACGATTGCCAATGCCTTTGATGGTGTTGACCATAGTTTTGCCATCCAAGCGGGACGTGAAGTGAGAGTCATCGTGCGGCCCGAGAAGATTTCCGACACGGATGCCGTTGTCTTGGCACGAGACATTAAGAAACAAATTGAAGAGGACCTGGATTACCCAGGCCACGTCAAGGTTTCCGTTATCCGGGAAGTCCGGTCAGTTGAATATGCGAAATAAGTCAGAGAAGCTAGGCCAATCTTGGTCCTAGCTTTTTTACGTCAATCCAGCTTATTTTCGTGTTTTGCAGTGATTGAACACCTCGTGAGCCGAAAGCTAAGAATTCATGGTAAAATATAGGTTATTGCCGCTTGAGAGTGGGACAGAAGGCGGTTGATCAATGAGTTTTAATGTCGCTGGACGAAGAATTTCGGTTCTGGATTGTTTGTCTAGCGGGGTTAAGCGGCATTGACTGCCTTTTGTCACCCATTTCGACCATAGACGTTCGGAACGCAAAACGGGTCTGAGACTTTTGTCCCGAACTCCCAAGCTCATTTCAAATTAAAAAAGTGATGGCGGATGATTCGTCATCACAGAGACCTGGTTAACAGCCAGATGGGCCCAGTGGGGTCTAGATAGGGGAACGAAGATGCGAATTTTGTTTGTTGGTGACGTTGTTGGAAATATTGGTGTCGCCATGATTCATGAGTACTTGCCACAGTTAAAACGAGACCTTAAACCCCAAGTGACCATTGTTAACGGGGAAAATTCAACCCCCGTTGGCCGCGGGATCAGCCAAAGCATTTACAAGCAGATCTTAAAGGACGGCGCTGACGTTGTCACGATGGGCAACCATACGTGGGATAACGCCGAACTGTATGATTTCATCGGTGGTGCCAATCGCCTGGTGCGGCCCGCTAACTTTCCCGGGGATACTCCCGGTCAGGGGTGGACGAAGGTAAAGGTGAACCAACAGACCTTGGCTGTCGTCAACATGCAGGGACGGGTCTTCATGAATCCCATGGATGATCCCTTTGCGAAGATGCAGGCCCTGTTGCCTGAACTGGACACGGACTTTGTCTTCGTCGACTTCCACGCCGAGACGACCAGTGAAAAGCGGGCCTTTGCCATGCGTTACGATGGTCAACTCTCCGCGGTCGTCGGCACCCACACCCACGTTCAGACCAGCGATGCCCAAGTCTTGCAAGGCGGCACGGCCTTTATGACCGAAGCCGGGATGACCGGTCCGGCCGACAGCGTCTTGGGAATGAAGGCGGATAGTGTCATCGAACGCTTTGAGAACCAGCGACCAACCCGCTACACGGTCCAAGAAGTCGGACCCGGATTGTTATCCGGAGCCGTGATTGATCTCAACGATAAGACGGGGCACGCGACGACTATCAAGCCAATCTTGATCAGCCCACAACACCCGTATCAAAGCTAAGTTCTAACGGAAGGATGAACCATTTTTCATGACGAAAACGAACACAACGCCCATGATGGTGCAGTACCAAAAGATTAAGGATCAGTACCCCGATGCCTTTTTGTTCTATCGGCTCGGTGACTTCTATGAAATGTTTAATGAAGATGCCGTCAAGGGGTCCCAGCTGTTGGAGCTCACACTGACGACGCGTAGTCACAGCGCGAAAAATCCCATCCCAATGTGTGGGGTGCCCCATAAGGCTGTGCAAAGCTACATTGATATTCTGGTCGACCAAGGTTATAAGGTCGCTATCTGTGAGCAGATGGAGGACCCCAAGCTGGCCAAAGGAATGGTTAAGCGAGAGGTCATTCAGTTGGTCACGCCCGGAACTCAGACCGATACCGGCGCTGCGGGGGCTAAACGCAACAACTACTTGACCGCGCTGACGATGGTGGCACCAGACCAATACGGGTTTGCGTACACCGACCTGTCGACCGGAGAACTCAAGGCCGCCGAAATTAACGGTCAAGAAGCCGTCCTCAACGAGCTCATGAGTCTTCAGACCAAGGAAATCGTCATTGACGATAGCGTTGCCGAGGACCTCCAGGCGACGATGAAACAACTGAGCGTCATGATCTCAAAGCAACTTGAAATTCAGACCAGTTCGGAACTGAGTTATGTGGAACAAGACCTGACCACGGCCCCGTTGAAGCAGGTCGTTGGACTGCTGGTGACCTACGTGACGGTGACGCAGAAGCGCAGTCTGGCGCATTTGCAGCGAGCCGTAGCCTACCAACCCACGGCGTTCTTGAAGATGGACCATTCGTCGCAGACCAACTTGGAAATCACACAGAACTTGCGGACCAAGAAGAAGTCCGGCACCCTACTGTGGCTGCTGGATGAGACGAAGACTGCGATGGGGGGCCGGTTACTTAAGCAATGGCTCGACCGGCCGCTGATCAATCGCCAACAGATCGAAGACCGCCAAGCTAAGGTGGGCACGTTACTCGACCACTACTTTGAACGTAACAGCTTGCAGGCTGAGCTCGTTAAGGTCTATGACCTGGAACGACTCGCTGGTCGCGTGGCGTTTGGGAGTGTCAACGGGCGGGACCTGATTCAACTCCAAACGTCGTTGGAACAGGTGCCCCAGATTCAACATACGATTGAGGAATTGGGGGATGCCGTCTTTGATAGCATGCTCACCAACCTGGATCCTGTGAGTGACGTGGCCGATGCGATTCGTGCCGCCATCGTTCCTGAACCGCCGCTGTCCGTTGCGGATGGTGGTGTCATTCGCGACGGGTTCAACGCGCAACTAGATGAGTATCGCGACGCCATGCGTAACGGGAAGACCTGGTTGGCGGAAATGGAAGCCCACGAACGCGAAGTCACCGGCATTAACAACTTGAAGATCGGCTACAACCACGTCTTTGGTTACTACATCGAGGTGACGAAGGTCAATCTCGACAAGTTACCGGCCGACCGGTACGAGCGGAAACAGACGTTAGCCAATGCGGAACGTTTCTCAACGCCCGAACTGAAGGAAAAGGAACAGTTGATCTTGGAAGCCGAAGAAAAATCGGTTGCCTTGGAGTATCAACTGTTTGTCGACCTACGTGAACAGGTCAAAAAGGCCATTACCCGACTCCAGAAGTTGGCGGCGACGATTGCCAGTCTCGACGTCTTACAGAGCTTTGCTGTGGTCAGTGAAGACTACCACTTCGTCAAGCCCACGCTGGTTAAGGGTCACCAATTAAAAATCAAACAGGGCCGTCATCCAGTCGTTGAGAAGGTTTTGGGTCGTCAATCCTACGTCCCTAACGATGTTACGATGGATGATCAGACCAATATCCTATTGATTACCGGGCCCAACATGTCCGGGAAGAGTACCTACATGCGGCAACTCGCACTGACGGTCATCATGGCGCAGATGGGCTGTTTCGTGCCGGCCGAGTCCGCTGAAATGCCGATCTTCGACCAAATCTTTACGCGAATTGGCGCTGCCGATGACTTAATCTCTGGTCAGAGTACCTTCATGGTCGAAATGCAGGAGGCCAACCATGCCCTGAGTCAAGCCACGGCCAACAGTCTGATTTTATTTGATGAAATCGGGCGGGGAACCGCGACCTATGATGGGATGGCGTTGGCTCAAGCCATCATCGAGTACGTCCATAACCGAGTCCACGCCAAGACACTGTTCTCCACCCACTATCATGAATTGACCGCGCTGGAGACTTCCCTCAAGCAACTCCGTAACGTCCATGTTGGCGCGGTTGAGCGGGACGGCGACCTAGTCTTCTTGCATCAGATGCAACCGGGTCCTGCCGATAAATCGTACGGGATTCACGTGGCTAAATTAGCCGGGATGCCCGATAGTCTCCTGCAACGGGCCGATGTCATTTTACGTGGCCTAGAACAGGAAGCAAAGGAAAAGCCAGCTGTGGCGGCGGTCACGTCGACAGCACCCGTCGAGGGGTCACCGGCAGCGGCTAAACCAGTCGCGGAGCCAACCTCAGTGGCCGCTAAGCCTGAATCGGCGGCGAGTGAGTCGACACCGGTGGCTGAACAACCGGTAGCGACGGAAACGTCGGCGGCAGAGACGGATCAACAGTTGTCGCTGTTTACGGACGAACCCGAATTAAACCCAGCGCAGGCAAAAGTTTTGGCCCAGCTAAAGGACCTCAACTTGATGGGGATGACGCCGATGGCCATTATGAATCAGGTTTATCAATGGCAGCAAAAATTGTCGAAATAGTGTAGAAAGGAAGGGGCGTTATGGCTAAAATCCATGAACTAGCGTCGGTATTAGCCGACCAAATTGCGGCGGGTGAAGTGGTTGAACGACCCGCTTCCGTCGTCAAAGAACTGGTTGAAAACGCGGTCGACGCGCACAGCACCCAGATCGACATCACAGTCGAAGAGGCCGGTCTCCAACGCATTAGCGTGGTCGATGACGGGGATGGTATTGCTGATGAGGACACCGAGATGGCGTTCAAACGACACGCAACCAGTAAGATTACCGACCGGCGAGACCTCTTTCGCATCAAATCACTCGGGTTCCGGGGTGAAGCGCTACCCAGTATCGCGTCCGTCGCTGACGTCACGCTCACAACATCCACGGGCGGTGTGGGCACGTTGATTCACAACGTCGGCGGTATCATCAAGGAGCATACCGCAGCCGAGGCACGCAAGGGGACGACCGTGACGGTCAAGGATCTCTTTGGCAACGTGCCGGCCCGGTTGAAGTACTTGAAGTCACCGGCAACGGAGCTGGCACGAATTACGGATATCGTGAATCGCTTGGCGCTGAGCTATCCTAATATTGCCTTTTCCCTGGTCCATAATGGGCGTGAACTGACACGAACGGCTGGTCGCGGGGATTTACAGCAGGTGATTGCCGGCATCTATGGGGTTCAGAATGCCCGGAAGATGGTGGCCATCAACGGTCAGAATCCGGATTTCCAGGTTAAAGGGTATGTGAGCTTGCCTGAGCTGACGCGTGCCAGTCGACAGTATATTTCACTCCTGCTGAATGGCCGCTACATCCACAACTTTCAGCTCAGTAAGGCGCTGGTGGCGGGCTATGGGTCAAAGCTCATGGTCGGTCGCTACCCGGTGGCCGTCTTGGATATCACCATGGACCCACTGCTGGTCGACGTGAACGTTCACCCAACCAAGCAGGAAGTCCGCATTAGCCAGGAACCGGAGCTGACCAAGTTGATTCAGGAGACCGTGTTCAAGCGGTTGTCCCAGGAAAATTTGATCCCGGATGTCTTTAACGAAATGCCACAAAACAAGCACGACCGATCGACCACGGATCAACTGACCATGGCATTGAATGACGTGTCCGCCAAATACGACATGTCGACCACGTCAGCACCGTCGCCAGCAACTTCGACGGCAACGCCACAGCTGCCGACGCAGGCTCCGGAAGAATCCGCTGCGGCGACACCCCAGCCAGCCGTGGCCGCGGGACCACAACCGTTACAAACACCAGAAGAGGTGCCAATCGCGCCAGTCGTCATTCATGACCGCGCCGACTTCAATCAACCGGCTGCTCAGGCATTTGACGCTAAATACCGAGCTGAACGGGTCGCTGCACCGCTGGGTGGGGCTGTGGTTAAACAGGAACCGGTACCAGAAGCCACTACGGCGTCTCTGAACCACCCAATCCCAACACAGCGGTTTCCACAGCTACGGTATCTGGGACAGGTCCACGGGACGTATCTGCTGGCCGAGGCCGATGACGGGTTGTACTTGATCGACCAACACGCCGCGCAGGAACGGGTCAACTATGAGTTCTACCGGCAGGCCATCGGTGAGGTCAGTGATGACGAACAAAAATTGTTGGTGCCGATCGTCTTAGATTACCCGACGACGGACATTTTGGAGCTCACGAATCATTTGGAGACGCTGGCTACGGTCGGCATCCATTTGGAATCGTTTGGACCGAACAGTCTCATCGTCCACGAACACCCGACCTGGTTCAAGGCTGGGCAGGAGACCGATACGATTAAAGAAATGATCGATTGGGTCTTGAAGGACGGGAAGATTTCCGTCGCGGCCTTTCGTGAAAAGACGGCCATCATGATGAGCTGTAAGCGTGCCATCAAGGCTAACCATCACTTGGACGACCAACAGGCACGGGCCTTACTGAAGAAGTTGGCAACGGCCGAGAATCCGTTCAACTGTCCTCATGGCCGGCCCGTACTGGTTCATTTAACGGACCAGGACCTCGAGAAGCTGTTCAAACGGATTCAGGACCCGCATCACAGTGGGGATGACTGGGGAGAGTAACTGGTTTCCACATTGCGGCGGCTAGGGATTCTGCCTGCTATGAGGTCTCCAACCAAAGAGCGAAAGCCACGAAGAATGTGTGTTTCTCAGGTCGTCCCACGATGTAAGTCGAGAGGTCGCCAGATATGGGCTCAGGCGCGTCGTTCTGCTTGGTCGGCGTTTTTGGCCGGCCTAGCAGAAGACCAACCTTGGAGACTCGGATTTTTCGAGGCTTCAAGTTGTGTCCGCACCGTTCCAGCCTATATTTGGCGGCCGGTAAGGCGAAGGAACCACCATGTTGTCTAAAGTTCAGCTGTCAGTTTGACCGCCTAGTGTGGTACAATTTGAAGAGCAAACATATGTTTTCTTAAAGGAGATTAACTGGCATGTACGAATACCTTCACGGGACGGTGGCGGCCGTTTACCCGGACCACGTGGTGATTGACGTGAACGGGGTGGGCTACCTGGTCAATACGGCCAATCCCTACCGTTATGCGGTCAATGATGACCCAATCACCATCTACGTTTACCAAGCGGTCAGTGACTCTGCACAGACACTCTATGGTTTCGTAGACTACGCAGAAAAACAACTCTTTTTAAAATTGATCAACGTTAACGGGATCGGCCCCAAGAGTGCGCTGGCAATTTTAGCCAATCCGGACCATCAAGGCCTGATGTTAGCCATTAAGACCAACGACGTCAGTTTCTTGACGAAGTTTCCTGGCGTGGGGAAGAAGACCGCTGGACAAATCGTCTTGGACTTACAGGGTAAGCTGGACGACTTGGAACCAGCCGACAGCAATGAGCTCTTCACGCCAGAGGTGGCTGGCGGCACGGGCGACAATCCGAAGCTGGATGACGCCATTGCGGCCTTGAATGCGTTAGGGTATAAGGAAGCCGCCGTTAAAAAGATTTTGCCACAACTTAAACAGACGGCGAGTCAGACTACGAATGATTATCTGAGCGCCGGATTGAAACTGTTAACCAAGTAACGCGAAGGGAGGAATTTTAATGGCCGATGATGACCGCCTCGTCTCACCCGAACCAGAGGATGAGAACGAAGATTCAATTGAAAAGTCGCTCCGGCCGCAGACGTTGGCTCAGTACATTGGTCAAGAGCCCATCAAACACGAACTGCGCGTCTATATTCAAGCAGCGAAGCAACGAGAAGAGTCCTTGGACCATGTGTTATTGTATGGACCACCCGGCTTAGGGAAGACGACACTGGCCATGGTGATTGCCAATGAAATGGGCGTGCACATCCGGACGACCAGTGGCCCGGCCATTGAAAAACCGGGCGACCTGGTCGCGTTACTCAACGAATTACAACCGGGCGACATTCTCTTTATTGATGAAATTCACCGCTTACCAAAGATCGTTGAGGAAATGCTGTACTCGGCGATGGAAGACTTTTACATTGACATCGTGGTCGGGCAGGGACCAACCGCCCATCCCGTCCACTTCCCGTTACCGCCGTTTACCCTGATTGGGGCGACGACGCGGGCGGGCCTGCTGTCGTCGCCACTGCGGGATCGGTTCGGTATCGTCGAGCACATGGCGTACTACCAAACTAATGACCTCCAGGAAATCGTCTTACGTTCTGCGGATATCTTTGACACGACGATTGCGACGGAAGGGGCGCACGAGATTGCGTTGCGGTCACGCGGGACACCCCGGATTGCGAACCGTTTGTTGAAACGAATCCGGGATTTCGCGGAGGTCTCACCAGATCACTCGATGATCGATGTCGAAATCGTCGACCACGCGTTGTCCCTGTTGCGAGTCGATTCGGCCGGACTGGATTCGACCGACATCAAATTGCTAGAAACCATGATCGACTATTACGATGGGGGACCGGTTGGCCTGAACACCCTTGCCGCTAACGTGGGTGAGGAGACGGAGACCGTGGCCGCCATGTACGAGCCGTATCTGTTGCAACGTGGGTATTTGAAACGGACCGCCCGGGGACGGGTCGTCACTGCCGCCGGGTACAAGCATCTTGGCCGCACCTTGCCGGAAGATAATCGCGGGTAAGGAGCGCATCGTTTTTGAAAAAAATAGCGATAATGCCGAACATCTGAAGAATTTTTAGAAATAATTGGACGGATTCCTTGGATTCTGGTAAAGTTGTCCAATAGATAGGATACGAAGGAGTGTAAGATATATGGGTGGACAATACTCAACTTTAATTATTTTAGTGGTCTTCTTAGGTTTAATGTATTTCTTAATGTTACGGCCACAACAAAAGCAACAAAAGAAGCACCGAGATATGATGGGTGCATTGAAGAAGGGCGACCACGTGGTAACGATCGGTCGCTTACACGGTGTGATCGACGAAATCAACCAAGCCGACAAGACGGTTACGTTGGACTGCGATGGCATCTACTTGGTCTTTGACTTACGGGCCATTTCTAGTGTGACCTCACAAGCGCCAGCCGCTGTTACTGCACCGGTTGCTGCTAGTGAAGCCGCTGCCAAGGAAGCACCAGCCGCTGATGCCAGTGCTGCTGCCGAACCAGCTAGTGAAGCTGCTGCAAGCGACGCACCTGCTGATGACGCAGATGATTCCGAAGCGACTAAATAAGCGTATTGAGAGAGTGGTTCCCGTTACGGGTGACCGCTTTTTTTTCGACCCAAATTTGGGTGACCTTTTGATTGAGAACAAACGCGTGTTCGATTATAATTTAAATAGTAATGGGAAATGGTGTGATTCGTCTGTCTCGTTCCAGCCCGTATCTGATGGCCGGTAAGACGGGTGAAACACTGAGTTGCCAATTGAACGATTGCTTAATCATTTGAACGACAAAACCAAGTAGGGAGGTGAGCCGGATGGTACCAGAACAATTTACGCAGCGAAAAATTATTCATGTGGATATGGATGCTTTTTATGCGTCTATTGAGGAACGGGACCATCCGGCGTTCAAACACCATCCACTGATCATTGCTCGCGACCCCCGAAAGACTGGAGGCCGTGGCGTCGTGACCACGGCGAACTATGTGGCACGGCAGGCGGGCGTGCACTCGGCGATGAACGCTAATGAAGCGCTGAAGTTGAGCCCCAACGCCATTTTTCAGGAACCTAATTTCCCACTGTACCGACAGATTTCGGATCAGATTCATGCTATTTTTCATGAATACACGGATAAGATCGAGCCGGTGGCGTTTGACGAAGCCTACTTGGACGTCACGGAGAACAAACACCACATTCATTCGGCGGTACAGGTGGCTCACGCCATTCAAGCCGAAATTTATGACAAGACGCACCTCACGTGTTCAACGGGAATCTCCTATAGCAAGTTTTTAGCCAAGGAGGCCTCCGACTTTCGTAAGCCGGTGGGGGTCTGCGTGATCTTACCGGAAGATGCGCACGATTTCTTGATGCGCTTGCCGATCGAACGGTTTCGTGGTGTGGGGAAGAAGACCGTGCCCAAGATGCACGACTTGGGCATTCACAACGGGGCTGATCTTTATCAGCGCTCGCAGTTGGAGTTGATTCACGACTTTGGCAAGTTCGGCTACATCCTCTATCAGCGGGTGCGCGGCATTGACGACCGGCCCGTTGAGTATCAACGCGAACGCAAGTCGATCGGCAAGGAGCGCACGTATGGCCCGCCACTACAGACGGTCGGTGAGGTTGAAAACCAATTGCAGAAGCTAGCGGAAATGGTGGCCGTGACGGTCAAGCAGAAGCAGCGGCACGGTAAGACACTGGTCTTAAAGTTACGGGATAGCGAGTTCAACACAATCACTAAGCGTGTGACCCAGACGGATTTCCTGGCCAACGACCCGCAAGTCTATTACGATTTGGCCTTGGAGCTCTACCACAGCGTGGCGGCCGATGATGAGCAGGTCCGCTTGTTGGGCATCACGATTACTGGCTTGGCTGCGCAAACGTTTGAAAATGTTCGCCTGCCGTTGTTTGGCCAGAACTAAAAGGACTGCAGAGTCGTATTGTCAAATGGCAAAAATGGTCAGTAAAAATCACTATTTTTCAATGACATGGGCGTGACGTGCAACCAAGGACAGCTGGTTCCGCTTAAACCTGATAAGCCAACAATCCAAGCCCGGGATTATTGGCTTATCAGGTTTAATGCTCGCCTGCTAACCGCCCTTGGTTGCACTCTTTTTCATATAACCGCAGACTTTCTTTGAAATTACCCGCCAAAACTTGTATACTGAAACGCGGTATCGACGCGTCTTGGTCGACAAATCGGATAGAAAACGGGTGAACTATATGGCCATTGAAGCTGCCATTTTAGAAGAAATTAAAAAGTATCAAACGATTATTATTCACCGTCACCAACGGCCTGACCCCGACTGTATCGGGGCTCAGCTAGCCTTACGGGACATTTTACAAGCTAGCTTTCCGGACAAGAAGGTCTTAGCCGTCGGGAAACATTACCCAGGTTTTGACTGGATGGGTCAAGCCGACCAAGACGTGGCGGATGAAGTTTATCACGGGGCGTTAGTGATCGTTGTGGACACGGCTAACCAACCACGGATAGACGATGAACGGTGGTCCACGGGGGCTGCCGTCATCAAAATCGACCACCATCCCAACGACGATGCCTTTGGTGATCTGCAGTGGGTCTTGGATCAAGCTTCCAGCACCTCTGAGATCATTTACGATTGGTTCGCTAAGAACGAATCGGAATTGAAGATGCCTGACGATGCCGCGCGGTTACTTTACGCGGGTATTATCGGGGATACCGGGCGTTTCATGTACCCGGCCACCTCAGCGAACACGTTTGCCGTTGCCAGCAAGTTGCTCGGTTACAATTTCTCAATGACGGCCGTTAATCAAGCCGAAGATGAGATTTCACCAGCCATGGCCCGGTTGTCCGCTTACGTTTACCAGAACTTAGAAATTTTGCCTAGTGGGGCGGCTTACTTGAAGCTGACCGACGAAATCGTGGAATCATTCGGCCTCGCTGCCAGTGATTCGACCTCTGCCGTGGTGCCATTACCCGGTAAGATCACGTCGGTCGTTGCTTGGGCCATCTTCGTTGAAGCCAAGGACAAGACGTTCCGCATTCGATTGCGGTCCAAGGGACCTTCCATCAACGAACTAGCTAAGAACCACGGTGGGGGCGGTCACGCGCTCGCCAGTGGTGCCACTGCCCACGATCAGGCTGAAATTGATCAGGTTATCCATGAGCTCGATGAACTCGTGGCTAACGATAAAGGAGAAAATGAATGACCGCAGATTTTAAAGAGTTTAAGTTGCAGCCGTACTTAATGACGGCCCTGCACAAGATTGGGTTCACGACACCCACCAAGGTTCAAGAAAAATTGATTCCCGTGATTGCTGCGGGGAAGGATGTTGTCGGCCAATCCCAAACTGGGAGCGGGAAGACGCATACGTTTTTACTGCCCATCTTTAACCAGTTAACGTCAGAAAACCAGGTTCAGGCCGTCATCACCACGCCGAGCCGGGAACTGGCTTACCAGATTCATACCGCCGCTGAACAGTTGGCCGCTGAATCACCATTTGAGATTCGAATTGGAAACTACGTTGGGGGTACCGACAAGCAACGCCAAATCAACAAGTTGCGGCACTATCAACCCCAACTGATCATCGGGACACCAGGTCGGGTCTTGGACTTGATTCAATCACAAGCGCTGGACGTGCATACCACCCGGCAGTTCGTGGTCGATGAAGCCGACATGACCTTGGACTTAGGGTTCTTAGATCAAGTCGATAAGATTGCTGGGCGGATGCCTAAAGACCTCCAAATGATGGTCTTCTCCGCAACGATTCCACAACGGCTCGATCCGTTCTTGAAGAAGTACATGAACCATCCCGTTATCGAAGAAATTCCGTCCGCGACGATCATCTCGGACACCATTGATAACTGGTTGATCTCAACTAAGGGTCAAAACAAGAACCAGTTGATCTACCAATTGATCACGATGGGGGAACCCTACCTGGTCCTGATTTTTGCCAACACCAAGACGCGGGTCGAACAGATTCACGACTTCTTGCAGGCACAAGGTATGAAAGTTGCCATGATTCACGGGGGCATCAAGCCGCGTGAACGGAAACGAGTCATGCGCGAAGTGAAGAACCTCCAGTTCCAATTTGTCGTGGCAACCGATCTGGCTGCGCGGGGAATTGATATCGAAGGGGTCTCCCACGTCATTAACGATGATATTCCTGAAGACCTCGACTTCTTCGTTCACCGAGTGGGGCGGACGGGTCGTCAAGGGATGCACGGAACGGCGATCACCCTGTACTCACCGGGTGAAGAGGCCAAGATTGCTGAGATCGAAGCGATGGGCATTAAGTTCCAGCCTAAGCGGATCAGCAACAATGAAATCGTCGACTCCTATGACCGGAACCGCCGGACTCAACGGCGGAAGAGTACCGAAAAGCTTGACCCAACGCTGATTGGTTTCGTTATGAAGAAGAAGCGCAAAATCAAGCCAGGGTACAAGCACCAAATCAAGCAAGAAATTCACCGGAAAAAGGATCAAGAACGGCGAATTGCCCAACGTCAAGATGCTCGTAATGAGCGAAAGCGGCGGAAGCGTGAGTCAGACCGTTACCAATAAACGGCCAAACTCATGAAAAGGGCGCCAGTCTGATTGACAAGCCGGCACCCGCCACCTATAATTTCAAGTGGACAATTGAATATAACTTCGAGGACATACCCTTGAGTCGTGATTTTCAGAAACGTTTTGGTCGCTGTGAAAAACGAGTCAGGATTCAAGTGGCGCTCCCTCAGTTTCATCGCGACTCAGCGTTATGAGTTTAAGAGGTTAACGATTAAAACATCGTTGCAAGTAGAGTGGTACCGCGCTTCGGCGTCTCTGCAGGCAACGGTGTTTTTGACATTTTTTTGGAGGTTATTGAGAGATGAAAGAGCTAACAAGTAGTCAAATTCGGCAAATGTACCTCGACTTTTTTAAGTCGAAGGGCCACACCATCGAACCAAGTGCGTCACTTGTGCCTAAGGACGATCCATCCTTGCTGTGGATCAACTCCGGGGTTGCCACGATGAAGAAGTACTTTTCTGGGCAAGTCGTTCCAGAAAATCCACGGTTGACCAGCTCACAAAAGAGTATTCGGACCAACGATATTGAAAACGTTGGGAAGACCGCGCGGCACCACACGTTATTTGAAATGCTGGGGAACTTCTCCGTGGGGGACTACTTCAAGAAGGAAGCCATTACCTGGGCGTGGGAACTGCTCACGTCGCCAGATTGGTTTGGCTGGGATCCAGAGAAGCTGTACATGACAGTCTACCCTAAGGATACCGATGCCAAGGCCGACTGGGAAGCCGCTGGCGTTGCGCCAGACCACATCATTCCGGTTGAAGACAACTTCTGGGATATTGGTGAGGGTCCTTCTGGTCCTGACTCTGAAATCTTCTACGACCGTGGTGAAGCCTTTAACAACTTAGCCGATGATGATCCTGAAAACTATCCTGGTGGCGAAAACGAACGTTACCTTGAAGTCTGGAACATCGTGTTCTCTCAATTCAACCATGAGCCAGATGGCAGCTACAAGCCACTTCCCCGGAAGAACATTGATACGGGGATGGGTCTCGAACGGGTCGTTTCGATTTTCCAAAACGCTCGGACGAACTTTGAAACCGACTTGTTTATGCCAATCATCGAAAAGACCGCTGAGTTAAGCGACGGCAAGACTTACGGTGCCAACAAGGAAGATGACGTGTCCTTTAAAGTGATTGCCGACCATGCACGGGCCATTACCTTTGCTATCGGTGACAGCGCCTTACCTAGCAACGAAGGCCGTGGGTACGTGATTCGCCGGTTGATTCGGCGCGCCATTGTCAACGGGCAAAAGCTGGGCATCAAGGGAGCCTTCTTGGACCAATTGGTACCAGTCGTAGGTCAAATCATGCAATCCTACTACCCAGACGTCTTGAAGCAAGCGGATTACATCGCCAAGGTCGTCCGTTCCGAAGAAGACCGCTTTGGCGAAACGCTGGACGGCGGGTTAACGCTGCTGAACAGCTTGATTGCTGACTTGAAGAAGCAGGGCGGTACCCAAATCGCGGGGGCCGACGCCTTCAAACTTTACGATACGTACGGTTTCCCAGTTGAACTCACCGAAGAATATGCCGACGATGAAGACATCACGGTCGATGTTGACGGCTTTAAGGCCGAAATGCAAAAGCAAAAGGATCGTGCCCGTAACGCCCGTGGGAAGCAAACGGCGATGGGCCTGCAACATGACCTCTTGATCAACGTCAAGACGCCAAGCAAGTACGTGGGCTACACGCAGTTGGCGACGACCAGCAAGCTGACGGAACTCGTCGTTGACGACCAGCTGGCCGACGAAGCAACGACGGGAACCGTTGAAGCCATGTTCGACACCACACCGTTCTACGCTGAAATGGGTGGTCAAGTCGCTGACAAGGGAGACATCTTGGACGAAGACGGTCACGTGGTTGCCCACGTTGCCGACGTTCAACATGCGCCAAATGGACAAAACCTGCACACCTTAACGGTCGTTGCGCCGTTGAAGAAGGGTGCGACTTACCAATTGAAGGTCGACACGGTCTTCCATAGCAAGGTTGAAAAGAACCATACGGCAACCCACTTGTTGGACAAGGCCTTACGCGAAGTCTTTGGCGAACATACCCAACAGGCTGGCTCACTGGTCGAAGGTGACTACCTGCGGTTTGACTTTACCCACTTTGGTCAGGTCGACCCTGCTGATTTGGCCAAGGCCGAAGCCATCGTTAACGAAAAGATCTTCGCAGAACTTCCCGTGACGACGGTTGAAACCGATATCGAATCCGCTAAGAAGATGGGCGCCATTGCCCTATTTAGCGAAAAGTACGGCAAGCTGGTTCGGGTTGTGAGTGCTGGCGACTTTGTCACTGAATTCTGTGGGGGGAACCACGTGAAGAACACCAATGAGATCGGTCTCTTCAAGATCACCTCTGAATCCGGTGTGGGTGCTGGTGTTCGCCGGATCGAAGCCGTGACCTCAGGAGCTGCTTATCGCTACCTACACGACCACGATGACATTTTGCACGCCGTAGCGGCCGATTTAAAGGTTACTCAGGTGAATGAAGTAGAGTCAAAGGTATCTGCCTTACAAGCACAGGTAAAGAGCTTAGAACAAAAGCAAGCCGCCTTAGAAGGTAAATTGGCTAGTCAAGAAGCCAGTGCTGTCTTTGACAACGTTACTGAAGCCGGCAACTACAAGCTGATCAACGGGACCGTTCAAGTCTCCAAGATGGACCAACTGCGGGCCTTAGCCGATACTTGGCGGGAACAAGCCTTATCCGATGTGCTGGTCTTAGGTGCCGAAGTCAATGGCAAGGCCAACCTGATCGTTGCCGTGAGCGCTGACAAGCAAAAGCAAGTCAAAGCCGGCGACTTGATCAAGGCCATCTCACCCAAGATCAATGGTGGTGGCGGTGGGCGGCCCAACCTGGCCCAAGCCGGTGGGAAGAACCCAGCGGGCTTACCAGACGCCATGGCAGCCGCAGTCGACTGGTTGAAGGAACAAGACTAATCTGTACTTCTGATTGCGCTACGGCTGCCAGTCGCCTTACCGGCCGCCAGATATGGGCTGGAACGGTGCGAACGCAACTTGAAGCCTCGAAAATGCCGAGTCTTCAAGATTGGTTTTCTGCTAAGCTGGCAAAGAACGCCAACTAAGCAGAACGACGCGCCTGAGCCCATATCTGGCGGCCTCTCGGTTTAAATGGCAGTCCGATGGGCAACACAGCGTTAGTCTCATTGTAGATTTATCGTGTTGGTGTCTGTTGATTGCTGACTATCACCCTTGGTACACAGTATTACTGAGGTAATCAGTCTGAGCCGGAGGATGCTAGAGATGTAGCCAGCCGTGTCGACGATGTTAGCCGGGGTTCTTTCCCGGGTTACATCGTGGGACGACCTGGGAGACACGTGGTTTTCGTGGCTTTCAGGCGAGCCGGAAGCCCGTACTTTGGCTGAAGGCGTTCCCCATGGCAGGCGGAATCTCTGGCAACCGTAGTGCGGCTAAGTTTAGCAAGTTTTAAAAACAGAATGAAGATAGGCGTTGCGGTGGGACTGATGGTAAGATGATCAGGACCTCGCGGCGTCTATTTAGTTGCCGGGGGTGCTGCTTAGGGCTTAGACTGGAAATGAGAGATCACTAGTCCGGTTTCACTCGATAGCCACCCGACACAGGGGCCGCAGTATTACGAATAGATTACATTGGGGGTCGTCCGTTGTAGTTTATCCGTCAATCGAGTAAAATTAAGTCTAAGTGAGGAAGTGCGGGGGTGTTTTATAGTGAGTTCATTAGACAAAACGATGTATTTTGACTTTGGGGCTAACCAACCAAAGGATGTTCACGATACACTGGTAACGGTTTATCAAGCACTAGAGGAAAAGGGTTATAACCCAATTAATCAGATTGTCGGGTACCTACTATCGGGCGATCCTGCGTATATTCCACGTATCAATGATGCGCGGAACTTGATTCGCAAGCATGAGCGTGATGAGATCATCGAAGAACTGGTTCGAGTCTATTTGAACCAGAATGGACCGGTGAAGCCGTCATGAAATTAATGGGGTTAGACGTAGGGTCCCGTACCGTCGGGATCGCAATTAGTGACGCTCTGGGCTGGACGGCTCAGGGGGTCGAGATTATTCCAATCAACGAAGAGGAAAAGGTCTTTGGGTTGGACCGCGTGGCCGAGCTCGTCAAGGAACATGACGTGCAAGGCTTTGTCGTAGGTCTACCGAAGAACATGAACAATTCGTTGGGGCCTCGGGCGGCAGCATCTCAGCATTATGGTGAGATGTTGACCGACCAATTTGGCCTGCCCGTCGACTTTGAAGACGAGCGGTTGACAACCGTTGAAGCGGAGCGTATGTTAGTGGAACAAGCTGATACGTCACGGCGCAAGCGGAAAAAAGTGATTGATAAATTAGCAGCCGGGTTAATCCTGCAGAACTATTTAGATCGGCACGGCAAATTGACCCGAGAAAAGTGAGGTTTCCCATGAACGAAGACCAAGAACAAATCACATTAGTTGATGAAAATGGTAACGAAGAGTTATACGATGTCCTGTTTACTTTTGAATCTGACGATTTTGGTAAGTCCTACATTTTGATTTACCCTTCAGGTAAGAGCGACGACGAAGAAGTTGACATCCAAGCGTACGCTTTACCAGCTGACGATGATCCAGCAAACCCTTCTGGCGGCGACTTGCAATTGATCGAGTCCGACGAAGAATGGGATATGGTTGAATCGGTACTGAACACCTTCTTGGCGGACGGTACGATTGACCCTAATGCCGGTAAGCAAGGCTAGTCATTGCGTAAAGGGCCTGGGACGGACGTCTCGGGCCTTTTTTGTTATGATCAATTGTCTGTGGGATGGGACGCAAAACGTGTCTTAGCGACCAGATTAATGGTAAAATAAGACGTTATGCTAAACAGGAGGAATTTAAAATGACTGAAGATACACACCGCTTCAAGGCCATGATTGCGGGCAAATCCTATACGATTGTGGGGCAGGCAACGGATGAGCACATGCGGGCTGTAACCGATGTCTTAAACGAGCAATTGACGCAGCTTAAAAAGTTGGCGCCCAATATGAGTAAGGAAGATGCGGCCATTTTAATGGCGTTTAACGCGGTTTCCGACCAGCTAAAATTAGCAGCGGCCAGTGATCAATCGGCAACGACTGATGACACTAAGTCGACTGAAACGAAAACGGAGGACTAATTTGCTGTTAAGTCTGATTATCTTAGCGATTCTGATTTTTGGCTTTCGCCGGGGTTATCGGCGGGGGTTAGTTTTACAGGTCTTGACCACGATTGGTTACCTAGTCGTGTGGATCGTTGCGCGATTTGGTGCGAAGCCACTAGCAGCGGGGATTGGCCAGTTTGTTGGCAATCTGTCCTTGGACAGTTCAGTGAGTGCCGTGGCGGCCAGCCAGAGTAGTAGTTTCTTTCTCAATGGTCTGGCGTTCTCCGCGATTCTCACGGTGGGGTATTTTATTGTTCACCGAGTGGCTTACGGCTTGAACCGGGTGACATGGTTACCCGTGATCCATCAGGTCAATTCACTAGCGGGCGGCCTGATCAACTTGGTCATTCGCTACGTGGTGATTTTTTTGACCTTAAATTTATTGATATTAGTTCCCATTTCGGGATTTCAGAGTAGTTACCAGTCTTCATCAGTGGCCCAGTGGATTGTTAAGCAAACGCCGGTATTGTCCAAGCGGGTGTTCAACTGGTGGCTGACGGAGCAGAAACAGAAGACGAGTGCTACTGGTTCGGGAGAGAGAGGTGTCCTATGAATCAAAAAACGTTAAAAATTATGGAATATGAGCGGATCAAACAAGCGTTACGGGCTTATTTGGTCTCCGCTGCGGGGCAACACGAATTAAACGAGTTAACCCCCACAACCAATGCTAAAAAATTACAAACTTGGCTAGACGAAACGCGTGATGGCGCGGATATTTACCGATTGGAAAGCGGAATTCCGTTACCCAAGTTAGATGACATTCGGCCGCATTTACACCGGTTAGCCATGGAAGCCGTCTTGAATGGGGTGGAATTGGCACAAATCAGTCGGGTACTTTGGACGACCGGGTCAGTCGTGAAATTTTTCCATGACTTGGCCGACAAGGAGGTCACCTTACGCCGGTTAGACCGCGTGGTTAAGGAACTCGTCACGTTACCCGATGTGACGCGGCGTTTGCGGACGTCACTGGAAGGCGACGGTCACATTACCGATGAGGCATCACCAGCCCTCAAGCAGATTCGCCAGCACATTACCCAAACGGAAGCGGCCATTCGTAGCACCATGGACCAATACACGCGGGGGAAGGACGCCAAGTATCTAAGTGAAACCATTGTGACGATTCGTGATGACCGTTACGTGATTCCCGTTCGCGCGGAATACAAGCAACGCTTCGGTGGGATTGTGCACGACCAAAGTGCCAGTGGGCAGACCCTGTTCATCGAACCCCAAGCAGTTGTGGGCTTGAACAACCAGTTGCGGCAAAATCAGATTGACGAGCGGCATGAAGAGCAACGCATTCTGGCAGAGCTGACGGCGTTGCTGGAACCCTATCAAGCTGAAATTTTACGAAACGCCGAGTTGTTGGGTCACTTTGACTTCATCAACGCTAAGGCCAAGTACGCACACCATTTGAAGGCGACCGAACCGAAGTTGTCGTTGGACAATCAGGTCAGTCTGCGCCAAGCACGACACCCGTTGATCGACCAGAAGAAGGTCGTTGCCAACGACATTACGATTGGTAAGGATTACAAGGCCATCATCGTGACCGGGCCGAACACCGGTGGGAAGACGATTACGCTGAAGACGTTGGCTCTGGTTCAGTTGATGGGTCAATCCGGGTTATTTATTCCGGCCAATGAAAACAGTGTGATCGGCGTCTTCGATGATATCTTTGCGGATATTGGGGATGAACAGTCGATCGAGCAGAGTTTGAGTACATTCTCTGGTCACATGGAAAATATTGTGGCAATTCTCAAACAAGCCGATGAGCAGAGTTTAATCGTTGTCGATGAATTAGGTGCCGGGACCGACCCACAAGAAGGGGCCGCACTCGCCATCGCCATTTTGGATGAGATTGGCACGCTAGGTAGCTATGTCATGGCGTCGACCCACTATCCAGAATTAAAGGCCTACGGGTACAATCGGCCAGATACAATCAACGCCAGCATGGAATTCAATGGCGAAACGTTGCAGCCAACGTATCACTTGCTGATTGGAATTCCCGGTCGTAGTAATGCCTTAGACATTGCCGCACGGTTGGGCATGCCGAGTCAAGTTGTCGCCGCCGCACGCGGGTTGACCGATCAGGATAGTCAGGACTTGAACGCCATGATCTCCGACTTGACCGAACAAAAACGCCGGGTCGATGCCGACGCTGAAAGTCTCCACACTCAATTGGCCGAAGCGGACGAACTACACGCCGAGTTGCAGAAGCAATTTGATGGCTACCAACACCAGAAGGACCAGTTGATGCTGGATGCCAAACGTGACGCGAATCGCTTGGTCGATGAGTCCCGGAAGCGCGCTAACCAGATTATCTCCGACCTACGCAAGAAGCAGTTGGCGGCCGGACAAAGCGTGGTCAAGGAAGACGAATTGATTGCTGCTCAGGGTGCTTTGAACGCGTTACAGCAGGATACCAAGCTCAAAAAGAACCGGGTTCTGCGGCGGGAAAAGGCCAAGCTGGACTTCCACAAGGGCGACAGCGTCCTCGTGAAGTCGTATGGTCAAGTCGGGGTCCTGATGGAACAGCTCGACGATAATCATTGGGAAGTTCAACTGGGAATTCTGAAGATGAAGATTGCCAACGCCGATTTGGAGAAGGCTAAGGACCCAGCCAAGTCGAAGAAACAACCGAAGGCTAGCATCAAGCGGACCGGATCGAGTGGCATGTCGCCAACCTTGGATCTACGGGGTCACCGTTACGAAGAGGCCATGGCTGAGGTGGACCGCTACATTGATTCCGCACTCTTGGCTGGCTATCCGTCCGTCACGATTATTCACGGTAAGGGGACCGGTGCCCTGCGTAAAGGGGTCACGGAATACCTGCAAAGTAACAATCGCATCAAGAGTTTCGGGTTCTCACCAGCCAACGCGGGTGGTGACGGCTCAACGGTCGTCCGGTTTAAATAGATTTATTTTCGCCTTACCGGCCGGCAGATATGGGCTAGAACGGTGCGAACGCAACTTGAAGCCTCGAAAATGCCGAGTCTTCAAGATTGGTTTTCTGCTAAGCCGGCGAGGAACGCCGACCAAGCAGAACGCCGCGCCTGAGCCCATATCTGCCGGCCTCTCGGCTTATACTGGTGATTTGTGGCAACGTTGGATTGTAGTTGGGCAGTCGCTATTCATGGTGATTAGTACAATTGTTTGAGATAGTAGTCAAAAAGTTGCCGCCAAAAAGTTGCTGTGGAATATTGCAATATAGGCTGTCCAGTAATTCTGGACCCACAGAGTGATTAGCAAAGTTGCTTGAAAATAGCGTACTTCAGGTTATTGTCGGAAGAAGTCAGTGTGAGCCGGAGGCGGCCAGGGATGTAGCCAGCCGTGGAAATAGTGGGAGCTGGCAGCTACCACTATGGGCGACTTTTAAGACACATGAGCTTTGCGGCTTAAAAGCGAGCGAGAGGACCGCTTCTCAGTCCGAAGCGTCCCCACAGCAGGCGGAATCCCTGGCAGCCGCAGTGCGGTATTCAGACACACAACACCGTCAGCAATCACAACCGATCAAACAATACTATTAAATTGTAAGCAACTTAGTTGGTGATTGGGAGAGATTCTGGTAGACTGAAACTATCAATGAGAATTTAGGAGGTAATTAGGAATGGCAGCAGTAGCAGAAACAACGGATAAGACCTTCGAACAAGATACAGCTAAAGGGGTAACTCTAACCGACTTTTGGGCAACTTGGTGTGGTCCTTGCCGGATGCAATCACCAGTCGTTGAACAATTAGCAGGTGAGATGGACAACGTGACCTTTAACAAGATGGACGTTGATGCCAATCCGAACACACCACAATCATTTGGTATCATGAGTATCCCAACGCTACTCGTGAAGAAGGATGGCCAGGTCGTCGACTCGATCGTGGGCTACCACTCCAAAGACCAATTAAAGAAAATTTTAGACCAATACGTTGAAGCTTAGGTTTTAGCGTAAGTAAAAAGCGACTACCAAATTTCTGGCAGTCGCTTTTTTTAGAATTAAATTGTAAGCTTAATCTTGAGCAGGGTCCTCTGGGTGAATGAGCTTTAAGGGCTCTGGCGCATCATAGTCCGGAATGATGTCACTGGGATCCGTGTAGACATTGAAGATGACGGCTTGATCACGCAATTTGCGGGGCGCGTCGGTCAATTCGGATTCTGTGGCGACACCGAGCTGTTGGGCCATCATTTCTGCTAAGAACCCAGCTTCAAGGGTAAATCCTTCCTCGGCATTCAGGCGCTTGCGAAGCTTAACGGGTTCGCCGCTTAACTGCCATTCAGAGACCTGATCAGTCTGTTTGAGTAAGGTCAAGGTGCCAAAGCCGGCCTGTTCGAAGAAGGTGCTAGCGTCCTTGGGGTTGCCCAGTGGAAAACGACGGGCAAGGGATTTTCCAGCCCAATAGTTGATTGCTCCGTGATCGTCACCTAAAAGCTCTGGTAACAAGGCATCGCGAAGAATTAATTGTGGGAGGTAGGCGGCACCCTCAGCATCGCCCATGACAGTTTGGTATAAGTTTTTCACAATGGTTGGCTCCTTCATCCGTATATATTCTAATTTTATTATACCTTAATTTTTCTATGAGGTTACTTTCACGTTAAATTTAAGTGTTTTTTTAGATGGATTGGTCATTTTGCTGACCACGAAACTTGAAACCGGTTCATAAAAAGGCGATAATATAGTTTCAAGTAATTGAGAGGAGGCGTTGATTCATGCCTAGTGATCCAATTGGACTAATGGACTCAGGAGTCGGCGGCTTAACGGTATTAAAAGAAGTGCAACGGTTATTACCAACCGAAAACACAGTGTTTTTAGGAGATCAAGCACGACTCCCTTACGGACCACGGTCGGTGGCAGAAGTCACGACCTTTACGCGGCAGATTGCGGCGTACTTAAGACAGCAGGCAAACATTAAGATGCTGGTGATTGCCTGCAACACGGCTACAGCAGCGGCTTTGACGACAATGCAGGCGGAACTGCCTGTTCCAGTCGTTGGGGTGATCACACCGGGTGCCCAAGCGGCAGTTAAGGTCACCAAGAACCATCGCATCGGCGTTATCGCCACGGCCGGGACGGTCAAGAGTGACCAGTACCGGCAAAAAATCTTGGCAGCCGATGCGAAGAATACGGTCATCAGTGTGGCTTGTCCCGACCTGGTGACCCTAGCGGAGGCCAATGATTTAACGTCGGCCCACGCTCAGTCCGTGGTTGATGCCAGCCTGGCACCATTTAAGGGGCAACACATCGATACCCTCATTCTGGGCTGCACCCATTTTCCACTGCTAAAGGCGGCGATTCAAAAGGCTGTTGGACCAGACGTTTTGTTGGTCGATCCGGGGGCAGCGACCGCCGAAGTGGCCCGGCAGATGCTGGAAAAGGATCAGTTGTTAGATCTAACGACAACCCCTGGCACTGCGGACTATTACACCACGGGAGATGTTTCGCAGTTCAATGAATTAGCCAGTCAATGGCTGGACATTGCACCCGTTAAGGTGACCCATTTGCCAGTTAGCACGTTGGAAATGATAGCAACGGAGGTTTAGTGATGGAAAACACGATTGTAATCGCAACGAACAATCCCGGTAAAGCGCGTGAGTTTCGGGCAATCTTTGAACCTAAGGGCTTAACGGTCAAGACGCTTGCCGACTTTCCGGCGTTAGAGCAGGTCCAGGAGACCGGCAAGACGTTTACGGAAAATGCCAAATTAAAGGCAACGGCTGTCGCGCAGCAAATACAACTTCCCGTTTTGGCTGATGATTCTGGCTTGATGGTCGATGCGTTGAACGGAGAACCGGGAATCTACTCGGCTCGTTACGCGGGTGACCACGATGATGCGAAGAACAACGAAAAGCTGTTGGCTAACCTGGCAGGTGTGCCACGGGCCCAGCGTACGGCGGCCTTTCATACGTCATTAGTGTTGGTCAAGCCCAACGGTAAGGAGTTGGTGACGACTGGGGAAGTGCGTGGTGAAATTTTAACCGCACCCCGGGGTCACGATGGGTTTGGCTACGATCCGTTATTTTACGTGCCAGCGGAGCAGCAAACCTTTGCGGAGATGGGGTTAGCTCAGAAGAATCAGCATAGTCACCGGGCGAAGGCCACGGCGGCGATGTTACCGCAGTTCGATCAATGGTGGGAGGAATAAACCATGAAGCGTTGGTTAGTCGTGAGCGATAATCATGGTGACCGGGATATCTTGGTCACGTTGAAGCAGGCGTTGCAACCAGACACGATTTTTCACTGTGGCGATTCCGAAATGGATGCCACGGACCCTTGGTTCAAGGACGTTTACGTTGTGCAGGGGAATATGGATCATGACGGTCAACTGCCGTTGGTGGAGACGCCGACTGTGGATGGCTGTAAGGTTCTCTTGACGCACGGTCATTATGACGCCGTTCACTGGGATCTGACCAAGTTGAAACTTCATGCCGATCAAGAGCAGGCGGATTTGGTCTTCTTCGGCCACACCCATGAGTTGGCTGCCGAACAGGTCGGGGGCCATGTTTTCGTCAATCCAGGCAGTATCAGTCAGCCTAGAGGTGAGTTCCGCCAATTGGGTGGGACTTGCGCGGTCATTACGGTTACACCGGCACAGTGGGTCGTGCAGTACTACACCAGAGATGCCCAACCGGTAGCCAATTTAAAATTTACATTTGACCGTTAGTTTCAGAAAGGATGAGTTCACGTATGATTGACGCAGCCGTCGAGCAACTGTTGCGCAAGGAAAAGAAAAGCTATGTGATTCCCGCGGATGTCGTTGCCAATGTCACGGCAACCAACACCTTGGAGCATGCCATCATGGTTCTGTCTAAGGTGGGCTACAGTCGGATTCCGGTCTTGGACGCGGATGATCACTTGCAGGGGATGATCTCCCTCGCGGCCATTACCAATCAACTCCTGCAGGTACCGGGTGCCGCGGTTGATCAGCTCAGCAATTACACCGTCGCCGATGCCATGTTGCCAATCGATCATTGGGTGGATGACCCAACAAAGCTGGAAACGATTTTAAACTATTTGATTGACGAACCGTTTATCCCGTTAGTCGATGCGGATAACGTTTTTCAGGGCATCATTACGCGTCGTGAAATTTTTAAACGAATTAACTACTTAGCACATAATTTGAACAATTATTTTGAAGTGACCCCGCTAGCCGATAAGACAGGGCAAACGGAGAAGTAAGAGGTCTTGAACTAAGAAACTGTATTTCGTGAGGGAGGGACCGCCGTGAAAATCGGATTAGGTATTTTGGTTGCCATTCTGTGGCTGTTTACGATTGGCTTAGCTATTATGGCCGCCACGGGAACTGGCAGTTACTCGTCATTTGTCATTCTTTTCGCGCTGGCAATTTTCAGTACGATTGGCTGGTGGCGACTGTAACTGGCGTACGTTTTGGCAACGTAAATTTGGAGACGCGAAAGGACTGTGACTTCGGTTATGGTCCTTTTTGCTTTGGGATGAGATTGCCGCACTACGGCAAAGTCCGTGCCAAGTGAGTTAGTGGCTAATCAGTTTGTACGGTCGAATTTCGTATGCTAATTAGGGCCTACTTTTCTCCAGCAACTGGACCTGCAAGTTTACATGACTTTGCTAAACATAACGTCTAGCAACTGTTCAGCTACAGTCCAATATTGTTGTAGACACCAGTGTAAGCCGAGAGGTCGCCAGATATGGGCTCAGGCGCGTCGTTCTACTTGGTCGGCGTTTCTTGCCGTCCTAGTAGAACGACCAAGCTTGAAGACTCGCGGTTTTCGAGGCTTCAAGTTGTGTCCGCACCGTTCCAGCCCGTATCTGGCGGCCGGTAAGGCGAAGGGACTACTATGTTGCCAGTCAAAAAAAAGAGCCATGACCGCAGTCACAGCTCAATAAAGAAAGCTTATTTGGTTGGTACCGCTGTGTGGGTCGGCAAGGTGATATTGGCTTCCCGAATGGCTTTGAGATAGGCCGTGAGGAAGGTGGCTTGTAATTGGAACTGACTGCCACTTTTGGCGACGATGATGATTTGATAGACCAATTCGCCAGTGGGGAGCGTGACGACGCCCATGACGGTGGGATCACCAATGATACTTGGATGCTCCGGAATTAGACGGTCATTGGTAGCCTGAATAATGGCAGGGAACTTCTCGACTGGTGTGGTCGAGGCAATCGGGATGTTGACCGTCGCGTGCATATCGTTACGCGACCGGTTAGAAACGATGGTAATATTGCGGTTGGGAATGAAGTTAACGGTCCCGTCGGCACTGGTGACCTGCGTGGTGCGCAGACCAATTGCCGACACGGTTCCTTCAATCAGCCCAATTTTGACCGTATCACCGACGTCAAATTGCTGTTCAAGTAGAATTGAAATTCCCGTGACTAAATCGCTGACGAATCCCTGAGCACCGAGGCCTAAAGCCAAACTGAAGATTCCGGCACCAGCGACTAAAGTACCAACGGGAACGCCTAGTGTGGACAGAATCGCGTAGATCCAGAAGAACAGGATCGTATAGTGGAAAATATTCATCGTCAGCATGCTAATGGTCTGGAGCCGGTTACTACCTTCGGCGCTAGGCTTCAGGTAACGTCTGAAACTCCGGCGTAAGATGAACTTACCGATCCAGTTGATCACCACAAAGAGCAGGGTTAAGAAGAGGAGCGTGACGAAGCGACTGGCAATGAGATGAACGAAACTGTCCCAGTCGAAAGATTTAAGATAATTTTGAAGCCACTTAGAAGAGGTGGCGGTCGTGGTAACTAGGGCCATCAAGGCGATGGGCCTCCTTTACTATCTGAGTTTACTTTCTAGTGTAGCAGATTTTAGTCTGATTCGGGGTTTTAATTGCGTGTAAGCGCTGAGAATGCTATTCTATTGGTAAGTAACGAGTACAAGGAGGGGTTGTCATGACCGGTGGACAAGTAGCGGGCCTGATTGCAGCAATTGCGTTTTTGATCTTGGTCCTCTTCATTGGCATGTTCTTAGTAAAAATGAACAAAACGTTGGGTGAACTCAATCATTCAATGAAAACGATGACTTCGGACGTTGACGTAATCAGTCACCAGGCCGAAAACATCATGGCAAATGCTAACGAGTTGTTAGAGGATGTCAACAAGAAGGTGGCGACCATCGATCCCGTCTTCCAAGCTGCCGCTGATTTAGGCGAGAGCGTTTCAGATTTGAATACGGCGACCCGCAATCTCACCGAGCGCGTGGGAGACACCGCTAAGCAGACTGCCAAGGCATCGCTAGCGACCCGCGTCGGCAAGACTGCATTTGATTTATATCGGAACCATAAGAACAAGGATTAATCATGGAAAGGGAGTCACGAGTATGGCAAAACACAAGTTATTAGCAGGATTGTTATTGGGTGGCGCTGCCTATGCAGCCTATCACGCACTTGACTTGGAACAACGTGAAGCCTTAAAGGGTGCCGCGCGCGATCGTTACAACGCATTCAAAGATCGGGCCGTCGACTACGCCTTCTACGCTGCAGATGCTGCGGATGATTTCAAGGAAGCCTTGGACGACCGGTTAGCCGGTAAGACCGATGCGCCAGCTTGGAAAGATGGCGCAGATACGGCCGATGATGAAGATGACGACATCGTTTTAAGCAGCGATGAAGTCAACGATTTACCGGACGAAGAAGCCAGCGATGCAGCCGTAGACCCAACCACGGCTACCCCAGCAGAAGGCGATGCAGACAAGGCTGATGAAAAGCCCGCTGATGACGCTGCTGTTGAAGACTAATTTAAAGCTTAAAGAGAAAGTCGCGGTTTAATTGCCGGGGCTTTTTAATTTGGGGTTGAAATGTGGGTGGTGTCGGGATAAGGGGTGGTCGTATTTGGATAATAGTATTTTCTTGACGTGGCTGTTAGTTGATAGAAGTTGTGTTGGAAACTCACTTTTCCTGATGGGCTAGCCATAACTGGACATGGGTAATATTGCCAGAATTGTTGAGAGCTTATTTTGAAATTCAGAACGAATCTTTTCGTTCAATGTTTGTCGTGGGAAAAATCAATATGAGCCGGAGGAGGTCAGGGATGTAGTCGGTCGTGAAAAGCCCGTTTCGCCTGCTGAAGTGTCCCCACAGCGGGCGGAATCCCTGACAACCGGAGTGCGACTATTTAAAATCCACAAAAATAGCCCTTGCCAACCGGACAAGGACTATCGAAGCAGTATCTATTTAGCCAACGTAAGTAAGTTCCTTAGAAGTATGCGTGAATGGCAAGCTGCCATCGGCTGTGACGTGGACACAGTCTTCGATCCGCACACCGGCGACCCCTGGAATGTAGATCCCAGGCTCAATGGAGAAGCACATGCCGGGTTCGAGAACTAAGTCGTTGCCTTCCATGATGGATGGAAATTCGTGGTCGCTCATGCCCATCCCGTGGCCAAGGCGGTGAATGAAGTATTCGCCGTAACCAGCCTTGGTGATGATGTCACGGGCAATCTTGTCCAGTTCAGCAGCGGTCATGCCAGGTTTAACGGCGGCCTGGGCAGTCAGTTGTGCTTCCAAACAAACATCGTAGATTTCCTTTTCCTTGGCAGTAGGGGTCCCTAAGGCCACCGTCCGCGAGGCGTCGGAAATGTAACCATCATAGACGGTTCCGAGGTCAAATAAGACCAGCTCGTTGTTTTCAAATTTAGTATCGTTCGTGGCACCGTGTGGCTCAGCGGCGTGGGCACCGGCTTGAACCAGGCTCCCGAAGGACATTTCCATAATGCCTTCCTTCATCAGGGCGTACTGCAATTCGGCCACGGCGGATTGTTCCGTCTTGCCCGCCTTCACAGCGGCGAAGCCATGTTCAAAGGCGAAGTCGTCCCACTTGCCGGCAATCTCTAGCTTCTTGATTTCTTCGGCGGACTTAATGAGACGCATCCGTTCGATGAAGCTCGTGATGTCTAAGTCGAAGTGGGGGTTGCTAAATTGTGCAGCCAAAGCTTCCATGCGCGCAACTGGGAGTTGTCCCTTTTCTAGCGCGATATGGTCGGGATTGACGTGACGTTGCTTAACTTGGTCGGCAATCATGGCCCATGGATTTTCGTGGTCCAAGTAGCCAATAACTGGGAATTTCCAGCCGGTCGATTTGATCACTTCAACCTCTAAGGCTGGTGCGAAGATAAATGGATCTTGGTCGGGGAAAACAACCAGGGCAAGAACCCGTTCAATGGGGTCGCTTCCAAAGCCAGTAAGATACTGGATAGTTTTTGGATTGCTCAGGTACGTCATGCTAGCGTGTTGTTCTGCTGTCCATTGCTGGATTTGTTCAAGTTTAGTCATTCAATCACCCCTTCAAAAGATGAGTTTATTATAGCATAAGTTCACGGCCGATTTAGTCGCCAGGTGATTTAGTTGGGGAGAAGGGAAAAGTTGTGAAATCGATTATAGAAAATGTTAACCGCAACTGGTGAATGATGAGTTTACGCCATAAAGTCCGGATAAATTTTTTATCACTTGCTAAGCGGAAAATATTTCTGTAAACAGCTTAACAACGCGGTTAATGAGACCTACAGTAAATCATATCAGCCTCGAAAATTCCCCTCTATAGAGAGATGTGCCTTGAAAATTAAATGAAATTACGGTATTCTTTGACTTGAAAGCGTTTTCAATGTTGCGTGAATGATTGACTTTCTGTATACTGGTCAAGTTGCTTGAAAACGAATGAAAACAAACCAAAACAAGGAAGAAAGGGCTATCGCTATGGAAAAACAAACAGTAACGATTTATGATGTGGCGCGTGAGGCGGCGGTCTCGATGGCCACCGTTTCTCGGGTGGTTAACGGGAATCCGAACGTAAAACCAGCGACACGTAAGAAAGTTTTAGAGGTCATTGACCGGTTAGATTACCGACCAAACGCCGTTGCACGGGGGTTAGCAAGTAAGAAGACCACGACCGTTGGGGTTATTATTCCCGACGTCACGAACGCTTACTTCTCCTCATTAGCACGGGGAATCGATGACATCGCCATGATGTACAAATACAACATCATTCTGACCAACTCCGATGAAAACGGGGGCAAGGAAGTTCAAGTGTTGAACACTTTGATGGCCAAACAAGTTGATGGCATTATTTTCATGGGGAACCAAGTCACTGACGAGTTACGTGAAGAGTTCAAGCGTTCCAAGGCTCCGGTTGTTTTAGCAGGTTCAGTTGATGCTGAAAAGGCGCAACCGAGCGTCAACATCGATTACGTTGCTGCCGTTGCCGAAGCTGTGAAGAACTTGATCGATCACGGCAACCAGAAGATCGCCTTTGTTTCCGGTTCAATGGACCAAGCCATCAACCATGATTACCGGTTGAAAGGGTACAAGAAGGCCTTGAAAGATGCTGGCATCAGTTACGATGACAAGTTGGTCTTTGAAACGGATTACACTTACAAGGCTGGTCAATCACTCGAACCAGCTTTAACGGCTGCTGGCGCAACGGCAGCCTTCGTTGGTGACGACGAATTGGCCGCAGGTGTCATGAACGGTTTGACCGATGCAGGGGTTGATGTTCCTGGCGAATTCGAAGTTATTACCAGTAATGACACGAAGTTGACCGAATTGGTACGGCCAAAGATGAGTTCAATCACCCAACCACTGTACGATATTGGTGCCGTGGCCATGCGGTTGCTCACCAAGCTGATGAACAATGAAACCGTTGATGAAAACACCGTGATCTTACCTTACGGGTTGATGAAGCGGAGCTCAACGAAATAAGTTTGCTTAAACGAGAAGGTTCACGAGGTCAATTGGGATTTCGGAGCCTTCTTTTTGTTTACAATGAGTCATGACTGATTGACTTGAAAATCAGCTAAGTAACGGTGTTAGCGTGCTAAATTAGGCAACCTGGTGGGTCCTTCGCCTTGCCGGCCGGCGGATATGGGCTGGAGCGGTGCGAACACAACTTGAAACCTCGAAAGAGCCGAGTCTCCAAGCTTGGTTTTCTGCTAAGCCGGCAAG
>NZ_AZDP01000064.1:103754-119856 GCF_001435525.1 Levilactobacillus koreensis JCM 16448
GCTTAGCAGAACGACGCGCCTGAGCCCATATCTTTCGATTTTTGACCTAGACCATTAACTTAAGCTGGGCTTAACCCATCTGGATTTTAGATGTGCTAAAATAAAGAACAATAATAGACGTCAGATGAGGCTGGAAAGTCACGAATGACGGGTAACGGAGGTGGTTTTATGCGTACGACTAGTCGAATGGAAAGGTACCATTCAGCAGAATCTGAAGAGCCACAACAGCCAAGCCCAACCAATTATCAACGGCGGCCAGCTTTAGGTCGGTGGGCAGCGTTTCTGGTTCTCCTGTTGACGGTTGCCGTTGGCTTGCGGCTAACGCTTTTCAACCCTAACTATGTTGCCGGTGTGGTTTCACGCTCCACGACGGGAGAAAAGGTTATGGCCAATGTGAATAGTGATCTGGATAATTTAGGCGTGTCGGGTGATCCGGTCACGGCGGCGGTCATTCAACCATACTTGGAACAGGGAATCGCGCAACTATATGGTCAGAGTGTCACGACGCCAGACAGTTCGGCCTTGTCGACTGCCATCACGACCCAAGCACAAACGTTAGGCGTGACGGCCAGTGCAACTTTGGTGAATAAGGTTGCCAATCAGGCCGAAAAAAGGGCGGTGGCAGCGTTTCAGACGCCGACCATGCAGACAGCCGGTTGGAAGATTCAACGCGCTCAGCGGCTTGATTTTTGGCTATTGGTAGCAACGTTACTCCTACTGGTGGTCACCACCATCTATACCTTTGGTGTGCACCACTTCTTTGGGAGCCTAGGGCCAGGGCTGACTCTGGGTGGAATCATGGCCGCAATCGTTGGAGTCGTTGGCTTCTTGGTTGCGCCAGCCGTAGTGACAGCGACGACCACAACACTTACCAGTCTCCTGACTTCGGTGATCCGTAGTGGCCTGGGTGTCGTCATTTTTGCCGGCGGCGCGGAGTTCGTCATTGGCCTAGTCGTGTTACTCGGCCACCGAACATTTCGGAAAAACTAAACGGCAATGATGATTGTTGGGATGAACTGGTACAAAGCTAAGTTAAACTAAGAATTTGTGGGGTCTGGGACACAATGGTTCCAGACTCTTTTTGGTACCTCCAATTTTGTATTGCTGAAACGTGGACCAAAAGGCAGCTGACTCCGCTTAAACCTGATAACCAAACAATCCAAGCCCGGGATTATTCGGTTATCAGCCTTAATGCTCGTCAGCTAACCGCCTTTTGGTCCACTCTCATTTTAAAGGGGGTTCATCGCGTACGACTGCTAACGATAATCCACTTTCAAAGTTGATTCCCGATGGTAATGTTAAGGGCCTAACCCCCGATCCCCAGTTAGAAATTCGTGGTGTTGAGTGACTTCGGGACTAAAATACGTGCGAAGTGAATGTTCTAAGGTTGAATTTTTTTCATGATTAAAGCAGTGTGTCGTGCAAAATGAGAACTGGGGTCTACATGCGGTAAACACAGCTCTCGTGGCAGTATTTGAGGGGGAGTCAGAGAATATGCGAGAAAAAAAGACAACCAGTATGCAGCGAAACGAGCGGCAGTGGGCGGCATTAGCGTTTGCCACGGCGGCAATTGGAATTGGGGTACTGGCCACCGGGCCGATAGAAGGGGCGCAGGCCGCAACGATTCCGTCAGCGAGTGCGGCTAGCAGTGCAGCGGCAACGTCGCCAGCATCAAGTGGGCTAACGGTAATCAGTGCGGCGACTCAGGTTGTGGCTCCAGCTGTGGCGTCCACGGCTAGTCAAGCCGCAGTCCCCGCCAGTTCAGCGGCTTCAGCGACGAGTGCGGCCAGTTCAGTCGCTGGTGTGACGTCCTCATCAGCGGAAAATAGTCAGGAAACTACGACTGCTGGGACGTCAGCCGCCACTAGTGGTCAGTCATCCGCAGCTAGTTCCGCGGCAACAGCCACGCTCGGATCAACAGCAGCAACGTCTGAATCGACAGCATCCGCAACGACGAGTGCGGTATTTGACTGGCAAACGGACGAGACGACCGGTACGGCGACTATTATGGGGGTCAATCAGGCTGTCAGTGGAACACTACGCCTGCCATCAACATACGTATCGAATGGTAAGACCTATCAAGTCACGTCGATCGGCACGGGAGCATTCGCGGCACAGACCGGCTTCACCACCGGCCTAACGGGAGTCGTCTTTAACAGTGGGTTACAAACGATTGGCGACTCGGCGTTTGCTTACCTGGACAATTTAAAAACGGCTGACTTTACGGCTGATCAGTCGTTAACGACGGTGGGGAGTCAGGCTTTCGTTGGCACCGGGTTGACGCAGATTGCGTTACCAAGTCAGGTGACGACGATTGGGAGTGACGCGTTTAAATACGTTGGTGGGGTTACAAATTTACAGTTACCGGCGAATTTGGTTAGTTTGGGTACGGGAGCCTTTTCGGAAGATTCCAATCTAACAACGGTTGACCTTGCGCCGGCGACTGCCCTGGCGACCATCGGCAGTGAGGCCTTTGCCGGAGATGGCCTGACGACGTTGACCATTCCAGCCACGGTACAAGACATTGGTGCGGGGGCATTTATGACGGACCAACAGTTGACGACCGTGAATTTTGCGGCGACTAGTCAGTTAGCAACGATTGAGAATTCGGCGTTCATGTATGACACCGCGCTCAAATCGTTGACCTTGCCGGATAGCGTGCAGACGATTGGAGACCAAGCTTTTCTATCCGATCAAAGTTTACAAGCGGTCACACTGGGGGATGACGTGTTAACCATTGGCAACAATGCCTTCACCTATGACGGCGGGTTAACCACACTGCATTTGAGTCGTGCCACACAACTGATTGCGATTGGGGATGGCGCGTTTGAGTATGCTGGCATCACGGGAGCGTTGACGTTACCCGCTAGTGTGCAGACGTTGGGAGACCTAGCGTTTGCCGGTAATCACGTGACCACATTGAATTTGGACGGCGCCTTACAGAACTTGGGTAACGACGTCTTTGGCAGCAATCAGTTGGCACAGATTACCGGACCAACGCTGCCAGGGTTAGCACAAAATCAATTTGTGACGATCTTCGCCGATCCCCATGAGTTAACGTTAGCGGACCTTTTAACTGTGAAATTAGGGCAACTGACGCCGGCCGATGTGACGGTCTCGGATGTGACTAATGCCACATATCAAAATGGGCAATTCACGGTGACACCGGGGCAAACGAGTTTCACATTCAACTGGTCGTTAGCAAATACTGATGGCGCGATTGTCTATGCCGGTCAGGCAACGGTGGATTTAAGCAATCCGGCGATCAAGGCCATCAATTCAACGGTGCTAGCGGGAAGCGCTTGGCAACCGGCCGATAATTTCGTCAGTGCCACTGCGCCTGACCATTCGGCAGTCCCACTAAGTGCAGTGACGGTCACGGGCACCGTGAATACGGCGGTTGTCGGGACGTACCCGATTACCTACAGTTATCAGGATGCTAGTAGCACGGTTACAGTGACGGTTACGAAACGGTCGGGAACGTATCAGTTAGTTGGTGCGCCACAAGTCGTTTACACCGGTCAGCAGCCAACACTGGTGCCAACGGATTATCAAGTTGAGTTGCCTGATGGGCAGACGTATACGCCACAACTTGGTGATCTAACCACGGCGGCCACGGCCGCTGTGGGAACTTACCCAGTAACACTGACGACGGCTGGAATTGCTCATTTACAGGCTTTACCCGAGTCAAATATCTATAACTGGACGTTGAGTGGTCAGGGGAGCTTACAGGTTGTTCCAGCACCAGTCACACTCACTGTTAGCAATGAAACCGAGGTAGCTGGGGCCACTGAACCACTGTTGACTGTCAATGTAAGCGGTCTCCCAGCTAATGGTGTGCCGCTAAACTATACCGTCCAGCGTGTGGATGGAGAAGCGGTGGGGACGTATCCCATTACGGTAGCCTTAGGAGCCAATCCTGATTATGCCGTGACGGTGATCAATGGCGTATTAACCATTACGCCGACGCCAGTGACGCCCCCATTGCAATCATCTGCTGCCAGTGGGGCAATAGCGTCGAGTTCCGCGGCCAGTGTGGCAACAAGTTCGGTAGCACCAGCGTCAAGTGCAGCGGTGGCTTCGAGTTCTTCAACGCCCACTGAGCCGAGTTCCGCGGCTAGTGTAGCAACGAGTTCCGCAGCGCCAGCGTCAAGCGCGGCAGTGTCTTCAAGCTCCGCAACGCCGACTAAACCGAGTTCCGCGGCCAGTGCAGCAACAAGCTCGTCAGCACCAGCGTCAAGCGCAGCGGTGTCCTCGAGCTCCGCAACGTCCGCTGAGCCGAGTTCAGCAACGAGTTCCGCATCGCCAGCGTCAAGCGCGGCAGTGTCTTCAAGCTCCGCAATGCCGACTAAACCGAGTTCAGCGGCCAGCACAGCAACGAGCTCCGCAACTAGTATGGTAACGAGTGTCGCATCATCAGCCACTAGTTCGGCGTCAACCGCCGCTAAGCCAGCTTCTAGCTCAGCTTCAACGAGTGAGTCGGCGGTAGCAGTTGACCCGGCGCCGGCAGTGGTACAGCCAGGTAGTGCGGCAGACAGTGCGATGGCGCCAGCTAGTTCTAGTGCACCTGATCGGACCGGTGAGACCCACACGGTAACGGGGGATGTCGCTGTACCCGCTACTACCAAAAAGTCCGGTCAACCAGAAACACTTCACGTCGCGGTTGACCGCGTCACTGGCAAGAAGTCGCCGGCTAAGCAGCAAACAGTCGTGCGGGCGAGCGCTAAGGATTTGGCAGTGAAGGGAACGCAACCTGATAGAGTTACGCGACTAAAGGAAAAGACGACACCAACGGCCACGCAACAACGTTTACCTCAGTCCGTAAGGCAAACAGCTTTGCCGCAGACGGGAGAAAAGTCCACGGCAAGTTGGTCAATAGTAGGCGTTCTGTTAGGAATTCTGAGTGTACTAGGATTTCGCCGGCGCCGTGACTAAGTCAAATTGAGAAAGAGAAAAAGGCACCACCCGGTAAGTCCAATTGAGGACTCGTGGGTGATGCCTTTTGAGATTAAAATATTACATGAGGATCTTGGAAAGGAAGTCTTGTGCCCGTTCCGTTTGGGGATTGCCGAAGAAGGCTTCTGGCGTGTTGTTTTCTTGAATATAGCCATCAGCCATGAACCAGACGCGGTCGGCAACGGACTTGGCGAAGCCCATTTCATGGGTTACCACGACCATCGTCATTCCTTGGTTGGCCAGCTCTTGCATCACGTTCAGCACTTCACCGACCATTTCGGGGTCAAGGGCTGAGGTGGGTTCGTCAAACAGCATGACTTTAGGATCCATTGCTAAGGCGCGAGCAATGGCGACCCGTTGTGCTTGACCACCGGAGAGGCTACTAGGGAAGGCGTCAGCATGGTCATCTAGGTTGACTTGCTTCAGGAGTTCGTGAGCCCGCTTGGTAGCTGCTGCGTCGTCGATACCCTTGACCTTCATTGGGGCCAATTTGATATTTTCCAGCACGGTCATGTTCGGGAAGAGGTTGAAGCCTTGGAACACCATACCCATTTCTTCTCTAAGCTCGTTGACGCGCTTGGTATCCAGAGTGGTCAAATTTTCACCGTCAAAGTCAACTTCGCCGCTCGTTGGGGTTTCCAAGAGGTTGAGGCAACGTAAGAACGTACTTTTCCCACCGCCGGAAGGGCCAATGACAACGATGACTTGTCCGGGGTCGACTTGTTCCGTGATATCCTTTAAGACTTCATTTTTGCCGAAGTTTTTCGCGAGATTTTTAACCTCGATGATTGGTTTAGTCATGTTGCATTCTCCTTTCGAAGTAGTTCAGAATCCGAGAAGCGGTAAACGTCAAGATGAAGTAGAGCACCATGATGACGGCGATAGGAGCCACGCCTCGGTAAGTGTCGGAACGAACGATGTTGCTTTGGAAGATTAATTCGGAGACCCCGATGATGGAGACGATGGAACTGTCCTTGATCAAGGTAATAAATTCATTTCCAAGTGATGGCCAGATATTCTTGAGGGCCTGTGGTAAAACGACGAAACGCATGGTCTTTCCACTGGACATCCCCAAGCTTCTAGCGGCTTCCGTTTGGCCGTCATCCACGGAGTTGATCCCACCACGGATGTATTCGGCAACGTAAGCCCCGGAATTCAGCGAGATTGCAATGATCCCGGAAGTTAATGCGGGGAGGTTAACGATCAAGCCCAGCCCGAAGTAAACGAACATAACTTGAACCATCATTGGCGTGCCCCGGATAAATTCAACGTAGGCGGTAGCTAACCAACGCAAACCAGTCTTGATGGCGCCACCTTGACTCATCCGCGCAAGGGCCAAGATGACCCCGATGATGAAACCGAAGAAGACGGAACAAACGGTGATAATCAATGTGTATTCAATCCCCGTCAGGAAGGCTTTCCAGTAGTGGAACATGCTGGTATTGACGGTGTTAGTCTTAAGGTATTTCCCGGCGGCGGGGAGGTATGTCTTGTTGACCAAGTTTTGTTTCTTGATTTGGTCAACGGACTTGTTAGCGGCGGCAACCAGGGCAGTTGAGCCCTTCTTGAAGGCCACGGAAGCACTGGTGTCGGAAGCGCTCAGGTTGAAGTCACTAGGGATAGCAGCCAATTCCTTGTTGTTCGCCACGTAGGCTTGGGCGGAAGGCTTTTCCATAGCAACCCCTTGAATCTTGTGACTCTGGAGGGCTAGAATCAGGTCGGACACGGAGGTCATTCCCTTAACGGTCGTCCCACTCGTTTGTTTCTTGGATTCGTTATACATGGTCGACCCGGTCTGAGCACCGATAGTCTTGTTGACGAAGGAATCTTTGTTCTTATAAATACCCTTGTCACTCTTATTGATAACGATACTGTACCCACCTTGATAGTAGGTATGCGTGAAGTCAACGTTCTTTCTCCGGGCCGGCGTTGGGTTCATCCCGGAGATGACCATGTCGACCTTACCCGTTTGCAGGGCGACCAGCAGGGAATCAAAGGACATGGATTTGACGACTAACTTAACGCCCATGTCCTTGGCAATCTTTTCCCCAACGGCCACGTCCATACCGACGATTTTCGTCTTGCCGTGGACCGTAGCTTGGAATTCGTAAGGGGGGTAATCGGGCGAGGTCCCCATGACCAACGTCCCTTTCTTCTGAACCTTCGACAGCGATGTGTCAGTGGCGGCGTTGGCCGTCGTGGTGGTCATTGCGGTGAACCCGGTGACCAGCGCTAACACGAGCGCGAAGAATAATACCAATCTCTTTTTCATATCCTGACTCCTCTATATATAAGTTGTTGTCCTTGATTATAGTGGCAGTTGTGTATTTATACAAGGATTATTTTAAAAAACGCCATTTTATACATAAAATATTCGAATAAACAGTGGCTAAATCCCTTGGTACATGGTAACTGGTGTAATTAATATACATTTTATGATGAATAAGAGAATTTTCAAGCTTGCTAATTGAATGAATTGAAAGTAAGTGCTAACATGTATAGTGTCTGTTTTATACGGATATCTAAAAAATTTTAGAAAAGAGGAGTTACGATGTCAGGACATTCTAAATGGCATAACATCCAGGGCCGGAAAAATGCTCAGGATGCAAAACGTGGAAAAATCTTCCAAAAAATCTCACGTGATTTGTACCAAGCTGCAAAAGCAGGTGGTCCTGATCCCGACGGTAACCCTCAACTTCGTTTGGAAATGGACAAGGCGCGGGCAGCTAACATGCCTAAAGACAACATCAAGCGGGCTTTGGATAAAGCTTCTGGTCTTGGTGGCGCCAAGTTCGAAGAAATTACCTACGAAGGCTACGGTCCAGCCGGGACAGCGATCATGGTTGCTGCCTTAACGGATAACAAGAACCGGACGGCTGCGGCTGTTCGTTCTGCCTTCACGCATCATGGTGGCGCATTAGGTGCAGCAGGTTCCGTTTCTTACATGTTTGATCGGAAGGGTTACATTGTAATCTTACGTGATGGCTTGGATACGGATGAAGATACGATGTTGATGGATGCTTTAGACGCCGGGGCGGACGACATGGAAACCACGGACGACGAATTCAAAATCTACACGGACTCAACTAGTGAAATCAGTACGCGTGACGCCTTACAAGCTAAGGGTTACAAGTTAGATACTGCTGAAGTTCGGATGTTCCCACAAAACACGACTGAAGTACCAGAAGCCAAGGCTTCTCAATACCAAGGCCTGATTGAAGAACTTGAAGACAACGATGACGTTTCCGATATTTATGAAGCTGCCGTTTTACCTGAAAACGTTGAATAGTAGTTCTGAAAGAAGATTCCTGCGGGGGTCTTCTTTTTTTTTGCTTTTTTTTGAAAAAAATAAAATATCCGGCGTTCTTTTACGGAGTTAACTTAAAGCGACGCGGGAGGTAGCGACGGTGATTAAACCATTCATTGAAAAATTGTTAGCACAAGCAATCGATCAGCAGGTCAGTGACATTTATGTGGTGCCGCATCAAGCGGGGTACCAGATTCGTTTTAGACGGCTACAGACCGTATCTGTCTGGGAAACGGTCCCGTTGGTAACGGGACTTCAGGTGATGACTTATTTTAAATTTCATGCGGATATGGCCGTTAGTGAGAACCGGCGGCCGCAGGTGGGGGCGTTGACTTGGACGCACGAGCAGTTGCCAGTAGAGCTGCGATTCTCTACGGTGGGCGACTATGCTGGTCAAGAATCCTTGGTGATTCGACTGATCTATCCGTATACGGCAACGCAAACCGCCTATTTGGTGCCCCAGCAAGCGACGATTTTGACTCAATTGGCGGGACAGCGGGGACTTATGGTGTTCGCGGGACCGACTGGCGCCGGCAAGACCACGACCATGTACGCTACGGCGAGCCGGTTGAGTGCGACGGCCTTAGTGTTGACGATTGAGGACCCCGTTGAGATCAAGGAGGCCCGATTTATCCAGTTACAGGTCAATCCGGCAGCGGGGATGACCTATGCCGACTTGATCAAGGTGGGGTTACGCCATCGTCCGGATGTCTTCATTATTGGCGAGATCCGTGATCAAGTGACGGCCCAAGCGGCGGTCCGCGCGGCACTGAGTGGGCACCTGGTCTTGACGACCGTTCATGCGCGGAGTGCGGCGGGAACAGTGGCACGACTGACCGAACTGGGGGTCTCACTACAGCAGCTCCAGCAGGTCTTAACGGCGGCCTGTTATCAGCGATTGATTCCACGGATGGCGCAACCACCTGCCGTGTTATTGGATATTCTAACCGAGAAAACGATTTGGGATGCGGCCAGTCAGACAACGGAAGGGTGGCGACAGGCACTTGATGAAGCAGTTCGTGCGGGAACGATTACGGTTAAAACGCAACGGCATTTTCAGGCGGGATAGGTGGACCTTGGCTCAACAGGCGCAGTTTTGCCGCCTCTTAGCGGATCAATTGCAGAGTGGCTTTTCGTTAAAACAGGCGGTCCATTTTATTTGTGTCGTCGCTAATGGTTTGCCAAATGAAGTGGTTGATTTGGAGCGTCGCTTGGCTGCCGGGGCAGATTTTGTGGGGGTAGTGGCACCATATCTTCAGGCCAACGTCTATTTTCAGCTAAAACTGATGACGAGATATGGTGAACTGGCGCCGGCTCTCGACCAAGCGGCCACACTCTTACAATTGATGGCGACGCAACGTCGGCGACTTCACCAGTTGCTTGTTTATCCAGTGGGATTGCTGGCCAGTATGGCGCTGGTGTTTGTGACGTTACGGGTGGTGATCTTGCCACAGTTACAACAGGAACTGGGCCATGGCGGCGTGCTAACTAATGGTTGGCGAACCTATCTCATGGTGGGGGGTGGTCTATTAATGGTCGTGATTGGCACGTTAGGTTGGCGCTGGTGGTACCGTCAATCGAGTCTGTTGCGGGCCAAGTGGGTGTTGCATTGGCCGGTGGTGGGACACCTCTTTCGGGCCTACTACGCGTACTATTTAACGCTTAACCTGAGTCAGATGGTGCGCAGCGGTCTCAGCGTCAAGCAGATGCTGTGCGTGTTAGAACAGCTACCAGAGCAAGCACTCCTACATCAACTGGCGGCAGTGTTGACCCAGCGCTTATCGGCGGGAGATTCGCCGATCGGTTGGCTACGACACCAGCCCTATATTCCCCTGCAGGTCATTGTTTTCTTACAAAAGGGGAGTACGACAACGCAGCTGGGGCGGGAGTTGACGGCGTATAGTCGCTTACAGTATCAAGAACTGGTTCGTCGTAGTGAGCAAGGGCTAGCCATTGTCCAGCCCTTATTACTCGGTATCGTGGCCCTACTGATCGTGGGAGCTTATTTAAGTCTGCTGTTGCCGATGTATCACAATCTTCTACAGGGGGTCACATAATGCATAGACGACAAGGCTTCACACTGATTGAAATGACGATTGTTCTATTTATTATTTCACTGTTAGTCCTGATCATTTTGCCGAACTTGAATGGCCAACGCCAACGTGCCCAGGGGATTCACCGAGGGGCAATGACCACGGTCGTTCAGGGACAGGTCACGGCGTATATCGACGATTATGTCGCCACGAACCACGTGACGCCCAATGTGACCTATGCCAAGTTGACTGGGAAATATCTGACCGCTGATCAGGTCAAGAGCGCTAAGGCGGAGGGACTCGTCATCGATAAGAATGAAGTGAAACAGGTCAAAGATGGGCAGTAGACGAGGCTTTACGCTCTATGAGACCCTGCTCGTCCTAATGATGGTGACCGGACTGACGATATTAGTGGGATTTAAATCTTCCCAGCAACATCAATTGGTCGTTGAACGAACCTTTTGGCCGGTCTGGCAACAGATGTGGACGGCTGGCCGTCAGTGGGCGATGACCCATCACACAACGGTCAACGTCAGCATTAATGCCCAGCAGCACTTTGTTGCGCTCTATCATGAGCATCGACGGCTGAAATACCTAGAGATTCCGCAGTCATTAGAGCTCATTAACATGAATGGTACGGATGGTAACATTGATGCAGCAGGCGTCGCTCAGGGACGAACGTTAGAATGGTATAGCCATGTTGACAAGCGATGGATTTATCAGACATTTCAAATGGGAGGTGTGATCTTTAATGTTGAGAATGACCCATATCGGCGGCCGTTCTGGGTGGACGCTCCCTGACGCGCTCATCGCCCTAAGCATTGTGGCGTTGACCGTGATCATGGTACAGCAGGTCTTGATGGCAACCCAGAAACAGACGCTGCGGCAAACGCACGCGTTGTTGGCTGCCCGCCGACAGCACGATCAAACACTGGAGCGCTGGTTGGAGCAGCAATGACTAGTCGCCAAGGATTTACGCTTATTGAGACCCTGTTCGCCCTGATACTTACGGCGGGAATGTTTTTACTAGTGTCTGGGACTAATCGAACGTTGACTCGCGGCGTGCAGCAAGATCCTTTGGCGTGGCTACAGGCAATCCAGGTGTTGGAGCGGCCAGGTAAGTATCAATTGGTCAGGACCGCTGGGGATGTTTTGGTCATTAAGGATCATGATCAACGAGGAAAGCAACGTGAAATGAAAGTATTAATGGATAAGAAGGGGGTATTAAAAATGGCGGCGGTATCGGTAAACCATGGCATCCAGGGGTATTACCCACTACTTAGGCAGGTGACGGCGATTCACTGGCAAGATTTGGGGCATGGCGTCGTCAAGCTTAGACTCAAACAGGAGAATTTACCATGGCGAGAAACGCTAGTCGACTTACGCGGCGTCAAGGGTTCTTAACCTTATGGGCTCTTTTATTTCTAACGAGTGTGAGTCTGTTATTGACGTTGGTTTTGGTGGGGCAGGTCGGGCAACGGGAGACGACAACGGCATTGACCAACGATTATCGAACCTCAACGCGACGGGTTCAAAGAGAAATTCGGACACGATACAAGTGGTCTAGTTGGTGATCAGCCTTAGGATCAGCCGGGGATTAACCATAAAGTTGCTTGAATAAGTCCAGAAAAATCGGTAGTATAGATAGCGGATACAAGTACCATGGAATTTCACAAGGAGGCGAAGCGCGCTGTCACAAGAACAGACTGAAGCGCTATTTAAGGTCTTAGATGAGTCAACAACGACCTTACAAGCAGCGCTAAAGACATCTTACCTAGATGCGTTTATTGAGACTGGGGACAACTTGCTCAATGGTCAGGTCCAGGTGGAAGACGGTCGTCCCGACGACAAGATTGTGGCCCAACTGAGCGATTTGTATGCCCAAGTCGATTGGCAAGGCTTCGATGCCGAGACGGTGCGACGAGCAGTTCAATTAGTGATGCTCAAAGCGATTCGCGTTGACGAGATTCAAGCGAACCACCAGTTGACGCCGGATACGATTGCCTACATCATGGGCTACTTGGTAACTCGGCTGGAAAAGGGCAAGTCACATCTGACCCTATTGGATCTTACGGTAGGGACGGGTAATTTGCTAACGGCAGTGTTATCACAGCTAAAGGAAGTCGTTGCTGGTAAAATCGATGCGTACGGAGTGGATAATGACGACACGTTGTTGGCCATTGCTCAGACGTCAAGTGATTTGCAACGGCTCCCCGTCGAGCTGATTCATCAGGATGCGCTGGAACGGTTACTGGTGCCAGCAAGTGATTTGATCGTGGCGGACTTGCCAATTGGGTATTATCCGGTTGACGAGAACGCCGCTAACTATCAAACCCGCGCGGCTAGTGGTCATTCGTTTGTGCATCATCTGTTGTTAGAACAGGCCGTGAATCAACTGACCCCGGGTGGTATCGGGGTATTCTTGGTTCCTTCTCAACTCTTTCAGACGGAAGAGGCGAAGGGCCTGTTGAAGTGGTTGCCGACCAATGCCTATTTCCAAGGCTTGTTGAACTTACCGAGTGAGCTTTTCATGAACGCCAACGCTCAAAAGGCCATTCTGATTTTACAGAAGCCGGGTGCTGGGGCTAAGCAAGTCGAACAAGTGATGTTGGGAGAGTTCCCTTCATTTAAGAATCAATCAGCGTTTCAAAAGTTTGTTGCGGAAATCGTTCAATGGGAAGAACAAAACCTACTGACGGACCGCGCATAAAAGGAGAAAAAAACCACATGGGAAAATCATTAGCAATTAACGCCGGTAGCTCTACGTTAAAGTTCAAGTTATTCCAAATGCCTGAAGAAGAGGTCATCGCCGAAGGGGCCATTGACCGAATCGGTTTGGGTAACTCATTGGTCGAAATCAAGTATGATAACGGTCAAAAGTACGAAACGCACGAAGACGTTAACGACCACAGTGCCGCTATCCAATTGATGCTGAACCAATTGACTGAGTTGAAGATCATCACTGACTTCAATGAAATCACTGGTATTGGTCACCGGGTCGTTGCCGGGGGTCAAGAATTTAAGGACTCCGCCATCATTGACGATGACGTTCTCCAAAAGATCAAGGACCTATCCGAATACGCGCCATTACACAACCCAGCTGCTGCATTGGGGATCGAAGCATTCAAGAAGATTTTACCTAACGTCTTGAGTGTGGCTGTTTTTGACACGTCCTTCCACACGTCTATGCCACAAGAAAACTACATGTACGCGATCCCTTACGAATACTACGAAAAGTATGGTGCGCGTAAGTATGGTGCCCATGGGACGAGCCACCGTTATGTTGCTGGCCGGGCCGCTGCTATGTTGGGTAAGCCATTGAAGGATTTGAAGCTGATCACGATGCACCTGGGTGCTGGTGGATCAATTACTGCAATCAAGGATGGCAAGTCATTTGACACTTCCATGGGCTTCACGCCACTGGCTGGTATCGAAATGGCAACCCGTTCTGGTGACATTGATGCTTCATTGGTTGCTTACCTGATGGAGAAGCTCAACATCGATAAGCCTAACGACATGATCAATATCTTAAACAAGAAGTCTGGTTTAATCGGGGTTTCAGGTGTGTCTGCGGACATGCGTGACTTGGAAAAGGTCCAAGCTAAGAATCCACGGGCTAAGTTAGCCCGTGACATGTTCATCAACCGAATCGTTCGTTACGTTGGGTCTTACCTGGCTGAATTGGGTGGCGCTGACGCCATCGTCTTCACTGCCGGTGTGGGTGAAAACGACATTATGATCCGCCAAGAAGTTGCTGACAAGCTGTCCTACTTCGGTATCGGTGTCGATCCTGAAAAGAACGACATTCGTGGGGTTGAACGTGATTTGAGTGTTGAAGGCTCAAAGATCAAGACCTTACTGATTCCTACCGACGAAGAGTTAATGATTGTTCGGGACATCGAACGGTTACGTCAAGACAAGTAAAAATTTGTTTTCTGAAGCAGTCTCTACCGCAAGTAGCGGGGGCTGCTTTTTTGTCGTCGCTATGAGAATTCTTTAGTTGAATATATTTCATCTTAATTTTCGATAGGTGAATTAAATGTGACAACCGTGCTGTTTCAAGCTGCTTAGTTTGGCAAACTAACCAGCGTTGGAACTAGCATTCCGGGGCATGGCGAGTATAATGAATTTCAACAAAGGGGAGATTAAGATGAAAGAAAGTCAACCAAATAACAACCAAGAATTATCCCGCGGGTTGAAGAGTCGCCACGTCCAGCTGATTGCACTTGGGGGTACAATCGGGACCGGACTCTTCTTAGGTGCTGGCCAATCGATTCACTTAGCAGGCCCATCTATTTTATTGGCTTACCTAATTACGGGCATCATGTGTTTCCTGCTTATGCGGGCACTGGGCGAACTATTACTGTCCGACTTAAATGTTCACTCTTACATTGATTTTATTCAACGGTACTTGGGCGACAATATGAGCTTCGTCGCCGGCTGGACCTACTGGGTCTGCTGGATCACGATTGCCATGGCAGAAGTCACGGCGGCTGGTCAATACATGCAGTTCTGGTTCCCCCAGTTGCCGCAATGGGTCACGGCACTGGTTTTACTGGGTATTCTGCTCACGCTGAACTCCGTGACGGTCAAAGCCTTTGGGGAAACCGAATTCTGGTTTGCCATCATTAAGATCGTGGCGATCATCGCTTTAATCTTAGCTGGGGCCTACATGGCGGTCGTTCACTTTCCAACGCCGGCCGGCCATGCCAGTGTGGCTAATCTAGCAAGTGGTGGCTTCTTTGCGAACGGTGCTAAAGGTTTCTTCTTATCGTTCCAGATGGTTCTCTTTAGTTTCGTCGGCATCGAAATGGTGGGGATGACCGCGTCTGAAACGGCCGATCCCAACAAGGTGATCCCTAAGGCCATCAACGAGATCCCAATGCGGATCATCCTGTTCTACTTGGGGTCCTTACTCGCCTTAATGTGCATCTATCCTTGGCAAGCCGTTTCACCGACCAGCAGTCCCTTCGTTCAGGTCTTTAAGAACGTTGGTATCCAGTCTGCGGCGGCGGTCATTAACTTCGTCGTCTTGACGGCGGCCGCCTCGGCCTGCAACAGTTCGCTCTTCACAACGGGACGGATGCTGTTTTCACTGACGTATCGTGGCGAGGGTCGTTTTGCAAAGCACATGGGTAAATTATCCCGGGCGCAAGTTCCCGTTTCGGCACTGCGGTTCTCAACGTTAGTCATTGCCGTTTCGGTCTTCTTGAACTTTATCATTCCGGGTCACGTGTTCGCGTTCGTTTCCAGCGTGGCGACGACCTGCTTCCTCTTTATCTGGGGACTGATCGTGATTGCTCACTTGAAGTACAAGCGCCAGCAAGCTACGTTACCAAATGCAACGGATCACGGGTTCCATATGCCGTTCTTCCCGTTGAGTGACTACGCCATCTTACTGTTCTTGATAATGGTTGCCGCAGTCTTGCTCTTCAGAGTGGACACGCTGATTGCCCTGATGGGGTCAGTTCTGTGGCTAATCGCCTTAAGCGCCGGCAAGTATCTAAAGGATCGCCGGACGGCCGCTGCCATCGGCTCCGAGAATCAACGATAGTCTAAATAGCTAAAGGCTGAAAGTTCTAAAACACCAATCATGCCCGTTCTAGCAACAACAGTGGGGCCAAAACTAGGCAACTTGGTGGATCCTTCGCCTTACCGGCCGGCAGATATGGGCTGGATCGGTGTGAACACAACTTGAAGCCTCGAAAGAGCTGAGTCTCCAAGCTTGGTTTTCTACTAAGCCGGCAAAGAACGCCGACCAAGTAGAACGACGCGCCTGAGCCCATATCTGCCGACCTCTCGGCTT
>NZ_AZDP01000065.1 GCF_001435525.1 Levilactobacillus koreensis JCM 16448
GGCGCGGCTCCTTGTCAAGTAGACAGCTAAATAATTAAAATCATTATGCAGTATTTTTAACGGCATGATTCCGGTATTCTACTGGGGTCATGCCGTTTAGTGTTGGTTGGCGTCGCGAATTATTATACCAATCCATAAAATCAGCTATCATCACAGTTATTTCTTCCAGCGATAGTGGTTGTTTAAAGTCAAAGTATTCTGTCTTCATATGACTCCACAAACTTTCCATTGGGCTATTATCACCCGGCGTACCAGGACGTGACATACTATGGATAACGCCCGCTCCAGCTAAAGTTGTATTATATAATCCGGCCGTGTAGCTGGATCCTTGGTCACTATGAAGATAGATTGGTTTTTCACCGTTAGTTGCGACTAATGCCGCATTGAAAGTATTCGTTACTAAAGTAGCCGTCTCAGTCGGTTCGATTTTCCATGCAATAACACTATGGTCATAAAGGTCCTTGATAGCGCTAACTCGAATCTTCCCACCGTTCTTAATGCCATACCGCAATTCACTACAGTCAGTTACCCAAGTCTGGTTTGGCTGATTAGGATGAAAGTCATGTTTAGCATCGGTCGTAAGTAGCTTGTTGCCAAGAATGTATTCTTTGTGTTCCGCCTTACGGTCGTGTTTGGCAACTAAAATCGATGCTTTAATATTGTGTCGCTTCATCATCCGTCGAATTCTTCCAGCACTCACATGATAGGGCGTTTCCTTGTTTACGTACGCAACCAAACGCTTCACACCGAAGATGTAATGATGGTTTTCTTCCAGTTCTTTAACGTAGCTGTAGATTGCTTCATTTTCAATTTCACGTTGATTGGGTCGGCGATGGAGCCACTTATAGTAAGCCGCCCGAGACACCTTTAAGAATTGGCACATCAAGCCAATTTGGGTTGGTTCATTACGATCTAGGGCTTCTTGGGCGAGTGCTTGAATGGTACGATATTTGAACTCCGAGTGGCATCTTTCCTTTCCAATTCCTTCAGTTTTTTTAGAACTTCATTCTCCTTTGACAAGTGGGCAATTCGTGCCTCTAAAGCTTTCACCTTAAGCTCTTGCTTCTCCGTCTCGGTGAGTTGCGCCTTACCAGATTTGTCTTTGCCACGGCGGTCTTGTAGGGCTTCTGGACCGCCTTGCTTAAACTTCTTGACCCAGGCATACACTTGTCCATAAGATACCTGAAATTGATTTATGGCGGCACTGTAATCCAAGTCGTTGGCGATAGTCCATTGTGCAATTTCAATTCGTTCCTTCTGTGTCGTCTTTCTACCAGTCTTCATGGTCCTGGCCCTCCTAGTGGTTTTGAATGATTTACCACTAGTATACAGGTTCACCCACTGATAGATAACGCTGTTATTGGGAATATCAAATTGTTTGGCCAACTGTAGATATGAAGTTCCACCCGCCAGATATAAGTTGACCACTTCCTGTTTGAATTCCGCAGAGTATTGTCGGACCTTCCGCCGCTTCAAACCGTCAATTCCTACTGCTTGATAACGTTCAATCCACTGCTTTACTTGGTCATATTTCACACCATACTGTCGTTCAATTCCAGATATTGTCTGCCCTTGTTCCACCAGATGAATATAGTACAGCTTGTCTTCCAAACTGTACCGGGATCCTTTGCGGCCCATACTAAAAACTCCTCCCTAAGTAAACAAGCTTTGATTATTTGCTTGTCTACCTAAGTAGGAGTATAGCC
>NZ_AZDP01000009.1 GCF_001435525.1 Levilactobacillus koreensis JCM 16448
CTCGATTCAGGCCTACCTATTTTGGTGAGAAATCTTGTTGATGAATAATCCGGGTTATAGACTATTTTCAAGAAATCCCCTAGCAATTCACATCGATTATTTTTGGACTTGTGAAAAATCGTGGCGGGTGTAAACGATGCCATTGCCCCATTCACTGGAATCCCACTAGAATGCCAAGTCAGCAAACTTTTTTTCGTCAAATTCGTTGGTCACACCCGGAACGGCAAACCCACTTAACTGACGGAATTCACGACGAAACTGTTGATACCCTGGGAGGTTTGGCGTGAAATTGATTGGTGTGATCTGCGGCAATAACGTGGCTACCTGCGTTTGAACGGCTGGCGAGAGCTCCATTGCGTCCGGCCGCAACCGCCCCAGCGTATCCATCTCGCGCCGACTCCCGTAAACCATGTCACGGAATAATCGGTCCTGCTGCTCAATTGGACGTTCATGGGTGCCTAACGCCTGTTCCACCTGATACAATGCCGTGCAATACCGCGAAAACCCAGGAATGACGACGGACGCTTTGGTCGTGACGGAGCGGTTGACGCTGATCAGAGCTTCGCCACCACTAGGCAACAGCTGCTTTTGTAACTGCCGGGCACTCGCCTCTGCCGCTCGTTTCGCACGACCTAAAGTTCCATCGTGATAAATGGGAGCCGTGGCCGCGGGACCTTCATAGGAAAAAAGAATCGTTTTACAGTTTGGCGCCAACACGCCAGCGGCCTGCAGCGACTGTACCCACAGCTCCCAGTCTTCACCACCCATGACATGTTCGGTGGCCGCAATCTCACTAGGTGTCGCCGGATCGATGGTCGTACTGAGCAGCTGATTGCGCTCCAGGTCTACCGTAAAATCGGTGACGGACTTACCGATCGGTTTAATGACCGAACGCCAGACCTCGCTCGGGTCAAATGGATTTACCCGTTTTGCTGCCGCAATTGAATACACTAGCAGGTCGATTGGCCCGTCTAATTCGGATTGAATGTAGTGAATAACGTCACGCTTGGTGGCGGGCAGAAAAGCATTGGCGTTAAAGTTCTTAGCGACCAACCCAGCGGCTTCAGCGGCCTGCTTGAAGAAGACCTGATTCCACCAACCAGCGGCACCTAGGAACTCATCCTTGGGTGGCCGCGCATAGCCCACGGAAACGGTCGCGGCACCCTGACCAAAAGCAGCGGTCACGCGACTGGCTAGCCCATAACTGGCGGAACCACCCAAAATTAGGGCGCGCTTGGCCCCGGTATACTGACCCTTTTGGCGTACGACCTCGATCTGTGACTGCAACATCTGCTGTAGTCCCCGCGGATTGACCGACCGAGCCACGTTTCCTTCAATCTTTTCCGTTAGCGTCACTTGCCCCATGACGTTCCCACCCTTCTTGTTCCCTCTAAGATACCACTTTCCTTAGGCAGTCCCCGCGGATTTGCTCATTGAAATATTAATAACCGGATGGTGTTAAATTTATCGCCTGCGGCTGCCAGGGATTCCACCTGCTGTGGGGAACGCCTCCAGCCAAAGAATGGGCTTCCGGCTCGCCCAAAAGCCGTGAAAGCCACACGTCTCCTGGACGTCCCATGCCGTAAGTCGGGAAAGGACCCCGACCAACGCCATTTTCACGGCTGGCTACATCCCTGGCATCCTCCGGCTTAAGTTGGACTTATCAATACTATTTGTCGGAATCTGCAATGTTTCCCTAGTAGTTATCCGCCGTGATGCCGTCGAAACTAACGCAGAGTGGTTCTACTGTTCCCTCATCCGACTAATTATTAAAGCCTAAACATTCCCATAATTATTAATAACAAAATTGCACATAAAAAACGCACCGCCACCGCCTATAACTCAGGCCATAACAGTACGTTGCATTTTCTTTTAACCTACTCGGTAAATTCTGACTCCGCCAACAACTTCCGAACTTCATCCGTCGTATGCGTCTCCATCAACGCATTCCGGAGACTGGCAGCGTTGCGTTGGTTGCGAATGTAAATCTTGAAGAACCGCTTTAACGATGGGAATCGTGACGTGTCGAAACGTTTTTCGAAATCGTCGTACAGGTCGAGCTGGTAGTTCAGTAACCCCAGCAACTCCTTGATGTCATGTTCCTTGGGCTCCTTTTCAAAGGCAAAGGGACTGGTGAAGATGCCGCGGCCGATCATGATGCCGTCGACGCCGGGGTGCTCCTTAGCCAACTGCACCCCTTGCTGATAGTTTTCAATGTCGCCGTTCAGTTGCAGCAACGTGTTCGGGGCAATTTCATCCCGCAACTTCACGATGTCATCGATCAACTCGAAGTGCGCGGGTACGCGACTCATTTCCTTTTTCGTTCGTAAATGAATCGTTAATAATGGAATGTCCTGTTGGAATAGGAACGTCAACCAGTCGCGCCATTCGTCCAACCGGCTGTAGCCCAACCGCGTCTTGACGCTCACCGGCAAGCCGACCGTCTTAGCCCCGGCAATGACTTCGGCGGCGCTGTCGAAATTGCGAATCAGGTCGCTCCCCCCATGGTTCTTGATGACAGTGGAATCGGGGCACCCCATGTTCAGGTCGATGGCTTCATAGCCGAGGTCCTTCACGACCACCGCGGCCCGGGCAAAGGCATCGCCGTCATTGCCCCAGAGCTGGGCGACCGGCATGTGTGCTTCTTCAGGCGCCACGTAGAGTCGACCCTGAACGGTGAATTTAGCCTTGGGATGGGTCACGCTAATGGCGTTTGTGAATTCGGTGAAAAAGACGTCGGGCGCCGCAGCCCGAGCCACAACACGCCGAAAGATAGCGTTGGTGACGGCTTCCATGGGCGCTAAACTGAAGAATGGCCGATTTTCGGCCTGCGCGTGGGCCGCAATATTTTGCCAGTAAGATGAGTCAGACACGATAAAATCTCCTTGATCTCGTTAAATTTGATGTTTAATCCGGTTTAAAAGCAGTTCCTACATTCTACCACGTTTCGTCGCCGAAACCAGTAAAAAAGAGTTGCCCCAATGGACAGCTCCCTTAAGATCTAGTCTGTGCTGACGGTAATGTCGCCATCAGCGGTCGTCAATCTATATTGTTCTTTGGCAGCTTGATGTAACCAATAGCCACTGTGACGCGCCTTGCCATCAACTTTAATGTCGTCCATATCCGCGTCCCTACCGATGACCTTAGCTCCGGCCGATCTCGCGATATGTGCTGAAATGTCCCCATCATCTGTGTAAGCCGTCAACGTTTTCGTCAACCGGTTATTTTGCAAATGAACATCTCCATTAGACGAGCTAACGTGGCCGCCACCCAACTTCGACTCCGAAAGACGCACGTCCCCATTCTCCGAGACCATTCGATTATTGTTGGCGGCCAACCGACTATTGCTGACCCCAACATCCCCATTTTCAGCATCAACACTGAGCTGCTGGGCCTTAACACCACTTGCCCAAACATCGCCGTTACTCGACTTGACCACCACCTGCTTGTCGACGCGCACGTCCATCAGGCTAACGTCGTTGCTAGCAGCAATCGTCATACTTTTGGCCTGCAGGTTACGTAAAGAAATCGCATGGCTCCCCTTTTTCACCGTCACATCAGCAAGCTTCTTGTCCCGTGGCACGGTCACCAACACGCCGCCATTGGTATAGCCGACGCCATCGCCCATGGAAAAATTCGTCTGGCTTAAGTGAGCGGTGGACTTACCACCTTCAATCGTGAGGGTCCCCTTCGACACGGTCGCGGTCGGGTGCCCTTTGACATTATCCAAATAACTCACGGTCACGCGATTGCTATTGCCGGCCTTGATGGTGACGGGCGCCTTGGCGTCAACCACGATGCGTTGGTAAGCCCCCGGTTGATAGCTCTGTTGGGCCTTGCGAATCACTCGAAATCCCCGCGGGTTATTGGACCACAGCACGCTCTTATTCCCGTGATTCCACCAACCGATACCCATTAATAATAGTCCTAAGATAACTAAAACGATTGAAACTTTCGTGCTCCGCTTCATAGTTTACGCCCCCGTTCTGCGCGACTCCGTGGAATAAAGCGGTTATAAATCTTCTTCGCCGCCCACGACAACGCCCATATGACCTTACTCCCGAACCATTTCACGATTAACCAGCCAATCCAGCTGGCCCCCAACGCTGCCAAGCCCATTCCCAAATAGAAAACTCCGGTCCAGGGTGCTTGGAAAAAGGTGGTTACCCCGAGCACAACGCCAAGGACGCCGACAGCGATGATACTCAGGAAAACGGCAAAGGCGGCCACGACCAAACCAAAAATAACGGCCGCAAACGCGACAAATAACGCGCCGATGAGGATTAAAATCGGAATTGTTACCGGCGTCGACAGCAAGGCCAAAATAATCAGCCACACCGTCTTCACATTATTCTTAGTTGCCTGAATGTCCGACCGTGACTTGATGGACTGACTCTCCTGGCTACTCGAGCGAATCGAATAGTCGGCCAATACCTTTCTCGCTAACGACCGCGGAGTCCCCAGTTCGTCGACGGCCTGTTCGTACGTTTCAATGCCGGCATCCATCAAGTACTCTTGATAGTACTCGATGACATCCTGCTGTTCAGCCGTTGTCAGCTGCCCCAGTAGCTTTTGCACGGCCTGAATGTAATCATTCATCTACGTTCCCTCCCAATAACTTGGTAATTGCTTGATTAAAATCAGCCCACTCGCTCTGAATTTCGACGAGCCGCTCACGACCACTGTCCGTCAGCCGGTAATAGCGTCGGTTGCGTCCCTGAAACGGTTCATCGTAAGTTTCTAGCCAGCCATTTTTCTTTAGCCGCCGCAACACCGGGTAGAGGGTCGATTCTGAAATGGGAATCACCTGCCGTACCGCCTGTGTCAACGTGTATCCGTAATGGTCGCCCTTGGTGAGTAACCCCAAGACACTGCCATCCAACAACTCTGTTGGAACCTGAATGGCCATTTTACTTGCCTCCCCGCTATACTATATGACGTATAATATCGATTCACCAATAATATACCGTGTCAAAGACTATCTGTCAACTTAATTTGGCCGTAAACTTTATAAATCATGAAAATACTCTAATGACTGTTGATAACTGGATTCAGCGATTACTTATTAATAAACGGTCAGACAATATTAAAACCCTTATTACCACAGTCATTGACATTCATTCGTTCCCCCCGCATACTGGAAAAAATCTCTTGAGGAGGTCGTCGTATGACAACGAACCAGGCATTGTTGATCATTGATTACACGAACGATTTTGTTGCGGATAAGGGTGCTCTGACTTGTGGTAAACCGGGACAGGTCCTCGCGCCAACCATCGTCAGTCTAGCGGATGATATTCATCGCAAGGGGGGCTGGGTCTTACTCCCAACGGACGTCCACACGCCCAATGACCCCTACCATCCGGAAAGCAAGCTGTTCCCACCCCACAACGTCCGGGGAAGTTGGGGCCGTGAACTCTACGGTCCGGTTAAGACTTGGTACGACGACCACGCAGCCAACGGAAACGTCTGGCAGTTCGACAAGACCCGCTACAGCTCATTTGCGGGTACCGACCTCGATCTACGCCTACGGGAACGCCACGTGGATACCCTCCACTTAGTTGGCGTCTGTACGGATATCTGCGTGCTCCACACCGCGATGGACGCCTACAACCTGGGCTACCATTTGATCATCCACGAAAATGCGGTTGCCAGCTTTGATCCGGCCGGCCACGCGTGGGCATTGAGCCACTTTAAGAACGCCTTGGGCGCGGAAATTATCTAACTCGTCATTCTTTAAATTAAAAACGGCATCGTCACAGCACTTAGCACGAACTAATGGTTGTAACGACGCCGTTTTTTGCACTGCAGTCTTCATTGCAGAATGCACTGCCGCGCGATATAATTAATCTCATAATAAGTGATTAGCGGTTTTATATTCAGGTAGAGACAAAGAAGGATGGCAACTATTTATGAAGAGATTCATCGGAGTTTTAGCCCTGAGTTTGGGGCTGATTGGGGGCGGCGCGCTAAACGCACAGGCCGCAAAAACGACCGCGTCATCGGCATCAACGGTGACTAGCAGCTCATCATCGACCGCTAAGAGTAGTGGCTCGTCGTCGGCCGAAACGACCAGTGAGAGCACAACGAAACCAGTAACGCCTGAATACCGGGCGGTGCTGCGAACGACAAAGGTCAACTACTACACCAAGATTGGTCTGAACTTGACGCATAACTACAAGGTCTACAAGACCGGTGGCGCCAAGTCTGCGGCAAAGAACATGAAACCTATCGCGACCGGCCGCCAGTATGCCAATCTCAAGGTCCACATCACCCGCGAACAGAAGATGGCGGATGGCACCTGGCTGAAATTTACATATCACCATACGCAAATCGGCTGGATTCATCGCAATGGGACGGTAAAGAGTTATCGTTATCTGAACGTCCCGCTGATTGCCCAACGGCCACAGTTACCGACCGGCTGTGAGATTACGGCGACTGCGATGATGTTGAAGTACGCGGGCGCTGACGTGACCAAGATGACGTTGGCTAAGGAAATGCCGCGTAGTTCCAACCCTAACAAGGGGTTTGTAGGCAGTCCCTATTCCGAGTCGGGATGGTGGGTCTACCCCAAGGGCCTGTTGGGTGTTGTGAAAAATCACGTGGGCACGGCGAAGGACATGACAGGTGCCTCATTTGCCACGCTCAAAACGCAGATCAATCAGGGTCACCCGGTCGTGATCTGGGTCGCGGGCGTCGATGGCTTCGTCAACCATGCCATTACGATGTCGGGCTACAGCAAGACACGCGTGTACTACAATGACCCGTGGACCAAGAAGAAGACGAGTATGACGCAGGTCAGTTTGAACACCCATCGCAGTCATGACGGCTATCGGGCGTTGAGTTATTAGAAAAGGGGAGATTATTTTGAAGAAACAGTGGTTAATGAGACTATTAGTGGCCCTAGGCTTAGGGAGTCTGGGCGCTGCTACACCGGCACAAGCGGCTAGCAATTATTACACAACTAATCCCGGAATTATTCGCGTCAAGAAAACGGTGGCTTATTACAAGGATGCCGCCAAGACAAAGCACGACTCTACGGTCAAAGTTGGCCATTACGCTAAGATTTCCAAGGTCGTCACGGTCAAGGGTCACGCCCCCGTTTTAAAGACGAACACTGGGAAGTACGTGACAGCTAACAAGGCATTTGTCGCTAAGACTAGCGGATATCAAAACCCTAAGGCCTACTATCAAGTCAACTACACGCAGATCAAGCCTTATGGTAAAGTTGGCTATACGGTCAAACGGAACTATGAGGGCATCAAGACTTGGAAGATCATGCGCCGCCTGGGAACTGCCAATGGTTATAACAAGTATAATCAGGCGACCTACAATGCGGTGCGGAACTTCCAGAAGAACCACCACCTCAAGGTCACCGGCAACGTTAATGAGAAGACCTGGGTCAAGCTCGGCTTCTCCAAATCAAGTTGGACTAGCATCGATGCTTACGTTGCCCCACTTGGTGCCCACGCTTGGAATGGTCGGACGGAACACATCAACGCAATGATCAAGCAGGCCTACCAATATAAGGGCAACCCTTATCTGGTGGGGTCATCGTCCAAGCCAATTTATGGTACGGATTGCTCAGGATTAGTGATGCAGGCCCTCTACGCCGGTGGCATCAATCCGGCCCCAATCAGTTCCATTCACCACGCCTACCCTGGCAACGAATGGAATTCACGGAACCTGTGGGCCAGCAAGAAGTTCAAACACGTCGCCTACAGCAATCGTCAACGTGGTGACCTGGTCTTCTACTATCAACCAGGTACTCATGTGATCTGGCACGTGGCCATTTACCTCGGTGGTAACAAGGTCATCGAAAGCTGGCCACCACGGATCATGGTACAACCCATCAAGAACGGCCAACGCTCAAACGTTGCCGGAATTGCCCGGGTATTTAACTAAAACGAGAAAACAGTTAAGCGGTCACTCCAATTGTGGGGTGGCCGCTTTTGTTAGGCGCTTCGATTGCTATCACCGGGTGGGCATGGTAAGGTCGGGGTACTGTGTGGTTGAAATTCATCGTCAACAATTAAAATATTTGACCCTGTTTTGCGGAGTTAACCTTGTAGCCTAAATTTTAGACCCGAGGTAAATTCCGCGAATGATGAGCCAGACATTCAATTCATTATAAAAAAGATCATTTATGATTACGATCATAATCGTTTCAAACTGTTCTTCCATAAGAAAACGATACGTTACTTAGAGCAGCAGCGTTTATGTACTGAACAAGTTTTAACAGCCGCAATTGACCAGCTATACGTCAGTCAGTACTATCGCGGACCCTCAAAGCATCATTGGCTCGACGGATTTATTGTTTACGAATTTATCGAGTATATTAACGGTATCGACATGTACGTTAAATTCGATATTGGCTCAAACTTCACTCAAATTGAGTCCTTTCATCCGCGTGAAAAGGAACTAAATGTCACTTGGAAACACTACTAAGGGGGTACAAACGATGATAAATCAAATCGGTCGCATCAATTCACCTGACTTGATGGGTAGAGATACTTTCTACAAGATTATAGAGCTCAAGGAAACTCATCTAATCGGCAATGACCCTCTGACTGTAAATCACCGTTATTGGGTTCCCGAATGCTGCGATATTCATGACGAAGAGGCTTACTTAGAACCACTTGATGACCCTGACTACAATATCAGACGGCATTATACTCTTTATCGGCAGAAATTTAATTTTCTCACTGCCATCGAAATTACGTCCGCTCGAGAAAATTTAAACCTAACCCTTGATGAGGCTGCACTCATCTTAGGATTAAGTGCAAGCAAACTCTCTGGCATTGAAAATCACGGTGGTCTACAGTCCTTTGAGCAAGAAATTCAGCTCCGCTTACTGACCACCCCCGACAGTCTCCACCAACATGTTCAACGATACCACGCACTCATTGAACTCCGCGCTAACCAGGCTGATATGAACGTTGATGCCTTATTTGCGAAATTAGAGAAAATTAACGCAAAATAGTAAAATCGGCATCGCAATTTTTCTGCGATGCCGATTTTGACTTACTGTATTAATCAATTACAAACGTGTTAAACGAGTTGGGTGCTAAAGTAGCTTCAACACTCTTTGAGGCATCCTCTGGATCAGCAAACGTGAATGGTAATGCCCGTTCCAAAGCATTTTGAACGACGACCACTAACTGCCCATCTGGGTTGCGGAAAGCCTTTCCCATCGAGTTGAAGTGCCCTGTTGTTTCCAGAACCTGGGCACCTGGCTTAACGTAGTGCGCATAGTGGCGCATCACGTAGTATTCTGGGTTGCGGGTTACCGCTTGAGTCTTGGAATCAATTGAGAACATTGAATTTTGATGCCAGCCCCAAGTACTAATAGAGTCACCTAAAATGATGTTCCAGTACGTGTAAGCCGTAGCGCCAGCCGTGAAGTAGTGGTTGACCAGATGGAAAATATATTCGGCATATACCCAACTATTGTCACCATAGCCACATTCTGATTCCGTTTGAACCAGTTCAATTTCTGGCCATGAGCTGTGAGTTCGTTCAATAGCATTTTGCCCAGCCCACTGGTAGCCAATCCCCTTGATGTACTTCCGTGCGTCATCATCGAACAAGATGTTATCAACGTACCGGTTGTAGTTGTCCAACTTGATGCCAGACGCGTTGAATGACATGTCTTCCGGACCATTTAACGTTCCCAAGAAGATTTCTGTGTCAATGCCTTCCTTTTCAAAGGTCGGTCCGAGGTAATCGCGAATGAAGACCTTCAAGTCATCACTGCTCCACAGGCAGGATGGGAATTTCTGATCTGCGAAAACTTCATTTTGAGGGCAAACGCGTTCGATGTGAATGCCCTGTTTTTCGTAAGCACGAATGTACTTAACGAAGTAGTTTGCGTAGGCTTGTAAGTTTTCCGGCGTCATCACAATGCGACCAAAGTTATACACCTTAGGGAACTTCATCCAGGTTGGTGGCGTCCAAGGACTAGCAAACAGTTGCAGGTTGGGTTGATACTTTTTGGCATTATTGATGTATGGAATCAACGTTTGCTTATCATGGTCAACGGAGAATTCTTTCAAGTCATAATCGCCATCGGTTTCATCGTAACTATACCAAGACTCCGCGAAATCGTTAGCACCAATTGGTGTCCGGTTGAAGGTGAAATTCAATTCGTCTGGTGAGAACAAATCTTTATAAATTTCCTGTTGCTTATCACTGGCCAGCTTACTCAATGGCAAGTAACCCAGTTCATTAAAGCAACCACCGAAGCCCCGTAACTTTTGTAGTCCCTTCCCGGTCAATTGTAGATCCGCGGAAGCCGCCACATTCGCGACAGTTGGTGTTTTTTCTTGTAAATAATTATTTGGTGTACTTTCAATCCAGGTGGTCATTATTCTTCCTCCTTAGAAATCAGTTCAAGTTGTCTTTAATACCTATTTTGTAGAACGAATCATTTGGATAAAGATGCAAGCAAGCAAGACGAAGACAATGGCGATTGGGAAGACCAACTTGTAGCCACCCATCACCACGACGATACTCGTCACGATAGGACCGACCGTTTGGCCTAAAGTCGTCGCAATGTTCAAAATCCCTAAGTCCTTACCAGCCTCTTCTTTGTTTGGTAGAACATCAATGTTCAGTGCTTGGTCGACGGCACCATAAACAGCGTAACCTAAGCCGGCGAACCCAGCAAATAAAATCATGGAGAACGGTGAACGCATCACCCATGGCAACAAGTACCCAATAGCTAACAGCACAGCGGAAACAATGACAGGTAACTTCCGGCGACCAATGGCGTCAGAAATTGCGCCAGATGCCAAGGACCCAACTAATCCAACAATCATCGTGACCACAGACATAATTGAAATCGTCGCCGCAGCGTCCGTTTTGCCCTGGCCGATGTAGCTTTCCAAGATATATAATTGATAGTTCAAAATCATGTAGTAACTGAAAATCAATAACGTCCGGCCCAAGAAGGCTAACCAGAAGTCACGAGCACCTTTTAATGGTGGACGGAATGAAGCCAATAGTTCGGCAAAGCCACCTTCAACGGCAGGTAAGTCCTTCGCTGACTCTTCGTGGGGCCAAACGATAACGGTACAGATACCAGCGATTCCCATTAGCACTCCAGCAATAATGAATCCTGGAATTTGAATTGAGATGAAGCGGGCCCCAATCAAGGTCCCCACTGAGGTCCCACAGGTCGTCCCAGCAGACATGAAGGCAGACATCGTAGCTCGCATATCATCGGAGACCCGGTCAGACAAGGTCGCAATGACGGGTGCAATCATCATGTTTAACCCAACCATGCTGATACAATAAGAAATCCCAATTGCCCAAGCATTATCCAAAACTCCAATCAGGAACAAAGAAAGGCCACCGACAATACCACCGGCAACAACCCAGGGTGTCCGTCGTCCAAAACGTGAACGCGTCCGGTCAGACAAATTCCCAAACAACAGATTAGCAACCAATGAAGCAATCGCCGTCGCAGCGTTTAAAACACCAAAGATGGCGGTTGACGCGTTGGGCCCGACTAGATCCTTTAAATGTTGCGGTAACAAAACAGCTGAGACAATTCCCAGACCACCCATCCACAACAACGCGAAGATAAAGAAACTAGCCGAGAAACGAATTTTACTCGATTTACTCATCGTAATTTTGCTTTTTGCATTTTCCATGATGTTTTCTCCTCAAATGTTTGCGCTTTCATTTATGTACCGAAGAAGAGGCTTAATCCTCTTCAACGATGGCAACGCCCCAAGGTGCAAGCTGCAATTGCTGTTGCGTTGGTTGATCACTAATCAATTCATTTCCAGCAACTGGCTGCTTAACGGTCTGTGACTTGCTCGAGTAATTAAAGTAATAGGTCAATGTTTTACCCAAATCATTTTGTCCCTGCTTCACAATAACCGGGAAGTTTTCGGCAAAAGTATTCAACTTAATTTCCTTGACGTAGTCGCGAACTAAGTCCGTAATAACCTCGGCGGATGGATAACACCCCATATAGATGACGGACCCTTTACCAAATTGGTTCTTAGTAATTGCGGCGTAGTCCGACCAGTTCGGGTCATCATAAGTGGCTAACACTTCGGCCGTGTCTGGAATCAACAGTTCCATCCAGTCTTTTAAGGAATCATCCTTAACATCCTGGAGGCTAGGTGTTTGCCCTACTAACTTTGTCCCATCTGGGTCAACGAACATTTCGTAGTGCACGCCGCTAGCTTCAGAAACAATTCCGGGTTGCCGGTCAGTGCGGACCTTAACGTGTTCGTCAGCGAAGCCGGACTTAAAGGTATAGATGACGTGCCCACCGCGCTTGACGTAATCGTTCAGTACCTTTAGGAAGTCATCGCTGATGCTGTAGAGTGCTGGCACAACAATCAACTTGTAGTCATCCAGCTTGATATGGTGTTCATCAGTAATGTCCGTCCGCACATTCAACCGGTAGAACTGATCGTACAGGGACCGGAAAAGGTCATTATAGTTTCGTTCATCAGAGAATGGGAAGGCGTTGACTGCCGTTAAGCTTTGATTGCTAACTAAGAATGCCACCTCTGATTTAATCTTGAAGTTCACGAGATGTGACGACAGCTTCTTCAATTCGGCTCCAGTTTGCTTCACTTCGTTGTAGACCGGATTTGGCTGGAAGTCGTGGCTCAAGATTCCCTTCCAGTAAGTTTCAGCCGAGTTGTGGATGGAATGCCAGTGCCAGTATTCAATCATGTTGGCGCCGGAAGCCAAGTGACTGTAAGCCAGTTGGCGTAATTGCCCTGGATAAGGGACTTGTTGCTTAAAAGCTTGTGCTTGCGTTTCCATTACGAGATAATTATCATGTTTAAGGGTTCTTAACTCATCACCGGCAAAAGAGACTTCCGTTCCAGTGAGGTGCTTACGAGAAGGATGATAAATGTCACCCCCGGCATAATCCAAGGCCTCGCTCGCATCGAAATGGTTCACATCTGGTTGAACGCCATATGAATACCCGCGCCATTCGAAATCAAAGTTGTGGGTAATAAATTGATCTGGTTGCCGATATTCTTTAACCAAGTCGACTTGCCATTTCAAGTAATCGGTGACAAGTTGTTGGCGATATTTGTCAAATTCTGCTTTCAAGCTCCCGTTGATGGTGCCGTCCATAGAAGGAAAATCCTCCCAGGCATTGATGCGGTTGCTCCAGTAATCCAAGCCAAATTCGTGATTAAAACGGTCTAAATCGTTATTAAATTCTTGCTTGATATACTGAACAAACCCTTTTTGAACATTTTCACTAGACGTCCCGTAGTGCTTGGTTTCGTTATCAACCTGGAACCCGATGACGGCTGGGTGATGGGCAACGTGAGCCATCATTTTCCGAATAATTCGTTCTGCATAGCGAAGAAATGTTGGGTTGCTAATGTCAAAGATTTGGCGAGCACCATAGGGCTGACGTTGGCCGTTGATTTGAACCATCACCTCTGGGTACTTCTTGGCTAACCAAGTAGGGATGGCGTAAGTTGGCGTGCCGACAATCACTTTGATGCCGGCAGCGTGCATTGCATCAAGAACTTTATCCAACGGGGAGAAGTCAAAAACCCCATCTTGTTTTTCGTAAGTTCCCCAGGTGCTCTCACCGATACGGACAACGTTAATGTTGGCTGCGGTCATCATTTCGATATCTTTATCGAGCCGGTCGACTGGTAAATATTCGTAATAATAGGCTGTTCCGTACAAAATATTTTTCATTATTTATCCCTCATTCATTTCTTGTAAACGCTTACTGTGCTTATTATTACCGATTTAGTAAAACTTGTACATGGCTACATTCGGCCAAAAAAGACCCAAATCAAACTTTTTCAGGAAGGAAAGACCCCATGGATATCCTCAAAAACGCCCACCGGCTCCCAGTTCTCGACTGGAACCTGAACTTCTTCGGCGGTCATTATCAAAAAGTAGCGAATGACTGGCAAGTCCCAATGGATAAGCACCAGGCCTTTGAATTGATTTTTGTGATTGAAGGGCGAGAAGGTCTTTCCATTGAGCACGAATCCTATACACTCAACCAAGGTGACTTCGTTTTGATCCCACCTGGCTTTCGGCACACCGCGCACGCCATCGATCATCTCACCTACTTCTGTTTTCACTTTGACCTGGACGAGCCCAACTTCATTGTCCAGTTGATTCAGAACTCGCCAATCTACTTTCCCAAGGGAGAGAGCCTGAATCGCGACATCTGTCCTATCTTGCACGAATTGATTGCACTGGTGTCCCTGTCGGCCGATTATTCGTTTAAGGATAAAATGCAGATTCAGATCTACCTCTCACAGATTCTGATGATTTTCAGTGAACTCATTCCAGCCAAATCGGCCGCAACCAACGCTAACCAGTCACGTTACGCCAAAATCATTGCCGAATCGCTAAAATCTACACTAAATGATGCCATTCTTCACCCCGTCGATGGTGACACCGAACCAATCTCAATCGCTGACCTCATGGCCTCCATTGGCATCAGCGAGGGTTACGGCAACCGGGTCTTCAAGGATGCGTATGGCTTCTCGCCACAGAAATACTTGTCTGAATTGAAGTTGAAATGGGCTAAGAAAATGCTCTTAAAGCCCCAATTCAGTGTTGCCGAGATTGCAGCAACACTCGGCTATCAGAACGCTTCCCACTTCAGCCGCCAATTTAAGCGTTGGACGAAGATGTCGCCCAAAACTTATCGGCAAATCGTGGCGAAGACTTAAGTCAGTAGAAAATAAGAGTCTAGGTAGTCATTGCCTAGGCTCTTTTGGTGTCTATAAGGTTACACTTTGCCATTCATATTCCGAAATTTCCTAGGGGTTATCCCCACGTACCGTTTAAACATTTCCGCATAGTGACTAGCTGAAGAGTATCCATAGTCAAAAGCTATCGTACTGATTATACGTTGTGTGTAAATCAAGTCTCGTTTACTAGCATTCAGCTTTTCCCGTTGTACATACTCACTAAATCGCAGTCGCTGACTTTGATGAAATAAACGTGACAAATATTGCGGTGTCACCTGACAATAAGCACTAACCGTCCTTAAATCCAGGCCATCATGTAAATGTGTTTGCACGTAAGTCTGACATTTGCGGACAATACGATTCGTATTAGCCGTCGTCTTATTTTGGATATCATGGACCAGTTGCGTGTACTCCTGCTTAGCTTGAAGACTCAAAGCCATTACGTCTTGTTCCGTCCGTACCGCCTCAATCGAGTTAATATATTGATCATTAATCGTAAAGGACTGCTCATAGTCCAGGCCACCCCGGATTGCTGCGCGCGCCAATAATGCTAAATCAACAATGCCTAAATTTTTCAACGACCGTAATCGGGTCGGCCCCAACTGGGCGAAATCGCCTTCGAAACTTTCGTGGAGACTAGCTTGTAATCCAGCAACATCCCCGGTTGCCACACTATTCAGCTCTCGTAGTTCTTGATCATATGGATTATGTACAAAGGTATTTTCCTGATTTCGATTGAAGCGTCGCACAGTCCGCACTGCATTCACTTCCTGTTCACCACGACCAAGACCATTTTTCGTATACAGATCACTCGGCCGTAGATTACCGTCATCCAAAACATTTTGCAGCAAACATAGTCCTTCCAACCAGTCATTCAATGGACAAAAACGTGTGCGTGGCGCCACCATTCCTGGTTCTGCCACTAGGAGCGGTCCTAGAACATAAACGATAGTATCCTTACGTACTAGTGCTAGTGACCGCCCATCTGGCCAGTACTTCAACTGCGGATACTGCATCGTTGCGTGTGACACAAATCGTGTAATTACTATTTGCTGTTCTGGTGCTAGGAATGATTCATCAGTCGTTTGCTGGCCAAATTTTCGTACAAATTTATTGTCAGCATATATCCAAATTGGAGCATGCCTCGTCCGTAACAAATAATCTAATACAACGTCTACCGTTTTTCGCATCGTCTAACTCCCCTCCTACTTAGTTTATTTATCTGATATTTCGTTTAATTTTCCGATATAAAAGCGGTTACATACCAATTATTATATAGCCATCAGGAGGAAATCACTATGAAAATTCATTTAGATTCTAAAAATACATACGGGACGATCAATCCTAAACTTCATGGCCAGTTCATTGAGTTTCTCGGTAGCTGTATCGACGACGGTATCTGGGTCGGTAAAGACTCCACTATTCCCAACATCCGTGGTCTACGTCAAGATGTCGTCGAAGCACTGAAAGCGCTGGAACCGCCTATCGTTCGCTGGCCAGGTGGCTGTTACGCCGACACCTACCACTGGCGCGATGGCATTGGTGATCCAACGAAGCGTCCTGTGACTTTCAACGAGAACTTCGGAACCTATGAGCTGGACCAGCATCAATTTGGAACCGATGAGTTTATGGACTTCTGTAACCTGATTGGCGCCGAACCTTGGCTCAATGTCAATCTGCTCAGTGGGAGTGTGCAGGAGATGAAGGATTGGCTAGAATACTGCAATCGCAAGCAACCCACATCACTAGCTAAACTCCGACAAGCAAACGGCCACACCGAGCCCTACAACGTCAAATACGTAGGCATTGGCAACGAAGTTTGGGGTGGTGGTGGCTTCATGACACCACAGCAATACGCCATGACTTATCGTAAATACGCGACCGCTATGCCAACATTTAAAACTTCTCTATTTGATCAGGAAAATGCCTATAAAATTGCAAGCGGTCCTGATGGTAACAAGCCTAAGGAACGTGTTCGTTGGACTCGTGAGTTCTTAGCCGCCTTAGCAAACTACCGGCAGCCTGATATCGATGCCATCGATCTTCATTTCTATAACTGGAACATCGACCACGAGAACGACACCCCTACCGACTTTACGCCGAACGACTGGACTCGTGTCATTCAAGACGCACACGAACTCGATGACGTCATCAGTGAGCAGGAAAGTCTCATCACCAAAGGACTAGCCAATATGCCCATTCCAGAATCCACAATGGACCACCGACTCGACCACATTGACTTGGTCGTTGGCGAATGGGGTAATTGGCACCGTCCAGCATTCACCGCACGTCCTGCACTTCACCAACAAGTCACTATGCGCGATGCCTTGACGACTGCCATCAGCCTAAATATTCTACAAAAACATTGCGATAGTGTTGCCATGGCTTGCGTAGCTCAAACAGTTAACGTGTTGAACTCACTCCTACTGACCGATGGCGACAAAACCATCCTGACTCCTAATTATGATGTCTTCATGATGTACAAGGGACACCGTGGTGGTCACGTCTTACCCCTAGACGCAGAAACGCCCGATGTTGAGACCTTCGCCTCCGTAAAGAACAATACCATCACAGTCAGTCTCAGCAATACTGCTATTCGTGAACCCAAGACTATCACACTTATCTTCGATCATAATGTCCAGCTATCCACGGCAGAAACGTTAAACGCTACCCACGTTACCGATTACAACGATGCCGCCCACCCGAATGCCGTCCGGCGTCATCCCCTAGCCATGGCGCAGATGACTGGTCGTCAACAGACTGTTACTTTGCCAGCAGCTTCCGTTACTACTCTACAATTCAAACTCGTTTAACTTCAATTTAGCCAAGGAGAAAAAACTATGGACAATACAAATAAACAAATCGCGATGAGCAAATCTAGTAAAATTCGCTTTTCGGCTAGCTTCTTTATCTTTGCTTTGCTTTGGATGGGTGGTCTAGGCATCGTTGCTGCCGTTCTACTGCCTCAACACTTGAAAGATATTATGGGCCCCAGCGCTGCCACTGCAGTCTTTGGCGTTCTAAATGCAGCAACAGCTATTTCTTCTCTAGTTGCAAACCTTCTATTCGGAAATCTGTCTGACCGGACGCGTTCACGGTTTGGCCGACGAACACCGTGGGTCGTTGCCGGTGGTCTAGTCGGCGGGCTCTCCTTATTCCTCATCGGGCTCTTCACTAATGTCTGGGCTATTGGAATTGCCTACTGTATTAGCATGTTTGGATTAAATATGATGATTGCACCAGTGATTGCCACATTATCTGACCGTGTCTCCGATGATATGCGTGCTACAATGTCTGCCTTCATGTCCGCCGGAACGACCTGTGGAACGTCACTCGGAACTCTAATTGGCGCTCGTTTCATTTCAATTCAAATTCCAGGTTTCATTGTCGCTGGAATTCTCATGGGGATTGCCGGAATCTGTACCGTTATCGTGTGGCCCAATGAAAGATCAGCAAAAGACCTACCTGAAGTTACTGGCGGTGTCAGCGAGTTACTTGCCTCGTTCCGACCTCCAGTAAAGGGCGCTCGAGATTTCTGGCTAGCTTTCGTTGGCCGGACCCTGTTAATTTTTAGCTATTACATGATTTTTAACTACCAACTCTATATTTTGGAAAGTTACATTGGCCAAGGAAAAACGGCCGCTGCGGCCACCATTTCCGTCATGTCTATTATTACAATGATTGTTGGTTTAGTGGGATCACTGACTTCTGGTGCTATTTCTGATGCCATTGGGCGGCGAAAACTGCCAGTAATCGTTGCCTCAATCCTGCTAGCTATTGGTTATCTACTTCCTTGGGTGATGCGCTCCCCACTATCTATGATGCTCTTTGCCGGATTCGCTGGCCTGGGCTACGCTGTCTACGGTGCCGTTGACCAAGCACTAAACATTGACGTTCTTCCCAACAAAGAGGAAGCCGGTAAGGATTTGGGTATCTTAAACATCGCAACAACTCTGGGACAGACAGTCGGACCCATCGTAACTAGCGTTGTGGTTGTCATGGGCGGCTACAAACTTGTCTTTCCAATTGCAATTGCTTTTGTCCTCATTGCCTGCATCTTCATTCAGATGATTCGTTCAACAAAGTAAGCCAATATGTCTAGTATCACAAATGATATTCAATCCCTATTATTTAACACGCATAAATTTCATCAATAAAGTCAGCTTTGGGTCATTTCAAGTCTGATTAACCGCTTTCATTAGGTTGGTTGTCCTGTTAAACTAGTGGTGAAAGCGTTTCACTACATAACTGAAAAGGAGCTTTTTTTATGACATCACCAATTAGCAATGAATTCATTCAACAGTTGACGCTGACCGAAAAAGCCAGCCTCGTTTCGGGTAAAGACTTCTGGTTCACTGCCGGCATTGACCGGTTGAACCTGGAAAAGATCATGATGACCGATGGCCCGTCTGGATTACGGAAACAGGCCGACAGTGCCGATGCCTTGGGCCTGAACCAGAGTGTCAAGGCCATCACCTTCCCGGCCTCCGCTTTGACCGCCGCTTCATTTGACCGTCACGCTCTGACTACCCTGGGTAAAAACCTCGGTGAAGCCGCCAAGAACGAAGGCGTTAGCGTCCTCCTCGGCCCCGGCATCAACATGAAACGCAGTCCGCTGGCTGGCCGAAACTTCGAGTACTTCTCCGAAGATCCCCTCGTTGCCGGTGAACTCGGTGCCGCTTACGTCAACGGTGTCCAGAGCCAAGGTGTCGGCGTTAGTGTGAAGCATTTTGCCGCCAACAACCGTGAAAACCAACGCTTCACGTCCTCTTCCAACATGAGCGAACGGGCGCTGCGTGAAATCTACCTGGCCGCCTTCGAACGTATCGTGGTCAACGCCCACCCCGCAACCCTGATGTGCTCCTACAATGCCATCAACGGGACGTTAAACTCACAAAACTTCAAGCTACTGACCAAGATTCTCCGCGACGAATGGGGCTTCGATGGCGTGGTCATGTCCGATTGGGGTGCCGTTGCCGACCACGTGGCCGCTCTGCGCGCCGGACTGGATTTGGAAATGCCTGGTAAAGGCCCACAATCAGTGACTGAAATCGTTGATGCCGTCAATCACGGTGACCTGACCGAAGCCACCTTAGATATCGCCGTTAAGCGGGTCCTCAAGATGGTTCACGACTGGCACGTTGATAGCCAACCAAAACCTTACGACAAAGACGCCCAACACGAATTTGCCCGGAAATTGGCCGCTAACAGCATGGTCCTTTTAAAGAACGATGACCACACCTTGCCACTGGCCAATGCCAAAGACGTAGCTATTCTTGGCGAACTTGCCGACAAGCCACGGTACCAAGGGGGTGGGAGTTCTCACGTGAACGCCTACCGAATTACAACCCCGCTGGAGGTGGCCGAAGCCGCTGGCAACACCAATTACCAAGCCGCTTACAGCTTAGACGCCACGGAAGCCGACGCTGATCAAATCGCCAAGGCCGTGGTCGCCGCTAAGCAAGCTGACAAGGTCGTTATCTTCGCCGGTGTGCCCGAGGCCTTAGAGTCTGAAGGCTTTGACAAGACCTCAATGGCCCTGCCCGACAACCAAAACGACCTGATCACCCAAGTCGCCGCGGTTAACGCCCACACCATCGTGGTCCTTCAAAACGGGTCCGCCGTTGAAATGCCATGGGCCGATGACGTTGCGGCCATCCTCGAAACCTATTTGGCCGGTGAAGCCGTGGGTGAAGCCACCTGGGACGTCTTGACTGGCGTCGTTAACCCTAGCGGAAAATTGGCGGAAAGCTTCCCCATCAAACTCGCCGACAACCCCACCTTTGGAACCTTCAACGCTAGTCCATTGACCGAAACCTACCACGACGACATCTTCGTGGGGTACCGGTACTACGATTTGAAGCAACGTGCCGTTCGCTTCCCATTTGGCTACGGCTTAAGCTACACCCACTTCAGCTACCACGACTTAACTGTCACGGATAAGGATCAAAGCGTCGAAGTCAGCTACCAAATCACTAACGATGGCGACGTGGCTGGCCAAGAAACATCGCAGATCTACGTGGCTAACCACGCTAGCTTGGTCGAAATGCCCGTCAAGGAACTCCGCGACTTTGCTAAGACCGAACTGGCTGCTGGTGAAACCAAGACGATCACCCGGACGTTGCCTCGCCGCGCCTTCAGTTGGTACAACGCTGAGACCAGCAACTGGCAAATGGACGATGGTGACTACACCATTTTCGTTGGCCGGTCATCGCGTGACCTCGACCTGCACCAAGACGTGACGTTAGCTTGGAACCCACAAGCTGGTGCTCCAGTGACGCCAGACACGTACATTGGCGCCATCATGGCCCGTCCCGACCTACGCGCTGCACTAGAAGAAACCGACATGGCCAAGAGTTTTGACGCCCTAGCCGGTAACGACACCAATAGTGAAATGATGAAGAACATGCCACTCCGTTCCGCCATTATGGTTGGCGTCAGTGTTGATCAGCTTAATGCTTTTCTTAAGCTCGCTAACCAAGTGAAGTAAGCGTTAAATACAAGCTAAAGATTAATTGGATTTACTAATCGCAAACAAGTCTACCTCGACTAGTTCTCTTCCAAGGTAGACTTGTTTTTGGCTACTGAGTTGGCTGAAGATTTACGCCACCACAGAAACTTAACTAAGCAGATAGCATCAGTCAACAAAAAGCTAGCCGTTCCCGGGAATCGGGAGAACAGCTAGTTTCGTTTTATCTAAAATAAGTATGAAATTCGCTACCTTATTTCGTCACCGCAGCAAGGTTAAACGCTTTTAACGCCGTGTACCCAGCCTGCGTCAACAGTGGCTGAACGTTCGCAATTGCTTGATCGACAGACATTGGTGTGACCGTTGATGAGAGAACTAAATCAACTCCCGCATTATAAACGGCTTGGATATTGTCACCGATGCTTCCGGCAATCAAGATGACTGGTAATTGATGTTTCTTCGCTAACCGGGCAATGCCGATTGGCGCCTTACCCATTAGGGACTGACCATCAATTTGGCCTTCACCAGTAATGACCAAGTCTGCTTGCGCAATCCGGTCATCAAGCTTAGTCAGCCGCATGATCTGTTCAATCCCCGGCTCGAGGCGACCACCCAGAAAGGTCAAAATCCCAAATCCGGTTCCGCCAGCAGCGCCAGCTCCCGGCAAATTACCGCAACTACGCTTTTGGTAATCCATGAGCACCTGATTTAAGTGGTCGAGTCCCCGGTCAAGAATCTGAATCGTTTCCTTAGTCGCACCTTTTTGTGGCCCGAAGACGGCTGAAGCACCTTGTGGCCCGGTCAACGGATTGGCAACATCCGTTAACCCAACGATGGTGGCTGACCGTAGCCGATGGTCGAGCGTGGACAAATCAACGTGGTCCAACTGCAACATCCCGTTGCCGCCGTAAGCCAGTTCTTGGCCCTTAGCGTCGTAGAAGTGGCCACCAAGAGCCTGAGCCATCCCAATACCGCCGTCATTAGTGGCACTACCACCGAGACCAATATAGATTTTTTGTGCCCCTTGGTCGAGCGCAACTTTGACCAGCTGGCCAACCCCATACGTGGTGGTCAACATAGGATCCAAATCACTCTTGGCCAAGTTGAGTCCGGCTGCTTCAGCAACTTCAATGATGGCCGTGGTGGCATCGATCATGCCCCACTGTGCTTGAACCGACTGGCCGAGGGGGCCGACAACGGTCTCTTCACGCATCTCACCGCCAACGGCTGCAAGAACACTAGCTACGGTTCCTTCGCCGCCGTCCGCAATGGGAACGGTCGTCACCTGAATCGTCGGATCTGCTTGATGGGCCCCCGTCGCAATGTAGTTGGCGACTTCGACCGATGTTGCACTTCCTTTAAACGAGTCTGATGCAATTAGTACCCTTGTCATAGCAAAAACCTCAATTCGCGGCTTTAGTCCCCAACAACTTATCCATTTCGGTCTTCATTCCAGCCAAAACGTCACCACTAGATGGTTGACTTGGCAAAATCGGCTTACCGACATTCATGCCAAGTAAGTTAGCCATATCCTTGGTTGCAACTGGGAAACTAGCCTTGTTTTGAACCAGACGAGCCGGATTGAAGGCGTATTGAGCCTCACGAGAACCCTTGTAATCACCGGCTTCGAACTTATTATAAATATCAACAACTTGTTCCGCTAACCCATTGGCAGTGGAACAAACACTCCCGTAAGACCCAGCACACAGGCCTAAGAAGATCAGTGTGTCTTTACCAGTAAATGGCCGGAATTCAATGTCACTGGTCAACCGAACAACTTCTTCAAAGTAGGTCAGATCACCACTGGAGTCCTTAACACCCACAATGTTCTTAACGTCATGAGCAAGGTCACTAACCAATGAGGCATTCAGCTTGTAGCCAACCCGTGGATTATTGTATAGCAACATTGGCAGGTCAGGAACCGTGTCGGCAATCGTCTTAAAGTGATCGTACAATTCTTTATCGGTTGGCTTTAAGAACATTGGTTGCAAGACAGAAATTCCGAAGGCGCCTAACCGTTGAGCCATTTTAGCTAATTTAACACCGTGACTGGTCCGGATAGGGCCCATACCGAAGAAGACAGGAACTCGATCGGCGGTTTCATCAACAATAATCTTAAAGATGGTTTCCATCTCTTCATCAGTCAACATGTAGAACTCGGAATTACTACCGAAGGCTAAGATGCCTTGGACACCGCCGTCGATCACGCGGTCAACGACTGCACGTAATTTGGGTTCATTAACAGTTTCGTCATCATTTACGGGAATCAGTAATGGAACGATAATACCTTTGATCCGACTAATATCCATGATTTATTTCGACCTTTCTTTAACGGACTAAAGCGGGTTGCTTAGGATTAAATTTCCAGTTTGGTACTAAGTACTGCATGGTCTTGGCGTCATCGCGAGCACCCAAATTATTTTCAATGTAAACGCGGTTAGCTGCCTTGATGGCATCAAGATCAATTTCAACGCCCAAACCTTCATTAGAAGCGGGAACAGTTAATTGACCATCCTTGATTTGGTAAGGATTCTTCGTCAAGTTTTGCCCATCTTGCCAGATCCAATGCGTATCAATAGCGTAAATGTTACCAGGAGCAGCTGCGGCCGTGTTGGCAACCATAGCTAAGGAAATATCAAAATGATTATTGGAATGAATTCCCCAGTTAAGACCGAATTCGTGGCACATCTGAGCAACCCGAACGGAGCCTTCCATGGTCCAGAAATGAGGATCAGCTAATGGTACGGAAACACTGTCCAAACGAACGGCGTGTGACATCTGGCGCCAATCGGTATCAACCATGTTCGTCGCAGTTGGCAGGAACGTAGCCTTCCGAAATTCAGCGAGAATCTCACGGCCAGAGAAGCCATCTTCGGCACCACAAGGATCTTCGGCGTAAGTCAAGATACCCTTGAGTTCCTCAGCATAGTGAATGGCATCCTTTAAGGACCAAGCACCGTTTGGATCTAAGTCTAATTTAGCTTCTGGAAAGGCCTCATGCAAGGCTTTGATGGCAGCAACTTCTTGCTCTCCATCAAAAACCCCACCCTTCAGCTTGAAGGTCTTGAAGCCATAACGTTTGTAAGCAGCCTGTGCTTGCTTAACAATTGCTTCCGGCGTCAGAGCTGGTTCGCGACGAATGCGACCCCAATCATCGGAATCATCATCGTCACTGATGTAATCAAGGTCGGTCTTGGTCTTATCCCCCACATAGAAGAGGTAGCCCAACACATCGACCTTTTCCCGAACCTGACCATCGCCAAGCAAAGCAGCGACTGGGACGTGAAGATGCTTCCCTAGCAAATCCAGAAAGGCCGTTTCAACGGCAGTAACAGCATGAATGGTCGTCCGTTGGTCAAATGTTTGTTGGCCCCGTCCGCCAGCATCTAAGTAAGAGAACTTGGCGCGCATGGCTTGCAGCACACCCTTGTACTCACCTAACGTCTTACCAACAACAAGATCCTTAGATTTCAGGAGAATCTCTGTGATTTTTTCACCACCAGGGACTTCACCGACCCCAATTTGGTCGTTATCCGCTGTTAAGATCACAATGTTACGGGTGAAATAAGGACCATGAGCCCCGCTTAAATTCAATAACATACTGTCTTTACCAGCAACCGGGTAGACATCCATTTTCACAATTTTAGGAATCGTCATATTTTGTTCATCCTTTCACTTTTAGGGTAAAAGAAAAAGGGATATCAATTTAATCCCATTTTCTTTAATTTCATCTCGACTAATTAGTCGATCGTTAAGTCATTGATCTTTTCGTAGAACTTAGCAATTGCGGAGTGATCATCACTACCATTACCATCGTTCTTAACAACTTGCAAGATTTCCATGACTTCAGCAGTCAAAGGTAACCCAACGTGTAAGGCGTGTGATGTGTCCAAAGCATTTTGCAGGTCCTTGATGTGGAGGTCAACTCGGAAGCCCGGCTTGAAGTTACGGTCGATCATCATTGGAACCTTGGCATCCATAACGGTACTACCAGCTAAACCAGTGTGAATAGCGTCAAAGACCATCTTTGGATCCAAGCCAGCCTTCTTAGCTAAGGCGAACCCTTCACTAACAGCGGCAATGTTCAATGCAACAATGACTTGGTTAGCTAACTTCGTTGTATTCCCGGCACCAACGGCACCAACGTAGGTCACAGAACCACCCATGATTTCAAGTAAATCTTTGTTCTTTTCATAAAGGTCCTTGTCACCACCAACCATGATGGCAATCGAACCATCAATGGCCTTTGGTTCACCACCAGAAACAGGGGCATCCAAGAAACCAACGTTGAGTTTAGCTAAACGCTTAGCGAAGCCTTGGCTAGCTAATGGGTTGATGGAACTCATGTCGATAACCGTCTTGCCGGCAGTTAATCCTTCGGCAACCCCACCTTCGTTAAACAATGCTGCTTCAACGTTTGGAGAGTTAGGAACCATAGTGAAGATAACGTCTGACTTTTCAGCAACTTCTTTACCAGTCTTAGCCTCAGTAGCGCCATCCGCAACTAATTCTTTAATGGCATCTTCCTTGAAATCAAAGACCGTCAAGTCGTGACCTGCTTTGACCAAGTTCTTTGCCATTGGTTTGCCCATGATACCTAATCCAATAAATCCGAGTTTCATAATAAATGTGCCCCTTTCAATTTCTATCTTTCTACAGTTAAAAGTATAAGTTAATCACCACACAAAGTGTATGGCGCAACTCTCTAAGTTCAACCACGTTATTTAGTCATTTGCACAAAATGGCAACGGTTACAAGATTTAACGGAATGCACCGGTAAGTAGCCCCAAGCCAATCCAGACAAGGCTCATGCCCCAAATTGGGATGAACGCGTATTTAACATATTGTGACAAATCAACTGCACCATGGGTCAAGTCGACACCGATGTAAATTTGTGGTTGAGCAATTGGTGTTAACAGAGCCCCCATGTTCATAAACAGTGTAATGATAACGATGTCTGATGGAACACCGTAAGCCTTCATCAAGGAAACAACGATTGGCATCAGAACGTAGTACCATGTATCGTTGGTAAAGATGAACATCAGCGGTGTACTGAAGACGGCAATGATGATGTAGACCCAAGGCCCCATGGAACTTGGAATGATTTTAACCAAAGTATTAACCATGGCCTTCATCATGCCACTGTATTGCATAACCCCAACAACAACCCCAGATAACAGAATGGCTGGCATGATTGGCAATAAGGAAGCCGCATATTTCTTCAGTAATTTGTTTTGTTGCTTCAAGTCAGGGAAGTTGTAAGCTAACGCGATAACTAGCCCAAAGGCGAAGACGTAATATGAAGGTACAGAAGGCATTAAGCACAATGCCAAGATAACCAAAACGGTTAAAGTCACGTTAATCCAGAAAAACTTTGGCCGTGCCAATTCAGGATCATCAACGATATCACTAATGTCGACCTTACCGGCAGTCATATCAGTTGTTGCACATTCCTTCTTGATCCGCTTTTGTTCACGAAAACCTAAGAAGGCTGCCATGGCGAACAAGAGAACCGTAAAGATAACTTGTGTTGGGAACATCATGCTGAACAAATGGTTCGCACCACCAGGAATATTCGGAATCAAGGACGCACTCCGTAACATCCGAGCACTCCAAGGAACATCGAATGTATTGATGGCCCCGACAGTAGTCAAGAAGACCAGAATGATCGGTTTCATGTGTAACTTCTGGTAGAACGGCAGTAACAGTGGAATCGTAATTAAGTAAATAGATGTGATACTAACATCAAATCCGGTAATCATAGCGACCAGCAAGGTTAAGCAGGTCAAGACTACTGGACTCAAATTAATATGTTTCAGGATTCTCCGGACAATTCCGTTGAAGAACCCCGTATCTGCCATGAGTAGGAAGTACGGCAGCGAGAATAACATGATCAGGGCAACTGGGGTCGTCATCCCCAACCCTTTTGTCAGGTAATTCCCAATTTGTGTCGGTGACGCACCTACCAAGATTGCACCGATGATTGGAATTACCGTAAAGGCAAACATCGTGCTGGTCTTTTGCTTTAACAAAACCCAGACAATGACGATCATCATAACGAAACCAATAATTGCCGGATAACTCATTCGAACTCGCCAACTTTCTCAAAACTATTTTTTAAGCAAAATGTTATTTAGTGAGCAATGAAACGAAGTAAGCATGCCTTACGCTCCTTATACTATTCGGAATATTAGGACCGAACAACTGACATAATGCCCAAAATCAAGTTTGAATTTTTGTGATTTTGGTTGCGCTTCCTATATAGCAACAAAAGTAATTGTGCTGGAGTTGAAAAAAATAACTATCTGCGTTTAAATAGACGACAGGCGCTTTCACTGATAGCTCTAAAAATCTTGCATCCTACGTAAAAGCGCTCTGAAATCGCTTGATTGCAGAATCACAATCGGTTGCACATTCGTTAAAATCACCAGATTATAGCACGAATGTTAGCGCTATCATTTCATTGTTTACCTATGGTTGCTCACTAAATTTCAATTCACTTAGTCCTAATTTAGCATGGCTTAACTGCCAATTTTCGCACTAGTTGCTTGGTCATTTGCCTAAATTTTAGATATGTGGTTTAAGTTTTACTCATTAATTGAATAGTGTCGGTCAATTAACAATGATTGTTAACTAATTGCTGACTTATCCGTGTTTAATGCGTACACTTAAGATTAAGGGATTCTCATTTTATCTCCTTACATAGTGCCTCCGTCTGACATATTTTCTACATTTCGACGACGTTTTTTTACAATTAATTTTGCTCCGCCCCGTCCCATTTTGTATCATGTCTGATTATTATTGAGAAAGTAGGTAATTTACTTATGAAAATCGATCCCGTATTGGCACAATCCATCGTGAACAAAATGATGGCTCAGATTCCATACAACGTGAATATGATGGATGAACACGGCTACGTAATTGCTAGCGGTGACGAGGCCAGAATCAATACCCTGCATGTCGGCGCACTTGATGCGATTGAACAAAAAAAGACGCTACCGATGGCAAAGTCCTTTGGCCAGCATGGACGGCCTGGTATCAACATGCCCATTTTCTTCGACAAGAAGATTGTGGGTGTGATCGGTATTACGGGCGAACCTGAAAAGGTTACCCCCCTCGCCTCACTACTCAGAGTTGCTACAGAACTCTTACTGAGTCAAAATCAGAACAACTTACGCGAGAAGAAGAAAGAAACTGCTCTCAATCGTTTTCTTTACCAATGGTCACAAGTCACTGACCATATTGAAGACAAAACGGACCTCTTACTGGAAGCTAGCCAATTGAGTATTGACATCCTTAAAGAACGTACTGCTATTGCTGTTCAGTTAAAGACGCTCCCCATGAATTTATTGGACCCAACTGATTTTCAAATCTCACTGTCTGCTAGTACGGTCATTGTTCTCACTAGTCAATCCGTCACCATCGATCGATTTACTGCTTATTGCCAGAAAAAGAAGATTAGTTTGGGAATTGGCCTCCCCAGCGTTAACGTTGGCTTGTCCGTCAACCAAGCACTACAAACCCTCCGAATCAGTAACGTCTTCGACCGTCCCGACCAAATCAACTACGGTCAGGTCGCCTTTGTTGACACGCTACTCGGTAGTCACCTTTCATTAACGCCTATCGTCGAAAAATTTCAGGACGCAAACGGCAGTGAGTCTGGTAGCGATCTGATTCAAACATTGGGTATGTACATTCGTCACAGTGGTAACATGGTTCAAACCGCAAAAGCTATGCATATTCACCGTAATACTTTGGGTTACCGCCTCACTAAAATCAAAGAAGACTTTGACCTTGATCCCCACAATACAATTGAACTCTTCGAGCTTTACCTTGGCTACCTATACTTCAAGGACGCTAGTTACCACCATAACTTGAAGCAACCCACAGCATCAGGTATTAATTAATAATTCAACCAACTTGCACAAGGAATAACTTATAATCCTGTTAATATGACTGATCATTCCGGATAATTAAGCGCTTACAATGGAATTAAACTTTGTGAGGAGCTGTTCAAAATGGTCGTTATTCCAAAAGTTACTGATGTCCAAGTCATTCCCGTTGCTGGTTACGATAGTATGTTGCTCACTCTTAGTGGTGCTCACTATCCTTATTTCACTAGAAACATTGTTATCATTACTGATGATTCTGGAAACCGTGGTATTGGTGAAATCCACGGCGGTGATGTGATTACTAAGTCACTTAACTCATTCAAATCAATCATTATTGGCCGACCGATTACAGAATATCGGGCCATTCTGAAATAAAAACCACCCGTTGAACGGGTGGTTTTCTCGAGGGCTATAAGCCCTGGGTA
>NZ_AZDP01000066.1 GCF_001435525.1 Levilactobacillus koreensis JCM 16448
TGTTATGATCCCTCTGTGGTTGTCAGATGAAATAATATAATTCATCTGACAATGACGGAGGGATTTTTGTATGCCAAGATCTAGGTTTAGTGCTATAGAGAAGCTAGCATTGATTAACGAATTTAAAGTCTCGGGGTTATCGAGCACAGCCTTTGGGAAAGCGAATGGTTTAGGTAAGCACACCGTAGCCCAGTGGCTAGATCGATACCAACGCGATGGCCTCGATGGACTGAAGGAAGCCAAGAAAAATCATCACTACAGTAGCGCTCTCAAATTACAAGTTGTTTATGCCTTCTTGAATGGTGAAGGTTCCGCACAGAAACTAGCTATGAAGTATGGTTTACGCTCATTTTCCCAAGTAATGACTTGGGTTTCCAAGTATAATAAGGACAAAACTGTGACGGCCTCTCCGTCAAGAAAGTTGGTCCCAAAGATGAGCCGAAAAACAACGTGGGAAGAACGTATTGAAGTTGTCGAATACATTACTAATCACAAGCACTCATATAGTGAGGCAGCCGAACACTACCAAGTCTCTTATCAACAAGCCCGTTCATGGGTCCTCAAGGCCAAGGAAGGCGGCTATGAAACCCTCAGAGACAACCGTGGTCATCGTAAAACACCAGAAAAATTGACTGACCTAGATAAGGCTAATTTACGAATCCGCCAATTAGAAGGCCAGGTCGCCGACATGAAACTACTGGAAGAGTTTGTAAAAAAATATCAGGAACTTCAGCGCAAGGGGTGAAACAACAACATCGACTGGCATATCGGGCAATCAGCGAAGTCAGTCAAGGGAAACGTGGTGCCATTACAAAATTATTGGCGTACGTTGGCGTTAGTCGACAAGCTTATAATAAGTCATTGCATCGTCAGAAAACGGTCTGGGAAGCTCAAGAAGAGCTACTAGAAGAACGCATCACTTATTGGTTCAAACAACATCATCAAGCAATCGGTGCCGGTAAAATTTTATCGAACCTAAATCGAGATGAGCAGATTACCTTCAACGTCACTATCAAGCGTGTCAAACGCATCATGGGTAATTTAGGTATCCGATGCCAGATTCGGGTTAAGAAGCATCATCGAATCAAGGAACAAGAGCAATACATGCAAGATAATATTTTGAATCAAGATTTTACCGTAACAGCACCTAATCAAGTTTGGCTGGCCGATTCAACTGAACTATCTTACGGAATCAATGGACAATTCAAAATGCGTTTGAGTGGGGTTTTGGACCTGTATGGACGTGTATTAATCGCGTCAAATCTGAGCACCACCGAAACGGCCGCAGCGGAGATTCAGGTGTTCCAGCGTGCATTTGAGTACGCTGGTGAAGTTCATCCGTTAGTACACACCGACCGAGGCGCTGCGTACACATCAAAGTCTTTCAATAACTTTTTGGCCGGACATGAAATAACACGTAGTATGTCACGTCCCGGAACGCCTTACGACAACTCACCAATGGAACGTTGGTGGAATGAATTTAAGACTCATTGGATGGATCGTCATCCAATGCCCACCACCTACCAAGAATTCAAAGCACTGGTGAACGAAGGAATCCACTACTTCAATCACTTAGATCGTTCACCAGCAAGAAACGACCTCACCCCGGTAGAATACCGGAATGAGGCCGTTTAAAGACAATACTAATTTATATTATTTCGTATGACAACTTGACAGGGACTAGCACA
>NZ_AZDP01000010.1 GCF_001435525.1 Levilactobacillus koreensis JCM 16448
GTTTACCCAGCAGTTGTTAGCTTTTTAATCTTTGGGTGTTTGACACCATTCAACCAATCTTGGCCAAGCATCTCAATATTCATTGCCCCTAAGCGGTCATCGTTACACCGATACTGGCATTGGGCACACCAATATTCATGAGTATCATGATGGCGATTAGCCTTCTCAACTAGGCCACACTTCGGACACCTCTGTGAAGTGAAGGCTGGATTCACTTTCACAACGGCGCTTTGAATAGCCTGAGCCTTGTACGTTAAGAAAGA
>NZ_AZDP01000067.1:0-5625 GCF_001435525.1 Levilactobacillus koreensis JCM 16448
TTTCCAGTCTGAAGCGTCCCCACAGCAGGCGGAATCCCTGTCAGCCGGAGTGCGGCCATTTCACACTATCTTAACGGTGCGAATCCTTGCCAATACTGGGACGAGACAGATATTTTATCTTTCAACCTTTAGTAAATAGAAAATAGTGAGGTATCGGTCGGTGACTTAGCATGAGTCAGTGACGGGTGCCTCTTTTTTTGAACTCAATTTGAAGGCGAACGATAGTTTTAGGTTGGAAGACGGGCTTTCTATAGGGCAATTCGTTAATATTGGTGATGAAACAGCACAATCGACCAGTATATATTTTAGTCGTTTGAGTGACAACGTGAGATCTTTAAGGAAGCTAGTTTAGCTATACGTTTGCCATTGACTAAGTCGAGACTATATTTGGCGGACGATATACGTGAAAATGTTTTAACGGCGTGACGGGGGATAAATTTACGAGGTATCTGAATGGAATTGGGGAGCGCGGCTATTCTTCACTGACTTTTCACTGAGGTTCCTAACGTGATAACAGCGAAAGCAGGGCGGAAGTGCTACGATAAAGGTAACTAATTCAAACGGGGTGTTAAGTGATGAAACAAGTTAAAATTGCTGGCCAACAGGTTCCGGCCATGGGAATCGGTACCTGGCACATGGGCGAACGACCAGCCCAAAGAGAAACTGAGATTGCGGCGATCCAAGCCGGTATCTCCGCTGGTGCTCGAGTCGTGGACACGGCCGAAATGTACGGGTCTGGCAAGTCTGAAAATCTAGTGGGCGAGGCGTTGAAGCCCTTTAAACGAGAAGATATTTTCCTGATTTCTAAAGTCTTACCCGAAAACGCCTCCCAACGCCGCATGGAAGCCAGCTTAGATGCGAGCCTCCAGCGCTTGCGAACGGACTATCTCGACCTTTATCTCTATCATTGGCGCGGCAGTGTGCCATTGAGCGAAACGGTGGCTGAGCTACAACGCTTGCAAACAACCGGTAAAATTCGGTCGTGGGGGGTCTCCAACTTTGACATTGCCGACCTACAGGAGCTATGGGCTTTGCCCGGGGGTGATCAAGCCGTTGCCAACGAAGACCTCTATCACTTGGGTAGCCGTGGCTTGGACTACGCCGTCTTACCTTGGCAACGTGACCACGATTTGCCACTGATTGCGTATTCGCCGATTGCTCAGGGAGATTCCTGGGGCCATCATTTGACCACGACGCCTATCGTTCAGCAGATTGCGCAAGCCCATCATGCCACCATCTATCAGGTCTTACTGGCATGGGTCGTCCGGCATCCACAAGTCTTAGCGATTCCCCAGACGAGTTCCGTGGCCCACATGGAACAAAATATTGCCGCCGCAGATCTGACGTTGAGTGCTACCGAGTTGGCCGCCTTGGACCAGCAATTTCCGGCACCCACAAGTAAACAACCACTCGATATCCTTTAAGGGGGAGTTCACATGCAATACTTTACCTCGGATACACACTTTTTCCACGCTGATCTATTAGGGGACAATGATTTTGCCCCGCGACCTTTTGCTAACGTGGAGGAAATGAACCAAACGATTATTGATAATTGGAATGCCCGCGTGGCGCCAACCGATACCGTCTATCATCTGGGCGACATCGCGTTGTACTTTACGAAGCCGGCCGTGAAATCGGATGAGGCGGTCACCGATGTGCTCTCTCAGTTGAATGGGCATCTGGAATTGATCAAGGGAAATCATGACAGTCGGGCACTATTTAAGTACCTGGCCGCGCACAATCCCATTGATCATGGGCAGCCTAAATTCGCCTTTCATGACGTGGGCGTGCTGATCAAGTATGACCATCGGCAGTACTACATGACGCATTATCCAATGATGATGGGAATTGTGAACCAGATTATTAACTTACACGGTCATATTCATCACTATGCGGTGCCAGTTAAAGAAAATATTAATGTCGGTGTTGATACCCCCGAACAGCGCTATTTGGATGAGCAAGTACCATTTGGCACACCATTTTCCACCAGTGAGATCGAACAGATGGTGACCGGTAAGGCCCAAGAGTTCCGCGACAAGCAATAGCGCTTGACCGTTTCTCCCCGATGCCGTAGGATTAAAATCAGTGTTAAGAGGAGAATGAGAACATGGAACGGATTACCATCTTGCATACGAACGACCTGCATTCGCACTTTGAAAATTGGCCGCGCATTCGGCGCTATTTGGCGACGAGTAAGGCTCAGGCACAGGCGGCGGGGCACACGGTGTTCACCTTTGATCTTGGTGATCACGTGGATCGGGTCCATCCCGTGAGTGAAGCGACGAACGGGCAGAAGAACGTGGAGCTGATGAATCAGATCGGCTACGATGCGGTCACCATCGGTAATAATGAAGGCCTCGGCTTTATGCGGGCACAGCTGGATCACCTGTATGATCACGCCAACTTTCCGGTGATCGTGGGGAATATTCTTACTGAGGACACCCGCGAGCAGCCTAAGTGGGCCCTTGATCACGAGTTGTTGACGACCAAGGCGGGGATGAAGATCTTAGTTCTTGGGTTGACCGCCCCGTACAAGTTGACCTATCCGTTAGCAGGGTGGGAACCAATTGGGGTGAACCAGGCGCTCAGTGACTTGTTGGCGAAATACGATCAGGAGGCCGACGCCTGTGTTCTGTTGTCCCATTTGGGATTAGACGTTGATCGCCAGATTGCTAAACGCTTTCCCCAGGTGACGGTCATTATTGGCAGTCACACTCACCATTTGTTACCTCATGGCGAGCAGGACCATCACAGCCTGTTGGCCGCCGCCGGTAAATTTGGTCGTTATGTGGGCAAAATCGAGTTGACCGTGACGGCGGACCATACCGTTGAATCGGCGACGGCTAGTGTCGTGGAAACGGCGACGTTGCCGGAACAGCCCGCGGATCAGGCCGAAATCGATGGCCTGCAAGAACTTGGCGAGTCCATTTTATCTGAGCAGCGGGTGGCAGACCTTCCCGTGGCAATGGAGACGGACCCCATCGGGCAACCCCGATTGGTACGAGAAGGCTTGCACGCCATTGCGGAGCATGCGGGGACCCAAGCTGCGGTGTTAAACGCTGGCTTGTTCCTGGAAGACCTGCCTCGTGGCGTGGTCAATCAACGACAGTTACACGACCTTTTACCCCATAACATGCACGTCATGACGGTCACCTTAAATGGGTACGACCTGTGGCGGCTGGTCCAGGAGTTCGAGCTCATGCGGCTCTTCTTGCGGCGCTTTCCGCAAAAGGGGATGGGTTTTCGGGGGAAGATCTTTGGGGAATTGAACTATTTAGGCATTGCTTACGATGCCCAGACCCACCAGGTCACTTGGCGTGGTGAGCCGCTTTCACCCAACCGGCAGTATAAGTTGGCCGTATTGGATCATTATTTATTCATTCCCTTCTTCCCGACCATTTCCATTGTGGGAGAAAATCATATTTTATATCAAGATCTCTTGCGGGAAGTGTTTGCCAAGTATTTGGCACGCCACTATCCGTTAGCTGATAAGTAGAAAGGATGACGACGGTGGATCGCAAAGATTTAGAAGCCTTAGTTGCTGAACAACGAGAGAACCGAGAACCAGCCGCCGAAGTAGTTCGGGTGGACGAAACCCATCTGACCATCAATGGCCATCCCTATGAGGTGGTCGCAGACGTCCGCGACGGTTTTGATTTTGCGGAGTTTTCGCGACGATTTAGTACGATTTTAAGTAAATTTGATTATATTGTGGGCGACTGGGGATTCGAACAGTTACGCCTTAAGGGATTCTACGCAGAGGACCGGGCAGGCGCTAAGCAAAATCAGATTGATTCGGTGCAGGATTATCTGTATGAATCGTGTAATTTTGGTTGTGCTTACTTTATTCTGCACAATTTGGACGTCAAAACGGCACCTAAGCCTCGTCGGAGTCGGCGTCGACGTAAGCCAGCGGAGAATGCGGCACCACGCTCAACAGCAGCCAAGCCCGTTGCTAAGGCCACGGCTACCAGAGCGACGCCTAAGACCGCTACAGCAACCACTGGTGAAAAGCCACACCATGCTGCGGCCAATAACAACAATAATAACAACAGCCAACATCGACGTCGGCGGCGTTCCCGTCACCGGAATACGGCGCATCCGTACACAGAAGAGCGGCGGACAACGGCCAGGCCAGCGCAACGGACGACCAAGACCGTGACGGTTGCTTCCGGTGGTCAGGGGCGGCGTCATTTTACCATTCGACAGAAAAAAGAAGATTAGGGAGAGTTTGCGGTGAAAGATTATCAGGCATATTTGATCGACTTGGACGGAACGGTCTACGCGGGGTCGAAGCGTTACCCGGCGGCAAAACGGTTCGTTGAGCGTCTGCAGGCAGCCGGAACGGCATTTAAATTTGTGACGAATAATACGACAAAACTGCCCGTGGACGTGGTGGCCAATCTAGCGGACAATCACGATATTCACGTGACGACTGATAATGTCTATACGGCGGGGCTGGCTACGGCTGATTACTTGGATCAACGCGCAGGTGATGGTGAACGAACCGTCTACGTCGTGGGAGAGATTGGGTTACGTCAAGCGCTGATGGCCAAGGGATTCACGGTCGATGAAGAGCATCCGCGCTACGTGGTCGTGGGGCTGGATAGCGATGTGACCTATGAAAAATTTGCCAAAGCAGTCCTAGCCATTCGCAGCGGATCGACATTTATCGGTACGAATTCGGACTCCAATATTCCGAAGGCGCGGGGGTTGATGCCAGGTGCAGGGGCCTTAGTGGACCTTGTCCGGTATGCGACTCAGACCCAGCCGATTTTTGTCGGTAAGCCGGAGCCAATCATTTTGCAGAACTCGCTGGCTCAGTTGGGAATCGCGCCTGAGGACGCCCTAATGGTCGGGGATAACTACCAGACGGATATTCTTGCGGGAATTCACGCTGACGTGGACACACTGCTGGTCTATACGGGAGTTTCAACGCCGGAACAGGTCGCTCAAGAGCCGATTCAACCGACATATACCGTGTCATCACTGGACCGTTGGGATTTAGAGGTGGGGCCGCGTGAGTAGGTTAAATCGTTGGGGTGGCATGACCGTTTTAATGCTGGCCCTGATCACACTGAGCATTACGTTGACCATCAATGCCGTCTGGCTATACCGGCTGGATATTCATTGGTTAGGAATCACGCATCTGGTTCAGATGTCGCCTAACCGTATTATGCATAATTATTATCAAATGTTGGGCTACCTCGAGCTTCCGTGGGTCACTAATCTCAGTATGAGTGATTTTCCCACGTCATATACGGGGATGATCCATTTTGAGGACGTGAAACGCCTATTCTTGCTGAATAACGTCGTTTTATTGGTGACGGTGATTCCGTCGGGCCTGTATCTACGCCAGCTCCATCAGCGCGCGGAACAGTGGCGACTATTGCGTTCGGCACAGATTGCTGCAGTGGTCCCGTTGGTGTTGGCGGCAATGATGGCGGTCAATTTTAACGGTTTCTTCGTGGCCTTTCACAAGGTCCTCTTTCGCAATAACGACTGGTTGTTTGATCCGGACCTCGATCCGATCATCACGGCCCTACCAGACACATTTTTCCTTCACTGTTTCATCTTAGCCTTCGCGTTATTTGAAATTGGCGTGGGGATTCTGTATTGGCGGGG
>NZ_AZDP01000067.1:5654-8652 GCF_001435525.1 Levilactobacillus koreensis JCM 16448
GTTGCCTATTTGACTAGCGTTTATCTAAAATTAGTCGTCTTCAGGAACTCGATTGGGAGCCTGGGGATGACTGCGCCCCTTCAACCAGCCAACAACGGCGGGAATTAGGGAAATGACGATGATCCCCAGAACGACGGCGGAGAAGTGCGCCTTGACGAAGGGAATGTTACCGAAGAAGTACCCACCGCCACAGCAGATGAAGACCCAAGTGATTGCGGCGCTCGCGTTGTAAGCGATAAACCGCTGATAGGGGAATTGTGACCCCGCTGCGGTAAACGGCACGAACGTTCGAATAATGGGCATGAACCGCCCAAGAAAGATGGCGAGGGGCCCGTGCTTGCGGAAAAACTTTTCGGATTGGGCAAGCTTATCCTTATTGATGAGCCGACCGAACCAGGAATGGTTGGACAGTGCCGCACCGGCTTTGCCCCCTAAATAGAAGTTTAGGGAGTCACCAGCAATCGCGGCGAATAAGAAGAGACCACTAAAAATCCAGATGTTCAACCCGTATGCTGGGTTGGCGGCCAGAGCAGCCGCAGCGAACAGTAGTGAATCACCGGGCAAAAACGGTAGAATCACGGCACCAGTCTCAATAAAGACGATGGCAAACAAAATCAGGTAGGTCGATCCGCCAAAGGTATTGACGATGTTGACCAGGTGATCATCGATGTGTAAGACAAAATCGATTAGGTATCCCATTAAGTTACTCCTTATTAGCTAATTTGAATGTACCCACATTGTAGTGGGTTTTTGTCCCGCCGTCAGTGGGTCCAACGAAACTTAAGAAAAACATGACGTTTATTGGAAGGGGGTGTCTTGTTCGCCGCGGTCATCGTGAGCGAGCCGGGCAGCTGCAGCGGCCGCCACGGCACCAACCAGATCGTCTAGGAAGGTGTGAATGATGCCAGGTTCGTGCGCATTAAGGTGAGCTAAGATACCCGGCTTGACGCGGTCAATATACCCGTAGTTGGTAAAACCAATCGAGCCGTAGATGTCGACAATGGAGAGCGCCATCGTTTCGTCTACGCCGTAAAGGCCTTCGTCACGTTCGACGATTGTCTGTAGGGGTTCGAGTAATTCGTGTTTTTCGGCGGCGATATCGAGCTGGATGCCGGTGATGATGGCATTTTGGACTTCTCGTTTGCGAAGCACGTTTTTCACGCTATCCTCGGCTTCAGCTAAGGTGAGGTCTTTAATATAGTCTTTTTGTAAGAAAATAACGAGTTCGGCGATGGCGTCTAGGGACACGCCTCGTTGCTTAAGTAGCTCAACCGTACGTTCGTTTAGGGCGGTAGTTGGTTTAGTCATAAATAGGTTCCTCCATCAAAAATAAGTGTTATCTACTAGTATAGCACCGATGTCCTGAGTTGCATTTTTTCTTAATGGCGGTGATAATAGTAGAGACAGAAAGTGTTTAAAAGATATGGAGGATAATTATGACAAAGTTTCCACAAATTGATTTGGCTAACGCCAGGGGTCCGCAAGTAACGATTGAAACGTCCATGGGAACCATTCAGCTGCAGCTCTTCCCCGAACAAGCACCAAAGACAGTTGAAAACTTTGTGACTCACGCAAAGGCAGGGTACTATGATGGCCTGACTTTCCACCGGGTCATTCCAAACTTTATGATTCAGGGTGGCGATCCTACCGGTACTGGTATGGGTGGCGAGAGCATCTGGGGTCAACCGTTTGAAGATGAATTTTCTCAAGAATTGTACAACCTGCGGGGAGCCGTTTCAATGGCTAACGCTGGTCCTAATACGAATGGCAGTCAGTTCTTTATCGTTCAGGACAAAGATATGACTGATCAAATGCAGGCCCAAATGAAGGATGCCGGCTTCCCTGATGAAATCGTTGATGCTTACAAAGACGGTGGGACGCCATGGCTGGACTTCCGGCACACGGTATTTGGTCAAGTCATCAAGGGGATGGACATCGTTGACGCCATTGCCAAGGTGAAGACAGATGCCAGTGACCAACCCGCAACCCCAGTCACAATGGATAAAGTTACGGTTACTGAATAAGAGCGATTCTTTATAGAAGGAAGGTGAACGCATGGCATTTGCAATCGGCCAGCGGGTCACGGGACGCATTACCGGGATTCAACCATACGGCGCATTTGTGAGCTTAGGCGGTCACCGGCAAGGTCTCATTCATATTTCGGAGTGTCATTGCGGGTACGTTAAGGATATTCATGATTACCTTAAAGTTAATCAAGAAGTCAACGTGGTGGTATTAGACGTTGACGAATATACTGGTAAGATCAGTTTGTCGATTCGTTGTCTCGAGCACGTGGAGCACGGTGTGGAATTAAATGAACACCAGCATCGACACTACTGGACCAATCATCGGGTCAACATTGGGTTTAAACCGATTGCTGATCACTTAGAGGGTTGGAAAGCCGAGGCCTTACGACAGTTAGACCAATCACAGACATCCTAATGGGGTGTCTTTTTTATTGAGAGAGGGATAGGAAGCGGTTGGTCAGTGAACATTAGCGTCGTTAGGCGAATAATCTCGGTTTTGGAGGGGCTTGTCTAGTGACGTTAAGCGGAGATGACTGCCTTTTGTCGCACGTTTCGAGGAGCATAAAGGGAGTCTGGGACTTTTGTCGCCAACCCCCTTTGTTGTTGGCGACATTGCGGTGGGGGGACTGCTGGAGGGGACGGTGAAACGGGACCTTTAGCAGGACTGCAGGTGAGTTTTTCGTTTTAGTGAATTTTATTTCAGATTTTGCTTGACCTGTTCATGGAATATTGATAAGATATTCTCTGTTGCCGTTACGACAACTTGAATGCATAAAAATTAGATTTATGGATAGCCATACAAATTAAAATTTATGCTTGACGAGCTAAACAGCAACTGATACAATGATTTATGTTGTCTGTTACCGACATCAACGAAATTGATTGTTTCCTGAATATTGAATATATATTCAAAAGAAATTAAAAAAGTTGTTGACAAGGTTTTGGCGACATGATATACTTTAAAAGTTGTC
>NZ_AZDP01000011.1 GCF_001435525.1 Levilactobacillus koreensis JCM 16448
TTTAACTATTTTTTTTGGTTACACCCAACGGGTGAAACCAAAAAGGACTAGAAAGGATTGAGATGTAGGAACAGTCAAAACATTCTAGTCCTTTTATGAATGAATTGGGTTAAATGATGTAACGAAAAAAAGACGTTTCCAATCTGCCAGTTGGCATAAGCGGAAACGTCTTTTCTTTGTGTGTGAAGTTTGATGGAACTTGTAGGCGGATGATTGAGCGAAGAAACCTATTTAGCCTTGTTGTTAAGTGACCTGTTTTATAACTTTCAAGAGCGTAGGGTAAATTCAAATTGTTGTGAGGTAACTTGAAATCTGCGGTCATGACGGTCTCGAATGATTGTAATGGTAAAGCTCAATCGCAACCACAGTGCGGCAATTAAAGATTTAACTTCAGCCAGCCAGTAGGTTTCACGATCTGCTTTTGGTTAGCGTAGGCGCCAGCGAAGGCAATCTTAACGCTACTGAAGCTAGGTTTCGTCTTTTCACTAGCCAAGCCGGTGGCAAAGGTCGCGAGCTTACCGTTGGCGGGAATCGTCTTGCCGGCACTGGCATCACTCAGCTGATTAGAAGCATTGAGTTGCTGGCTGGCCGATAAACGGATGGCTTTGATACCATCTGTGGTTAAAGCCTGCTTTCCCCGGTTATAAATGGTAAACTTGACTTGAATCGTGTAATACGGGCTGTCGAGGTGGGCCAGGTTCAGTGCTTGGGCGGCCATTCGTTTGGCGGCAGCGGTTTCGGCAGTGTTCTTGATGAGCCGTACCGTGGTGATCTTATAGGTCAGCTTCCCGCTACGAATCGTGCTTTGGGGATGAGTGACCTGGTTCAAGGTGAGCTTAGTGCCGACCTTGTCGTAGGTGTACTGCCCGTTACGTGTGAGGTTACCAGACTTCACGTAGCTGGCACTTCTGGTCTGGGCGGTGTCTGGGCGATACGTCTGGGCTTCCTTAGAGGAAGAGGCGGCCGTGACCGCAGCGTCTGGATCAGCCGCTTTGTAGTGGCTGGACTGACTGCTGTTATCCTTGAAACTGGCCGTACTCTTTTGCGCACCGGATTGACAGCCGGTGAGTCCTAGGGTCAGTAAACTCAGTCCTAGGACTAATGAAAATTTAAATAATCGCATGAAAAACACTCCTTTTAACCGAGTAAAATTTTATGAGGAACTAGTCGGTACCCATATAACCGTAATGGCGCGGTATCGCCAGCTATAAATAAATTAGTTTGGGGATCTACCTGTTGGCAGCGTGTGCGGAACTGATCCAACGTGAGTGCGGGACCGTCAGCTGCAAGTAAGTGTAATTGGTGACTGGCGGTAACGACTTGAAGATCCGTAACGGGCAGGGGCGTGGTGCTCTCCCAGTAAAGCTTTAGCGCGGGATGTAAGTCGATCGTTGAAAGATTGAAATCAATGAGTCGCATGTCTGAGCCTCCCTAATCAAGTCGTCACCTCGATTATACCGAACTTTATCCAGGAACCCTAACGATATTCACACGTAAGTTGGCTAAGATGCTAGTTGCGGTTTGCACGAAAATCCCCTAAAATAGTGGACGGACTCTAATTATAGAATAGGAACGAAAAAATATGGAAATTGAATTTTTAGGAACGGGCGCCGGTTCACCAGGAAAGTTTCGCAATGTGACCAGCACGGCCTTACGTTTGCTAGATGAACGTAACTCTGTCTGGTTATTCGATGTTGGTGAAGCCACGCAGCACCAAATTTTACGGACGACGTTAAAGCCCCGTAAGATCGACAAAATCTTCATTACCCACTTACATGGTGACCATATTTTTGGCTTGCCGGGTTTATTGAGTAGCCGGTCATTTCAGGGCGGCAACACGCCACTGACCATTTATGGTCCCAAGGGCATTCGGGACTTCGTTGAAGTGAGTCTACGGGTCTCTGAGACCAAGTTATCTTATAAGATTCATTACCAAGAACTGACGAATGATGGGCTAGTCTTCGAAGACCCCAAGTTTCGAGTCTACGCGCAGCATCTGGATCACCGCATCGAGTGCTTTGGGTACCGCATAGTGGAGAAGGACCATCCGGGCGAGCTTCAGGTTGACAAGCTGCAGGCCGCGCAGATCCCATCCGGTCCGGTTTACGGTCAGTTGAAGGCCGGTCAGACCGTGACCTTGCCTGATGGCCGCGTGGTTAATGGGCAAGACTTCTTAGGCCCCGCACAAAAAGGCCGTGTGGTCGCCATCTTGGGCGATACGCGCCAAACACAAAATGCATCGCGGTTGACGCAGAATGCCGACGTCTTGGTCCATGAGAGTACGTTTGCTAAGGGTGAGAGCAAGTTAGCGCGTTCTTATTACCACTCCACCAACATTCAAGCGGCTGAGCTGGCCAAGCGGACGCACGTTAAAATGTTATTATTGAACCACATTTCGGCGCGGTACACGGGCAAAATGGCCGTTGAACTGCAGCAACAGGCACGTGAGGTCTTTAAGAATACCCGCGTGGTGAAAGACTTTGATTTAGTGACGATTCCGTTTCAAAAAATGATTCCAGAGGATGCGAAGTAGCATGAAAAATCAATGGCGAATTGTGGTTACCCTGTTATTAGTCATCGTGGTGGCAGTCTTTGCCATCCTAAACGTGGAGAGTGTGCCAGTCTCATTTGGCTTTACGACGGTCCGCTGGCCGTTGATCTTACTGTTACTGGTTTCCATCTTGATTGGGGCCGTCCTTATGATCCTATTTTCAACGATCACGACCTTCCGGCATAATCAGGCCTATAAGGAACTGGAAAAGACGAGCTCTGAGCAGTTGCAGAAGCGCACCGCGGAAATCGACCGATTGACGAAGCGGCTACAGAATTCTAATCCGAAACAAGAAGTTGGCCAACAGGCTAAACGAATTCAGGAGTTGGAGGCACAGGTCGCCGAACTCCAGAGTAAGTTAACAGCTAAATAGATTTAGAACTAGAAGAGTGGCGCGTGACGTACCGCTCTTCAATCATTTTAGAGAGGATGGTTTGCTGGTGATTGCTGCACAATATCAATGGAACATTAAAAACGTTGACCAGCCGTCAACCGAGGCTCAGCAGGTAGCTCAGGCGGCGGGAATCTCACCGATCGTTGCCCAGATTCTGTGGAACCGAGGCGTGCGGACCGAAGCGGCTGTGACGGCCTTTTTGAATCCCGGTCCCGAACAGCTGCATGACCCTAGTCTGTTACATGACATGGCTAAAGGAGTGGCCCGCATTGAAGAGGCCATCGGTGCTGACCAGCAGATTACGATCTACGGGGACTACGATGCCGATGGGGTGACCAGTACGTCCATTTTGTACGAAACGCTGAACGAGATGGGAGCTAAGGTCAATTACTATATCCCTAACCGGTTCAGTGACGGGTACGGGCCAAACGTTGCCGCCTTTCAGAAATTGATTGCCGCCGGGACGCAGCTATTTGTGACCGTGGATAACGGGGTGTCGGGTAATGCTGCCATTGCCGCGGCTAATGAGGCCGGGGTGGACGTGGTCGTCACGGATCACCACGAATTACCGCAAGAATTGCCCGCTGCGTACGCAATTATCCATCCCCGATACCCAGGAGCCGAATATCCCTTTGGGGGCTTGTCGGGCGCCGGAGTGGCGTTTAAAGTCGCCCAAGCCTTACGTGAAGAAATTCCACAAGATGTTTTGGATCTGGCGGCCATCGGAACGGTTGCTGATTTGGTACCGTTAGTGGATGAGAACCGGGTACTGGTCTACTTTGGTCTACAACTACTGAAGCAAGACGAACGGCCGGGGCTGCGCTCGCTCATGGCGGGTGCCGGTATCAAGCCAGAAGAACTTACCGAACAGTCGATCGGCTTTGGAATCGCCCCGCGGCTAAATGCACTGGGGCGGCTAGACGATGCCAGTCCAGCGGTCGAGTTACTGACGACCGTTGATGACGGCCGGGCAAGCGAATTAGCCCAACAAACGGAACAAAAGAATCGGCAACGGCAGGAATTGGTCCAACAGATCAGCACGGCCGCTCTGGCTCAAGCCACGGATGACCAGCATAAGGACCGGCCAACCCTGATCATCAGCGGTCAGAATTGGCATGAAGGCGTCTTGGGTATCGTGGCCAGCAAGGTCGTGGAAGCAACGGGCAAGCCCACCTTGGTGTTGAACGTGAATGACGACGGTCGGGCTAAGGGGTCTGGACGAAGCGTCGATGCCTTTAACCTATTTACCGCTTTAGATGGTCACAGAGACCTGATGACGGCTTTTGGGGGTCATCACATGGCAGTTGGACTAACGGCACCAGCGGCCCAATTAGACGCCTTAGCGACGGCTATGGATCAAGAAGCCGTCGTCCAAAAATTGACTGAGAGTGGTCCCAGCGAATTGCCGGTAGCGGCATCGCTAAAAGTAGGGGCCGTTACGCCCAAACTCTATCAAGAGTTGGCCAAGCTAGCCCCGTTTGGGACGGACAACGTGCAGCCGCTATTTGCTTTTGAAACGGCCACGCTGGTTCAGGTCAAGACGATCGGTCAGGATCATAGCCATTTGAAATTTCAGCTTCAAGAGGACGGTCAGCGCCTAAATGCTATCCAGTTTGGGGCCGGCAAGTACGCCCCCCAACTGACCGCGGCACCGGAGCAAGCGGCCGTACTGGGAGCCATCGAAGACAACGTCTGGCAGGGCCGGCATTCCTTACAGCTGATGGTCAAGGACCTGCGGCTGACGGAAGAACCAATCATGGACGCCAGAACGACACAGCTGCATCAAGCCATGTTTAGTCAGCCCGGAACGTACGTCTTTTTCCACCAAAAGATTTATCAGCAGTTAGTTCAGCAATTGCCCACAACGGCAACGGCGGTCGTTTATGATGGCTCGGCGTTGACCCCATTAGCGGGTGAGACCCCACTGTTTATCGTGGATTGCCCGGATACGACCGGCGATTTGACCGCTGTTTTACAGCAGTTGCAACCACAAAAAGTGACGGCTTATCTCTATAAGAAAGAAAGTCTTTCGCAATTAGGGATGCCAACTCGCGCGCAATATGCTAAACTGTTTAAGTTCGTTGCTACACATCAACAAGTCGATGTGGGACACCAGCTGACGCAACTCGCAACCTTTTTGCAAATTCCACGGACGCAATTAGTCTTCATGATCCAGGTTTTCTTCGAGTGTGGCTTTATCACAATCGCACGTGGGGTAATGAACGGAGTGGCGCACCCGGAGCATAAGGAACTTTCTACAGCACCGAGTTACCAACTACGACAACAACAGATGCAGACGGAGCAGGATCTCTTGTTCTGCACGTCCGCAGAGTTGATCCAGCGTCTGCATGCCCCATTGAACTAATATAAAGGAGCTACTTAAACTTATGGCAACTGATTTTACGAAATACATTGCAAGCGTTCCTGACTACCCTGAAAAGGGAATCATGTTCAGAGACATCTCCCCATTAATGGCTGACGGCCAAGCCTTTCACGCCGCTACTGACGAAATCGTCAAGTACGCCAAGGGCATGGGTGTTGAGATGGTCGTGGGGCCAGAGGCTCGGGGCTTCATTGTTGGCTGCCCGGTCGCTTATGACATGGGAATTGGGTTCGCGCCAGCTCGGAAGCAAGGAAAGCTCCCTCGTGAGACGGTCAAGGCGACCTACGACTTAGAGTACGGGACTTCCGCACTCTACATGCACAAGGACGCCATTAAGCCGGGCCAAAAGGTCTTGGTCACTGATGATTTACTGGCCACTGGTGGGACCATTGGCGCCACGATTCAGTTGGTGGAAGACTTAGGCGGTATTGTCGTGGGAACGGCCTTCCTGATTGAACTGAGTGAGTTACATGGGCGCGACAAGCTGAAGGGCTACGACATCTTTAGTTTGATGAAATATTAAAAAATAGAGCGATTGTTTTCCCTTATCCGACAGACGGCGGGGGAAGACAATCGCTCTTTGATTTGAAGCTAAGGAATGCAGGGGTCAACTTAAGGTTAACGAGAACTGGGATGGTTAAGAGCTGGTTTAGCCTGGTTGCCAGAGAGGCCACCAGCTGTTGACATGGCTTAAGTGATTTGTTGCCGTTCTAGGTCTTTAAAGTACTGATAGGCTTGGTTGACGATGTCGGCAGGCGACTGGTGGTAGACCAACCGAATGTCAGGACGAGAATTGATTTGCTCCTTGGTCAAGGTGACTAAGACGGCATGAGAGAGTCCTTCGCTCATGAGAAATGTGAGGTCTGTTTGTTGGCCGGTAGCTTGTTGGGTGATCCAGGGAATGCTCTTTTCGTGGTTATTCACAATGGTCGGTGAGGCGCCGAATGACCGTAAAGCCTGGTTGAGAGTTTGGGTTTGTTGCCAGGCCACAATGAGAATGTGCTTGCCCGTTAAGACGTCTTTGCCATCCGCGGGTAGCCAATCGGTAAAGTTCATGGGGTGAGCGCGTTGATGTAATCGCCGAAGCTTGTCACGAGTCAAGTCGTGCGGGGGTGACTTCACGATACATTTGTGTGAGGAGGACGCCCTTATTTCCGGTCAAGACGCCGGCGTAAACCACGTCCAAGCGAGGTTCCGCGCCGTAAGCCAGCTCAAAATTGGAGAGCACCTGATCGTCAATGGTCTTGAAGGCAACGTGCGTATTGACTTTGATGAAGTAGCCATAGGTCTGGGTCTTTTGGCGGATGACTAATTCGTTGAGCCGAAGTTGACGGTAGCGGTCGGCAAAGTCGGGGAGCAAACGAATCTGGTGGAAGTCATTGGCGTTCAATAGGGCGTCTAAACGATATCTCAGATTTTGCGGCGACTCGTTGCGAAGAAAGTCGATCTTGCGGTTTAACTCGCGAATGGTTTCGTGGCTTGCGGCAAGCGATTGATCAAGGGTAGCTGCCTTATTTGCGAGCACGTGCTGCCGTTTTTCAGCGCTGTTTGCCCGCGCCTTTTCTGCTGGGAGTTGGGCAAGTTGCTTGCGTTGTTCACGCGATAGCGGTTGGGGACGAGGCTGTTGTCGAAGTTGGCGAATAGATTGAAGGCGAGTCTCAGCCGTATGTAATAGGTTGCCAGCCTGGAGCAAGTACAACTGGACATAGCTGAGCTGTCGTTGACTGGTGGCGGCATCCTCGTGAAGGACGCGATTGTTCTGGGTAAGAGAGGCGTTTTCCTGGCTAAGTGAGTTGACTTGCTGGACCAGTGCCTGATTTTCCTTCTTGAGCTGTCGTTGTGACTGCTGGGCGACGCGCAATTGTTCACGGAGGTCTAGCTGGCGATTGTTAGCTTGTGCCTGTTTTAATTGCCGCCGCAGACGCCGGACCTCAGACTTTAGTGCGGAGGCTGCGGCAGACTGGTCATCGGTAGTGGTCTGAACAACCTTGGGCCGTTGTTGTTCGCGTCGTTGGTAGCGTTCTAGGAGCTCTGTCTTGGCAAGCTGGGCGTGTTGCTTGTCGTTTTTGGACTGGGTTTTAAAATTAAATTGTTGATTAACCATGACCCGCACCTCCAGAAAAATATAATTAGACTAAGTTTAACCTAAATGATGGGTGACGGGGTATGATTTGTTCAATTTGCGCAGTAAACATTCTGTACTGGACCGATGGTAAGGTGGTGCCAAAAAGCCCCCACACGTCTCGGTTTCTTTGGTAGAAAGAACCTATAAGTTGTGGGGGATTTTTAAAAGCAAAGTGAGACTATCCGAAAACTTAGCCAGCTTGTTTAGCCATAAGCGTGGTGGCGCTGCGAAATATTATCAGTCCACAATCATTCCGCGTCGTTGAATCACGAAGCCAGTGAGGGTGAGACCGACTGCAAATAGGGCCAGCAACCAGATGACGGGCGTCCAGGAGTGGGTAAACTGCTGGAGATACCCGAAGAGAATGGGTCCCACCGCAGCTAACAGATAACCGGCTGACTGGGCCATTCCGGAGACGGCGGCTGTTTGGAACGGGTTCGTCGTTTTTTCCGTGAAGAAGAGAACGGCCAGGTTAAAGGCAATCCCCGCACCAATACCGGCGATCACACACAGGGTGGTCAAGAGTGCCAATGAGTGGATCGGCAGAATGAAGGCCAAGGGGGCCACAACGTAGCCTAACGTCATCACACCCAGTAGAATGGTGACGCCATGTTTCTTGTTGAAAAGATAGGGAACCGCAAATGACAAGGGAAGCCCGCTGAGCTGGAGCAAGGTGAGTAAGTTACTGGCGTTGAGGGTTGAGACGTTGTGAGTCACCAGAATGCTGGGTATCCAGGTAATCATCGCGTAGTATACGAGTGCCTGTAGGCCGAAGAAAAGGGTGATCAGCCAGCCTAAAGACTGATGCCAAACGCTTTGGTAGTGAGGAACTTGGGCCTTGGGGGTCGCCAGGGCAGACTGTCGCTTAAATTTTAAATTGGGCAGCCACGTCAGTAAGGCCAGGATGCTGGGAACGGAGAGCATGGCCATGGTCGCGCCGAGGCTGATGTGTGAGATCAGTAGACCAGCCAGTGCTGTCCCAATCGCACCAATGAGGAGCATAGACAGCGTGTACAGGCTAGTGCCAAGTTGTAAATTATCCGCCATGTGGTCCTTGATCAATGCGGGCACGAGCACATTACCGCTGTCGATACCGATCCCGATAAGAAAAGTTCCGACGAACAGGGCCGGTACTGCGGGGATGATTCGCAGATAACTGCCGACAATCAGCAGGAAGAAGAGGAGAAAGACGGTCAATTCATTTCCCCAATGTTGGGCGAGTCGAACGATGATCGGTGAGAAGATGGCAAAGGTGATGAGTGGAATCGACGTAAGTAGGCCGGCCATGGCACTGGGTAGAGCAAACGTTTTTTCGATGTGTGTCAGTAGCGGGGGGATGAAGGTGATGGGCAGCCGTAAGTTAGCAGCAATCATCATCATGCTAAAGAGAAACCACTGACGGTGGGGTTGTTTGTCGGTCAAAAGAAAGTCCTCCTATAAAAGTCAATACCCTATTATAGGCTGGAAAGCCCCACTTTGAAAAGGTTAGTACGCGAAAAAGCAGAGCGACCGGGATCGCTCTGCTCCAGACAATTAAGTTGTACGTGTTTTCGGGGGGATAAATCAGGTTAAATGCGAGTGGTCGAGGCAGTGAGGATGAGGGCCCTCACCGAGGATGGTCGACCAAGCAACAATAGTAATGGTGGCGGGCGACTCAAGTGGATTGAATCGTCAGGGACGGACAACGTGAATCTGGTGAAAATGAGAGGCCGCGGTGGAATCGGTAACGTCCATGGCAACACCTCCATAATTATTAACTAATTATATTGATTAGTTAATAACAGTATTATGCCCGGATTATTCATTAACAAGATTTCTTACCAAAATAGGTAGGTCCGAATC
>NZ_AZDP01000068.1 GCF_001435525.1 Levilactobacillus koreensis JCM 16448
GTGTATTTATTTTGGTCTAAATTCTAAGTGGCTAACTTGATTATAAAATTCGCCAATATATTTTGTTTCTGTTCTAAACTATTTCTTCAACATTATTAAAACGGACTCGCTATATATGAATTAGAAGGTCGTGTTATCAAGTCAAAAATCACCCCCACATCCGTAGGGAACATCTTCGCTCCGTAATATGAAGTACACCTTCACCCGGATCACCCCTACACCTGTAGGGAATATACATGATTATATCATATGTTTCTTTTTAGGAAGACTCCCCCGTATACACGGGGAACACGGACTACGAGTTCGACCGGTTTGGAGAGGTTCAGGATCACCCCCGTATACACGGGGAACACGCTCCGTAATTGATCATCAATTTCCAATTTTTAGGATCACCCCCGTATACACGGGGAACACTGAGAGATATTAAGTTTCGTGCATGGGACCCAGGGATCACCCCCGTATACACGGGGAACACTCCGCTGCACCCTATCTAAGGGCGGTACCAAGAGGATCACCCCCGTATACACGGGGAACACTTGTTGCTCCCAATCCAGGATTACTTGCCGATAGGATCACCCCCGTATACACGGGGAACACTACCAATACTGAGCCATTGCTGGTAAATAGTCGGGATCACCCCCGTATACACGGGGAACACCCCTGATTGCCGTTGTAAATTGAATCAATAATGGGATCACCCCCGTATACACGGGGAACACGAAGTTGTCGAAAGGAGAACAGTAAATGTTCTAGGATCACCCCCGTATACACGGGGAACACGAGCGCTTGTTGTCTACAAGCCAGACGGCACTGGGATCACCCCCGTATACACGGGGAACACCATTGCCATCCCCCTCGATCCCCATTTCAATCGGGATCACCCCCGTATACACGGGGAACACGCTTGCCGGGTATAAAAGCTTGCCTGCCACTCGGGATCACCCCCGTATACACGGGGAACACCGCTAAGTCAGTAGAGGTTCCCAAACGGTCCTAGGATCACCCCCGTATACACGGGGAACACGCGATTCAAGCAGCATTGCTAACGTTGGCTGCAGGATCACCCCCGTATACACGGGGAACACTTGAACTGGTCACGTAACGAGCCGATCTGTTTGGGATCACCCCCGTATACACGGGGAACACTGAACATCGCGTTTAAACTTCGTCTCATCACTGGGATCACCCCCGTATACACGGGGAACACTGACATGGTGTTTACCTGTCCACCGTATGCTGAGGATCACCCCCGTATACACGGGGAACACAGTTCGTCCTTAACTCTCAATGGTATAGAACGAGGATCACCCCCGTATACACGGGGAACACCCCATAGGAAACTTTTCAAAAAAGGAACAAAAGGGATCACCCCCGTATACACGGGGAACACTTTGCGTTAGCTTTGTCGAAAACATCTTGTACGGGATCACCCCCGTATACACGGGGAACACCTCACTCTCTAAGATTTGAACCCGCTGGAGTAAGGATCACCCCCGTATACACGGGGAACACTCAGTATAGGAGGAAAACACTATGAAAATTAAGGGATCACCCCCGTATACACGGGGAACACCAAACTAAGCGAATGACCTTTAACGGGGCCAAAGGATCACCCCCGTATACACGGGGAACACATAGCCGGTAAGACGAATTACAAGACTGAAAAGGGATCACCCCCGTATACACGGGGAACACCGTGTGTACCACGAGCACGGTTATGCCTGATAGGGATCACCCCCGTATACACGGGGAACACCCAGCATCTACTTCTGGGAAGAGACTTCCCATAGGATCACCCCCGTATACACGGGGAACACCATGAGGCTACAGGAAAAGGCTCACGTTGGCTGGGATCACCCCCGTATACACGGGGAACACAGAGCGTGTGTCGATCATTGAGAGTATGGTGCGGGATCACCCCCGTATACACGGGGAACACCAGAGATGTTGAACAACGATCTGTACGAATATGGGATCACCCCCGTATACACGGGGAACACTTTCAGCGGAACAGTTGATTGCCGGGAACGTAAGGATCACCCCCGTATACACGGGGAACACTGACTCGTCCTTAGCCTGATCAATGTACTTTCGGGATCACCCCCGTATACACGGGGAACACACTAAACAAACGCCGTCACACCAGCATCCTATTTTTCCAAAAGTGCCTTTTTCCTTTAACTTGCTTCTCTAGCATACCTCAGCAATGTACGATTAACAATTACTCTATCGTCAAAACAATAACAAAAAAATTCCGTAACAATGGGCTCAAAACGTTTTAGTTTATCATCCATTCTCATTACGATCGATATCAATTAGATCAACATTATTACTCAGAACTCAAGAGTATCGCTTCAAAAAACTACATAAAAAAATGGCCCCCTGCTCCTCTGAACAGGCGGACCATTTTAAAATCTAAGAAACTCCGGCTTGCTAACCAATCTCTCTGAATCACGTTATTAGCATCTCTTAAACTCTAATAGATAACTATACACGACATTTATGCGTTTGTCAAAGCTTTTTTAACCAGCACTCAAACTTTGAGTTGATTTTCATATATTCCAACAAGAACCAGTAGTTGCTAATCCCTTGATATAACAATATTTGTAAGACGTATTGCCTAGAGATGCAACCTAAAACTGCTACACTGGTTTAAGCAAGAAGTTTTGTGAGTGGGGGCTGCCTTTTCCCTTTTCGAGGTGAGGTCCATGGGAACATGGAAAGAATCTAGCGAAAGGTTTCGTGACCCGTGAGTATTTTTCAAGCGCTATCGTTGATGCTGGCTTTTGCCACATTAATGATTGTTATCGATCGCCATAACGATCGCAAATAAAAAAGCCGCCCTCTAACTTTAGACGGTTAGGGCGACCTGTCGTCGTTTCTGTCTCCGCTCTTGAAGCGGCTTGCTAAGCCGGTGTTCGCGCGCCGGCTTTTGCTATGTCCTCACTATACCACATTTTCCGGCCGAAGTAAGGCTAACGACTCTCACATTTCCCCGACCTGCCTAGCTTGTATACGTATACGTCTTGAACTTCTCTTCAGCGAAATCGACACATTGCCGCATATCAATCACTCGAAGCCTTCCCTTGGGTAAGTCTACCGCCGTCATGCCAGTACCTTGGGCTTCAAACTCGCGCTCCAACTTCAAGAAATCATAGGTCTCCAGCTCAACATTTTTAAAACTGACCATTTTCTTTTGTGGATGTAGAAAATCTCCTGTCTCAACTGGTGCGGTCTCCTCGATGACCTTAATGTTCCGATTGATTCTGGTTTCCGCTAAATGGAGCGCCGTATTCGTTTCAAAATTTGTGCCAATCAAGACCAGTTTAGCGTGTAGCTCATACAGTCTCCCCAACACACCATCATCCCCAAATGGGAAATCGTACGTCGCATCCGTAGTCAGCCACTTTGCTCGGCTGCCCCATGCCGTAAACGAATCTAACGGATTTGCCGACCGCTCCACGTCTGGATAGTTCCGGAAAAGTTCCACCACGTCACTCTGACCAATTGCGGGGGTCAAACGTTTGCTATAGCCCATAGTCCGGTCGCGAATCGGTTGCCAGTTTTCCTCTGGTTCTGGGCCCTCCGTCCACAATGACGGATCCGATAGTTCCGGCGTCTGGCTTGGCATCACCACATTTCCCGTTGGCCCCACCGCTTGGCAAAGTGCCGTGATGACGGCCCGGCTATCCCCCGTGATCCAGTCGAACGCTTTTAATGAGGTGTGGACCATGACGCTATCGCCCGCCACGACGCCTGCACTTTGAAGTTGCTTTAGAAAATCCTGTCTCCCATACGGTTTACTCATTGGTTACGCTTCTCTCTCAACATTAAAATTAGATTATAGCTCTTATTATAAATTCATTTTGGGCATATGTAAATAGAAAGAAAGAACCTTCCTAAACAGTTCTTCCTTCATGACTTGCGTTCACTTTTTCCTAAGACTTGGTCAACATCACAACCCCTTCACCAGGAATGGTTCCCTCGTCATCATCGCCCGAGCCAAAGAGTTCGCCACCAATGTGCCAGCCCGCGAATTGTGACCGTGTCTTCGTATCATAGCCAGCCGCTGTCAAGGCCGCTGCGACCGAATCAGCACTCTCTGGGTCTTTAGCCGTAAAGCTGATGACCTTAAACGACTTAAATGGTATTTTATATCCCGTTAGAACCTCTTCTTCCGCGCTCAAAGTTTCAGGACTATTTGGCTTCGACAACGAAAAATCATCCTTGGAAACACCTCGCAACAGTTGTTCACTAGCGAAAATCATGTATCCTCTGGGGACGGCCTTAGCTATTATTTTTGCGTTATCCACCTGCATCACCATCAGCGGCATGGTGCTCAATCACCTGTACCGCGAACCAGAGAGCTATAGCATCTTAATTTTACAGGCTGCTTTTACGATTATGATTATCTTGGCATTAAGTTAATAACTACCGGGACCAAGCGAACCTTGCCTAGTCCCTTTTTGATGCCGGCAAACAAAGACAGCAAACTTACCAAGCCATCCACCATAGTCGCCAACTCCGCAGTGACCTATACTCAGTCTCAATCGAATCACGAGGAGTCCTGCCCATGAAGCGCATCTTCTACATCCTGCTAGCCGGTGAAACGGTATCCGACCTCGGGGACAACCTATTTGGTATCGCCATTGATTGGTACCTCTACAGTTTAACTCGGAGTTCATTTTTAGTCGGCGTCATTTCGGGTGCGTTTAGCCTGTTAGTCCTGATGAGCCTGGTGACCGGCTTCGTTGCCGACAAACACGTCAAGACTCAGGTCATGCGACTAGTCGACATCTTTCAAATCACCATTATGGTCACTGCCGGTGTCATTTACGGCCACCGGACCATCACCTTGATTCCATTCATCCTGATTCTATTTCTTACCCGAATCGTCGGTACCTTCTTCGGACCGGCCGAAAATACCTTAATTCCCCAGCTTGTGCCTAAGGACGCTCTCGGCAAAGCTAATGGTCTAAACCAAAGCTTCGGTATGATTTCCGAGATGATTGGCCTGTTGGTTGGGAGCACCCTCATCGTTTGGCTCTCCCTCGCAGACTTCATGTGGGTCAATGCCCTCACCTTCGGCATCTCGCTGATTTGCGTTTCAATCGTTCACCGGAAACATCACGAGGTACTCACACCCCCGACCAATGATGACTCGGATCGTTGGTACACGGGCATTCAGTACATCAAACGGACCCCGATGCTACGTGCCATTATCTCACTGGCTTTAGTCATTAATCTAGCTTTGGGCCCGATTATGAGCTTAAACGTCGTCTGGGTTCGCCAAAATCTCCACAGCAATAGTATGGTCTACGGTATCATGCAGATTGCCCTCATGATTGGCGTGATTCTGGGGAATATTGTGGCGGCCGCACTGAAGATACCTTTGAAGCGGAAAATGATTTTGTCACTAAGCGTGGTCAGTCTGGCCGTTATTGGGATGGTTCTATTGCCGAATGTGCTCATGACCCTTGCTATGCGACTGCTCATTGGTCTAGGTGCCGGCACCATCAACGTTGCGGTCTTCACCTTGCTTCAATCCACAACTCCTGCCAATATCTTGGGGCGAGTCAATGGCGCCATGATGGCCGGAACGAACCTAGCGTTGCCTCTGGGAATGATGCTGGGTGGTATCTTTTCAGTTCGACTCGGTGTTGGCGGCGTCTACTTGGTTGGCGCGGCCTGCGCTCTGATTACGCTAGCGCTGTTCTCACACGTCAAGGTTAGTGAGCCCGACTGAGTGTCTCAAAAAAATAATTTTTCTACTATATATAAAACGAACCTCATCGATATCCGTCAAAGGTTCGTTTCTTTTTACGCATTCTTGTCATCCATAGTCACCACATGAATCCAGCCAACGAAACAACTCAAAAGCGTGACTATTGGGAACCCCTGGCCTTTCTAACGGCCCCGCTGTAGCCAAGCCACCAGCTTCATCACCCCTGCCAATACGGCAAGTAACGGTCCAAATAGAATCAGCAGGAAAGTCGCCCACAAGTGTTCAGCAAATACCAGGACGGGATTGAGAATCTCATCCGTACTCTGCGTGGTTCCGGTCGTATACTCCCACGGATTGGCAGCCACGCCATTCGGTGTCCACCGACGATTCACATGACTATTACCTATATCCTGACGGTGCATATTGAGTGCCCGGTGTTTGTAGGTCTCAAACCGCTCGCCATTTTTGCTATAGAGGCTTTGATACTTGTTTCGCAGCGCCGGGTAGCAGACCAACCAACTCAAGAATATCCAAGTGGTGAAATAGGTGATGGGAACCGTCCAACCAGTCTTGGTGCGCTTTAGGTCCCAGGTCAGTAAAAGCAGCATGATCACCACGCCTTTGAGGAGTGTTAGTAGATAGCGCCAAGCTTTTTGCCACTTTGTCATGTGGGTCGCTTCCCTTCTCTACTTAATTAATGATTATCGTTTAATTATATCATTGTTTTATCATTATTTCATCGTATTCTAATTATTTACAAATCAACCTAAAAAAGGCCTAACCGCTGTGCTTCCGGTTAGGTCTGATTTTAGATTGTGCCTTGCTGATTAGCCATGATAGTAATGGTAGCTTTCAAGATGCTTCGATTGCTGTTTCGTTCGGTAAGAGAAGATGGCAAATGAATCACCCTCGCCATACGCCTTTAGCGCTTTAATTTTCTTACCCTTGTAGGTTTTATTTACAATTCGATAATGGAAGCTATTGCCATAAAAATCACTTAACTTAGGATGCTTTTTTTCGGGCCAGAAACTATAGAGGAGGTTATTATTAGACGCTTTATATGCGTAAATCCAAGAATCCGTTCCCGTCTTTGCCTTTATTGTATGTAAACTAAGTGTCATGTCTCCATCCGTATCTTTCCACTTTTTAGCAGAAATGATGAGCCTAGAATTGTATTCCTTGGTATACCAAGTTCCGCGGTAGGCCTTTGGAAAGCTCTTTATCGCCGTATATTTAGCTGCCGCAGCCGGTTCAGTAGGTAGCGTCACCGCACTACCACCAACCGTCGTTGCTACCAGTGTCGCCAAAATCATATTTTTTATTTTCATTTCACCGTTAACCCCTAACTCTATATTAAATTCCATCTGGGAGATTACTTCCCCCAGGTCATCATTATACAAAGTCAGGGTGACATAATTTGTCATTAGAACCATCAACCGGCAAAAAAATTCCGCAAATTGCAAGAACAAGTTAGTCACTAGAGCCAAATACTAATACCAAAGGATTC
>NZ_AZDP01000012.1 GCF_001435525.1 Levilactobacillus koreensis JCM 16448
CTTGAGAACACCACGTTTTACAACTTGGTTAAGTCCTCGACCGATTAGTACTGGTCCGCTCCACGCCTCACGGCGCTGCTACTTCCAGCCTATCTACCTGATCATCTTTCAGGGGTCTTACTTCCATATAGGAATGGGAAATCTCATCTCGAGGCGAGTTTCACACTTAGATGCTTTCAGCGTTTATCTCATCCATACATAGCTACCCAGCGATGCGCCTGGCGGCACAACTGGTACACCAGCGGTATGTCCATCCCGGTCCTCTCGTACTAAGGACAGCTCCTCTCAAATTTCCTACGCCCGCGACGGATAGGGACCGAACTGTCTCACGACGTTCTGAACCCAGCTCGCGTACCGCTTTAATGGGCGAACAGCCCAACCCTTGGGACCGACTACAGCCCCAGGATGCGATGAGCCGACATCGAGGTGCCAAACCTCCCCGTCGATGTGGACTCTTGGGGGAGATAAGCCTGTTATCCCCAGGGTAGCTTTTATCCGTTGAGCGATGGCCCTTCCATACGGTACCACCGGATCACTAAGCCCGACTTTCGTCCCTGCTCGACCTGTCTGTCTCGCAGTCAAGCTCTCTTCTGCCTTTACACTCGATGAATGATTTCCAACCATTCTGAGAGAACCTTTGGGCGCCTCCGTTACTTTTTAGGAGGCGACCGCCCCAGTCAAACTGCCTACCTGACACTGTCTCCCACCACGATTAGTGGTGCGGGTTAGAGTGTTCACACAGCGAGGGTCGTATCCCACCAGCGCCTCACTCGAAACTAGCGTTCCGAGTTCTACGGCTCCGACCTATCCTGTACAAGCTGTGTCAACACCCAATATCAAGCTACAGTAAAGCTCCATGGGGTCTTTCCGTCCTGTCGCGGGTAACCTGCATCTTCACAGGTAATATAATTTCACCGAGTCTCTTGTTGAGACAGTGCCCAGATCGTTACGCCTTTCGTGCGGGTCGGAACTTACCCGACAAGGAATTTCGCTACCTTAGGACCGTTATAGTTACGGCCGCCGTTTACTGGGGCTTCATTTCTGGGCTTCGCCGAAGCTAACTCATCCACTTAACCTTCCAGCACCGGGCAGGCGTCAGCCCCTATACGTCATCTTACGATTTTGCAGAAACCTGTGTTTTTGATAAACAGTCGCCTGGGCCTTTTCACTGCGGCTACACTTGCGTGTAGCACCCCTTCTCCCGAAGTTACGGGGTCATTTTGCCGAGTTCCTTAACAAGAGTTCACTCGCTCACCTTAGGATACTCTCCTCGACTACCTGTGTCGGTTTGCGGTACGGGTAATTAATCACTAACTAGAAGCTTTTCTCGGCAGTGTGACGTCTGGTACTTCCCTACTAAAATTCGGTCCTCGTAACGCCTTGTCCTTAGCGATAAGCATTTGACTCATCACCAGACTTGACGCTTGAACGCACATTTCCAATCGTGCGCATACCGTAGCCTACTGCGTCCCTCCATCGTTCAAACATGATTAACTAGTACAGGAATATCAACCTGTTATCCATCGCCTACGCTTCTCAGCCTCGGCTTAGGTCCCGACTAACCCTGGGAGGACGAGCCTTCCCCAGGAAACCTTAGTCATTCGGTGGATCAGATTCTCACTGATCTTTCGCTACTCATACCGGCATTCTCACTTCTAAGCGCTCCACCAGTCCTTACGATCTGGCTTCATTGCCCTTAGAACGCTCTCCTATCACGTGACCTATTGGTCACATCCATAATTTCGGTAACATGCTTAGCCCCGGTAAATTTTCGGCGCAGGATCACTCGGCTAGTGAGCTATTACGCACTCTTTAAATGGTGGCTGCTTCTGAGCCAACATCCTAGCTGTCTATGCAACTCCACATCCTTTTCCACTCAGCATGTATTTAGGGACCTTAATTGATGGTCTGGGCTGTTCCCCTTTCGACGGCGGATCTTATCACTCGTCGTCTGACTCCCGGATATAAATCAGTGGCATTCGGAGTTTATCTGAATTCAGTAACCCATGACGGGCCCCTAGTCCAAACAGTGGCTCTACCTCCACGATTCTTAATTCCGAGGCTAACCCTAAAGCTATTTCGGAGAGAACCAGCTATCTCCAAGTTCGTTTGGAATTTCACCGCTATCCACACCTCATCCCAGCATTTTTCAACATACACGGGTTCGGTCCTCCAGTGCGCTTTACCGCACCTTCAACCTGGACATGGATAGGTCACCTGGTTTCGGGTCTACATCAACTTACTGAAACGCCCGTTTCAGACTCGCTTTCGCTACGGCTCCGGTCTTTACACCTTAACCTTGCAAATTAACGTAACTCGCCGGTTCATTCTACAAAAGGCACGCTATCACCCATTAACGGGCTCTAACTAATTGTAGGCACATGGTTTCAGGAACTATTTCACTCCGCTTCCGCGGTGCTTTTCACCTTTCCCTCACGGTACTGGTTCACTATCGGTCACTAGGGAGTATTTAGCCTTGGGAGATGGTCCTCCCGGATTCCGACCACGTTTCACGTGTGTGGCCGTACTCAGGATCCTGAACTGAGGGTCAACGATTTCATCTACGGGGGTATCACCCGCTATGCCGTGCCTTCCCAGACACTTCGATTATCATTGACTTTGGTAACTCAAATGTTCAGTCCTACAACCCCAACGAGCAAGCTCGTTGGTTTGGGCTGTTCCCCGTTCGCTCGCCGCTACTTAGGGAATCGATTTTTCTTTCTCTTCCTGTGGGTACTTAGATGTTTCAGTTCCCCACGTCTGCCTCAACTTAAGTATGTATTCCCTAAGTTGTAACTATCGATTAAGATAGCTGGGTTTCCCCATTCGGAAATCTCCGGATCAAAGCTTACGTACAGCTCCCCGAAGCATATCGGTGTTAGTCCCGTCCTTCATCGGCTCCTAGTACCAAGGCATCCACCATGCGCCCTTCATAACTTAACCTAACGATTACGTCGTAATCGTTGATTAATTGAGTATTAGCGATATTTACAAACTAATTAAAAAACTCAAAATACGCGGTGTTCTCGGTTTAATTATCTTTAATAAAAATAATTAATAAGAAAATAATTGATAATATCTAGTTTTCAAAGAACAA
>NZ_AZDP01000069.1 GCF_001435525.1 Levilactobacillus koreensis JCM 16448
TTGGTTTGTCGAAACAATGTTCAGTTTTCAAAGGTCTACCAAGTTATTTACTCTCGCAAACAACTTAATCATCATATCATTTAAACAATACGATGTCAACAAGAAGTTTGATTTAACAACGTTTCTCGTTGATGTGCTGCCGAAACGCGACAACTTAATTAATATAACATTTTGTCATCATAACTGTCAACAACTATTTTCAATCTTTCGAATTGGTCTAGTTGGTTAATCGCCGTGACAACGTATATAACTATACCAACCACAGACCACCACGTCAACTAAAATCCGCGAAAAATGTAAACTATTTTCAAAGACGAATGGCAACTATGAAAATAAGAAAAAACGACCGAGTTCACCGGTCGTTTTGCCAGGGCACGCCTGGAGATAGTTCGTTTCACAAATCACTTCATCTTCAGCGCTGGTACCACGCCAACTAAAAATATAGCAGCAACCACGCCATTCACCACCGCGCAAATTAAGAACAGCAGTGAAAACGACGTAAACTGCGCGATAACCATCCCACCAATAACTGGACCTAACGCCTTCCCTAATGAAGAAAAGGCATTGACCAATCCTTGGTAACGACCTTCGTTCCCCACCGTATACAAATTGATCAGGGCGGGGACTCCTGGAACGTAGACCGCCTCCCCCACCGTAAGTAAGGTCATTGCGGCAAATAAGACGCCGACACCAGAAGTACTAGTTAATAGAAGAAACGAGCCACCAATTGCTACTAATCCACCCAGAATCTGCCAAGGTAACACCTTACTACGACTGACTTTAGCCATTAAAGCTTGGACGACAATTAAGAGGATACCGTTGTACACCCAAAGGTAGCTGTACAGTTTGATACCCAACCCCTCATTTTGAATGTAAACTGACACGTTACTCATCCATTGTGCATAGGTAATCCACATGAATGCTAGGCTTAAGAGTACGATCACCAGGCTACCACGTAACAGCTTCCCCCGGACATCTGGCACGGTAGCCCCGGACGAGCTCGCTGCCCGTGGCGTTTGCCCAGCCGACTGCCGTTCGAAGCTGCCTGCACGCCACCCCCACAGAATAGTGGCGAGGACGTAACAACTCAGCAATAGCGCAAAGATCGGTTTCAAACTATTATGGTAGAGCACGCCAATGCTAGCTGTCCCCACAACTAGCCCCACGTTAATGAATATATATAGTAGATTAAATAGGCGGCCGTCCAAATGACTCAGCTGAGCGGTCATTGCCGTAATTAGGGTCAGCATGCCCCCGGTCAACAGACCGAAGATGACCAGGACTATCGGGTAGGCAATGATGCCATTCCAAAAGAAACCAATGACCGCATCGCCGATCAGTCCCAATAGCATACCGACCCCCACGGTTCGTGCCGAGTAATGATCCGTCAGCACGCCGCCAAGGTAGCCCCCCAGGACGTTGCATCCGGAATACGCGGCTAAGATGATGCCGCTCTGAACCAGATTTAAGTGTAGGTCGCCGTGAAGGTAAATCGTGGTGAGTGGCCACATGACACTATAGGCGGTATTCACCAAGAACCCTAATAGAAGTAACGGCCACATTTTTCGCATCAGTTTTAACATGACTCTATCTCCGTCCCCTCTTTTCTGACTAGTTGTGCTAAGTCTATCATGTTTCCCGGGGGCCTCGAAAGGGTGGAATGGAAATCTGTCCGACCATTTCGGCGGAAAATGATGAAAACAAAATGGTCATTATTTTGTAAGCGTCTTCATTCAATCAATCCCCCTTTATGGCTTGCTTATTACATCAAAATCAACTAAATTTAAGGGAGGTCTGGATTCATTGAACTTTTGAATCAATACTTAATAGGAGGACACAACATGGGTAACAGCAAAAACAATAATGCCACGCCGACCGATCTGAATGATCAAATGCAGGTTCGTCGGGACAAAATGAACAATCTACAAGAACAGGGCATCGCGCCTTTCGGTCACCGCTTCGATAGAACTGACGACAGCAAGTCGCTCAAGGAAAAATACGACAAGTACGACAAAGAAGAGTTGATGGAAGACAAACATTACGTTGCTGTTGCGGGTCGGATTACCGGTAAGCGTGGTAGCGGCAAGGCCGGCTTCATCGATTTACTCGATAGAACTGGTGTTGTCCAAGGCTACGCACGGCAAGATGAACTGGGCGAAGACAAGTACGCCCTTTACAAGACGCTCGACTTAGGGGACTTCATTGGCGCTAAGGGTTACGTCATCAAGACGAATACCGGTGCTTTGACCCTGCGCTTCACTGACTTTGAATTCTTATCCAAGGCTTTACGGCCATTACCAGACAAGTACCACGGTCTGACGAACCCTGAAACCATTTACCGTCAACGGTACCTGGACTTGATCGCCAACCAAGATAGCTTCGATCGGTTTATCAAGGTCACCCAAATCAAGAAGGCTATCCGTGAATACCTGGACAGCGAAGGTTACTTGGAAGTTGACACCCCTGTCCTACAGACGGAGGCCGGTGGGGCCGAAGCACGGCCATTTGTCACCCAATCCAACGCCTTTGACATTCCGTTATACCTGCGGATCGCCACGGAACTTTACCTGAAGCGCCTGATTGTCGGCGGGATGGAAAAGGTCTACGAATTGGGCAAGGACTTCCGGAACGAAGGGACCGACTTACGGCACAACCCTGAATTCAACATGGTCGAAGTCTATACCGCCTACGCTGACTACACGGACGTGATGGACTTAACTGAAAACATCTTCCGTTTCGTCGCCAACAAGGTTAACGGTTCTGGCCAAGTTTCCTACCAAGGCAAGAACATCGACCTGGATTCCGAATTCAAACGGGTCCACATGGTTGACGCCGTTAAGGACGCTACTGGCATCGACTTCTGGCAACCAATGTCTGACGACGACGCTAAGAAGTTAGCTGAAGAAAATGGCATTCACTGCGAACCTTACTGGAAGGTCGGCCACATCATCAACGCCTTCTTCGAAGAAAAGGTTCAAGATAACCTGGTTAACCCAACGTTTATCTACGGTCACCCCGTTGAAATTTCACCATTAGCCAAGAAGAACCCGAAGGACCCTCGTTTCACCGACCGGTTCGAACTTTACATTGATGGTAACGAATACGGTAACGCCTTTACTGAATTAAACGACCCTATCGACCAAAAGCAACGGTTCGAAGCCCAAGACGCAGAACGCGCCGCCGGTAACGAAGAAGCCCATGGGATCGACAATGATTACATTGAAGCCATGGAATACGGTATGCCGCCTACTGGTGGTCTGGGTATCGGGATCGACCGGATGACGATGCTGCTGACCGATGCAGCTTCCATCCGCGACGTGATGCTGTTCCCAACTATGCGGCCCAACGATTAATCACGAAAAGGGGCAATTGAATGAGAGCAAACCAGCTGATTGCGTTGTTGCAGGAGCATAATCTATTCCTGAGCACCACGCTAAATTCAGACGACGTCGACTTTGCATCGTTAGCGTACGATTCTCGCAAGGCCAGCGCCAACGGCCTCTTCGTCTGCAAGGGCTTCAATTTCTCAGTCGACTACTTACAGTCGGCCATCAGCAATGGGGCCATTGCCTACTTGGCTGAAAAGGACTATGGCGTCGACGTGCCGGTCATCTTGGTGACTGACGTGCGTAAGGCGTTGTCCTTAGCTGCCCAATTGTACTTTGGCTTCCCGCAAAACGATTTATTTGTGATCGGCTATACCGGCACCAAGGGGAAAACGACGTCGACGTACCTGACGACGAACATCTTGAGTCGGACTTTCCCCCAACAGGTGGCGATGTTCTCGACCATTAACCACATCATTGGTCCCAAGCCGGAAGACCAATACCGCGCCCATTTGACGACGGCAGAATCTTTCGACCTCTTTCACGAAATGCGCCAAGCGGTCGACAACGGCCAAAAGGTGCTGGTCATGGAAGTGGCCTCCCAGGCTTACCTGCTAGACCGCGTGTACGGGTTGACATTTGATGTCGGAATTTTCCTCAACATCTCGCCCGATCACATTGGGATCAACGAACACCCGAACTTTGCCAACTACCTCTTCTGCAAAATGCAGTTGATGCTCAATTCACGGGCCTGCATCGTGGACGCGGACATGGACCATTTTGAAGAAGTCTACGCGGCGGCAAAGGTTTCGACGGCACCGGAAAATATCTTCACTTACGGTTTCAATCAGGATGCGGCAACGCTCTCGATCACCAGTAGTGAAGCAACGTTGACGGACAGTCAATTCGGCTTAACGGTCCATTCAGAAGATGACCGGCTAGCCGAACTCGCAACGTCCTACAACGTTTCCGTGCCCGGCGACTTCAACCAGAGCAATGCGACGGCGACCATTCTGGCCAGTCGCTTGGCTGGGGCGTCCGTGGCGGACATGCAAGCTGGACTGGCAAACACCAGCATTCCCGGTCGAATGGAATCGATGACCACGAAGAATCACGGAACGATCTACATCGACTACGCTCACGACTGGGGCAGCATGAACGCGCTGTTGAGCTTCCTCCACACCCAATTTCCGGATCACCACATTACGGCGGTGCTCGGGAGCACTGGAGACAAAGGGGAAGACCGGCGTGAAGGTTTCGCTAAGGCGCTGAACGACTACGCCGACACGGCATTCCTGACGACGGATGATCCGGGTCACGAAGACCCGATCGCCATTGCCAAGGAGATCGATAGTCACATCGACCACAATAAGGTCAGTGTGACCATCATTCCACGGCGTGAGGACGCCATCCAACACGCCATCGCTAGTGCCACCAATGACGATTTAGTCGTTCTGGCCGGCAAAGGTGAGGATGCCTATCAAAAAATCAACGGGGTCGACACCCCCTATCCTTCCGATCCAGTCGTGGCCCAAGAGGTCATCGATGGTTTGGCGGATGAAAACTAAAAATTCTGTGTTTAAAAAGCGTTACGTGTGGGATTTGATCCCACGCGTAACGCTTTTTTAGTACAACTTAGGCTGAGCTCAGTAGCAATCGTCTCAACTGACAAATTTTTCTCCCGCCACAGCGCGGACTCTCCAACTGTTGTCGAAAATCACGTGCGCTACAAGCTTTGCGGCGTAACGAACAATGACTCCCATGGTCGTTGCCAAGAGAACCATGTTAGCCGAGAGGTCGGCAGAGATGGGCTCAGGCGCGTCGTTCTACTTAGTCAGTAGGTGACTTTCCTACTGGCTTAGTAGAACGACCAAGCTTGAAGACTCGCGGTTTTCGAGGCTTCAAGTTGCGTCCGCACCGTTCCAGCCCATATCTGCCGACCGGTAAGGCGAAGG
>NZ_AZDP01000013.1 GCF_001435525.1 Levilactobacillus koreensis JCM 16448
TAGGTTCCTTGGGCCAGTTGCTTGACTAGTTCTTCCTTATGTTCTTTCAGATAAGGTAGGAGGTCTTCGACGGTCATACCGTCAAGCCCTGCTGCCCCTTTATTCCTCTTGACCCGGAGATACGCTAGATTTAGATTATTCCGAGTCAAAACACGTTTAGAGAATTCCATGCCACTTATCATTGTACTTTCACCAGAGAAGGCACTACGCGCCCCAGTGTACCTTTGGCCTTCCAGGCCTATCTTCAACTGGTGGTCAG
>NZ_AZDP01000070.1 GCF_001435525.1 Levilactobacillus koreensis JCM 16448
GACGCCATTCTTATTTTTAGTCTAAAATTCAATACGGTCAGTTATTGGGTGCTTACCAAAAAGGGTCTGGGATTTTATGTCCCGGACCCTTTTTGTGAAATTTTTAGATAAAAAAAAAGCTAGTTACGTAAGGACGCAACCAGCAGAATAGAAGTATGTGTACGGCTTCAACGGTGTTAATAATGGCTAAATGTCAATTAACTCCTCCAACGATTGAAGACCCGTGGCAGGCTCTCACCTGAATATGTAAGTTCATTATAACGTGGCGAGCCGGGTCTGTAAACCACAAAATTAAAGATTCGGTTAAACCAGCTGAGTTAGTAAAACGAGAAACGTCACTAATGCCGGCATTCCCTGGAGCCAAAAAATCTGCTTTTTTACGGTCAAACTGCCAAAAATTGCGACAATAATCACAAATAATAGAAGTAATGCCGTCATAACTAGTTGATTATGGCCGGTAAGAAATAGGGGCGTCAGACCGAGGGTGAGGCCGAGCATGCCGTTGTAGATCCCCATATTGGCGAGAGCGGCTTTCGCGGGGGCCTGTTTAACGAAACTCAGTGGCATGCTAAAGAGTTCGGCTTGCTTGGTAGATGTTCCCCAAATTTCGATACCCATGATGCCCAAATGCTCGATAGCGACGAAATAGGTTAAGATGATTAAAAGTATGTTCATGATAATTGCCTTCCCTTTATGAAATCTAGTATAGTAGAGTAAAGAATCGCTGGATAAGCGGTTGAGACTAGAAATGTTTCTTACTTTAAGCTAATTTTTAGTTTGGCGTGTAGAATAATTAAGTGAGGATATTTACGTCAGGGGAGCTTGGGTCATTCGCGGGGAGAATGGCGTCACAACAGACCTTATGAAATTTTGAATGGAGGAATTACCCATGAGACTCCTAGACTTAAGTGGACAACAATTCGGCAGACTGACGGTTATTCGTCGAGATGGGACCGCGAAAAACGGTAACGCCACGTGGCTGTGTAAATGTAGCTGTGGTAATTTAGTGACGGTCGACAGTTATCGGTTACGTCATGGCATTACGGTGAGCTGCGGTTGTTATCGTCGTGACATTAGTAAAGCCCGGTTAACCAAGGATCCACGGACCCGTAAACAGATTGGTAATGCAACCAATTTGCCATTGGTGAATGGCTCTAACGTTGCCGCACTTACAAAGATTAGCTCCCGCAACATTTCCGGAGTTATTGGCGTTAGTTTTGACAAGCGTTCCGGTAAGTGGGCAGCACGTCTATTCTACCATGGCCGCTACATTTTAAACCAGACATTTACAGAATTTTACGATGCGGTCGCTGCGCGTAAGGAAGCGGAGCAACAATTAGCAAAGAAAAATGATTTGAAGTTAAAGGCCTCGGCTGAAGGCTAAATTCAGCGGATTCACCAGCAAGTATAGAAGCCAAAGTGAGTCGGTCCTGTTGGGGGCCGACTTTTTTGGTGGTTAGATTTTTGTGCCATTGGTCCATAGTCCGAATCAATTGTGTTTTATCCCCGCTGTGCTATAGTCGAGCTGAAATTTAACGGTTACGTCGATAGCAAAAGAAGTTTGGAGAAGGGAATGGGGACCCGTGTTCAATCAAACGCGGCATCAAAAAGTCGTTTTAGTCGGGGATGGCGCTGTGGGGTCATCATATGCGTTGCTGATGTTGCAGCAGCCAGTCATGGATGAGCTGGTCATCGTGGATATTGCTGAGGAACACTGTGTCGGGGATAGCTTGGATTTAGAGGACACACAGCTGTGGTCGACGCCGAAGACGGTCCGGTCCGGAACGTATGCGGATGCCAGTGATGCCGACCTCGTCGTGATTACGGCGGGAGTTCCGCGAAAACCGGGCGAGACGCGGTTGGACCTGGTCAATAAGAATCTGAAAATTTTACGGTCGATCGTCACGCCCATCGTGGCCAGCGGCTTTGCCGGTATCTTTCTGGTTGCGGCCAACCCGGTCGATATTTTAACTGCCGCTACTCAACGGCTCTCAGGCTTCCCGCCGGCCAGAGTGATTGGGTCGGGAACGTCACTTGATACGGCGCGCTTTAAAGTGGGGTTGGCTAAGCGACTCCAGGTGGCCCCACAGCAATTGGAGGTCAACATCGTTGGTGAACACGGTGACACCGAGTTTGCCGCGCTCCATGCCGCGACGTTAGGTGGCCGGCCGCTTTTAGATGTGATTCAGCAGCAGGGTATCACGAACCAAGAGTTGATCGACATCGAGGCCGCCGCTCGGACCAAGGGGGGCAAGATCATCGGCCTGAAAGGCGCCACTTTCTACGGCGTGGCCACGTGTTTGGCCCGCATCAGCCGAGCCGTCTTGGCAAATGAGAATGCCGTCTTGCCGGTCGGTGCCTACCTTGATGGGCAGTATCATCAGCACGGCCTGTACCTAGGAACGCCAGCCGTGATCAACGCAAACGGCATCGACCATATTTTAGAGTTGTCGTTGAGTCCCGAGGAACAGGAGAAAATGGCCCATTCCGCGGGAGCCGTCCAGTCGGTGTTGACGGCAGCGTTTGCGAGTTGAAGTTAAATTGGGGAAGCAGGGTTGCGGCTCTGCTTTTTTGCTACAGCGGGGACCGTTTTTACGAAAACGGGTGACTGGTTAATTAACTCAGCGGGGAAACCTAATTTTTGGCAACCGGTTCCGCCAGCCCCATGAGGAAGGAACGCTGTAGGATTAGCGACAGGAGAGGTCGAATGCCCAGTTGGGTTTTCGGTCGAACGCGATTAGTGGCTGATTTTGGCATAGGAGCGTAAGGGGGAAGTCTCATGGAATCATTAGCGAATATCAAGTATCGCAAATTCTTTTGGCCGCTACTGGTGGGTCTCGTTATCTGGTTAGCGGTACCGTTCAAGCCGGCCAGCGTTTCACTGGCGGCTTGGCATATTTTAGCAATCTTTGTGGCGACAATCATTGGCTGCATCACGCAACCACTGCCGATTGCCGGGGTGGCCTTGGTCGGGTTTACGACGACCGTCCTACTGGGGGTAGTCCCCATGGATACGGCCGTTGAGGGCTTTGGTAACAAGACGGTGTGGCTGATTGTCATGGCCTATTGTCTGTCGCGGGGCTTTATCAAGACCGGATTTGGCCGTCGAGTGGCACTGATCTTCGTTCGTCTATTTGGTAAGAAGACGTTGGGGTTGGCCTATTCCCTGATGGGTGTTGACTTACTGACGGCCGCGGCCACGCCCAGCAACACGGCGCGGGCTGGTGGAATCGTTTATCCCATCATTGACTCGTTGGCGTCGACGTTCGGGTCAACCCCGAAGGACGGCACGGAGCGTAAGATTGGGTCCTTTCTGACGTTTACCGAATTTCAGGCCAACGTGATTACCTCGGGGATGTTCATGACGGCCATGGCACCGAACCTGTTGGCGGTGTCGCTGGCAAAGGCGGATCACGTGACGCTGACCTGGATGGGCTGGTTCTTGGCGGGCATCGTTCCTGGAGCCATTAGTCTGGTCGTTGTGCCATTTTTGATTTATAAAATGTATCCACCGGAGATTAAGGATACGCCGAACGCTAAGCCGTGGGCCGAAGCGGAGTTGGCGAAAATGGGACCGATGAGCCGCGCCGAAAAAATCATGTGTGCGGTCTTTGCCTTGGCGCTAGTGCTCTGGATTGCCTCCAGCTTTATCGGCATGGACGCCGCGTTGGTCGCGTTTTTGGCAGTAGCCATTCTGGTGATCTGCGGCGTGCTGACGGTCGATGACATCTTGAACGAAAAGGGCGCTTGGAGCACGTTGATCTGGTTTTCCATTTTAATTTTCATGGCGACCGAGTTAAACAAGCTGGGCTTTATTCCGTGGCTGTCCAAGACGCTTGGTGGTAGCTTACACGGCATCAACTGGGTGTTTGTGTTGGCAATTCTGTTGCTCTTTTACTTCTACTCACACTATCTGTTTGCGAGCGGGACCGCCCACGTAAGCGCGATGTACGCGGCGCTACTGGGTGTGGCGATTTCGGCGGGCGTGCCACCGACCTTAGCGGCAATGCTGCTAGCAACCTGTGGGGCGCTCTTTAGCTCGACCACGCACTATGCCAGCGGTCCAGCAACGATCTTATTCGGGACCGGCTACGTCAAACAAAACGACTGGTGGCGGATGAACGCGATTCTCGGTGTCTTCTACATTGTGGTTTGGTTCGGCATTGGGTCACTGTGGCTAAAGGTGATTGGCATGTGGTAGATTTGGAATGGGGAGTTGTGGCGAAGGCCATGGCTCTCTTTTTTGACGGTATGCGTTGGCTTCCGACTGTCTCACGCTAACTTCAAATCTCATGCGGCTGGACAATGTAAAATTTCTTAGCGCGGTAATTTAATCTAACTTTTGACCCTTTAGTTGACGACACACCATCGCAATGGTTATGCTGAATCTAAGATTGAATTTGAGAGGAAGACTGTCATGAAATACCGTCAGGAAGCAGATACGTTAGGTACGGTCAATGTACCAGAGAATGCCCTTTGGGGACCACAAACAGAACGAAGTCGCCACAATTTTACAACGGGACCGCTGATGCCGTTGCCAGCGATTCGGGCATTGCTCCAGCTTAAGCGCGCCGCCGCAGTCGCCAATCGCGATTTGGGTGAGCTACAGGAGTCCAAGGCCCAATTGATTATTCGAGCGGCGGATGATTTACTAGCGCTGTCAGACAATCAGTTGCGACCGGATTTTCCGTTGCACGTGTACCAAACGGGGTCGGGAACCCAGACGAACATGAACGTCAACGAAGTCATCGCCCACCAAACGGTGAAGTACGACCCGACCAGCGGTATTCTGCCTAACGATGATGTCAACCATGGGCAAAGCTCCAACGACACATTTCCCACGGCGATGGCGGTCACGTCACGAATGGCGGTCATTGACCTGGAAGCCAGTGTCCAGAAACTAATTGATGAACTAAAGGTTAAGCAACGAGATTACTGGCAAGTGGTCAAAATCGGCCGGACCCATTTGCAGGACGCCACGCCCTTAACGTTTGGCCAAGAAGTTAGCGGCTGGGTCAGCATGTTAGAGCATGACTTGACCTACCTGCAGACGTTGGCGGACACACTGTTGGAGCTCCCAATCGGCGGCACGGCCGTTGGCACGGGATTGAACGCGGCGCCGGGGTTTGATGTGGCGGTAGCCGAGCAACTGAGTCAGGCGTACGGCCAACGTTTCACGGCGCGGACAAATAAGTTCTTCGGTTTGGCAGCACATTCCGGACTGAACGTGGTCCACGGTGCCATCAAGACGTTGGCGAGTGACCTGCTGAAGATTGCCAATGATATTCGTTTTCTGGCAAGTGGTCCGCGGGCCGGATATAATGAATTGAATATTCCGGCGAACGAGCCGGGTTCATCGATCATGCCGGGCAAGGTCAATCCGACCCAGGCGGAGGCCTTAACCATGGCGGCAACGCGGGTCATGGGCAACGACGTGACGATTACGGTCGCGGCGTCGCAGGGGAATTTCGAAATGAACGTGTACAAGCCAGTCTTGCTGGAAACCTTCCTTGAATCCGCGGACTTACTGCAGGGCACGATTGATGGGTTCACGACAAAATTGGTGCATGGCTTGACGGTCAATGCCGAACACATGCAGGCTCTGGTCGACAACTCGTTGATGACGGTCACGGCGTTGTCGCCGCACATCGGCTATCACGCCAGCGCGGAAATTGCTCAGGCAGCAGAGAAGAATGGAACGACATTACGGGCGGCGGCGTTGAAGTCGGGCCAGGTCACGGCCGAACAATTTGATGCGTGGGTCGATCCGCTGGCGATGGCGAACTTGAATCGGGAAGAGAAATAGGTATGGTGTTCTAGCAGAAATCAGGCTGTTCTTGGCGCACGAACAAGAAAGAAACCAGTGATGATGTACAGACATTTTCTAGCTTTAGCCCGTTTCGATGACGTGGCGTTTGCCTATCGTGTGGCGAGTCAAGATAGCGATGATATCATGAACGCGTGGCGTGACATGAGTAAATTGAGTAAGCAGAAGCACGTCCCGGGATACGATTACGGTGGGCACGTCTTATCGACGGCTGCCATGAGCTTTGAGTCGATTCAGGAGATGGACCCGTACTTTTCGGATGTCCATGAGATAACCGATTTGAATGAGTTCCTGGATGGGGTCGTCGATCCGTCACTAGTGATAGCTAAATTGAAATAGTTTTCGTCAGGAAGCCTGGTAACGCGTAGGGCTTCCTTTTTTGACGCAAAATTTCCGAATAGATTCCCAGCCGGCTGGGTTTCCCTTATACTGGAGGCTATCGGTCTACGCGATCAATCAAAAAAATTAAAATTAAACCGTTACTTTTTACAAAGTCGTTCGTTACATAGGTGTAAGGGGAGGAGGTTGACATGCGATTACAACGTTACGAAAAGTTAATGGCACAAATGGCGGTGGAGCTTCAACGCTATTTGGTCAGCCGGGGCGCCAAACACGAGGTTGCGGAGGACATCGTGCAAGACGTTTTCGTTAAATTATTGGAAATGGAATTAGTTTTACCGCCGGATAAATTACGGCCATACATGTACCGGGTCGCTTGGTCAACTTACCTGGACTATTACCGGCGAACCCAACGCTATCAAGATTTAGTCGAGAAATATCTGGGGCCAGCGACCGAAACACCAAGGCAGCAATCAGATCCCGGCATTGAGCAGGCCATGGCGCGTTTGTCACGGAAGGAACAGCACTTATTAGTCTTGCGTTATGAGCAGAACTTGTCGATTGCCCAGGTGGCCGAACAGCTCAAAATTAGGCCGTCCGCGGTTAAGATGCGACTTCATCGCGTGCATAAGAAGTTAGAGAGAATCATGGTGAGGAGTGAACAAGGATGAATGATGAGAAAAAGTTTCGGCAATTGGCGATGCGGGTCAAAGTGGTCCGGTGGCTGATCACTATCGGCATTGTCATTGTTGTCTTACTGGTGGGCGCCATTGGGGGCTACTGGTTGACACAGAAAAAGGCCGGTCAGGAATCTCGCCGAGAGGACCGCTTCATTGAACAGGTCTCAACGGTGATGTCACCCAACATTGCGGTGAGCGACCGTTACTTGGCTGACACCAATTTCATGGGGGGCAAGGTCACCAGTCATCGCTATAAGGATATCGAGGGGTATCGCGAGGCCTGGTCGCCAATCGTGCAGCCTTATTCTTGGACTTGGCTGGGGAATCAGTCGGGCGATACCTTGAATAGTACGGATACCACCAACCATGCCGCTTATGACCGATTGACGCAGCATAAGATCCCGCTATTTTACAATCCTAAAGTGAAGCATCCCGATGTTCAGCGCGCAGCTGATATTAACCGGGTGGCCAGGACTAGGGGCGCGGTGGCTGAAGTCGCCGTTTCCTTTGCTCACCCCCTGACCTACACGCAGATTCAGCAGCGCTTGCCGAAGAACCTTCATGCCGTTTGGTACTGGATTGGCGTGGGCCCCAAGGCGGATGCCACGTTTATGGACAATAACTTTTTAGGCGTGCAGGCCGATTCTCAGGGGCACATGGTGGCGACGAAGGATGAGAACTATTATCGCAGTTTCCGCCAAACGCTAAAGCAGTTGGATGTTGGCTATGGTTATAACAATTTCAATATTGGTGAGTATGCGCATAAATACGCTAAGCAATACCCGACTCTAAAGACGGCGAAATTTGCCGGCGTCATTGTGACGGGGGACAGCGAAAACTTTAAACCGTTGGCCAACGCTGACTGGATCTACGCCAGTTCGGCAGGGTTCTTCCAGCAACGGACGGCGATTAAATAGAGAGTGCGATAAAAGGCGGTTAGTCAATGAGCATTAACGTCGCTAGACGAATAATCCCGGTCATGGATGGTTTGTCTAGTGGGGGAAGCGGAGTTGACTGCCTGTTGTCGCACGTTGCGACTGTTTATGTTCGGCGCGCAAAAAGGGCCTGAGACAGAAATCCCAGGCCCTTTGATATCTAAAAAATCCTATAAAACGATGTAGTAGCTAGGTGCCCAGTAAGCTTGACTGAAGACACCGATGCCGTCATTTTCATTCTGTGCGGCAACGTATGAGCCGTTACCTAAGGAGATGGCGTCATGGTAAGGGGCCGTTTCCGAACCCCAGAAGAGGATGGCGCCAGCTGGGGCGTTGGCGACGTCGTAGTGGTGTGTGCCAAGTTGTGTCTGTTGGTAAGTGGTGCGGGCACTGAGTCCTAAGGCGTACTGGACCAATCCGGAGCAGTCGAAGCCCGCGGTGGTATTACCACCGTAAACGTAGGGCGTTCCGCTATTGGCGATGGCTAAGGCGGTTGTGACCCCATTGCCACCAGCCACTGTAGTTGATTGGCTAGCCGTGTTGGCAGTAGTCGTTGCGTTCGTTTGATGATGGTAGGCCGTTTGGGTGGCTGCCGTGTTCGTCGAACGATTGGTTGTGGTGGCCGTCGAGCTGACCTGGGCGGTTGATTGCGTGCTAGTCGACCCGGTTGACATATGTGCGGAAGCCGTAGTGGCGCCGGATAGGAAGAGGGCAGCGGCCCCGAATGTACTGATAAAAATTTTAGTTGTGGTCTTGATAATGTTCACTCCAATGATTAAGTATTTGGTAGTCTGAGATGATGACTACAACAACTAGTTTAGGGGAGAGACGTTGCGGCGCCGTTTCAGCCAAGTAAAGACTGGACGACAATTTGATGACCATTAGATGTTACGGCGACTGAATAGCTTGTAGTCTGACATATTTGGTAAAGGGGTTGGTCTCTTAGTTAGGCAACCGCGGGAATCGACTATCGACCAGAGCTTTTGAAGAGCTGTTCATGCTAAGTTGTGAGTAGGGTAAACAAAAAGCGAGGCTGCATCACAACCTCGCTTGAATCTGATGCTCAGCTACTTCTGGTAGCCATTTTTTGGTAACTAATGAGTTAGGGGATTTCGCTTCAAGTCAAGGTGGAAGCGGAGAATAATCAACAGGTTGAAGCCAACCGTCATCAGTAGCATGGTTACCCAAGCGCTGGGGAGGCTAACGTTGGTGGAAATGGCCGAGCGCAGGACTTGAATCAGGTAGGTCATCGGCAGCCATGGATTGAGGGCTTGGGCAAAACCGCTGACAAGGGGGAGTGGGTATAGGCCGCCAGAACTTGCCAGTTGCATGACCAAGACGATGGAGATGAGCCAGGTGCCAAAGCCGCCGAGCAGCAAACGGAGGCAGAAGATAAGTGACAGGAAGAGTAGGGAACCAATCAAAATGGCGGCAAACAGGCGAGAATTGGAACGTGTGGTGAGCGCGTTGGCCTGGTGCAAGGTGAGATAGAGTAGCCCGCTCTGCAAAAGGGCAACACCGGCAATAATCATAGCTTTACTGCCCCACCAAGTGAACGCGGAGTGGGGAGCGCTATAAGTGCGGCGGCCGTCGTACATGGTCCCTAACGCGATGCCACCAACATAGATTCCGATGGCGATGGCAAATGGCGCCATACCGGTACCATTGTTTGGAACGCTGGCGATGTCGTGGGTGGCCGCAACAACGGGGGTGGCCAGGACACTAGCGGTAGCCGGACGAGTAGCAATAGTGGCTAAACGCAGGCTACCGCTGGATAAGGACTGACTCAACGTTTGACTGCCCGTTTGGACTTGCGTTAAGCCGGTCTTCGTAGCGGTGAGGCCAGAGGTCAACGCGGAACTCTTCAACGGCGCCGTTGCTGTCAGCAGTTTTTGATTGCCGGCTAAGAGCTGTTGGGTGCCAGTTGCCAGCTGGGTACTGCCACTGGCCGCGCGGGTCATGCCAGCGGTAGCACCACTTAGTGCGGACAAGAGGATCTTGGTCTCAAGCTGAGTCACGGTATGGCTGACCTTATTGGTGATGGCGGTACTAGCACCGGTCGTCATTTTAGAGACGATGTAGTTAGCGCCGGAATTCAGGTCATAGTGGAGCGTCATTTGCTGGGGCGCAGTTGTGAGGAGCGTCGTGGCGTTGTGAGAAAAGTTGTGGGGAATGGTGACGACCAGGTAAAGCTTGCCAGCCTTTAGCCGGTGGTGGGCCGTCTGGGCACTTAGGTGACGGAAGTCTAGTGAGGAGGAGTTCTCGAGGTTGTGGGTGAGCTGTTGACCAATGGCAACGCGCTGACCGTGAATAGTGACGGCACGGTCGTGATTGACAATGGCCACGGGAATGTCGTCGGTTTGACCGTACGTGTTCCACATTGAGGAGAGATACAGGTAGCAGTAGATTGCCGGGATAATGGCAATCATGAGGAGGACCACGAGCATCATCTTGTGCTGACTTAAAAATTTTAATTCACTTTTGAACATTGGAAATCGCCCCTTTGAAATAAACATAGTGTTGATTGAACGGTTACAGAATAGCAGGACGATTTTGATGTGACAATCAACAATTTAAGGGGTCATGGTGAGTTGAACGATGGGGGTTTCGACCGCCATATGGGGGAGCCGGTCTTGTGAGTAGTCGGCAACCAATCAACAAAATTGGCGGGATTGATGATTGGCAACGCTGAAAAAAAGTTTTAAACTGATTTTAAAATCGACAGACTGTTGAGGAGATGGGCGGACATGGAAACAAATTTAAAGATGGTTGATACGGAGCGGAAGATTCAGCATGCCTTTATCAAACTAGTGATGCAGGAAGGTTTTGACCACTTGACGGTTCAGCAGTTAAGCCAGACGGCCCAAATTAATCGAGGGACGTTTTACCTGCATTATTTAGATAAGTTTGATTTGTTAACGCACTATGAGAATGACCTGGTCACGGCGATTCAGCTTATTTTTCAACGTTACCCTAAGCCCAATGTGGAGGGTGACAGTGAAAAGAATGCTTTTCAGCAGATGTTCAAATACCTTTATCGTCAGCGGCAACTAGTCGTGGCGTTGATCAATAGTCCGGCCTCGCAATTGGTGTCGCGGATTAAGCCGGTCATTGCGGACGTCATCGGTCAGCCACTATCGAGTACGGCGATTCCCCCGGAGTTTGCCCAAGAGATCGTGACGCAGGGTATCTGGGATTTTGTGTGCTTCTGGCTCACCCAAAGTCCGGTTAAACAGCCACAGACGGCCTACGAAATTTTTACGACCAGTCGCCAATTATCGCCACAGCAGTTACTGCAGGGGAAATAGGTGTCTGACAAAAAGAGTGCGACGAAGGGGGGAGTCGGTGAATAGTAACGTTGATCGACGAATAATTCCGGCTTGGATTGTTTGTCGATCGGGGGGCAGTGGAGTTGACGGCCGTTCGTCATAGATATTTGGAGCATAAAGAAGGGCCTGAGATTGTCCCAGCCCCCTTCAAAAGAATTTAGTTGACCTTAACTCTATTCAACCCCGTGTGCGAAACTATATTTTTGGCTAGAAATTGGCTAGAAACACACCCATTCTAACAAGATATCTGATGCCACAAAAAAACCACATTCGCGAAGGAATGCGGTTTTTCTCGTCATAGGTTTTAAACGTACTGGCATTTATGGAGCTGGCGGGGATCGAACCGTTATTTGTAATGTTGCTATTGTAACGCGGTTTAATAGGGTTCTAAGCCATTTTTAAAATTCAGTAAATGCCATATTGAATGCCATCCGGTCAATTTTGACCATTTTTCAGGCAATATTGTGGTTGTTAGGATTCCATGAATTGGGTTAGTTTATCGGTCGTATTTTGTCGTTGCTGGTCTGAGACGTGAGCATAAACATTCATGACGGTATCAACATCGGTATCGCCTAAACGGTCTTGTACCTCTTTGATGGATGCACCAGCTTCTAAAAGAATGGTAGCGTGGGTGTGACGGAGCTTGTGGATCGTGATGTTGGGTAACTCTGGTTTATCATCAACGATAGCATGCAGCCACTTGCCCGGTGTGTTTAAGGATTTCATCCCGTTTTTAGAGTTGGCAAAGACTAATTGCTCCGGCTGCATGGTATTGTAACCTAGCATGAGGTAGACCCGTTGTTGCCGAACCCGCCACTTTTTCAGGTACTCTACTGTGTCATGATCTAAGATAATTGTGCGGCGGCCAGAGCTAGTCTTAGGTGGTTGAACAATCTGTTTGCCGCCGGTACCTTGCGTGATGGTTTTATTAACATGCAGCGTACCTTGCTTGAAGTTAATATCATGCCAAGTCAGGGCCAAGCACTCGCCACGCCGAATGCCAGTGTAAGCCAATACCCGGAATAACGTGTACTTTTCAATTTCTTCCACGGGATCAATGAAGCTAAAGAAGTGGAGAAGTTGTTCTTTTGTCCAGAACTTGTTAGCATCTCGTTGCCAACCATCGCGGCGTTGGGGCATGGTAACCATCTCAGCCGGGTTCTTAGTAATATATCCTTGCTTTAAAGCATACTTGAAGACCTTGTTAGCAAAGTTGTACCAGCGCTTGTAGTTGACCTTAACTTCTTTGAACCACTGGTTAAGCGCCCGCTGCACGTCTGATAGCGTGATGGTTCTAATACGCTTCTTACCAAAAGCTGGTAGAATATGATTATCGAATATCTTAGGAACCCGAACGGTCGTACTCTCGCGGACGGTGTTCGTGTATGAGGCATACCATTCCTGATAGACTTGCTCAAACAGAATATTGTTATCTTTTTTATCGAAGCTACCTTTACTGATTTCTAGTTCTAACCTAGAAGCGGCAAGGGTGGCTTCTTTTTGCGTTTTAAAGCCCCGGCGTGAGGTTTTACGTGCCTTGCCAGTCTGTGGATTGATTCCCACGTAAAGCTGAAATTGGTAACGTTTTTGGCCGTTGCGGTCAGTGTATTGTTTGATGCTTGCCATAGTGCTCTATTCCTTTCATACCAGCGGTGGTAGGTATGTAGGAGTGTGAGTATCAATCTGTAGAATACTTTTCGTCTAGGCTATCCAAAAAACTCTCTTGAATTAAATCGTGGGCGTTCCACAGATAGTTGCCTACAGCATCGTCTGAATAAATAGAGACTATAGGCATCTTAAAAATGATTTTGGAAAAAGATATTTTAGAATTTTTAACTGCTGGGGATTCTAAAACAGAAAGAGTAATATCTCGTGCTAATAACTCATACTCTTGTTGACCAATGCTTAGAATTCCTGCGAGGAAGTCCGTTGTCTGAGACTCCATATTATCCCACTCACCGGTTAGATCAAGCAGCAAGAAATCACTACCTGTGTATATCGTTCCTTTGAGTGGAAGTGTTGTAGATTCATTGTTGGCATCATGAAAGAATACTTTAAGGTCGCTACCAAAGTCATCATTGGAAAGGGGATGAGATATTTCACTTGTGACAGTGTACTTATCTGAAATAGCAACAAGTAATAACTCATCGAACGAGGACAGTCTAAAGAAACTCATTAATTTTTCAATTGTTTCGAATTTTACCATTTTAGATTCATTATTTGCTAACTGAGTCAATGGACGTCTACCTACTTTGATTCGTTCCGAGAGTTCATTAATGCTTATATTATGGCTTTCTAGTAGTTGTTTCAGCCTAGTAACAATCAAAAATAACACCTCCTATTGTCTGTACACAATAGTGTACAACAGTATGTAGTATTTGACAATGGTTAAAAAGGGTGATAGATTAATTATGTTGAGCAGTAAAGTGTACTAATTTAGTCACTATTGTACTGGAGCGGAGATGGAATTTATGGTAAATAACTTTTCAACATTGTTAGGTTCAAGATTGTTAAAGATTGATGATGTATATAAAGCAACCGGAATTAGTCGGACAACTCTTACTGAACTTTATTATCGCAGAAAGGCCAACGTTGAATTAAGAACGTTGAAAAAGATTTGTGATTACTTGCAGGTTTCCTTATCTGAACTAATCGAGTACACGCCAAAATAGTTGGCCAAGGAGGCCTAATGAATGAACGACCTAGTGTTTTTATCATCCCCGCGGGTGGATGCAGAGGCATTTACCACTGCTGATACAATCGCGGATTATGCAGGAATCACACATCATTCAATCAATGTCACGGTGAACAAAAATGTGGAACGGTTGAAGCGGGCTAACCGTGGAGAGCTGTTATTTAAAATGACACCTTTGATTAGTGGTCAAAAAGCTAAGACCTTTTTACTCAATCAGCAGCAAGCAACGTTACTTATAACCTTCCTAAAGAATACGCCGCGAGTAGCTGACTTCAAAGAAGAATTAGTGCGCCAATTCTATGCTATGCAGCGTGAGTTAGTCGAACGCCGTGCCCGCTTTGAACTAGGCAAAGAGTTCTCAAAAGGATTAGGCACTGCCGTTGCTGAAAGTCAGATTGACCAACACGGCCATGAGTTCTCTAACTTCAATCGGTTAGTGTACCGGCAGGCGTTGGGTGTGGATTCCACTAAGCTACGTAAGGTACGGTCTATCCCGCGTGATGAACCTATCACGCACTACCTAACCAGTGAAGAAGCAGAAGCCGTGCGCCTGGTTAAGCAGCGGGTAATAACGTTCTTAGGTGCGGGGATGGACTACCAGCAGATTAAGAATGTGCTGAATATTAAGGGGGTGATTTTACAAGTTACATTGAAGCTGCCAACAACAGCAAAATGAGGGGGCCTAGACCGTGGATGAACAGGCGTTGCGGGTCATGTTACCGCCTGAGTATGATGAACAACTTAAGAAACAGGTCATGGCAACAATTGAAGCGGCTATCAAAGAAGCTAGGCGACAAACTGCCATAGATAGCCCGTGGTTGCCATCTAAACAGGCCATTGCAAAGTGGCTGAAAGTATCACCGGGAACACTAACCATATTGATTAACAACGGCCTTCCAATTCATTTTCTTCCTGAGGTGGATAAAGTGGTTGGTTATAAGCGAGAAATTACTGAGTGGATGTTGCAATTGTAGACAAAACCAGCGGTGGTAGGCATTTAGTAGTTGGAGCTTGAAAGAAGGTGAGTGGATCATGTTATTTAATCTATTGTTAGATGGCTTCTTTGGCAGTTATGGTTTAGGTGTGGCAACCGGCATGGTGGCTAGGAGGTTTAAGTAACCAAGCCCTAATCTAGGGTTTAGTTCAGATTGGAGAATACACAATGAAAATCAGAGCATACAAAAAGCACGTATCTCAACTTTGGCGAGCTGATACGTGCAGTTATTTCAAGCACTTGTATGCTTTTTTCATTGCCTATTCTAATTGATTTTAAGAAATGAGGCAATGTTTATGGACAGAAATGAGTTAAATGGTGCAGGACTAACGGCCATTTTAGATGAGTTACAGCAAGGACGGATTACGACTGGCAAGGCACAAGCGAATAATAGTGCTGCTATTGCATTGTGTGAGCTGGTTCAGCCTACCCTAGAGAAAAAGTCACAAGGCGAGAATTACTTTAGGCTTAGCGCCAGTGAGCTTAGAAGCAAGTTAGATGATCGCGACCTAATTATTTATCAAGCAGCACAGATTATTATGCTGCTGTCAGATAAGGCGATGGACTTGGATAGTTGGTTAGGGACTGTTAATGACGTGTTAAAAAATTCAGTAGCTTATCTAACTGGTAAGAAAGGGGAGGCCGGCAGCCATGAACAATCAGTCTAAGCATCTATCGCAGGTCTTACATGAGGCTGAGGTGAATTTGAACGGTACCCTAATCCAGTTGGACTATTTACAGGAGCTTATGGACAGAATTAATCTGACTCAAAAGCAAAGAGATTCAATTGCAGGGCAGATACATCGGCTTAAAGTCAATAATTCCAGTGTTAGGGACTCACTAACAATCATCCCCAATGTTGGCCATACGGATTAGAGGTGGCCATCGTGGATAGAAAAGAGTATGCACTGGCATTAGCCAAGCAAGGATTCAAGCTATTCCCACTGATTGCCAACAGTAAGAAACCACCTAGGGGGATGGACGGTTACAAGTCAGCGACAAGCGATTTACAGGCCGTTTCAGGCTGGTTTGAGGCAGAGCCGACTACTAACATTGGCTTGCGTTTAGATACGTCTAACCTACTAGTTGTGGACGTTGACCGACACCAGAACGGCCATGATGGGGTAGCTAGTCTTGCTGAGTTGAAGCAGGGTGGCCATAAGTTGCCAACTGATACTTACATTGAACAGACGCCGGGGAATGGACTACATTTCTTTTTCGCGGTACCTAGTAAGCATCCCCATCGAGAGGTTAATTGGCGTCCCGGTGTGGATGTGCTGACTGATTTTGTGGTGATTGCCCCTAGTATAATCGAGAAACGTTCTTACCATCCGGTAGGCGGTCAGCAATTGGTGCAAGCAAAGGTGGCTCCTGACTGGCTACTCAATGACTTGTTCAAAGAGAATGTGAACGTGTCACGAGAGAACGCCTCAATAACTAAGAAGACGTGGGCTGGTCGTTGGTTAGATGATTTAGTGCAAGGTACAGCAGCGGGTAACCGCAATGTGTTCTTAACGTCACTGGTTGGGAAAATATTCAAAACGGGTTGCCAAACAACAACGGCTTATGAGCTGTTACAATTTGCCAATGATCACTTAGAAGTGCCTTTACCGGACAAAGAGGTTAATCAAATATTCTACTCAATCATAAAGCGATTGTGAGGTGATAGCGTGGAAATGGATGCAGAAACTAAGCGGCTAGCGGCCGAACGCGATAAACGGATTGCTGAGGCTGATAGTGCCAGTGATTGGACGGATGATTTACGCCGAACGACCAACGGTGGCATCAAACTAAGCTCGCTTCATAACATCATATTGTATTTAAAAAACGATCCTAACTTAAAGGGACTACTGGCATTTGATGAGTTTTCGGAACAGATTTCAATACTCAAAGACAACCCGGTGACTCATCAAAAGGCAGGTATGTGGAAAGATGATGACAATTCAATTATTCGCGTATATCTGGATGAAAAATATAATGTGCTCTTTACTACAGATAATTTGCAGGATGCCATTGCAGCGGTTGCTAGGGAACACTCTTCTAATCCTATTAAAGAAAGAATAGAGAAGGTTAAATGGGATGGGAAACCACGAGCTGAAAGGTTCTTTACTGATTACCTTGGAGCTGAGGACAATCACTATACCCGAATGGTTACTCGTAAGTGGTTATCCGGTGCAGTGGCGCGCGTTTATCATCCCGGGTGTAAGTTTGAAATCATTCCTATTCTTGAAGGCCCTCAGGGATTAGGTAAAAGTACAGTTGTAGGTTTACTAGCTCCTGACTACGTTAATAGTTCGCTAGACACAATGGGAAAAACTAAAGACGACTTGCAGAAGCTAACAGGTAGCTGGATTGTTGAAATTGCTGAGTTATCAGCAATGAAGAAAACAGACGTGGAGGCCCTAAAGAACTTTACCAGCATTTTGTCTGATAACTATCGAAATAGTTACGGTCATTTTGCTACGTTTCATCCCCGTAAGAACGTATTTATCGGGACAACTAATCAGCATGACTACTTGAAAGATGCAACGGGAGAACGTCGTTTCTATCCAATCCGGTGTGGTATTAATCGTGCTGTAAAAAGTCCGTGGCAGCCGGTTCAGGGAGACATTTTTCAGATATTAGCTGAGGTTAAAACGTGGGTAGATGCCGGTGAAAAACTATATCTTGATCAACGAACTATTGATGAGGCCAAGTCTTATCAGCATGAAGCACAAGTAGTTGACCCGTTGAAGGACGCAATAGAAGAATATCTAGCTATGCCGGTTCCTTCAAATTGGGATGAGTTGACGTTTAGCCTTAAGCACAGTTACTTTGAACATTATGTAGATGGTGATAACTCCAAGGACAGTCAGCCAGAGTGGTTGGGTGTTCATCTCAGTGATAAGAAAGAAGCAATGGCACAAACCAGTATAAGGGAAATATTGGCAGTCGTTTTCAACAAGCAAGCGGATAGCTATTTGTCAGGCCGTATCAGTGGAGAAACGAAAAAGATAAAACTCATCATGGATAATGAGCCTGACTGGCAGTATCAGCGTATTAGAAGTCAGGGCCATCAAATTAGAGGGTATATAAATACTCTATAGATATTAAGTGTCACAAGTGGTTAAGCGTCACAATCTCTTATATGGCAGCATTCCTTAGAAATAATAAGTGTCACATAAGCGTCACAAAGTGTCACAAGGTAGGAATGGCTGTGACGCTTAATGACAGTAAAGTGACACTTTAAAATAGCTGTAAACGTTGATCTAATAGTATTTGTGACACTGTGACGTCTGTGACACTTAATTTGATTGAAAAAGAATAAATAGAAGTGACAGTGAATTGATACCTGATTCAGAGTGAGAAAGTGAGTGACTAAAAATGAAACCAAGTATGATCGAGCAAGATGTATTAAATGCCATCCCCGTTGGTGGAGAAAGCCCGGCCAGTACGGATGATATTGGCAAGCTAACTGGTTTAACCATTCGGGCCGTACGGGAGTCTATCAGTAATCTGGTCAACGTACACGGTGTCCCTATCGTGGCGCTACGGTCAGGCCAGCATAAGGGAATATTTATTGCTACTAACGAGGATGAACGGCAGATTGGTATCACCGGCTATGAACATCAGATTAATAGTATGAATATCCGGCTAACGGCCATTCAGAATGCCGACCTAGTTAACTGGAAGGCTAACTTAAAGCCAGTCATTGAACCAGTAAATGGGGATGGGGGCGCTGAAAGTGTCAGCTAAGACTAAGCAACGTGAAGAAAAAGAGTTGGCATGTATGTTTAAGCACCAGCAACGGGTGGCTCGTAAGGTAGATTCCTTAGAACAAGCAGCCGACCGTTTGATTGCTGAGGCCAACACCGGCCGTTATCCCCGGTTATGGGTAACGATGAGGGTTAAGCAAGTTAGATACCAGATAAAGCGAGTACGGTGGCATCAAGTTAAAAATAGCGACCGAATTAAGCGTTTTGCTGAAAAGCATCCCCAATACATGGACGAACAGGGATGGGACATGCTAGTAGGCATGATTAGTGACAAGCCATTCCGGTGATGTGCACAATTTTACGCATATCTTTTGTAGAAACTGATAACAGAGATTGCGTACGAAATTGCGTATTGCGTTAGTACGCTATCCATACGGAATGTTTAAGTGAGGTGATTGTGTGAAGCAAGGCTATCAATACACGTCAAAAGGACTTACTAGGCTTCTAGGTAGCCATCGAGTAGACCGCTGCAAGGACGCAAATTGCGCTGTATGTAAGGCCGCCAAGGCGTATGCCAGTCATTTATACCGGCAAGAAGATAAACGCAATCAGGAGCGATTACAGCAACAGCATTGGGACATGTATAGACTGTCGCTGTCGGGCTGGTCAGTTCGGAAAATTGCATTTGAGATGGATTTAGATGATGCCGAAGTTGAAGCCTATCTCAAACAGATTAAACAGCATCCTAGTAGACGGCCACAGCAACCCCATCCCCGAAAGCATCGAGCGGTTACGCCGGGGATGCCAGTAACTAAGCGAAAGCAGGCAGAACTAGCTAAACTGATTAATCAGGGATTGAGTAGACAGGCGATTGCGAACCGCCAGCACAAGAGTATTCAGGCCGTGAGCCAGTTCTTAAACTATCACAGTGCACTACCGGCTGTGAGAGAACGCAACGTAACAATCCATATCGTGAGCTATGGCAAGGACCAGCACCGGTACTTTGACAGCAGAGGCAACGAGTATCAATTAAAAAAAGTGAACGGAGGCAATATGTAATGAAGATCGTTTACCCAAGTTTAGTAGAAGATGCCTATAACATTGCAGCACAAGAGGGAACAATTATTCCGGGCAAAGAGAACGACGTTAAGGCACAGATTTATCGAATCATGGTGCAAAAAGGGATGCTAAACGAGGATGGCAGTCCAACTCAAAAGGCCATTGATAAAGGATTTGTTGCTAGCTTTAGTCAGAATGAGCATGGTGAGTACGAGCCGGACACTGTGGCCGGACTAAAAAGAATGTACCCCATGTATGAGGGATACAGTGATGATCACTTTATTCAGACTGAGAATGGATGGGCAGCCGACAGTTATGTAATTCGAGGAGTTGCCAATCAGGTATTAGGTGACCCGGATAGTACCGAAAGTCAGCGACAGACCGCGTATGCTATGTTGCGACAGCTAGAAAAATATCCAAAATAAAAAGGCCGCTATTAACGACCTGAACGTGAGAAGCCACCCCGCCTCCCAATGGTAATTATACCATGAGGGATAGGTAGGGTGGCTTTTACTTGTAGTGTACTACCCGCCAGTAGCCTCACCAAATTAACCTAACATGGGTATTGTAACATAATCGCCAGAGCTAGTTTACTACCTGCTAAAACCTGCCATTCAAAGCGGAAGAGTATAGGATAAACGACTTGACAAAACTTGACAAAACTTAACTTTTTTCAAGGAGTTATGGAGCGTTCCTAGACCTATTACAAAACAACGCGGATCATAAATGCTAACAAATGCTAGTGTCTTGGGAATGTTGGCATTTGTTGGCGTTTTTCAATTGGAGCGTTAAAAGGGAGCGTTACGATTCAAATAACACAGATTGCCGAAACGAACTCAACACAAAACATGACTACAGCGGGAAACTCCGCGATACGAATTTTAACGGCCTATTACAAAACAAACACGGATTGTGCTGAAACAATTTAACACAAAATAAGGCGTAAACTGCTGGCACGTAAGCATTCGAGATACTTATGCCAATAGGAGCGTTACGTTTGATGGAATCGGAGCGTTACGAAACGGTGAAGTCTATCCGGACATTTCGGACACCCTAAAGGGGATGTATAACGAATATGTGGAGATTGTGGAGGCCCTAAAAAGAGAAATCATGCTGACATTTCTGACACCCTAAAAAGAATATATAACGAATGTGTAGGGGTTTTGGAGACATTAGAAAAGCTCAAAGTGTCGGGTTTTGTCGGATTATTTTGCGAGTATTAAACCAGCGCTGCCTCAGGAGAAGGCTAGGTAGTCGTAAATCGCGACAGCTTACTAGTGTACCTTATTGTGAAACAAACACTATGGTGCAGTGCTCAGTAATACCGGTACTATCGCAAAAGACGGGTGCACCTTTTTTGTATTAGGAGGGTGCACCCAAAATAATTCAAATTCAGACTGATTGTGATGTTGATCAAGAGGAACGCTACCCTTGCAAACCCCAACATTGAAAGGGAGCGTTACCCTAGTAAACCCTAAGGTTAAATGGAGCGATTAAGGGTAACGATTGATAAGCCTTTATAAGGTTATGGTGAGCTTCCATGCTGACATTTGATAGCATTTTAAATGCAACGGTATGCTGGTAAATGCTCGTATTTGCCAAGGTTATAAGGGATCTCTAAGCTGCGTAATCTATAGGCTTTATCCCCTGCTAGGTAAGCGATAGGGAAGGTGAAAGCGGGGCATTTCGCAAGTAAAAACGCTCCCTTTGAAATGCAACGTTACCATTGGGCGTTGCATTATATTAGACAACAGCAAATAGTCCAAAATAAAAACTGCTAGTCAATTTGACTAACAGCCATTTATTCCTATCACCGCTGGTTTATTGGGTCATTTCGTGAATGCCATTTTGAATGCCATTGAATGCCATTCTATGGTTTTCTATGTGATACGCAGAAACTTGAAACCCTATAACCACGGTGTTAAGACGGTGCTTACATCATGGGTTTATCTGAAAAATGGAGCTGGCGGGGATCGAACCCGCGTCCTAGCATATTGCCAACTCAACGTCTACACGCATAGGCAGACTACTTAAAGTTTCACTGAATAACTTGCCGCCTGTCAGGGCCCACATACTCAGCTAACCTGATTCATCTCTTCTAACGTACTTCAGGTGGGAGCCGTTAGCGTAAGCCCGTTAAATTTAGGACCCAGATCTAGACCGCGGGCAAGCCTAGGAGGATCTACGTTAAGCGCCTATTAAGCAGCTAAAGCGTAAGAATTGTTATTATTTTTTGCAGTTATAATAAACTGGACCTTTTAACGTAGATGCCGCTACGACGCGCAGTCAAGCTTCAACCTATACCAGTCGAATCCAGAACAGCCCCATGACGATACTTGTATAGTGTAGCATATCTCAGCGGTCGTGAAAACTATTTCGCTTGTTTGCAGCTAATTTAAGGAAATATCGGCGGCCACGGTATAGTATAATAGGTAATTAAGGGCCCACACGGCCGAAAAATAAGTAACCGGCGAAAAGTTACAGAAACTTCATGATTCTATCATGGGGATGTCTGATTAACCTGTTAAGTTCAAGACACTATGACTCACTAACTTTTTGCCGGCTCCGAGTACGTGAGAGACTGAACTTTTGGAGGTAGCAATGAAGTTATTAATGATTGAAGACAACCATTCAGTATCACAGATGATGTCCATGTTCTTTAAGAAGGAGCAGTGGGACGCGCAATTCGCCTACGACGGAAACGAAGCGGTCGAGATGTTTGCCGCCGCGCCCAACGATTGGGACATGGTCACGCTGGACCTGAACCTACCCGGGATGGACGGCATGCAGGTCAGCGCCGAGATTCGCAAGCTGTCGCCGACCGTGCCAATTATCATGTTGACGGCGCGGGATTCGGAGAGTGACCAAGTCTTGGGCCTTGAAATGGGGGCGGACGATTACGTCACCAAGCCATTTAGTCCCATCACGCTGATTGCGCGGATCAAGGCCCTACACCGGCGCGCCGAACTCGGTCCCATTTCGAAGACGGACGCCGCACCATTAAATGACACGGAATCATTTGACGTGGTCACTGAGAATTTTAAGCTCAACACGAAGACCCGCGAGGCCTATCTAAATGGCCGGCAGATTCAAGACTTAACGCCTAAAGAATTCGACTTACTCAAGACGCTAGCCCAGAAACCACGCCAGGTCTTTTCGCGGGAACAGCTCCTGCAATTGGTATGGGATTACGAATACTACGGCGACGAACGCACCGTGGACGCCCACATCAAAAAGTTACGGCAGAAGATCGAAAAGGTTGGCCCCCAGATTATCCAAACTGTTTGGGGGGTGGGTTATAAATTTGACGATAGTGGAGCAAACTAACAATGAAGCTAATGTATCAACAAATGTTGGGGTTCTTTGCGGCCATCACGATTATTCTGGTCCTAATGGGCGTGTCGTACTCGCAGATGACCCGGCACATGGTGTACAGCAATACGTGGAATTCACTGGAAAAGTACGCCAACAGCCTGATCGAACAGTCATTAAGAATCAGCTCACAGCACCCGAAGGTCGTCAACTTTGACACGACGGCGCTGGAAAATAGCGAGCAGTTGTTGCAAAACCAGGCGGTCAGTACGGCCATTTATAATTCATCGAACCGCATCGTCTTTCCAGCGAATGTCTATCAACAGTCCATCGCCAGCTCTGATTGGAAGAAGTTAAAAAATAATCAAATCATTCACAAAGTTGTCGATCGGCGGGTCCGTAATAAAAACGGCCAGGTGGGTCCAGCGGTGACTGAGGTCATGAAACCTTACTTCTATAATAATAAGTTGGTTGCGGTCGTCGTGATGGGGGCCTTCGTCTCCGACATCAACACCAACGTCAACCAGATCAATCGTAATCTGATCAAATCGTTGTTGTTCTCGTGTTTAGTAGCCATTGTTGCCAGTTATATCTTGGCGCGCTACTACACGTCACGAATCAACCGGCTGCGAAAAGCGACCAATCAAGTGGCCAAAGGAAACTACGATGTTCAAATGGCGAGCCGCAATCGGGACGAAATTGATGACCTGATCAACGATTTTAACGGCATGGCCCACTCGTTGAAGGATTCACAAGAAGAGATTCAACGCCAGGAAGAACGTCGTCGGGAATTCATGGCCAATGCTTCTCACGAAATGCGAACACCACTGACCACCATCAACGGTTTGCTTGAGGGTCTGGCTTACGATGCCATTCCCGAGGAGAGTAAGGAAGAGAGTATCGAGTTGATGCGCAGTGAGACCAGTCGTCTGATTCGATTGGTCAACGAGAATTTGGACTACGAAAAGATTCGTTCAAATCAGATCATGCTCAACCTGCACGAGTTCAACGCCATCGATGCCCTGCATAATATTGTGGAACAGCTGAAGCAAAAGGCCGATGATAGCGGGGATGCACTAGAATTACAGGCACCAAAGGAGATTCCGGTGTATGCCGACTACGACCGGTTCGTCCAGATCATGTTCAACATTACGCAGAACGCCATTCAATTTACCCAGCAGGGGAACATCACCATTTCCGCCCAGCGAGGGTATGAGGAGACCATCGTGAAGGTTGCCGATACCGGGATGGGAATGTCCGACAAACAGCTGCAGAACATCTGGGAACGCTATTATAAGGCCGATCCGTCACGGAAGAACACCAAGTATGGCGAGTCCGGTCTGGGCTTATCCATCGTGCATCAGCTGGTTCAACTGCACCACGGGAAAATCAGCGTTACCAGTAAGGAAGGGGTCGGCACGACCTTTACCGTCATTTTCCCCGACCAGCATCAGACGAATTCTGAACGGGCCAAGCCAGCCGAGTAATCAGGAGCTGTGCTGAACCGCGTGGCATGTTACAATGAGAAGAACCACTTAAGGAGGAAACTTTTGAAACGAGTACAAATTACCGGAAAATCCGTCCGTAAGTTCGAGGACGGCTATCCCATCGTATCTTTAACCGATCTAGAAAACCATAATGACTTCGAGGATGGCGCGTGGGTCCAATTGGAAAACCACGGTCACTTCGTCGCCACAGCTTACTTTGCAAAACAACACCGTGGTATCGGCTACGTGCTGAGCCTACGGGAAAATGAAGCAATTGACGAACGATTCTTCGCTGGCAAATTGCGGGCAGCAGCGGCCCGGCGTTCAGCCTTCGCTGACGTTGCCGCTTACCGCCTGTTCAACAGTGTTGGTGATAACCTTGGTGGCTTGACCATCGACGTTTACAACGGCATATACGTCTTTCGTTGGGAGAACCAAGCCCTGAAGCAACAGTCACGGTTGATCTACTCCGCCTTTGACCGTATCGTGGGTAAGGCCTTTCCAATCGTCTCCGTCTCCGCTGGTCAGGAAAAGGCCCAGCTGGTCCGGGGCGACTTGGGCAAGCAACCGATGACGATTATGGAAAATGGGATTGCTTATCCCGTTGACTTAACGTCTGGTCGCCAACAGTTGGCCTTAGAATTCCGTGATATCCGGGACTGGGTCAAGGCGGATAGCGCACAAAAGCGCCTGTTGAACCTATTTAGTGCCGAAACCGGGGTGGTCACGGCTGCCATGGTCGGTGGTGCGGTGGAAGCCGTCACCGTTGACCCCACGAACCGGGCAACGACAGCGACCCAAGCGCAATTGGACGCGAACAACTTGGATCAAGCAGCCGTTGAGATGCGGACTATGGACGTGGCCAACTACTTGGATTACGCCGTGAAGCATGAGTTGACGTTTGACACGATCGCCATCAACCCACCAGCTTTCGTTCGGGGAAAGAAGCGGGCCTTTACCTTGGAACAGGACCTGCAAGAGCTGCTCGAACAGGCACTGAAATTGACCCATACCGGTTCACAGGTGCTGGTCACGACCACGACACCAACGTACAACTTGAAACGTTTACGGCAGACGGTGAATGACGCCGTTGAAAATTATACCGGTTCTGTAAGTGTTTCCACAACTTTTCAGTCACCAGCTGATTTTCAAAGCAATGCTGCGGACCGACACAGTGAATCATTAAAGGGTTTACTACTAACGATTGTTTAATGAAAACGATTGAAAACTAACACAAGGAGTACCGATTGGTAAGATAGACCACTTGCCAATCGGTATTTTTTTAGACAACAATGGTTTACTTTTGGAATGGAAACATTTAAACTTACTATTGCAAATTAAGAAGCGCTTACAGAGAGAAAAGTCAGAATTGAAACGAGAGTTGAGGTTTACAAATGGGTGTATTATTAGCTTTAATTCCAACGGTGTGTTGGGGTAGCATTGGATTAATTAGTGGCCGACTCGGGGGGACATCTTACCAACAAACGTTGGGGATGACCGCCGGCGCCGTCGTCTTTGGGATTTTCTCCTTAGTGTACTTCCACAGTCAATTGACTTGGATGGCAATGTTGGTTGGGGTTGCTTCAGGACTCTGCTGGGCCGTTGGTCAGTTTGAACAATTCCAATCCATGAAGTTTATTGGGATTTCACGGACAGTGCCAATTTCAACCGGGCTACAATTGGTGGGGACGGCGCTGGCCGGGGTACTGCTCTTCCATGAATGGAAGACCACTAAGATGGTCACGATGGGAACCATTGCTGTTATCGTCCTAATCGCCGGTGCAGCCCTAACCTCCCTGCGTGATAAGAAAGCGGTTGCGGGTACGGAACACATGGAAGCCGGTAAAGGTTCCGTAGCCATCGTGATTTCTACGATTGGTTATGTGCTTTACACGGTGATTGTGAACATGTCTGGAATTTCGTCGAAGACTATTATTTTCCCACAGTCTATCGGAATGATCCTGGGTGCCTTGATTTTCGTGATGTTCTCTCGGCAGAAGGTTTGGCATAAGGCCACTGCGAAGAACATGCTAACTGGACTGGTCTGGGGGGTTGGGAACTTCTTCATGTTCATGGCCATCCCATCGGTTGGGCTAGCCATTAGCTACTCCCTGGCTCAATGTGGGATCGTCATCTCAACCTTTGGGAGCATCTGGCTACTGGGCGAAAAGAAGACCAATCGCGAAATGGTCTACATTACAATTGGGTCACTTTTAGTTGTTGCTGGTGGGGTAACTCTCGGCATAATGAAATAGTTATAAACGGGCTGATGACGGGCGTTGTCGGCCTTTTTTATTTATAAAAAAATTTGGACTATACCATTTACATTTTAGAGAAATGCGTTATAATGGACTAGTCAATAATAATAAAAGTGAGGTTATCTAAATATGGCACATATCGCCTTTGATCGTTCCAAACTTGACCCGTTTATTCATGACAATGAGTTGGGAGAAATGCAAGCACTCGTTACCGCTGCGGACAGCGAACTCCGTAACGGTACTGGTGCCGGCAGTGATTTCCGTGACTGGTTGGCTTTGCCACACGACTACGACAAGGAAGAATTTGCCCGCATTAAAGCTGCTGCGAAGAAGATTCGTTCTGATTCCGAAGTTCTCGTTGTGATTGGTATCGGTGGGTCTTACTTAGGTGCGAAGATGGCCGTGGATTTCTTACACGACACTTTCTTTAATTACTTACCAGCTGAAAAGCGTCAAGGACCACAAGTCTTCTTCGCTGGAAACTCTGTCAGTCCCGATTACGTTCATGACTTGATCAACTTAATCGGCGACCGTGACTTCTCCGTCAACATCATTTCGAAGTCTGGGACCACGACGGAACCTTCCATCGCCTTCCGGATCTTCAAGGACATGTTGATCAAGAAGTACGGTGTTGATGGGGCTAAGAGCCGGATCTACGCCACGACTGACAAGGCTCGTGGGGCACTGAAGACCGAAGCTGACGCCGCTGGCTACGAATCATTCGTTATCCCTGATGGCGTTGGTGGCCGTTACTCCGTCTTAACTGCCGTTGGTTTATTGCCAATTGCTGCTTCTGGTGCTGACATCGACGAATTAATGAAGGGTGCTGCGGACGCACAAGATGCTTACACGAACCCTGATTTGACTAAGAACGAAGCTTACCAATACGCTGCCTTACGGAACATTCTGTACCGGAAGGGCTACACCACAGAATTACTGGAAAACTACGAACCACGGCTCCAGTACTTCGCAGAATGGTGGAAGCAATTGATGGGTGAATCCGAAGGTAAAGACCAAAAGGGCATTTACCCATCTTCCGCTAACTTTACGACCGACTTACACTCCTTGGGTCAATACATCCAAGAAGGCCGTCGGAACTTGATGGAAACCGTTATTATGGTTGACCAACCACAAAACGACGTTGACGTTCCAAGTGCTAGTGACGACTTAGATGGTCTGAAATACCTGCAAGGCAAGCCAATGAGCTTCGTCAACACCAAGGCTTACCAAGGGGTTGTTTTGGCCCATACCGATGGTGGCGTTCCTAACATGGGCGTTCACATCCCAGACCAAACGCCTTACACGTTAGGTTACTTGATCTACTTCTTTGAAGTGGCTGTTGCCGTCTCAGGTTACCTGAACGGAATCAACCCATTCAACCAACCAGGTGTTGAAGCCTACAAGACGAACATGTTCGCTCTATTAGGCAAGCCTGGCTTTGAAAAGTTGGGTAAGGAACTGAACGCTCGGCTTTAATTTTAAATTAGAATAAATGATGAAATACCCCGTTGAGATGACTGACGGGGTATTTTTTTTACCCGCGATTAAAGGCCGAAAGCAAACTTGTCCGTCGCCGTTCACAACGCTCCTCAATGGCGGTCAATTTGGTTGGTGAGAGGTCGATAACCAACTAGATTGAATAGACCATTAAGCCAATTGTTAGCTCAACTTATAAGCCGACAAATGGCGTCCTATCAACGTTAGTGGTGACGCTGAAGAGATTAAATCAACAGAGATACATTTATAATTTGACGTTGCCATCTGTTGCCTGATTAACCCGCCTGTTTTTTTCTCACTATCGGACTAACTAACTAAATATAAGCTATAGTAAATACAAGGCGGTCAAATGATTGTCTAAAATAAGTTGCTTATGAGGCCAGCAATTGCCGTAAGCTCTGTTTGGGGATGTGGCCAGCTACTGGTTTAGGGTGAATTGGAGGAGGATTACGATGCGAAGGAAGATAACCGCTGTCGTGGTGGGTGTGTTGATAGCCATCATCGTCTATCTTGTCGGAGGCCTCGGTGCTGGTAGCATTACAGCACATGCCAGTGAGATATCGATTTCGGGTGTGGGTGAAAATGATGCTATTATTACGGATGCTAACGGGAATCGAATTCCTAATGGAAGTGATTTGAGCAAGTGGGACAACTACACGGTTGATTACACTTGGGGATTACCAGATGGAGAGACCATTCAGGACGGCGATACGGCAACCGTGACGTTTCCACATACAGCCGTGGGTCGACGAGATGTGACTTTTCCGCTCTACGATGATGCCGGCCAGAAGATTGGGACGTTTACCATCAGAGAGGGCCAAAGTACTGGGACAATTACCTTTAACGGGGTCTTGGCTGGAACGGCGACGAACCGGCGTGGGACACTGAAATTCTACGTTAAGGGGAGTTCGCAGAATGAAAATGTCGGTTTGGACTGGGGAATCAATAAGATTGGCTGGGTCAGTCAGCGCAATCCAGATGGGTCACCAGCCAGATTGACGTGGAACGTGGCGTTTAACCCGAACAGTACCAATATGGGTCAAGCGGTCATTACGGACAATATGGGTCCCGGTCAAACGTACGTTGGTGGTAGCGTTCAGGTCACCACTGGTCGCTACGATGCGACAACCGGCGACTTTATCAGTGATGGCGGAACGCTGACGCCGACGGTTGAGTCAGCGGGGAATACGCTGATTTTTACGTTTGAGAATGTTAAGACGGCCGTGAACATGACGTACCACACGACACCAGCAGTTTCCGGTACTGGTGGTGAATGGCTGAACACAGCGTCTATGAACGGTCAGAGCATCACTGCGCGGATCGTTTGGGGCGGTTCTGGAATTGGTAATGGTGACAACAACACTGGGGACGAAGAGGTGCCTGGTGAGGTCATCTTGACTAAGTCGGATAGCGAAACTGGTCAAAAATTGGCCGGGGCCGTGTATGACTTGCAGGACAGCACTGGCAAGGTCATCAAGGCCGGGTTAACGACCGATGCGGATGGGGCAATTGCCTATCCAAATTTGCCAGCAGGTAACTATCAGTTCGTTGAGGTGACACCACCGGCAGGCTATACGTTGAATAAGGAACCGGTGCCATTTACGATTACTGAGGGAAGCCTGGACACCGTATTCGTTAAGGCGACCGACACGAAGGAAGAAAGTGGCACGACGGAGCCAGAAAATCCAGGAACAACGACGCCACCAACGACGGAGCCAGAGAATCCGGGAACAACGACGCCACCAACAACGGAGCCAGAGAACCCGGGAACAACGACGCCACCAATAACGGAGCCAGAGAACCCAGGAACAACGACGCCACCAACAACGGAGCCAGAGAATCCAGGAACAACGACGCCACCAGTAACGGAGCCAGAGAACCCAGGAGCGACGACGCCACCAGTAACGACGCCAGAAAATCCGGGAACAACGACGCCACCAACAACGCCGGAGAAGCCTGGTACCACGGTGCCACCAGTGACAACGCCGACAAAACCAGTAACACCAGCGAAGCCAACGAAGCCAAGCAAACCAACGAAGCCGAACAAACCAGTCACGTCACCGACAACGTCAGGCAGTAGTAGTTCGACCACAACGGCGCCAAGCACGACGACTGGCGGAGCAGGTGCTTCTTCAACTGGATCATCGACGGGAACTAGTCACAACGGTAGTGGCCAGTCTAATGACAACAGCTCATACGTAGGGTCGACCTTACCACAGACCGGTGAAAACCAGTCGCACAGTTTGGTAGACACGATTGTGGGCGTGGCCTTACTAGTTATCGCTAGCGGATTTGGGTACGGTTGGTTACGGAAACACTGAGATTAATGATGAGTAAGAATTGAAATGGACCACGCTTTCTGGGATTTTCTCCGAGAAGGCGTGGTCTTTTTTTGGTGATTTTAAAATATTTTTCGGTAAATGATGGCAAACGACATAATGTGTCATGCTGATTTTGTATAATGAGGCGTACCTTGTGACCTGGACAATGCTGATTGACCGTACATGTGGTCAAACTCGACGCTGTTTAAGGGAAACAATAGTTAAAAAATAATTATGTCACAGGAAAGGAGAAAAATATGAAAGGTTTAGGTAAACGTTGGATTGCAGGCATCATTGTCGTATTGGGGTTGATTGGCATTGGTCTAGCTAGTCCAGTCAGTGCGCAAGCCAAAGCAAAAGCCAATTTTCCGCGGAAGACAATTACATACCATATCTCATCAACTGGGAGTTACTATCGTGGCGTGTGGAAGTTGGCAGTTAAAAACTGGAATCATCTGAAAGTGGTGAAGCTGGTAGAGACGAGTGATGCATCGGCGGCTAATTTGGTACTGACAACGACTAAGACTGCTGGGAAAAACTATGCTTACACTAGCTCAATGAGCTATCCAACGGTAAAAGATAGTGACTCTGAGAGTTCGAGTTCAATATCAACTCAGTACTTCAATTACAAAATTTTATTGTCCCGGAAAATGATGAAATGGTTCTATTTCAACAAGACTGAGAGGGCCGGTTGGGGCAGCACAGCAATCGGAGATATTTTAGGCTTGAATACGTCTAAAAATTTTGAGAGTGTTATGAATTTTACGACATTCAAGGAAGACAAGCCAACTAAGTATGACAAGAAGAATCTCAAAAAGTTATACCAAAACCTGCCATATTAAGAGGTATTCGATTAAACTTATAAAATATAGAGGAGCAAACACAATGAAGTTAATCAAACTATTCAGTGCTGCAATGGTTGCCACCACGATGGGCGCTGCAGCAATTGTCGCCACACCAGAATTGACGGCAGATGCCAAAGCACAGAAGTCACTCAAAACCTATCCTAAGGCTTTACGTCGGACGTGGTACCATTACGAAAAGAATGATAACGGTAAATTCACGTACAGCAAGTTGACTTTCACCGCAACCAAGCTAACGGGCACCTGGGCAGGTTGGGGAACGACTAAGTCCGAGAAGTTTAAGTCGATTTTACATCAATATAATCCGGCTAAGAAGTTACAGAAAGGGAAGGAAAATTGGGCGTTTGCTTATAAATCCGGCAAGTCAACTAGATGGGGTATTTGGAATACTAGCAAGCGCTTTATGGGATCCAAACAGGCATTAGAGAGTTATAAAGTAGTGACGGCCAAGGTTGATGGTAAGAAGGTCAAAGTACTGCACGCTAAAAATTTATCTTCGCTACCGGTTGATGAACCGTACTACTACACCAGCAAAAAATTGACGAAACAAACTAACCCTAAAGGGGATAACTACGGTAATGGTTATGGTTGGAATTAATTATCGATAGATCTGTTTGAATAGTAGTCCTGCGTAATACGAATATTTGATGCTATTGGAACTAAAATACTGCTTTTCTTTTGTGAATAGAAGAGTGGTTCCTTACAGGTGATTGAAGGTTGCTGTTGTTTAAGCCCTTTGATGACCTTTTTTATTTATGGAAACCAAAAAGTCCAATGGATTAAAAAAACCGCTAACACAACGTTTTCACGTCATATTAACGGCCACCGAGTTGATTCACTTATTGGGTATACTGGGCTCGAACCAGTAACTTACGGATTCAGAGTCCGCTGCCTTACCATTTGGCGAATACCCAATGATCTGTGTTGCTTTAAGCAACTATTTAATAGTAACTTGTTCCGCTTTTGGTGTCAACCAATTTTCTTTAAAAAGTAGCTGGAACTGCATGAATTTCCGATTTTTTGTAATTTTATGCAGAGAACAATTGACATTTTTTGTTGGATAGCGTAAATTAGACATTGCTAGTAAATGACATTGCCCGCTGGTCAAACTGGTTTAAGACGTCGCCCTCTCAAGGCGGAGTTACGGGTTCGAGCCCCGTGCGGGTGATACTTAAGACGACGTTTATAAATAAAGAGCACTGAATCGTTGATTTAACAACGTTTTGGTGCTCTTTATTTTTTTGTTACCTGTAACAAAAAAGAACCAGTATTCGAAAATACCGATTCTTACTTGTCGCCATCCAATTTGAAGAGGTGGGGCTTACCATAGAACCAGCCTTGGCGAAGATCAATCTCTAAGCGGTCGGCCATTTCGTGTTCTTCTTCGTTTTCCACCCCTTCGAGGATCAAACGAAGCTTGTACTGCTTGGCAATCTTGTCCCAGAAAGCCAGGGCCTCAGGAATCTCGTTTTCACGTTTTTCCTGCCGGAAGTTTTGCATGGCGAATTTAATTTCACTGGCGTAAGGGAGGATGGGCTTCAGGTGGTCGTAAGTGTTGACCCCGGTGCCAATATCATCCAGGCTTAGCTGAATCACGTGTTCATCGAAGAAGTGAACTTGATCGATGATCTGTTGATTGGAAACTTTTTCGTCGGTGACCTCTTCAGTGACCTCTAGGACCAGGTTAACCGGATAAATGTGCTGTTGTGCAGCAATAATTGCATTGGCAATGGTCGGGTCAATGAATTGGCTTTGGTTGACATTGAAGGAAACGGACCCGATTTTTAAAGCTAACTTTTTGGCCGTACGGTTAATGAGGTCCGCCTGAACATCAATCGGAATGGACGCGAAGTTGTGGGGTAGGACCCACTTGCCATCAACCTGCTGGCGAATCAGCAACTCGTAGCCAATCAACGAGTTGTTGGATACATCTAGTTGTGGCTGAAGAAAATAACGATACATAGGTATGAGTTCCTCCTTACAGGTGTCTGCTACCATCATACTTTATTTTGACGATTAAAAATAGGGTAAATTCACCGAAAAATTAGACAGGAAAGCTCTTTTGGCCGTATTAATTTTCACGGCAACATATTATATTATATAAAGGTTTATGGTTTTATTATATGATTTGTCTTATAGTAGGAGTAGTGAGTTATTTAGCCCGGGGTCGTATTTTCCGTTGGGAAAGTACGGACTAGCTGGGAATAATTGGTGCTTTGGTCGGCAATCAATTACTAAACTTAACTAACGAGGAGAATGATTAGACAATGGCATGGTCAATTTGGCTAGTTCCCCCAATCATCACAAGTGTGTTCTTTGTTCTAGGGGTCATTACGCTGTACTGGTCGATTTTTAATTGGGTAACGGCGAAAGTCGAATCGCAAAACAAACCAGTGAACGTCAAAAGGGTTCAGATTGCCATCGGGACGACCTGTGCCGTCGTATCGGTGTTTGCATTACAGCTAATCGTTCGTGATAGTCATTTGTCGTGGACGTTTACCAATTTTCAACTCTTACTGTTAATTTTCGTGGCTTATTTCTTACAACTTAAGATTCCCCACTGGCTGATTTTCTTAGCCGGTGTCGGCTTTATGCTGATGAATGGTAACTTCACGGCAGTCTTGTCGTGGGTCTACACGCTTTTATTCGTCTTATTCTACGTGATTTCTTACCAACAGAGTACCCACCTCTGGCGTTGGCCGTATACACGCTACATCACCATCGCCATGCTCTTTGCCGTGGCGCTGTGGTTCTTGGTCAAGTTGCGTTTCCACTTGGACTGGAACACGTACTTCATTGAATTAGGGGATTATGCGGTGTTGGCGACACTAATGTACGGTTACTTCAAGATTCAAGACAAGGACCGCCGCATCAAGGATCGCCTCTTCCAGTCGGCTAATTGGGATGCGTTGACGCGTGTTCAAAATTATGCGGCATATGACCGGGCAATTGCCTACCAATTTCAGCAGAGTACCGCGCACAATACGGACCTATCGATGGTCATGTTTGATATCGACCACTTCAAGCACGTGAACGATACTTATGGTCACCTGGCGGGGGATGAAGTTCTCAAACAGGTTGCCAGCACGGTTACGGCCACGCTGAAGAAGGTTGACAGTAAGATCATCTTATACAGGACTGGTGGGGAAGAGTTCAACATTATCTTCCCGGACTACGACTTGGAGCGGACGCGAGCAGTGGCTGAACAGGTCTTTGAAGCGGTTAAGGATTTGAAGATTCCCTACAACGACGTGGTCTTGAATGTGACGATTTCTGTAGGGGTTTCCGTCTTAAGTGCCAGTGATCATAACCCGCTGGACTTTTACAAGCGGGTCGATGCGAACCTCTATCATTCGAAGAAGAATGGTCGCATGCAGATTACGGCTGGTTAAGTAAAGGATAATTCGAACGAAGATTCGTGCCAAACGGCCAATTTTAGTGTAAAATGGCTGCTAGTCGTGGGAGTGTCCATGACGGATTGGAGCGATTATCGTGGTCTTACTATTATTGTTACTCTTATTGTTATTCCCAATTCTCCGGTTGGTCTTTGGCTTAGCCGGATGGTTGTTGGGAATCGTCGGGACGGTGATTATCGGGGCCATCGTCCTAGTTGCATTTGCCGCCCTATTCCGGTTCTTCTTGATTGCCGTTTTGGTCGTCGGGGGACTGTGGGCGTCACGCGCACTATTTAATTAGTCAATCGAAAAAGGGGCCACAGAAGTGATCAGGCGCGGCTCCTTGTCAAGTAGACAGCTAAATAATTAAAATCATTATGCAGTATT